>QUFP01000002.1 GCA_003478935.1 Firmicutes bacterium AF25-13AC
CGTATATGAAAAACGGCATATCGCATATAAAACAAAACAAGCAGCATCTGCATGAAAGCAGACGGGACCCTGTAACATCTTACATGATGCTGTAGGATCTCATCTGTGAGTAGAGCAGAACATATCAACAACCACCGTCTTCTTACGGCATGACTGTAAGATGGACTGTCCGGAGAGGATCTGCCTGCGTTATTCGTATTGTGTAATGTGGACTTATTTTCAAAGGGCGGAAATTGAATGTCCGGTATTCAAGGGAAACTTTGCATGCTCGGCCATTCTATGACCGAGTTGTTGACATCTGGCAGAGGATCGTGCAGAACGTCACATTCCGATGACAATGGAGGACTGGGCAAAGCGTCTGGATCTATTCCTGATGGCGGATGACAGAGAAGTTCTTCTGGACGCAGGTAAGATTACGGCAGAGATTGCCAAGGCAAAAGCTGAGACTGAATTTGAAAAGTATCGAGTCATTCAGGACAGATTGTTTATGTCTGACTTTGATAAATACATGCTGGAATTGGAAGAGAATGCGAAGAAGCAATAGGGTCGATTCTCCCTTTCAATTCTGGATTTTCAGGCATAATAAGGTCGAGTGCATGAAAACCTGGCTATCAGTTAGGACGAAGTTTCGGGGTCAGGTCTGCCAGCTGCGCTCATCAATGATGAAAAAGCTAAGGCAATTATTCAGCACATTACTTACAATGTTTTAGATGAGTGTTACGGCACGGAGGTCTTTACCGATCCGACTATTAAGAGTAGGTTAGGCATCAATGCGATGAAAGCAAAGAAGCATTTGTACGATCATGTTGTGTTCGATTCGACCAATGAACGCGACTTTGCTACAGAACTGGATATCAACACGGATGTGGCCGTATATGTGAAGCTACCGGATGGATTCTATATTTCAACTCCGGTAGGACATTATAACCCTGACTGGGCAATCGCTTTCTATGAGGGCAAAGTAAAGCATATCTATTTTGTGGCGGAAACGAAGGGTTCTATGTCTTCTATGCAGTTGCGTTTGATTGAGGAATCCAAGATTCATTGTGCAAGAGAACACTTTAAAGCGATCTCTAATAGCAATGTTGTTTACGATGTTGTGGACAGCTATAAATCATTGATGGATAAGATTATGAAGTAGCGCATTAGAGACAGTAACAAATGATAGTCAGAAATGGAGGTGAAAAAGTGAACACATGCGCCATTTTAAGGAGTCAAGGGAACTACACAATATTTCAATTTAATGATGACGTGATTCGCTTTCGAACCTCTACTCGTTTGGAACGATACATAAAAGTAGTGGAGTGGGATCATGGTTATCTGGTTGTGATAGCAAAGTATAGCAGTGTAGGTGAGGTTGAGGAATATATTGACCTAATACCGATATTGGAGCAGCTGTATTATGATGTAGATCAATTTTTGAAGCCGATCAGGGAGGTTAAGATAGACTACTCGCCAGAAATTTAAGATGCGTATAAAAAAGAGAATAATTAGGTAATGAGAAATTAAATACGATAACAATTACTTAGGAGTTGATACTAGGAGGGTTCTTATGAAAAATTTTCGTTTTGCCATTTTAGGGGCAGGTCATATTGCAAGACGGTTTTGTGATGCCGTATCGCGAATTGATGGATGCGAGGTATGTGCAGTTGCCAGTAAAAGTCTTGTGCGAGCAGAAAACTTTGCGAAGGAGAATGGTGTTGAAAGCTATTATGATGATTACGAGACACTATTGGAGAAAGAAAAACCAGATTGTGCCTATATTGCAGTGACAACAAATGATCATTATCGCTTGAGTGTGCTCTGCGTAAATCACAACGTGCCTGTTTTGTGTGAGAAAGCGATGTTTCAAAATTCAGAGGAAGCGAAGAATTTGTATGCGCTAGCGAGTGAGAAAAAGATTTTTATTATGGAAGCTTTGTGGAGTCGGTATCTTCCTGCTGTGCAACAGGTAAAAAGGTGGGTGGAACAAGAAAAGATCGGAAAGCCAACCGTTTTGCAGTGTAATATTGGCTTTTTGGCGCCAGATGAAAAAGAAAATCGGTATTTTAATCCAAAGTTGGGAGGTGGCGCGGCAAAGGATATTACTGTCTATGCATATGAAATTACGACGTTTATTTTAAACCAGGCAATTAAAAATATATCCGTGTCGGCAACTTGGAGCGATACAGGTGTCGATGTTACAGACCATGTTGCCATTTGCTTTGAAGATACATTTGCTGATTTGCTGACAAGCTTTGTTGCACAGTTAGAGGAGCAGATGGTAATTTATGGCCGATTTGGAAAAATCGTTCTTCCACATCCTCACTATGCATCAGAGGCGTATCTATATGGAAATGACGGGGAATTAAAAGAGCATTTTGTAGATCAAGAAACGAAAAATGGTTTTACATATGAGATTCAGGATGCAATTCGCTGTATTCAAGCTGGAAAATTGGAAAGTGATGTTGTGCCGTGGAAGGATACATTGGCATGTGCAAAGCTGTTTGATAAGATAAAATAATCGAGAGGAAAAATTATGGAGAAGCAAATTGAAATCAGAAGAGCTAAAGAAAAAGATATCAAAAAAGTAATGGATCTGTTGTCACAGGTTCTTGAAATTCACGCAAAAATAAGACCAGATATTTTTGTGAGTGGAACAACAAAATATACAGATGCAGAACTGTTACAGATGTTTGAGGATGATCAAAATCCGGTATATGTAGCAGTGGATGAAAAAGATCAAGTGGTAGGATATGCATTTTGCAAATTAAGACAGCAGCCATTTTCAAACAATATGGTGCCGTTTACTTCGCTATTTATCGATGATTTATGTGTGGACACAACGATTCGAGGGATGCATATCGGTCAAAAGCTGTTTGAATATGTAAAAAAAGAGGCGGTGAGACTCGGCTGCTATGAAGTTACTTTAAATGTTTGGGAAGGAAACGACTCAGCAAAAGCATTTTATGAAAAAATGGGACTGAAGCCAAAAGAGACTCAGATGGAGTACATATTAACTGCAAAATAAAAAATCATGCAAAGTCTTCTTAATAATTAAGTCAGAACTGGAATCAAAAGTCTTCTCATTTCGAATTTTTTTATCCAAAGCTGCGAGGTATACTGAAGTGGCAGAGTGATAAAGAAATTTGAATGAGGAGATTTTTTTTATGGAAATAAATGATTTAAGATCAGCGATAGCAATGCTGAAGCAGATGGATCATCAAGTAATCGAGACTGATATTGAAGTGGATCCAAATGCAGAGCTTGCAGGTGTATATCGGCATGTCGGTGCAGGAGGAACGGTGATGCGCCCGACAACGATTGATGGACCGGCAATGCTGTTTCACAATATAAAAGGTCATACCGATGCAAGCGTGCTAATTGGTTTGCTTGCGAGTAGAAAGCGAGTAGCAGCCCTTTTAGGATGCCAGAAAGAGGAGTTAGGAAAGCTTCTGTGCAAAGCAGCATTAAATCCGATTGAGCCAGTTGTATCAAATAAAAAGGCTGCATGTCAGGAAGTCGTTCACAGAGCAACAGACCCTGACTTTGATTTATTTCAATTAATTCCAGCACCCACAAATACACCAGTTGATGCTGGACCGTATATTACTATGGGCATGTGCTATGCGACTCATCCAGATACTGGGTGTTCCGATGTGACGATTCATCGGTTATGTATTCAATCAAAGGATGAATTGTCGATTTTTTTGCAGCCGGGAAGCAGACATATTGGTGTGATGGCAGAGCGAGCGACCCAGTTGAATCAGACGCTGCCGATTTCGATTTCAATTGGAGTCGATCCAGCAATTGAGGTTGGATCTTGTTTCGAGCCACCGACAACTCCGCTTGGTTACAATGAGCTTTCCATTGCAGGTGCAATTCGAAGAGAACCTGTCGTATTAACTCCTTGTATTTCAATCAATGAACATGCAATAGCCAATGCAGAATATGTAATTGAAGGAGAAATACAGCCGAAAATTAAGGTGGTCGAAGATCAAAATACGCATACCGGATATGCGATGCCAGAGTTTCCAGGCTACAATGGTGTTGCAAGTCATGAGTGTTGGTTGATTAAGGTAAAAGCAGTCACCCATCGAAAAAATCCAATCATGCAGACAGTAATTGGACCGAGTGAAGAGCATGTCAATTTGGCAGGGATTCCAACAGAAGCCAGCATCTACAATATGATTGAGAAGGCATTGCCTGGGAAGGTGACAAATGTCTATGCCCATCCATCAGGCGGTGGAAAATATATGGCAATTCTTCAATGCAGAAAGACGGTTCATACAGATGAGGGAAAGCAAAGACAGGCAGCACTACTAGCATTTAGCGCATTTCCAGAATTGAAACATGTGATTCTTGTCGATGAGGATGTCGATATTTTTGATACAAGAGATGTCTTGTGGGCGATGAATACAAGATTTCAGGCAGATCGAGATTGTATCATGATTCCAGGTGTAAGGTGTCATCCGCTTGATCCAAGCTCAGATCCATTGTATAGCGCAAGCATTCTGGACAAAGGAATTAGCTGCAAGACAATTTTTGACTGTACCGTTCCGTTTGCTCTTAAGGAGAAATTTATTAGAGCAAAGTTTATGGATGTCGATAAAGAAAAATGGAAGGATTTTGTTTGAGCAGATGAAGACAAAAAGAATTTTGGTGGGAATTAGCGGTGCATCTGGCGCACCGATTGCAATTCAACTGCTAAAGCGATTAAAGGAAATGGAAACAGTTGAAACGCATCTGCTGTTAACGAGAGGGGCAGAGCTGACGATTTCTCAGGAGACCGCATATTCAGCTGAGCAGGTGAAGTCGCTTGCCGATGTATGTTATGACATAGGCGAGATTGGACAGTGTCCGGCATCCGGTAGCTTTCCTATGGATGCAATGATTGTTGTGCCGTGTTCAATGAAAACAGTGGCAGGAATTGTTTCGGGCTACAGTGATAATCTTTTATTGCGAGCTGCTGATGTGACGATAAAAGAAGCAAGACCTTTGATTCTTGTGCCAAGAGAGTCACCACTAAGCCCAATCCATTTGAGAAATTTACAGGAATTGAGTGCAATGGGTGTTCGCATTGTTCCGCCTATGATTAGCTTTTATCAGAATTACACGACGATAGAAGAGTGGACCAACAATTTTGTGGAGCGCCTATTGGAAGTGGTTGGATTAAAAAATGAAATGAAGTCATGGAGTGGTATGTAATTGGAAGATAAAGTAAAGGGGCAGATCATGAGAATGAATAGTTGGCAAAAAGAAGTAACTCTTTTAGGGAAAAAAGTACAGATTTTTATCTGTCAGACAGACTGTGGTGTGCAGCTGTTGATTGCTGGCGGTGATCGGTCTCATATTGGTTCTGTGAGCATTGCAGATGAACAATCGAATTTAGTTTCCCATGTATTTGATGGACACAGAGACAATGTCATCAGCGATCAGTGGGCAAAAGTGCTTTCTCAAAAATGGAAGGTTCCTGTAGTAGTGTCTGTCGGTATTCATTATGATTCCATTACACCGCAGGAGATTCAATTTGTAGTGGAGACAATGACACAGCTACTACATGAGATTGTGCAGGATACGCGTTTTTCACCTTGTGAATGTTGATTTAATTGGATTGAAAAAGTTTTGTGCTGCAGAAATCAACAAAAAGCTGAGCTGTTTTGGAGAGCGCTCGATCACTGCGGTAGCAGAGTGACAACTGCGACGAAATCACAGGAACAATTGGGATGGCACACCATGAAATGGCAGATTGTTGCGTGATATGCGCATCCATCAATAAGGCAACACAATTTTGGCTAACGACTATATCTAAGATCGAGTCGATTCGATGACTTGTAAAGACAATATTCGGCACAAAATTTGCATTTTGACAGGCATCCATCGCAATTTGATACATCAAAGATCCCTCTTTAATGAGGCATAGGCGTTCATTTTTTAATTGTTGCAAAGAAACAGAGTGCAATGTGGCAAGTGGATGCGACGGTGGAACAATGGCAACCAGATTGTCTTGCATATAAGGAAGACGAATAATATGCTGGTCGGTTAGAAAATTTTTCTCAAAGATCATCTTTTCTTCGCGTTGAAAGATAAGCTCACATTTTTCATCTTCAAGATACTGCATTAAATTGACTGGATCATCCTCTGTGATGCGAATGGAAGTTTGCGGATAAGCCTTTTGAAAATCCGTCAGAAATTGTGTGATGTGGTATTGCGGCATGGAAGGAATCACACCAATCGTAAGCAAACCATTTTCAATATTTTGAAGTCGGCGGATCGCAGAAAGCCTTCGAATTCAGAACGAATCACGGATTTTGCGTAGGGAAGAAAGATTCTTCCATAATTGGTCAGCTCAACCCTTCTTGTGGTTCGGGTAAAAAGAGAAATGCCAAGTTCTGATTCCAGATTTTTGATATGTTTTGAGAGAGTAGATTGGTTCATATAGAGCCGTTCAGATGCCTCCCAAAAGTTTTTGGTCTCTGCAAGGACGATGAATTCCTTTAAATTTTCTGTATTCATAAGTGCCCTCCCTTTTACAATTGATCCCTACGAAAACTTTCGTAAAAACACAAATACCTTTTGCCCCCAACTGATACCCACGAATTGCTCCGTTGCGATGCAACTCTCACAATTCTAAAAACATTCGGATTCGCTGATTTTCCTTGAAAATCGCTGCATCCTCATGTTTTTGCGGGTCAAAAGCTCAAAAACCTAATCGTGCAAGCACGAACGGCTTTTGGAGCTTTTGACCCTGGTATCATAATATCATTTTAATAAAAGAAAAATTTCTTGTCAAGAAAGGAAAAAATATGTACGATTTAAAATTTAATCCAGAGAACTATCAAATAAAAAGATGCGAATTAGATGGCAGAGAAGTGATCTACAGAGCATTTGAAAACATTGTATATTGTGCGAATCCAGTAAGTGCAGTACAGAAATTGAATCTTTATGTGCCAGAGGTCTACTACCAAGGCGAGTCAATCAATGGCTATCAATTGCATACAGCACCAATCTTTGCACCAAACACGGTTGGTGGCTATATGGAAGGACCAGCTATGCAGGTGGGAGAAGATTATTTTGGTCATAAGCCAAACACCGCATTTGAGGCATTGTATCATGGGTATGTGGTGATGTGTGCTGGGATTCGGGGACGAAATACCGGTCGAAAGTCCAACGAATTTTTTGTGGGCGGTACGAATGATGAGAAGTCCACGAAAGAAGGCGTGCTTACAGGACGCGCTCCAGCATTGATTGTAGATATGAAGGCTGCAATTCGATACTTAAGATGGAATAAGGATCTTGTCCCTGGCGATGTAGAAAAAATTATTACAAATGGAACCTCGGCAGGTGGTGCGCTGTCAGCACTCGCTGGCGCAACTGGAAATGCAAAGGAATATGAGCCATATTTGAAGGCAATCGGTGCGGCTGATGCAAGAGACGATATTTTTGCAGCAAGTTGTTATTGTCCAATTCATAATCTTGAAAATGCAGATGCTGCCTATGAATGGTTGTTTGAAAAAGAGACGACTTGCCATAGGATAAAATTTGAAAAAACACCGCAGGGAGTTAAGAAAATCGCTATTCTGGACGAACTTGATGAGGAGCAAAAACTACTGTCAAAAAAATTGAAAGCTGCGTTTCCTTCCTATGTAAATCAATTACAGTTGCAGGATGAAACTGGAAATAAACTAACATTGGATGAGAATGGAGAAGGCTCTTTTAAAGACTATGTGATGAACTTTGTCTTAAAATCGGCTACAAAGGAAAAGAAAACACTTGATTCACAGAGTCGGTTACAAAAACTTGCTGTGCCAAGTAGTGAAATTGAAAAGCAAGACTACATAACATTTCAAGGGGAAAAGGCAGTTGCGATTGATATGGATTCCTTTGTAGCCAAAATCACGCGCATGAAGCGGGTGCCTGCGTTTGATTCACTGACACTTGAATGCTGTGAGAACGAGGAATTTGGAGATGAAAACGTATTTGCTCGTCATTTTACCGAATTTTCAATGAAGCATTCAAAGGTGAAGGCAGAGATGGCAGATGAGGAGAAAATTAAACTTTTAAATCCAATTCCATTTATTGAAAATGGAAATTGCGATGTCGCAAAGAATTGGAGAATCCGCCATGGCGCTTTTGATCGCGATACGTCTCTTGCGATCCCTGTAATATTGGCAACACTTTTACAAAATAAAGGATATCAGGTCGATTTTTGCCTGCCATGGGGATTGCCGCACAGTGGTGACTATGATCTGAAAGATTTGTTTGAATGGATCGATTGCTTGGCAAAAAATCAAAAAAGCGAAAAGTAATTCAAAAAAACAGAGTAACTCTTGATTGACAAACTTTTAAGACCAGGGGGACATTGCGGTGATTGAATTAATGTCCCCTCTGGCAAGTAAGAAACTTATAAATCCATTCCACAAGCTGTTTCTTTCTCGACAAGGCTTCTGTCATGCATTACGGCTTCATAAAAACGAAATCCTCCGGCAAAATTATAGGCATCATAGCCATTTTGTGACAATATACGTGTCGCAATGTAACTTCGAAGTCCACTTTGGCATATTACGTATACGGGCTTGTCTTTTTCAATTTCTGATAAATGATCTCTGAGTTCATCAACAGGAATGTTTTTAAAGCCTTCAATATGGCTGTGTTCATATTCAGAAATAGTACGCACATCAAGAAGTTTTGCATTTGAATCCTGTAAAACTGATGTAAGATCACTTAAATGCCACTGCTTTAAGACTCCATTTGCAATATTATCAATCATAAAACCTGCCATGTTAACAGGGTCTTTTGCAGAAGAGTAGGGCGGTGCATAGGCTAAGTCTAAGTCTTTTAGTGAAGTTGCTTTAAGATTTGCATGAATGGCTGTTGACAACACGTCAATTCGTTTGTCAACACCTTCGTAGCCTACAATTTGGGCGCCTAGCAAACGATATGTATTCTTTTCGAAAACAACTTTCATTGTCATAACCTTGCCGCCAGGATAATAGCCGGCGTGGTTCATTGGAGAAAGAATTACTGTATCAACATCTAATCCGGCTTTGCGTGCATTTGTTTCGTTAATACCAGTGGTTGCAGCTGTCAGATCGAATACCTTAATGACACTGCTTCCCTGACTTCCAAGGTAGTGACTGTCGCCGCCGCAGATATTGTCTGCAATAATGCGTCCCTGCTTATTTGCTGGTCCTGCAAGAGAAATTAGTGCATCCAGGCCTGTGACATAATGTTTAACCATAACAGCATCGCCAGCTGCATAAATATCAGGAATTGATGTTTCCATGCGGTCATTGACGACAATGCTATCTTTGATACCAAGCTGCAGTCCAGCTTCCTTTGCAAGATGTGTATCTGGCGTGACGCCAATGGCAAGGGCAACAAGATCAGCATGCAGCGGCTGCTCATCCTTAAGCAGTACACGAATAGTTTCACCTTTTTCTTCGAATCCTTCTACGGTGTGTCCAAGAAGAAGCTTTACGCCGTGCTTTCTCATTTCATTATGAATAAATGATGCCATATCTGCATCAAATGGATTCATTAACTGCTTTGGGCGCTGAACGATTGTTACATCTATGCCAAGATCCTTTAGATTTTCAGCCAATTCAAGTCCGATAAAGCCGCCGCCGGCCAACACAGCTGACGTGGGCTTTTTTGTTTCAATATATTTTTTTAAACGAAAAGTATCTTCGACAGTGCGAAGAGTGAATACTTTTTCCATATCAATACCTGGAAGTTTTGGCTGTGTTGGCTTTGCACCCGGAGAAAGAATCAATTTATCATAAGATTCCTCAAATACCTCTCCTGTAGTTAGATTTTTTACAGAAACAGTTTTTCTCTCTGGATGAAGGGCTGTCACCTCATGATGAACCTCATTGTAACACGAAAACGCTTAGAAAAGCTTTCTGGCGTCTGCAGCGTCAAAGCTTCGGGATCTGTAATAACATCTCCAATATAATATGGAAGTCCGCAATTAGCATAGGAAACATATCCGGAACGCTCAAATACGATAATCTGAGCCTGCTCATCTATCTTCTGATACGGGCTGCTGCTGTCGCGCCGCCTGCGACACCACCCACAATTACTATCTTCATAAAAATCCTTTCTGAATATCTTATTATTTTTTCTGATAAACCGGATAATGGTGGTACTCAAGGCATTCTGTTGCTTTTTCGCAGGAAGCCTGATCATGGAACTCAATCTTGATTGTACCAGCCATATGTTCACGGTTATGGTTAATTCCGATATTTTTAATGCTGACATTTTCAAAGGCAAGCAAAGCGGCAATGACAGAGATGGCACCTGGCTGATCTGGAATATCGCAGAAGATGGCATATTCTGGATTCATTGTAGCACTGCCGCGATTGTCACTGATGGAGCTTCGGTAAGCACCGGAGCTTTCAAAAATATCATAGATATCTTTATGATTATCTGTTTTTAGATCGGTGATTGTCTGATCAATCGCCCTTTTGTAGTCCTCTAATAAGGAAATAATATTGTCTTTGTTCGTGAATAAAATTTGCTCCCACATAACAGGAGAGGAAGATGCAATTCTTGTGATGTCCTTAAAACCGCCTGCAGCAATTTTTTTCATTGTGCCGTCAGGAAAATCAGACTGAGCAACAAGATTTACTAAGGATGATGCAATCACGTGCGGTACATGACTGATTGCCGCAACTGCATAGTCATGATTTTTATAGTCAAGTACAAGAGGAATAGCTGCTTGATCAGCGGCAAATTGAATCATTGTGTCGAGCTGATCTTTCGTTGTTTTTGAAGTTGGCGTGATTACATAATATGCATTCTCCAAAAGAGAAGCCTTTGAGCATGCGTATCCAGTGCGCTCAGATCCAGCCATCGGGTGTCCGCCGACAAAGCAGTCCTCCATGTCAAGTGCGATTACCGTCTCGTGAATAGCTGTTTTTGTGCTGCCAACATCAGTCACAATGCAGCCTGGCTTTATGAATGGCCGAATAGCCTTTAAATATGATTCATTAAAAGAAACGGGAGTGCAAAGGATGATCATGTCACATGTGCGAAGTGTCTCATCTACACCATCTAAAATTATGTCAACAATGCCGTTAGCCTTTGCTTCTTCAAGCGTGCTGCGTGTTCTCATATAAGCCATAATTACGGTATCAGGGTGAACCTGTTTTATTCTGCGGGCGATTGAACCGCCAATAAGTCCAAGCCCGATAAATCCTATTGTCTTAAGCTTCATAAGTTTGCCTTTCCGTGCTCCGTCAGTATAGGAAAACCGGAGTGTCTGAACGTATTGTAGCGAAAGTGGAGGGGAAAGTCAAGCTTTTTCACTTTAAAGCGCGAAAAGATCACACCTCACAGATAATATTTACAGCCAGTCCTAAGGTGAATGGCTTTCGTAACATGAATTATAATAAAAACTATATCAAAAATGTGAAAAAATAGTTGCAATTATTTGAAATATTTTATATAATATACCTATCAGATTTCAAGAGGTCTCGAAATTGTATACTGCAAAAGAGACAAAATAAACTTGAAAAGCAAAGAAAGATTGGAGGACGTGACTTATGAAGGTTTATGAAACTGGAAACATCCGCAACATTGTAGTAATGGGACATGGCGGATGTGGTAAGACAACACTTGTTGAGGCTATTGCCTACCAGACCGGTATTACAGCTAGGATGGGAAAGGTGACGGACGGAAACACCATCAGCGATTATGATAAGGAAGAGCAGAAGCGTCAGTTTTCCATTTCGACCAGCGTAGTCCCGGTCGAGTTCGAGGACATCAAGATCAATTTCTTAGATACACCTGGATATTTTGACTTCGTAGGAGAAGTAGAGGAGGCTTGCCACGCAGCAGGTGCCGCTGTTATCGTGATCAACGGCAAATCTGGCGTAGAGGTTGGTACATTAAAGGCATGGGAGCTTTGTGAGAAGTATAAGCTGCCTAGACTGTTTTTTGTAACGGGCATGGATGATGATCAGGCCAGCTATCGTAAGATCGTTCTTGAGTTAAATGATCGTTTTGGACGTAAGGTAGCACCGTTCCATGTGCCGATTCGTGAGAATGAAAAGTTCGTCGGCTTTGTAAATGTTGTAAAGATGAAGGGCCGCCGTTTTATCAATGATACAAGCGAATATGAAGAGTGCGATATTCCTGATTACATGGATAAGCACTTAAATATCAGCCGTGATGCACTTGTTGAGGCTGTTGCTGATACAAGCGAGGAACTGATGGAGCGTTATTTTGCAGGTGAAGAATTTACTTATGAGGAAGTTTCTACTGCACTTAGAACTCACGTTATGGACTGCCAGATCGTTCCTGTATTAGTTGGATCAGGTGTTCATAATCAGGGTACAAGTATGCTGATGAACGTAATTAAGAAGTATTTCCCATCACCTGAATATACAGTAAACCATGGAAAGGAAACATCTACTGGAGAGCTTGTAATGGTAAAGTGTGATCAGAACAAGCATCTGTCCGCAAAGGTATTTAAGACTGTAGTAGATCCATTTATTGGAAAGTATTCCTTAATTAAAGTCGTAACAGGTACATTAAAGGCCGGTGATGGCATTTATAATGTAAATAAGGGAACAGAAGATCGCGCATCTAAGTTGTATTTGCTTCGCGGCAAAGAAACCATTGAGGTTCCAGAACTTCGCGCAGGAGATATTGGTGCACTTGCAAAGATCGAAAAGATCTCCACAGGTGATACCATTTCCACAAAGGGTGCGACACTTGTTTATGATGGACCGCAGGTAAGTAAGCCATATACATGCAAGGCATACCGTGCAAAGAATAAGTCAGATGAAGATAAGATCAATGGTGCACTTGCACGTATGGTAGAGGAAGATCAGACACTTCGTCTTGAGAACGATGTAGAAAATCACCAGACACTTATTTATGGCATCGGTGATCAGCAGCTTGATGTTGTTGCGAGCCGTATTCTGAATCGTTATAAGGTTGAGATCGAGCTGTATCGCCCGAAGGTAGCATACCGCGAGACGCTTAGAAAGAAGGTTCAGGTACAGGGTAAGTATAAGAAGCAGACAGGCGGAAGCGGACAGTACGGCGATGTTCATATGGTATTTGAGCCATCAGGTGATCTTGATACGCCATATGTATTCGAAGAGAAGGTAGTAGGAGGCGCTGTTCCGAAGAACTACTTCCCGGCAGTTGAAAAGGGTATTCAGGAGTCTGTATTAAAGGGTACACTTGCAGGTTATCCAGTAGTTGGCTTAAAGGCAACACTTGTTGATGGTTCTTATCATCCGGTAGACTCTTCAGAGCTTGCATTCAAGATGGCTGCAATTCTTGCTTACAAGAAGGGTTTTGCAGAGGCAAATCCAACAATTTTAGAGCCAATCGTATCAGTTTCCATCACCGTTCCGGATGAACTTGTCGGTGATGTTATGGGTGACTTAAATAAGCGCCGCGGCAGAGTACTTGGTATGGATCATGTAGCAGGCGGCAAGCAGATGGTAACAGCAGATGTGCCAATGGCAGAGATGTATGGTTACTCCACCGATCTTCGTGCAATGTCCGGTGGTATGGGCGAGTTCTCCTACGAGTTTGCAAGATACGAGCAGGCACCTCAGGATGTCCAGAAGAAGATTATTGAGGCAGCTGAAAAAGAAGAGCAGTAACCAACAATCTAACATTAAGAGTTTTGAAAGAAAGAGGGGGTTGACAAGCCCCCTTTTTCTATGGTATTGTAAAAAAGTGAAAAAAATGCAATGACAAGGAATAGTAAGCAGGGGAGAGCTTCAGAGAGCTGCCGGTAGGTGAAAGGCAGCAGCTTATAACTGCCGAACTGACCTTAGAGCACCGGCAGGGAAACGTCATTATATAAAGACGGAGTAGTTGGCGGCGGGTATTCCCGTTATAGAAGATCGAGGGCAAGGCAGATGGCTGCCTTGAAATAGAGTGGTACCGCGAAGTCTTTTCGTCTCTATACAAAGAGAAAGAAAGGGCTCTTTTTTTTCATAAGAAGAGACCCGGAAAGGAAACACAAAACACAATGAACAAGAATTACGATCCAAAAGAAATTGAATCAAAATGGCAGAAGGTCTGGATGGATGAGAAGGCATTTGCCGCAACAGATGACTACACCAAGCCAAAGTATTATGCTTTGGTTGAGTTTCCATATCCGTCAGGACAGGGACTTCATGTAGGTCATCCGCGTCCATACACAGCACTTGATATTGTTGCCAGAAAGAGAAGATTACAGGGCTACAATGTACTGTATCCAATGGGATGGGATGCATTTGGTCTTCCAACAGAAAACTACGCAATTAAGAATCATATTCACCCGAAGATCGTTACAAAGAATAATGTAGCTCGTTTCAAAAATCAGCTGCAGTCTTTAGGTTATTCCTTCGATTGGGACAGAGAGATTAACACAACTGATCCGAATTACTATCACTGGACACAGTGGATCTTCTTAAAGCTGTACAAAGCAGGCTTGGCATATAAGTCAGAGATGCCTGTTAACTGGTGTACTTCCTGTAAGGTAGGTCTTGCAAACGAGGAGGTTGTAAACGGTGTATGTGAGCGCTGCGGAAGCCCTGTTGTTCGTAAGATGAAGAGCCAGTGGATGTTAAAGATTACCGAATATGCAGATAAGCTGATCGATGGTCTTGACAGCGTTGATTATGTTGAGAAGGTAAAGGTTTCTCAGAGAAACTGGATTGGCCGTTCAAATGGTGCAGAGGTTGATTTCTCAATCGCTGGTGCAGATGATAGCTTCGCATCTATACAACACGCCCGGATACTTTATTTGGTGTAACATACATGGTAGTATCCCCGGAGCATCCATATCTTGATAAGTATAAGGATCAGATTTCCAACTGGGATGAGATTGTTGCATACCGTGAGGAAGCAGCAAAGAAGTCTGACTTCGAGCGTTCTGAGCTGGCAAAGGATAAGACTGGTGTTGAGATCAAGGGCTTAAAGGCAGTTAATCCGGTAAATAAAAAAGAAATCCCGATCTGGGTTTCTGATTATGTACTGATGAGCTATGGTACTGGTGCAATCATGGCAGTTCCGGCTCATGATGAGAGAGACTGGGCATTTGCAAAGAAGTTTAACCTTCCAATTGTTGAGGTTGTAGCAGGCGGAGATGTTCAGAATGCTGCATTTACTGATGTTCAGACAGGAACACTTGTAAACTCAGGATTCCTTGATGGACTTGAGGTTGCTGATGCAAAGAAGAAGATCATTGAGTATCTTGAAGAGAATAAGATTGGTACACCAAAGAAAAACTATAAGTTAAGAGACTGGGTATTCTCAAGACAGCGTTATTGGGGTGAGCCGATCCCGATCGTAAAGTGCGAAAAGTGTGGATATGTTCCGTTATCAGAGGACGAGCTGCCGCTGGAGCTTCCAGATGTAGAAAGCTATGTGCCGACTGATAATGGTGAATCTCCATTAGCTGCTATGACTGATTGGGTTAATACAACATGTCCGTGCTGCGGCGGTCCGGCAAAGAGAGAGACTGATACTATGCCTCAGTGGGCAGGTTCATCATGGTATTTCTTACGCTATACTGATCCGCACAATAACGATGCACTGGCAAGCAAGGAAGCTATGAAGTATTGGCTGCCGGTAGACTGGTACAATGGCGGTATGGAGCATACTACACTTCATCTTCTGTATTCTCGTTTCTGGCATCGTTTCCTGTATGATCAGGGTGTTGTTCCATGCAAGGAGCCATATCAGAAGAGAACTTCTCACGGAATGATTCTTGGTGAGAACGGTGAGAAGATGTCTAAGTCACGTGGAAATGTTATCAACCCGGATGATATTGTAAACGAGTTTGGTGCAGATACACTTCGTACTTATGAGATGTTTATCGGTGCATTTGAGCTTGCAGCAAGCTGGAGCAATGAGGGCGTAAAGGGATGCCGTCGTTTCTTAGAGCGTGTATGGAAGTTGCAGGATATGCTGACTGATGAGGAAGGTTTCTCTAAGGATATGGAAACTAAGATGCATCAGACTATGAAGAAGGTTTCCTCAGATTTTGAGACCTTAAAGTATAACACAGCAATCGCTGCAATGATGGCACTTTTAAATGATTTCTACAAGAAGGGCAGCATCACAAAGGGCGAGTTAAAGACATTCTTAATTCTGTTAAATCCAGTTGCACCTCATATCACAGAAGAAATGTGGGCAGACTGCGGTTTTGGCGGACGTCTGTATCAGCAGGCTTGGCCAGAGTATGATGAGGCAAAGACTGTTGAGAATACAGTAGAGATTGCCGTTCAGATTAACGGAAAGACAAAGGGTACTGTTTCTATTACAAGAGATTGTGATAAGGATACTGCTATTGCAGCAGGAAAAGAAGTAATCAAGGATAAGCTGACTGGAAATATTATCAAAGAGATTTATGTTCCAGGAAGAATTATCAACATCGTTATGAAATAATGTGAAATAAAGCCGCAGCATACAGTCGCATAATGCGGCAGCGCTGCGGCTTTATTGTAATTATTCAGAAAAGAGGTTTCTATGAAGATTTGCAAAAGGATAAAAGCAACAGTTCTGGCCTTGTGCCTGGTAATTGGTATGTGTGCAGTTTCATTTCCACAGACCGTTCATGCTGAGTATGGCGATAATGCATATGCGTTTATGAAGCAGCTGCAGTCTAATTATCCATATCGTCAGGTCAATTCATCAAACGGAATGCTGTCAGGAGCCGAGGAATGGTTAAAGGCACAGATTGCTACGATGGGCTATGAGTATATGGCACAGCCGTTTACCATGACATCAGCTGATGGTGTGACACCATGCTATGGAGAAAATCTTATTTTTTCAAAACAGGGAGCAAGTGATCGTGTTATTGTAGTTGGTGCGCATTATGACTGTGTGGAGCAGACTTTTGGTACTGATGATAATGCATCGGGAGTCGGCGTACTGTTAGAGCTTGCAAGTATCTACAGCACAAAAGAATCTCCGTATACTATTCGCTTCATCCTATTTTCAGCAGAGGAGCCGGGTTGTCTTGGCAGTCAGTATTATGTAGATAATCTTAGTCAGGAAGAGCGCGACCGCATTGCATGTATGATAAATATTGATACGATTGCAGCTGGCGACAATATGTATCTCTATGGAGGTACAGTGGATGACAGTGGAAGCATTGTTCAGGATTGGGCTGTTTATCAGGCACAGTCAGCAGCAGATCTTCTTGGTATTGATATGTCTTTCCATCCAGATGTAAACGACAGTTTCCCGACACCTACAAAAGCAACAGCGAGTGATCAGATGCCATTTGCTAATGTAGGTATTCCTTATATCTATTGTGAAGCTTCAAACTGGAATGGTGAGCCGTACACAAATTTCTATCAGACAAGCAATTCGGCCGTTGACGGCGGTACTATTATGCATAAGGCTGAGTATGATAATCTGACATTTATTGAGAATACGTTTGGAACGCGTGCATATGAGCACCTTCAGGCATACGCTAAATTGCTCGATTATCTGCTTGAGAATATGAAGGAGGGCGAGTACGCAACTGGCTATACCTTCGAGGATACTAATACAAAGGCAACTACAACTAGTTCCGTTTATTTAAGAGAGAGACCGACACAGTACAGTCCGTCAGTTACATTGCTGGATGCAGACACTGAGGTTACTGTGACAGGTTATCATGCAAGCTGGTGCCGCGTCGAGGTAGATGGTCAGGAAGGCTATATTAAGACTGATTATCTGACAATGGAAGATGAAATTGCTTCTAAAGAGGACGAATCGTCAGAAGAAGAGTCTGAGAATGCCTCTGAAGAAGCATCAAAAGAAGCTGAAAGCAGTATGTCAGAGGAGTCATCATCTGAGGCTGCTGAAAATGAATCAGAAGAAGCTGTTTCAGAGAGTGAATCTTCAGAAAGCGAATCTTTCAAGAATGAAGCTTCCAAGAATGAAACCGTTTCTGAGGCGGCGTCAAGTGAGAAAGAAACAGATGGGGCTTTGAGTCAGAGTGCTTCCAGCCAGAATGCATCTGCGCCTGAAGCTGACAGCCAGAATACAGTTGAAAAGATTATTGACCAGTTAAAAAATGATCCGTATACACTTCGTATTGTACTGATTGCTGCTATCATAATTATTGGCATATGGCTGTGTGTATTTATTGCACTTCGCCGTAAGAAGAATGCGCAAAAAAATGAAGACTCAAATGGAGCATCAAATAGTTCTGAGGAAACATTAAAGAAAGCGAAACGGGCAGATATGTCTGATTCAAAAGATTCAGATAATGGCTTTGCAGATCCGGATAAAAATAAAGACGAAAAATAAAAAAATGATGTTGGGGTCAAAAGGTATTTTGCCACCAACTGATATCCACGAATTGCTCCGTTGCTATGCAACTTTCGCAATTCTAAAAACATTCGGATTCGCTGATTTTCCTTGAAAATCGCTGTATCCTCATGTTTTTGCGGGCCCCAAGCTCAAAAACCTAATCGTGCAAGCACGAACGGCTTTTGGAGCTTTTGACCCTGATATCATAAAAATAAGAGACAGGAATGACGCAAATATTCCTGCCTCTTTTTGTATGCGTATATATCAAGTATTAGATTGAGGAGGTGGTGTCTTTTTGCTTTGCTTCGCCAGCATTTTGGAAAGTTGGTGCAAAAGCTCCACTCTTTTTTTCTCCTTTGGAGAAAGGTTTTTTGTCAGCTGTGATACTAGTGCATCTGTCTCTTCATCGCTAAAACTCATATGCTTTCCAGCGATTTGGCGATTAATGCCAAGAAGAAATGGAAACAGCTCGTTTTGACTTTTGCCAGAAGCTTCACTGACGATTTGTTTAATAAACTGAGCTTTTTCAGGTGACATATTGTCAAATGGTGTTGTCATCGTGCTTGGCGCCTCCTTCTGATTCATATTCGCGATAAAGTCGTGCCATCTGGGCAAGATTTGTTACCATGTCAAGCGTTTCAAGCTCCTTAGGCGTGCAGTATTCGCGGATTGACTGAGATAAGCCTGTGAGCGGATCCTGGTCATCCTTACTGCAGGCCTCAAGAGATTCTTCTTCCTCATCAAGCCTGTGCATTGCCTGCTGAAGCTCAAACATGCGTACACAGATACGGCAGGCTTCACGAAGCGGCGAGTGCATGTACGGCAAAGAGGCTTTTAAAATCTGAATGTGGCGCTTTTGCTGCATAAGGCACCTCTTCGATTTTCTTTTTTCTTTAATGGAGTATATGCGGACAACATGTTTGTTAGTACATAAGTTATAGTAAGCAGATGACAAGAAGGAGCGACATATGCTTATTATAGAGAAGAATGCAGTTTATGAGGTGGATTGTGAGTGTCTTCAGAAAAAACGGGGGCGCTATGCCAATTTAACATGTGAGGAGCGACAGATTGAAAAAGAACAGATTATTGTGCCAACAGGCGGCGTATGCAAAGAATCACTTTCTTATACAGGAAAAGGCGTAACGGTAGCATTTTGGATACAGGCCTATATCCGCATCCTGATTTTAAAGATCGTATTGTGGGTTGGTATGATGCGATAGGCCATGAGGCGTATCCGGTCGATCCAAACGGACATGGAACACAGGAAGGAGGAAATTAATGTTGCTTTTTTTACAAAGGTGTGCTATTCTGTCTATAACAGATGCCTACAAAGGTTTAGAACAACGAGGTGTGGGGAATGAATATGATAATTAATAAGGAAGCAGCGACACTTGAAAGAACATCTGCGAATGAAGGAGTGCAGCTGCAGTCGCTGACATTAAGCGAAGGTACTATCCGTTTTGAGCCGGATGTAACTGATTACAATGTAACGGTTGCAGAGGATGTGACGAAGATTTTGGTAAAAGGCGTTACAAGCGATGAGAACAGCTTTTATACGGTAAGCGGAAATACGAATCTTGTGAAAGGAAAAAACGAGATTGTTGTTACTGTTACCGATAAGGATGGCAACATCGGACATTACTACATTCATGTGCAGGTGGGAGAGCAAAAAGAGCAGACATCGCAAAGTGATTCCCAGTCACAGACAAATCAGGCAGCTCAAAGTGTTTCTGAGTCAGTGGCTAAGCCGGGTGATGAAAATGAGCTTCTCTCAAACACTGTTAATGAGTTTAAGACTTTTGCAGAAACTGTTACCTCAGGAAATCTTCAATATGTCACATATGGCGTGCTAGGATGCGGTGCACTGGCAGTTGTTTTGTGGATTGCAGTCTTTATTAGAAGAGCAGCAGCAAAACGGCGCTACAAAAAGGAAAGAAATGAGCGCAAGGCCCGCAGAAAAGAACAGGAAAAACAGTGGGAGCTTGCCCAGACGCAGCAGGATATTCTCTTAAAGCAGGTTGATGAGCTGCTTGAGAAGAAAAAAACGCAGAATACACGAGGACCAAAAGTGCATGACGAAGAGCCAGAGGACTTTGATTATGACGAAGGCTATACAGATGATGAAGACGATTACGGCGATTATGATGAAGAACAAGAGGCCGAGCTGGATCGTTGGTTAGCCGGACTGGATGATGGCCAGGACGAGGACAGGTGATTAGATGATAATAAAGATAGATTTTAACAGTGATGAAGCAATTTATATGCAGATTACTAACCAGATTATTATGGGTATCGCAAAGCGGCAGATCTGTGATGGAGATCAGCTGCCTTCCATACGAAATATGGCAGATGAGATCGGCATAAATATGCACACTGTCAATAAAGCATACACAGTACTCAGACAGGCAGGTTATGTAAAGTTAGATCGCAGAAGAGGTGCTATTGTCAGTGTAGATGTTGATAAAATTGAGGCAATCGAAGAAATTCGAAGAGAATTGTCTGTTACACTGGCGAAGGCAGGCTGCATGCATATATCAAAAGAAGAGATCCACGAGCTGGTGGATGAGATTTACAACAAACATTTGTCAGATGTTCAAAATTAAATTTGTTTTGGACGAAAACAGTTATTTTTGTGAGGAGGAATAACTATGCTTTGTGAGCAATGCAGGATGAGGGAAGCCAGCATTGTCATCCGGGAAGTAGTAAACGGGACTGTGACGGAGCGCAACTTGTGCAGTGAATGTGCATCTCAGTCTGATCTGGGCGGAATCCTTATGGATTCTTCAAGCCATTTGCAAAACTTTTGTCAGGAATCCTTGGAATCAGCGATTCCAGACGCAGCGAGGAGGAGGATGCATCTAAGCTGTCCTGTCCGACTTGTGGGATGACATACAAAGAATTTGTTCAGGACGGACGCTTTGGCTGTGCGGACTGTTACAATACATTCGGGCTTTTAATAAATAACAGCATTAAAAAGATACAGGGAAATAATTCCCATACCGGAAAGAAACCGCGCTTTTTGGGTGATAAAAAGATTCATGCAGATATGGTAGCTGATGCCAAGAAGCGTCAGAGTTTGCAGGAGCAGCTTGAGATTTGTCAGGCAAAGCAAAAGGAAGCTGTTTTGGAGGAAGATTACGAAAAGGCAGCCTACTACCGTGATGAGATCAAAAAGATTAAGGAAAGGATTCAGGCCGGTGATGAAGTGGTATGAGGAGAAGGATGCGGAAAATGATGTAATCGTTGCAAGCAGAATCCGTCTGCTTCGCAACCTGCGTGATTACAAATTTCCGTGGAAATTAGAGGAAGAGGATGCAAAAAGGTTGACGAAGGAGCTTGAAGAAAAGCTTTGTGGAATCGGCAGCTTGATGGAAGAAGTTACCAGACATGGGATCTTTTAACGATGACGCAGACAAAAAGAAATGCCCTTCGTGAACGGCGCATGATTAGCCGCCGTGCAGCAAAGGAGCCAGGATATGCAGGACTTATTTGTTCAGCAGATGATGCCGTGAGTCTGACAATCAATTGTGAGGATCACCTTCGGATGCAGATAAGTCATGCAGGTTCACAGCTTCGCCAGTCATGGAAGGAGATGGATAAGATCGATGATTATATAAATGAGCTGTATCCATATGCGTTTGATGATCAGGTTGGTTATCTTACGACATATCCTACTAATATAGGAACTGGCATGAGAGCATATCTTGTGCTTCATCTGGCACTTCTTGATTCTGTCAGCCGTTTTGATGATATGGTTGACGAGATTGGGCGTTTTGGATTAAAATTAAAGCCAGCTTTTTCAAGTGACAGACAGTTAAATGGAAATATGTATGTGCTGTACAATGAAAAGACACTTGGAACAAGCGAGGAGGAAATTTTAGAGCTTCTTGATAAAGTAGGCGGTCAGCTTGCCAGTCAGGAGCGAACACTTCGCGATAATTCCATTGAACAGCATAGGCTTGAGGTGGAGGATATCTGCTATAAGGCATATGGTACGATTCGTTATTCAAAGCTCATGACATTGAAGATGGGCATGCATCTTGTATCACAGCTTCGCTGGGGACAGGAAAAACAAATTATTAGATTCAAGGAATATTGCAATTTTTATGAAATTATGATGGGAATGCAGGAGGCAAATCTGACAGCACAAAATAAGACGACAGGTGTATCAAAGCAAAATCAGCTGCGTGCAGATTATCTTAGAAGCTGTCTGCCAGAGCTTGTGCAGCCGTAACTCATCACATATGGAGGAAAAACACTTATGTTTGAACGATTTACAAATCGGGCACAGGAAGTTATAGGTGAGGCAAAGAAAGCCGCTGCGCAGCTAGAGCAAAATTATATCGGAACTGAGCACCTTCTTCTTGGCCTTGTGCGTGTTTCGGACAGCGTGGCAAGTAAGCTTTTGCAGGAACAGGGCGTTACAGAGGAGCGTCTTGAGGAATTGATTTCATCGCTCATTACACCGACGGGTTCTGTCAGTGTGCGTGAACCAGATGGATTTTCACCGGAAGCATACCGCGTAATCCAAAGCAGCTACTTAGAGGCAAAGCGCTTTCATTCCAGTCTGGTTGGAACAGAGCATATTTTAATCTCAATGCTCAAAAGCTTCGACTGTGCCGGAACAAAGCTTTTGAATACAATGAAAGTAAATATTCGTCAGCTTTATATAGAGCTTGTATCTGCAAAGGATGGCGATGTGGCAGCGGCAAGGGAAGATGTGGAATCACTTCAGTATACAAGAAATGCAGAAAGTAAAACACCGCTTCTTGATCAGTATAGTACAGATCTGACAGAGCTTGCTAAAGAAGGAAGGATTGACCCGGTTATCGGCCGTGAGCAGGAGATTAATCGTGTGATCCAGATTTTAAGCAGACGTACAAAAAATAATCCTTGTCTGATCGGTGAACCTGGTGTTGGAAAAACTGCGATTGCAGAAGGTCTGGCAAGCCGTATCTATGAGGGAAATGTGCCAGATACTATTTCTGGAAAACGTGTGGTGACACTCGATATGGCTGGCATGGTAGCTGGTTCAAAGTATCGCGGTGAGTTTGAAGAGCGCATGAAAAATGTGATCAATGAAGTGCGAAACGATGGTCAGACACTTCTATTTATTGATGAGCTCCATACATTAGTCGATGCAGGCGGCGCAGATGGAGCTATGAATGCTTCTAATATTTTAAAGCCATGCCTTGCAAGAGGTGAGCTTCAGATTGTCGGAGCAACTACTATTGATGAGTACAGAAAGCACATCGAAAAGGATGCTGCTCTTGAGAGAAGATTTCAGCCTGTTATGGTAGAGGAGCCTTCTGAGGATGAGACAGTTGCTATTTTGAAGGGTCTTCGCCATGTTTACGAGGAGCATCACAGAGTTAAGATTACAGATGTAGCATTAGAGGCGGCTGTTAAGCTTTCATCACGCTACATCAATGATCGTTTCTTGCCAGATAAGGCGATTGATCTTGTCGATGAGGCCGCTTCTAAGGTTCGATTAGCAGCATTTGTTGCGCCAGAGGCAGTATCAAAGCTTAAAAAAGATATTGAAAGCTTAAATCAGGAAAAGGAAAGTGCAATTCAGGAAGAAGCATTCGAGAAAGCTGGAGAGATCAAGAAAAAGCAGGATAGAAAACAGGCACAGATCAATCGTCTGATGGAAAAGTGGGAGCAGGAAAAGGAAAATACGCGCTTACAGGTAACAGAGCATGAGATTGCAGATGTTGTTTCTACCTGGACAAAGATTCCGGTTCGCTCACTCGAAGAGGGTGAGGCAAAGCGTTTGATGAATCTTGAAAATGTGCTTCATGAACGCGTTGTCGGACAGCAGGAAGCTGTAACTGCTATTTCTAAGGCAATTCGCAGAGGACGTGTCGGCTTAAAGGATCCAAAACGTCCAATCGGTTCTTTCTTGTTTTTAGGTCCAACAGGTGTTGGAAAAACAGAGCTGTCAAAGGCACTTGCTCAGGCAATGTTTGGAACAGAAAATGCAATTATACGTGTTGATATGTCCGAATATATGGAAAAGCACAGCGTCAGCAAGCTCATTGGTTCACCGCCAGGATATGTAGGATACGAAGAGGGTGGTCAGCTCTCAGAGCGTATTCGCCGCAATCCATACAGTGTACTTCTTTTTGATGAGATTGAAAAAGCACATCCAGATGTATTTAACATTCTGCTTCAGGTGCTTGATGATGGACAGATTACAGATGCGCATGGCAGAAAAGTCAGCTTCAAAAATACAGTGATCATCATGACCTCTAACTGCGGTGCTGCCAATATTATGTCACCAAAGCGTTTAGGATTCGGTGCATCATCTGATGCAAAGGCAAACTACGAGCAGATGAAGGCAAAGGTTATGGAGGATGTTAAGCAAAGCTTCAAACCGGAATTTTTAAATCGTATTGATGAGATCATTGTATTCCATCCGCTGTATAAGGAGGATATGAAAGCTATTCTTGATATCATGCTTCGTTCAGTCACATCAAGAGTAATGGAAAACATGGAACTCAAGCTTAAGGTGACAGATGAAGCACAGGACTATCTGATTGACAAGGGCTTTGATGAAAAATATGGTGCACGTCCGCTTAGAAGAGCTCTCCAGACATACCTTGAGGACTCAATGGCAGAGGAAATACTAGAGGGACGTATAGAGCGCGGTGACAGCGTAACAGTTGAAAAGGGTGAGAATGGACTGAAATTTTCTGTGCGCCATAAAAGAAAAACGCCTGTAAAAAAGGCTGAATAAAGTTTAATTTTTGGTTGGAAAATCAAATTTGATATGCTATACTGAAATAGCGATAGGCGGTTCGCCTGTGGGGTGGGCCGCAAATAGTATACGATGCAATGCAGCAGCAAAAATCAGGAGGAAACAGTAATGGCAGGAATTAAGGAATTAATCCGCACTGAGGAAGACAATACATTAAGCTTTGGAAATTATGATCTTCCGACAAAAGGTAAGGTTTCGGATTATGTATTTGACGGAGATGTATATAAGGTAAAGACTTTCCATGATATCACCAGATTAGAGAAAAACGAGACATTTGCCTATGAGTCAACACCGGGAACTGTAGTTACCGATTATAAGGAGACTGAGGATACATTGTCCTTTATCGTAAATGGTTTCCAGGATACACAGATCATCGTTGCAGTAGAGGATGACACTGAGTATCAGGTAAGTGTGGATGATGCCGTAATTGAAAATTATGAGACTAACCTTTCCGGAAAGATTGTAATCTCACTTGAGCTTGAGCCGGGATGTGTAAAAAAGGTTCAGATTTGCAAGAAATAATGAACTCGCTCATATAGTTAATACATAGCGCAATATGGTAAATTATGGGGACGGGATTTGTGGCTGCTTGAAGCCAGATCCCTGTCCTCTTTTTTTAGGAGGAGGCAGGAATGATGAAGGCGAAACAAACAGCTTTTTTTTGCAAAGAATGTGGATATGAGTCTGCAAAATGGATGGGGCAGTGTCCGGGATGCCGCCAGTGGAATACTTTTGTTGAGGAGCCTACGTCAGGAAGTTTTGCCACAACAAAATCAGGCGGCGCAAAAAAGCAGGGACTAGAAGCATCAAAGCCGCTTCGCCTTGAAGAGATAAGTACAGATGAGGAAGACAGAAGCAGTACAGGGCTTCATGAGCTGGATCGTGTTTTGGGCGGTGGTCTTGTTACCGGTTCTTTAATTCTTGTTGGCGGTGATCCTGGTATTGGAAAGTCAACGCTTCTTTTGCAGGTGTGCCGAAATCTTGCTGTATCTGGCAAAAAGGTACTGTATGTGTCAGGTGAGGAATCTGCTCGTCAGGTAAAGATGCGTGCGGATCGTCTTGGTGGTTTTTCAGGTGAGTTATTGCTGCTATCGGAGACAAATCTTGAAAAAATTGATAATACGATCACAAAAGAAATGCCTCAGGTGGTAGTGATTGATTCTATTCAGACTATGTATCGCGAAGATATTTCATCAGCACCGGGAAGCGTCAGTCAGGTAAGGGAATGTACTAATACGCTTATGCAGATTGCAAAGGGCAGAAATATCACGATTTTTCTTGTCGGTCATGTGACAAAGGAAGGTGTGGTTGCCGGACCTAGGGTGTTAGAGCATATGGTAGACACCGTTCTTTATTTTGAGGGAGATCGAAGCGCAATGTATCGAATCCTTCGAGCAGTAAAGAATCGTTTTGGCGCGACAAATGAGATGGGTGTATTTGAGATGGTGCAGTCAGGCTTGAAGGAAGTTACAAATCCTTCTGCTTACCTGCTTGAAGGAAGAAGTCTTGACAGCAGTGGAACAGTCACAGCCTGTCTTATGGAAGGAACGCGCCCAATTATGCTTGAGGTGCAGGCACTAGTCTGCCGGACAAGCTTTGGATTGCCAAGACGTACGAGTGCCGGAATTGATGGAAATCGTGTAAATTTATTGATTGCTGTTTTGGAAAAACGAATGGGTATGGCACTATCTTCATGTGATGCGTACGTAAATGTCACGGGAGGAATAAAGATTAGTGAACCTGCGTTAGATTTGGCAGTCGTCATGGCAATTGCAGGAAGTTTTCGTGATCGTGTGATTGATGCGCACACTGTTATTTTTGGAGAAGTTGGACTGGCAGGAGAGATTCGTGGTGTAAGTATGGTGCAGCAGCGAATCAACGAAGCTGCAAGACTCGGCTTCACATGTTGTATTTTGCCAAAGATCAGCGCGAAAGATATTAAAATTCCAGAGGGAATGAAATGTATTCCAGTTGCAACTGTAAAAGAAGCCGCGGGGCTGATCGAAAGAATGAATGGGCGAGAATAGGGAAGATAATGTGAAATAGGGTTAGAGAAATCTGGCCCTATATTTTATTTATTGAAATTTTTACAACAAAAAAGACATCCACAATGGATGTCTCTCAAGCAGGGGTAACAGGATTCGAACCCGTATTTACGGTTTTGGAGACCGTTGCTCTACCATTGAACTATACCCCTTTATGTTTGTCAGCTTTTGTAGCCGACTTCTATATACTATCATATGAATATTAATTTGTCAACACTTTTTTTGAAAAAATTCCGAAAATTGATAAAATGTGTTACAGTTCACGCGTCATGCTAGATCTGGACAAATTTCATGCTTGCATAGAAATTTGACAGATCAGCAGGACGAAGTGGACGCCCGTTCACGGATAAGCCAATATTACGGCAAAGCCCTAAGGTGAATGGATTTCACGAGCCGGACACTTGGAGCAGGTCTTTCAAAGTAATGTATGATAAGAAAGAACATAAAAGGAACCTGCGGAGTTTGGTCCGGCGACGAAACCATTACACCGAAGGGCTTCGTAACCTAACGCGTGAACTGTAAGAAAATGGTAAGAACAAAAACTGCGGCATAGTGCTTGCGAAGAAGCATTAAGTGTGGTAAAATTGTTGTGATTCAATTTATGATAAGATTTCAAAGGGGTACAAGCATGAATACACATACAGTTGAAGAATTGTACCGCCTGGCACAGCAGGGAAATACTGAGGCGCTCACGAGACTTGGTATCTGCTACAAAAATGGAACCGGTACGGCTGTGGATCACGGTGCAGCAGCACAGTGTTTTTACTCAGCAGCGAATGCAGGAAATGCAGAAGCACAGTATCAGCTTGGTATCTGCTATGAGGAAGGCATTGGACTAGAGCAGGATATGTCTGCTGCCGGATATTGGTTTCAGGAAGCGGCAAGGCGGTTTTACGAAGCTGCCCAGGTTGGAAATCCGCAGGCTCAATATGGACTGGCAAATTGCTATGCAGAGGGCCGAGGAGTGGAAAAGGATGAAGCTGCTGCTGTTTACTGGTATCAGGCATCAGCACAGCAGGACTATGCGGATGCACAGTATAATTTAGGCTATTGCTTTTTATTTGGCATCGGTGTAGAGGCAAATGAAATCATAGCACTCAAATGGTACAGCAGTGCCGCATCTCACGGTGATCCGCAGATGCAGCATAATCTGGGACTAATTTATAAAAATGGCTATGGCGGAGTCAGCAAAAACTACGGAAAAGCTGCAGAATGGTTTTTTAAAGCGGCCAGACAGGGCTATTCCGAGTCGAAGGTTGAGCTTGCACAGATTTACTTTCGAAATCCGCTGGCGGTAAAGGATATTTCCATTGCAGAGCGTCTGATGACAGAGGCGGCAGAGGAAGGAAATACACGTGCCCAGGAATATCTGGTGCATTATTATTTTGATCAGGATGCAGAAAAGTATGATTTGAAAAAGGCATGCAGATGGGCATCTGAGTGTGCAGACAGCAGTGATCCAACAGTTGCTGTCGTTCTTGGTATTAGCTTTGCTAATGGCGAGGTGGCCGAGATCGATGAGAAGCAGGCATTTGAGTGGCTGTCAAAAGCAAAGGATCAGGAGAAAAATTTAAATGGAGAGGCATGTTATTACCTTGGAAAGTTTTATGAGGAAGGTAATGTGACAGAAAAGTCACTTGATGATGCCGAACATTTTTATAAGTTGGCTGTAAGAAAGCACTTTGCAAACGGATCTGAATCACTCGAAAGAGTTAGAAGAGAGAAGGAAGAAATACGTAAGGCAGAGGAAGCAAAAGCCCTTCAAGAGCAAAAAGAGGCAGAGGAGCTTAAAAAGCAGGAAGAAGTAAAGCAGCTTTTGAACTTAAAGCCAGAGCAGGCAGAGGGCGATGTAAAATCAGAGGAAGAAGTTTCAGAACCAGAAGAGGCAGAATCAGAGGAAAAAGCTTCAGAACCAGAAGAAACAAAACCTGAGGAAGAAGCTTCAGAACCAGAAGAGGCAAAATCTGAGAAGGAATCTTTAGAAGCTACAAATACAACTGATATTGCTTTTGCCCGTTTATTACAGCAGGCAAAAGAGACACAAAGTCGTATTCAGAAACTTCCAAAGCAGGAAACTGTAAAGGAAGAAGATAAAAAGACACAGGAAAGTGAATCTTTGCCAAAGGAAGAGACAAAAGAGACTGAAACTGTTTCTCTAGAGCCAGTTGAAGAAGATTTTGTTTCTGAGATTGAGGAAGCAGAAAGCTCCATTCAAAAAGAAATCGCTGAGGCACAAAAGTTTGAAAAAGAACTTGATGTGCTGCAAAAGAAGATGGCACAGAATGTGCAGGATCTTCAGGAAGAAAGGAATGAAGCAGAAAAAACGAAAGTTTTTGACAAAGCGGATCTTGATCAAATTCAGCAGGTAGAAGCAAATCCTTCTAGCGAAGATACTGAATCGGCAGAGGAATCAGAGCAGGAAGAAGCTGCTATTGAAACTGATGTCGAAACTGATGCTGAAATTAATAATGATATTGAAACTGATATTGCATATGATACAGAGGAATCTGAGAATGTAGACAGTGAGGAAGCTGAAACCTTCTTTGAAGAGGAAGAAGACGAAGATGATGAGGAGTGGGAAACCTCCGCGGATAATTTTGTTGCTTCTCTTTTAAAGACGGGTGCAAAGCTTACTAATACATCAGAACCAGTGATTCGCGAAGAGGAAGAGACAACTTCTGAGACAGTTGAACCGGAATCAGAAAATCAAAACATTGAAGATGAATCTGTAGAAACTGATTCTTCAAAAGCATTTTCAGAAGAAACAGAGTCTTCTGAAAATGAGTCTGCAGAAGCAGAGCCTTCAAAAGATGACTCTGCAGAAATAGAAGAAGAATCACTTGAAGAAAGTGAAGATGAGTCTTTAACAGATGAAGTCGCAGACTACATAGAAAATTCTGATAATTCTGATGATGCAGTTGATTCTGATGACGATAATTCAGACGATGCAGTTAATTTAGAAGAAGATTCTAAAGAGGAAGCTGCTAGCGATCTTGTAGAAGAATCATTGAGTGATGAGTATTCACAAGATGAATATTCAGAAGATGGATATTCAGAAGAAGATTACGCGGAAGATGATTATCAAAAAGAGGATGACAGCTTTGAAGATGAAAATGATTCCAAAACAGAGAATCAAAACGAATCTTTAGTAAAGAGCATGCCAAGAGCAACTCTTGTGGATGACTCTGTCTATGAATATGAAAAGGCCATTATCGATGATTTGAAGCAGGAAGATGTCAGTAGATATGTCGATGTGGATGAGGAAACATATGAAGAAGTAAAGAAGAAAAAGCATCATATCGTACCGATTGTGATTCTTGTTCTTGTTTCTTCGATTGCGCTTGCCGCAGCGATCCTTGCAGCGACAGGTCATCTTGGAGAATTTGTAAATGCACTGAATGAGCAATTTTCATCTGGAAATCAGCCAGACGCAGAAGAGTCTGCAAAGCTTCCAGAAAAATCTTCTGACAAATCATTAGAAGAGAATACTGAAAAAGAGCATTCATCAGAGGTTAAGTCATCTGAAACACAAACGTCATCTGAGACAGCTCCATCATCAAGTGCAGATGATAATTTAGAAAATAATAACGAAAATAATCAAACTTCCCAGAATACAGCAGCTGATACAGCTGCTGTATCTGATAGTGCAGAAATTACTTCAAGTGCAGGCAGTACAGAGCCTCTTCCTTAAAAGAAGAGAGTAGCACACAAGAAAAATCTGTGGATGAAGTAGAGACTGAGTCAGAATCAGAGACAGAAAAAGAGTATCAAACTGAAACAGAAACCGAGAAAGAATCTGAAACAGAGACAAAGCCAGCTTCTATTGAACAAGAGAAAACAAGTCTTGAGCAGACAGAAACAAGCACAGAAGAAGCTGAAACTGAAAATAAATCTGAGGAAGAATCAGAGAGAGAAACAGAGAAAGAATCTCAAACAGAATCAGAAGTAGAAACTGAAACAGAGACAGAAACTGAAACAGAAACAGAGTCTGAATCTGAGACTGAAACCGAGATGGAGACAGAAGCAGAATCCGAGCCTGATGAGGATAATACAAATCCATATCATGAAGCGGCAAAAGCAAAGTATCCAACTTTTTCAAATGAAAGCTATGCTCCAATTCCAGAGGTTTCTTCGGGATGTATTTACGCAAAATATACCAATTTTGATGAGGCTTTTCAGACACTCTATACTAATCAGAGTGATTTGGCAGGAGCAGCGCAGGTTGCACTGAATACACCAGGATTTAATATTATTGGCTATCGTGTTTATATGCTTGCGTATCAGGATGGTATCCTGAATGCGTATAGTACACAGCTTGATGGTACAGATCTGCAGCTAAGTGCAATGAATGTTGGCACAGAAGCATATATCATGAATGGAAGCATTTTCTCAGAAAATCGCGAATATTCAATGACAGGAGATCCTGTAGGAACAGCATATCCGTATATAAAACGCTTCCTTACATTTGGTGAGGATAAGGTTTACTATCTGGATACAGATGGAGACATAACAAGAAGCGATTATCAGCATACAGTTATTCAGCGTCTTGAACTAGGCATTGATGATGGCAATGATGTGGCTTGGGCACAGGTTATTGGACCGTATCTTATTTATTATGATACAAAGACAGAGCTTATGTACAGCTGCAACTTAGATGTAGGCACGATTGTTTTGCTTGACTTTGATGGAGTCGCAGCCCCGTCAGGTCTTTGCGGAAACGGAAATTGGGTCTATGGTCTGTATGATGGAAAGCTTGCAAAGGTTCGTCCAAATGGAAGTGAACTTCAAACTATTTATGAGCCAGATGATTCATTAGAGCTTGTCTCAGTGGAGCATGCCATGGAAAATTATATTATTTTGACTGCAAAGAACACTGCAAACATAAAAACGAGTGCAGAAAATAATTCAGCAGATTCTAATGCAGGAATCAAAACGTATTGTTATAACCTGCAAACTGGAGAGCTGACTCAGCTTTCAGCCGAATAAAAAGTTTGAGGGCAAGGGTTTTAATGCCCTTGCCCTTTTACTATATAAGCAGCAAAAAAAGGAGGAATATTTGATGATTTACGACGTATTAGAATATGGTGCGAAGGCAGATGGAGTAACAAATGACGCTGCCGCTATTCAGAAAGCAATTGACGAATGCAGTGCTGCCGGTGGCGGTCAGGTTGTGCTTAGAAGCGGAAGAACATATTATTCAAGCTCCATTATTATAAAGCCATATGTAGATCTTCATTTAGAGAGAGGAAGCGTATTAAAGGCGCATAGCGATCTGACAACTTATTTTCATCCAAATGAGGGTCAGAAGGATAATGGTGTAAAGATTGAGGGAACACCAGTAACATTAAAGCCGTCATATGCTTTTATTTATGCGAAGGATGCCGACCATATGGCAATCACAGGAGATGGCGTTATTGACGGAAATGCATTTGCATTTGTAAAGCAGGTAAGCCAGTATTACGTTACAGGCGATTTTTATCCGCGCCCGACTGTCATCTATGTAGAACATTGTAATCATATCAATTTTACAAATATTATTATCAGAAATGTTTCTTTCTGGACTTTGCACACAGCAGGCTGTGATGATGTATTGATTGACCGCATTCGCATTTTAAATGATTTGAATGTTGCAAACTCCGATGGTATTGATCCAGACCATAGTACAAATGTGCGCATTATAGGCTGCCATATTGAGTGTGGTGATGATTGTATTTGTTTGAAGAGTTCTGCAGGAAACATGGAATATGGTCCGACAAAAAATGTGCTGATCAGTGATTGTACATTAATTTCCACTTCCGCAGCATTGAAGATCGGAACAGAAGGAACTGGCAATTTTGAAAATCTGACAGTAAATAATTGTATTATCAGCGGCAGCAATCGTGGAATTTCTATTCAGATTCGCGATGGCGGTCATGTAAAAAATGCAATGTTTTCAAATATCATCATCGAGACACGCCGTTTCGCAGATTGTTGGTGGGGGTGCGGCGAGCCAATCAGCATCACAACACATAATCGTGTGCCAGAGAAGCAGTCTGGCCATATTTCAGGAATTACATTCCGCAATATCACCTGCGACTCAGAGAATGGTGTATTTTTATCAGGAAGTGATGGAAACCACATTGAGGATGTGCTGTTTGAAGATGTCAAGGTAAAGATTCATTCAAAGAGCAAATGGCCAAAGGGTCTTTATGATTTAAGACCAGGCTTTGGACAGAAGATTGAAGAGATTCCAAGCGCCGGCTTCTATATGAGAAGAGCAGATGGCGTGACTATACGAAACAGCTGCGTTGTCTTTGAGGGTGAAGAGCGAGATTGTTTTGGAGAGGCAATCCATGCGCAGGATTGTGCAGATCTTGTAATTGAAGGCTTTAAAGGAGAAGCAGCAAGACCAGAGTTAGAAGCAATTGTAATTGAATAAATGCATTGTAACGGAGCAATTCGTAAGTATCAATTAGAGTAGAAAAAGAGAAAGCAGGAAAACAATGAAATTTGATAAGCTGATCGAGCTCTTAAAGGAAATGGAGACAACAATAGAAGCAGAAGAAAATCAGACATTTCTTGAAAAATTAAATCGAGAGGAACTGATCAACACGATGCAGTTTCTTCAAAGATGTGCAGCGCAGGCAGGGTATTACTATAATTTGCAGGCTCCAGGCAGTGAATTTGGTATTATGAAGCTGCAGGCAACAGAAAATGATGACCCGATTGTGGCACAGGCAAAAATTTGGGATAATAAAGAGCATAAGATTCGCACTCGTTTTTCTCTTCGCCGTTTAGTGACCGAGGAAGACGGCACATTGTCTGTGAAGCTGCCGTGCGGAAGCTATGAGGCAGAGGTGACATGCGGGCCAGAGTACAGTACTATATTTGTACCATTTGAAATAACAAAGGATACAGTGACAACAATTAAGGCAAGATTGGCGCGTATAGCGCATTTAACTGATCATGGATGGACAGCAGGTGATCTTCATCATCATAGTATATACAGCAGTCCGGCATATGGCGGAACAGATCCTGTAATAGAGACTCCAGATCAGGTGTGCCGTTCCATGAAGTCTCTTGGAATGCAGTTTGGTGCGCTCAGCGACCATCATAACGTGCTTAACCATGAAGAATGGCAAAGACAAAATAATAACTTTACACCTATTATCTCAAAGGAAATTTCAACCTCTAATGGTCATGTGCTGCAGCTTGGTGTGGATGATGATGTGATCTATGAGATTCCAAATGGAAAAGAGCGCACAACGGAGAATCTTCGCAATGAATTTATCCGCATTTGCAATGAGATTCGAAAAAAAGATGGTTTGCCGCAGGTTAATCATCCGTTTGATGTAAGCTTTTCCACCCGCTACAACAGCGAGTTCTGGGATATGGTTGAGATTTTTGAATCTATTGAGATCTGGAACGGCGCGACTCCATTTGCAGCTGGCACAATCAATGCTAAGGCATTCAAAAAGTGGCTGTCTCTTTTAGATGAGGGAAAGCGCCTGACTGCTACAACAGGAAGTGATACACACAACATTTATGGTGACGATTATTTTGGCATGACGGAGTGGTTAGATTGGCTGATGGATATTGTGATGAAACACCCAGAGATTTATCCAGTGCAGATGAATGAGAATGTTGCCTATCTGACTTGGCTGTACAAGAAGGTATGGCCGCGTCTTTTATCGTGGGTGGAGCAGTCTAACACACCGTCTACAATCCATAATTATGTGTATACAAATGGAAAAAGTCAGCCGCAGGAAATTCTTCAGGCTATCCGTGAGGGACATAGTTTTATAAGCAATGGTCCGCTTATTACGGCAGAGATAAATGGTGTTTCTTATGGTGATACAGCAACGCTTAAAGATAATACAGGTAAACTGTCAGTTCATGTATTTTCAAAGAAGCCAATCAATCATCTGTGGATGTATACAGGTGTTGATAAGAAGGTTGAAATTTGCACAGAATCAGGCAGTCTAGAGGGTGGCTTTGCGTATGACATAGTGACAGATGAGTTTGATTTTGGTGGTGCGTCATGGGCTTTGTTTGTGGCAGATGGAGGAGAAAATAATCTTGCAATTTCAAACCCAATATTATTTGCATTCAATTAGGAGGAAAAATGAGATCAATTGATTATATGAATCGTGTGGAGGCGTATGTGAATCGCTTAAATGGCGAGCGCCGCACCGTGCTTGAAACAATCACGCAGGTGCGTTTTTTGGATCTGATGGCAGATGAGCTTAATTGCAATGATACTGCTACAGACTGCGAAGAGGAAGAAAATAAAAAATATGGTGTAGCGCCAAATCTAGATGCAGCACATACAAGAGGCTATGCGAAGAGACAATTCGTATTGGAGGATTGCAGTAACTGGCCAGTTTTTTCATGCGCAGATACGTGGGGCGGTCCAGATTACCATGGGATTTTTGCTTTTTCTGTGAAAATAACAGAACAGATGAAGGGACGCATGATTGGCTTTTCGCTTGACACTGGTGCAGATGATATATGGAATACTGATAATCCACAGATCATGGTTTACGTAAATGGTGTACTGACATGTGCGATGGATCTTAATCATCATGAAGTAATATTAAGTGATTGTGCAGAGCCAGGAAAGATATATGATATTCGATTATATGCATATGTCAACAGTCCGGGAAAGAGCAATTTTTTATATCTTAAGGTATTCGCAAAGGAACAGGAGGCAGAGGCACTTTATTATGATATGAAGCTTCCGCTTGAGGCAGCAAAGCAAATGCGCCCGGAAGAAGAAAAAAGAAGAAAGCTTCTGGAGATTTTAAATCAGGCAGGTGATATATTAGATCTTCGCATTAAGGGAAGTGATAAGTATCGTGCATCACTTATAGCAGCAAGTGAATGGCTTAAGGAAAATTTATATGAAAAGGAATGGGAGCCTGACAGTCCAACTGTTTATGCACTTGGTCATACGCATATTGATGTGGCATGGAAATGGCCGCTTCGCCAAACAAGAGAAAAGGCTGTAAGAAGCTTTTCAACAGTGCTTTATTTGATGAAGCGTTATCCAGAGTATCGTTTCTTTTTAAGCCAGCCTCAGCTTTATGAGTATGTAAAAGAAGAAGCACCGGAGGTTTTTGAGCAGGTAAAGGAACGCGTAAAGGAAGGACGCTGGGAGGCAGACGGTGCTATGTGGCTGGAGTCTGACAGCAATTTAACTAGCGGTGAGTCACTTATTCGTCAGATTTTATATGGAAAGAAATTTTTCAATGAAGAGTTTGGCATTAAAGAGCAGGAGATATTGTGGCTGCCTGATGCATTTGGCTTTTTAGGTGCATTGCCGCAGATCATGAAGAAAAGCGGTATTCGCTACTTCCTGACAACAAAGATGGGCTGGAATGATGCCGATCAGCAGTCAGATGATACATTTCTTTGGGAAGGAATTGACGGAAGCCGCGTAACAGGCCTTTATATCACAACAAAGAATTACGAAGCATACCCGGAGCGTTTTGAAAAGCCAGTTCGCGAGGTTACATACAATGGCAGACAGAATGCCAGCCAGACAATGGGAACATGGCAGAATTACAGAAATAAAGAGCTAAATGATGCTGTTCTTACAATTTATGGTTATGGTGATGGAGGCGGCGGCCCGACAGAAGGAATGCTTGAGGAAAGTAAGCGTTTGTCTTACGGCATCCCAGGAGTTCCTAAGGTAAAGCTGTCTGGACTAAAAGAGTACTTACAGGTACTTGATAAAAATTTACAGAATAAAAAGTTAAACACATGGTATGGTGATCTGTATCTTGAGTATCATCGCGGTACATTTAGTTCAATTGCAGAGAATAAAAAGAATAACCGTATATGTGAGTATAAAAATCAGCAGGCAGAGTGGCTGGCATCACTTTTGTGGTGGATGAATAAGAAAAATGAGAATGCAAACAAGAATGCATATCCAAAAGAGACGCTTGATAAGGCATGGAAGCTTCTGTTGTTAAATCAGTTTCATGATATTTTGCCGGGATCTGCAATTGATGAAGTCTATGAGCAGTCAGATATTGACTATGCAAAGATTAAGGCAATGGATGAAGAAATAATCAGTGAGGCATTAGAAAGCCTGAGCAGTAATAATAGCGAGCAAAAAAACGGAATCTGTGCATGGAATCCACTTGGCTTTGCAGCAGAGCAGGTGATTGAGCTTGATAAAAAGAAGCAGCAGGAATGCGGTATCGACAAGGGCTGTTCTCTTACTAATGTGACAGCCGCGCAGTGCCTTAAAGATGGCAAAATGCTTGTCACAGCTACACTTCCTGCAAAGGGCAGCTTATATATGGAATTATCTGCAGAGAAAGAAAGCTTAGACAAAAAGGCAAAGAAAGAATATTTTGTTTTACGCGATGAAAATACACTTGAGACACCTTGGTATATTGTTTCGTGGAATGAGCTTGGCGAACTGACCTCTCTTTATGATAAGGAGGCAAAGCGTGAAGTTTTAGAAGCAGGTACTGTAGGAAACGAGATTGTTGTTTATGAAGATATTCCTAAGGATTACGATGCTTGGAATGTTGAGTCATATTATTCAAGAAAGCATTGGAAGACTCTTGCGAAAAAGCCATGTACTATGACTGAGGCAGGAGAAATATGTGCTGTACTTCACACAGAGCTTTCTTATGAGTCTTCAGTTATTGAGCAGGATATTGTATTCTTTGCACACACAAGACGCATTGATTTTAAGACAAAGATTGACTGGAGAGAGCAGCAGCAGCTTGTAAAAGCAGAGTTTCATTTTGATGTAATGACAAGAACAGCAGCATGCGAGATTCCATATGGTGTTATGGAGCGTCCGACACATAAAAATACAAGCTGGGAGCGTGCTCAGTTTGAGATGTGTGCACATCGCTTTGTGGATCTGTCTGAGCCAGGCTTTGGTGTGGCTTTGTTAAATGATGGAAGATATGGTCATTCTATTGAAGATGGCTTTGTTGGATTGACGCTTCTGACATCAGGTATCTTCCCATTCCCGGATGCTGATAAGGGTGTTCATGAACTTATATATGCTCTGATGCCGCATATGGGTGACTGGAGGGAGGCAAATGTGGTACACGAGGCAGGTATGCTTAATGAAAAGCCAATTTTGTCTTTGAATAAGCCAGCACTTTTGACAGAAGAAAAATCTTCAGCCAGATATACAATGTGTGAAGTATCCTCACCAAATGTGATCGTGACGTCAGTAAAACGTGCAGAAGATGAAAGCGGACTGATTGTTCGTATGTATGAGTCAAGCGGTATCCGCACAAATGTGGAATGGAATTTAGAGGGCCTTTGCCCGAAATACATCTATGAATGTGATATGATGGAACAAAAAGAAAGAGAAGTTGTGTTTGACGGACAGAGAGCAAAATTTGAGATCAGACCGTTTGAGATCAAGACATTTTTGTTGGTATAAATATAAAAGTGCAGTAAGAAAAATAGGTTTCTTCGGAAAAAATGTGGAAAAGATACAATGAAAGAGCAAAAAATGCAATGTTTTTCCGAAGAAACCGACCAAATACGCATAGCTTTTGGGTGCGCAATTTTGCTATAATCAACACATCAGATATGAAAAGTTTCTAAAGAAACAATAAAAAAAAGGAGGACTGCGGACATGGCAAACAAAAAAACGCCGGGTGTGGCAAAGAAAAAGGTTAATTGGAAAATATACCTGAGAAATACCTGGCAGCTGTATGTGATGATGTTGATACCGATTATCTGGCTGATTTGTTTCAAATATAAGCCGATGCTGTACATCGTTGTTGCATTTAAAAAGTATAACATTTTCAAAGGAATTTGGGAGTCTCCGTGGGTTGGTTTTAAATATTTCAAGGAGGCATTCGGATCAAGTGAGTTCTGGTTTGCAGTAAAGAATACATTGATTTTAAATATCGGTGATTTGATTATCGGATTTCCATTCCCGATTTTTTTGGCACTGTTTTTAAATGAGTTAAGAAGTACGGGCGTCCGCAAGATGACTCAGATCGTTTTGTATCTGCCAAACTTCCTTTCTTGGGTTATTATCGCAGGTATCAGTACTCAGCTGTTCTCAGGAAATGGTCTGTTAAATGGTGTACTTGGCGTATTTGGTTTACCAACAGTACCGTTCTTAACAAATACAATTTGGTGGAGAATTATTTACTGGGTAATGGGTATCTGGCAGTCAGCTGGTTATTCACTGATCATTTATTTGGCAGCACTTATGGGAACTGACCCGTCACAGAGTGAGGCAGCTTACCTTGATGGTGCAACAAGATTACAGCGTATCTGGTATGTAACAATTCCTCAGATTATGCCGACCATTTCCACACTGCTTATTATGCAGCTTGGTAAAGTCATCAACATCGCATTCGACCGTCCTTACATGATGAGCAACATGCTTGTAAAGGATGCATCAAATGTACTTAGTGTATATGTATACGAAGTTGGTATCGGTAAGGGACGTTTTGACTACGCAACAGCAGTTGGTCTGTTCCAGTCTGTAATCGGTATCGCTATGGTAATTATTTTTGATAAGATCGCTAAGAAAATGGGACAGGGAGGTGTCATGTAATGGACGGATTAAAAACAAAAGAAGATCGCCGCTTTCAGACGTTCTGGGTAATCTTTTTTATCTTAATCAGTGTGATTGCAATTATCCCGGTACTTCGTGTAATTTCCATTTCATTCTCTGGTAGAGATGCAATCAACAAGGGACAGGTATTTATCTTCCCGATTGGATTTAATGTAGATGCTTATGCAAAGGCATTAAAGAGTGGTACATTTGTAAGCTCTTTTGGATATTCCATTATTCTTATGGCAGTTGTAACTGCAGTTGATATGATTATGACTATCCTTCTTGCATATCCGCTTTCAAGAAAGGGTCTGAAGGGTTCAAAGATTGTCAATCTGTTCTGCGTTATCACCATGTATTTAAACCTTGGTACAATCCCGAACTACTTAAATATCAAGTCTTTCGGCATGATTGATACTGTATGGGCATTGATCATTCCTGGTGCACTTAGTGTTTACAACATGATCATCATGCGTACTGCATTTGCAAGTATTGATGATTCCTTGTATGAGGCAGCACGTATTGATGGATGCGGTGAGTTCAAGATTATGTATCGTATCGCAATACCGCTTTGTGTACCGACTATCGCAACTCTTTGTCTGTTCTACGCAGTAGGTCGTTGGAATGGTATTGATGATCAGCTGTACTATGTACAGAAGACAGGTCTTCATACTGTTCAGATGGCGTTAAAGCAGATGATCGAGGCTGTAAATGTTCAGTCTGAGGAGAGTGGTACAACACAGCTTGTAGCAGAGAATATTAAGGCAGCAAGTATTACGCTGTCCATGACTCCGATGTTAGTTGTATATCCATTCATCCAGAGATTCTTCACTCAGGGTATTATGCTGGGTGCAGTAAAGGGTTGATTTTACACAATATTTTTTCAAAGTGAGTGTCTGCGCTGTCTGGCTAAAGCCAGACGGGCAGTGACATCATAAAAAATCTTTTAGGAGGAGTTTACAATGAGAAAGATGAGAAAATCAGCTGCAGTAGCTCTTACAGCAGCAATGGCAGTAACAAGCATGGGCGTGATTCCGGCAATGGCAGACGAAACCACTACAATTCGTGTTATGGTTTGGGACCGTGGAGATGCTCCGCAGGGTATGACTGTTGAGGAGAACAAGATGAGCGAGTGGATCAACGAGCAGGTTGCAGATCTGGGTCTGCAGGTTGAGTTCGTAGCTGTTCCAAGATCTACCAGTGAGGATGTTCTGACAACTATGATGACTGGTGGAAATGCACCTGATATCATTTTCTCTTATGACCAGAACGTATTCTTAAACTACGCAAATCTGGGTGGTCTGGCTGATCTGACTGACGCTTACGAGAATATCGGAACTACTATTCAGGAGCAGTCTGGTGATATCCAGAACATGGGTCTGTATGATGGATCACAGTACGCAATCCTGTCAAAGAGAGGAACTGAGAATCCGCGTCATACCGCTTACATCCGCAAGGATATCCTCGATGAGATGGGACTTGAGGTTCCGACTACAAAGCAGGAGCTGATTGATGATCTGTATGCAATTCATGAGAAGTATCCTGATATGATTCCGTGGAGCATGGGCGGACGTCAGGATACAGAGAAGATGTATCTGAACTTTGTTGGTTCCTATGTAACCTTCGAGGATGAGAAGGATGAGTTTACCTACAGCGAGAATTATATCGTAGCTCATGACGGCGCATTAGATGGTATTAGAGAGATGAACCAACTGTACAACGATGGCATTATCGTTCAGGATTTTGCTACTGATACAGATGAGTCCGTACATAAGTCAAACATCGCAGCTGGTAAGGTTGCATTCTTCTTGGATGATAACTCTACTCAGTGGGAGAATATCCATACCTTAAACAATGACCTTGACAAGTCCACTTTCGTTCCAGTTGAGTGTTTCACTCAGGAGAATGGAGATATTCGTAACGTATACGAGCAGATGTATGGTATGTGGATCATGGTTCCGGCAGCAAGCGAGGATAAGGTTGAGGCATGCATGACTTATCTGAACTGGTTAGCAGATCCGACCAATGCAGAGAACGTAGCTTACACACCAGAGCATGAGGTTAGCAAGAATGGTGTTCCGGTTGCATTTACTGCTGATGAGTTAAGTACAATGGGTTACAAGGGAACTCTTGATGATTACAACATCGTAAACAAGCATTTCGCATTCCAGGATGATGAGGCTGGTATTGTTGAGAGTGCTATGGGTAAGGATCCGATCGACTCCAAGGAGTGGTATGAGAACTTCTATGAGACAGTTGCAATTGGCAAGTATCGTTATCCAGTATTCTCTATCAATGCTGAGGCAGAGAACGAGTATGGTACTCAGATCCGTTCTGATCTGATCGAGTATGTATACAGACTGATCAGCTGCAAGCCAGATGAGTTTGATTCCTTAGAGGCTCAGTTAAAGAGTGATATGGACAATGCAGGTCTGACCGACATTATCGAGGGAAGAGCTGCTCTGTATGATGAAGAGATGGCAGCAGCAGAATAAATTGTAACAACATAAGCGAATACGCAATACAGAAAGCGGGGGCTTACACGGCTCCCGCTTTTTACTTTATAAAGGAGGAAACAAGATGATAGCAGTAATCAGCGACGTGCATTTTCCATCCAATGCAGAACGGCAAAAGATTATGGAGACAGGACTAAAAAAGCTTACTGGTATTCGTGCACTTTTTATCTGCGGCGATTTCACAGATAATCGCAAAGACACAAAGCCAGAAGAGGAGATGAAACTGCCAGAATATATAAAGAAGCTGCCATATCCTGTTTTCTTTATTGATGGTAATCATGAAGATTATGATGTATTAAAAAGACTTCCTAAGATTAGTGATAGTGAAAATGAATTATTTTTTCAAAAGAGCGGATGCAGCCTAACAGCAGAAAATACAATGAAGGCATCAGATGGCATTTACTACCTGAAAAGAGGAAGTGTATGTAAAATCGACGGATTTTCTATACTTTTAATTGGTGGAAGCACAACAGGCCCTGGGTATAAGAAAAACCATCCTGATATCTGGCAGAAAGATGAGGATCTGTCAAAAGAGGATGAAAAGCGAATTTTAAAATCATTGCAGGAAAATGATCATACATTTGATCTGATTTTCACACATACAGTTCCAGAGTGTATGGTAAAGGCATGGTTTCCAGATAAGGATCTGTCAGTGACAAATAAAATTTTAGAACACGTATGGCAGTCGGTTTCTTATCAGTACTGGCTGTTTGGCCATTTTCATGAGGATGTAGATTACCCGGAACGTATGCACTGTCTTTACAATGATGTGATGCTTCTTGAGGCATTAAAAGACGGTGGTATACGTGCAGAAAGGAGAAAACTATGAGAAATTATGAGATAAAGACAGACCTTCATACACATACGCTTGCAAGCACTCATGCCTATAGCACGCTAGAGGAAAATTGTCGTGGTGCATTTGCAAACGGTCTTGAAGGAATCAATATGAGTGATCATGGACCGTCAATGCCTGATGCACCGTATGAAGGTCATTTTTCTAATATGAGGATTTTGCCAGAGTACATCCATGGTATAAAGGTTTGGAAGGGTGCTGAGGCCAATATTGTAGATTATGAGGGACGTATTGATCTTACTGAGCACACACTCGGACGTCTTGAGTGCATTGTGGCATCATTTCATGAGCAGACTTTTAAGGCAGGAACAGTTGAACAGCACACAAATGCGTATATGCAGGCACTTAAAAATCCTAAGATTCATATTTTAGGTCATAGTGGCACTGCACAATATCCGTATGATCATGATACTGTCATAAAAGAGGCAGCACGTCTTGGAAAGGCAATCGAGTTAAATGAAGCTACCTTTCATGTGCGTCCATCTTCTATTGCAAACTGCCGTAAAATAATTGCAAAGTGCAAAAAGTATGGAGCCTTTATAAGTGTCGATTCAGATGCTCATTTCAGTGCGTTTGTTGGAGTGTATGACTGTGCAAGAAAGCTTCTTGATGAATTAGACTTTCCTCAGGAACTGATTATCAATCGTAACGCTGAAACTGTGAGCAAGTGGTTAAAAGAGCTAGCCGCAGCAAGCGAAAATTAATATTAAAGCTCAACATTTGATTGCTGACTTGTGATCGTCGTTGAGCTAGAGCGCATTGCAGATGGAGACTGATCGTAAGTCTGGCGGAAAATTCTGTTAAACTGAGAAAAGCTTTGAAAGCCACATGACTGTGCAATTTCAGAGATAGGGTGGTTGGTTGAGAGCAAAAGATCCCTTGCACGAGTAATGCGTACCTTTTGAATATAGTTTATCAGTGTAAAGCCAGTAACTTTTTTAAACTGGTGAGACAGATAGCAGGAGCTTAAAAAGAATTTGTCAGCCAATGAATCAAGTGACAGTTCTTCTTCATAGTGACTGTGGATATAGTAGGCAATGCTGTATATTTTTTGTGTTGCAGAGTTGCCGGATGACTTGTTTGTGTATAGATTTTTGTCCTGATTTTGCTGAATCGCATACAAAAACTGTATAAACATCGAGTGAATAATAAGCCGCTGTTCTGGGTGCTCCAGATAGTCATGATTTCGCGAAAAAGTATAAATTTCATCAATGATGTCCAGCACCTGTCTTCGTATTTCTTCGGGAAAACGATAGATTGGTGTCTGGGCATTAAAAATAGATAAAAGCGGCAGATAATAATCTGTCATGCCAAAGAGATCTTTCGGGTACCAGAAGGAAATGATTAGTCGTTTGCTTGGCGGACCAGCCGGATATTCAGTCCGATGAAGAATAGTCGGCGGCAGCAGCACAATGTCGCCTTCCTCAAGAGAATATGGCACACCTTCAATAAAATGGATGGCATCAGGAGAGAGTGGAATCATGATTTCATGAAAGCGGTGTGAGTGCTGAAATTCCATGTTAATTTGCTTATAGCGCTCTCCATAATCAAAATAATAAAAAAGAGAAACATCACAGTCATTTATAATAATGCTGTAATTGCGTTGATATTTAAGCTGAAGCGAATGATCCATTGAAACCTCCAATAGTATTTATAAAACTGTAACATCAGTATAACGATTTACAGCAAAATATGCAAGAAATATTGAAAAAGAAAACAAATTTTAAATAGATATTTTGTATGCCATTTTGTATACTGAGTACAAGATGTAACAGTTTATGCATAACGTGTAACAGATTACATAGAGTATGTTTGAATATTCAAACAAAAACATAAAAGAAAAGGAGCGGGGACGATGGAGAACGTAACAGCAGCTCAGGTAAAGGATGCCTTAGAGCGTGTGATCGCAAGCTTTCAGACTGTATTGTATGAGGATGATGAGCAGTTTTTAGAGAATATGAAGACAAAGAATCTGGAGGGCGATGATATTCGCAGATACCAGCATTGGGAGTGGACACAGGGTGTTGGTTTATATGGATTCTGGCGTCTTTTTGAAGCGACAAAGAAGCCAGAGTATTTGGACATTTTAAAGCGTTTCTATGAAAAGCAAATGGAGGTTGGTCTTCCTGGAAAGAATATCAATACCGTAACCCCTCTTCTTGCAATGTCTTATTTTGCAGAGTATACGAAAAATGATGAGTATCTGGCAATCTGTGACGAGTGGGCTGAGAGCATTATGCACGATTTTTTGCGCACAGAGGAAGGCGGTCTTCAGCACAAAACCTCTGATACCCTGAATAATGGTGAGCTTTGGGATGATACCTTATTTATGACAGTATTGTTTTTAGCTAATATGGGACGTATTCGCGGCAAGAAGGAATATATTGAAGAAGCGCAGTATCAGTTCCTTCTTCATGTAAAATATCTGACAGACAAAAAGACAGGTATGTGGTTCCACGGCTGGACTTTTGATGGTCATCACAACTTTGCAGAGGCACTGTGGGGAAGAGGAAACTGTTGGATTACAATGGCAATTCCGGAATTTCTTGATATGGTAGAGTGCCCGACAGCAGTTCGCCGCATTTTAGAGGAGTCCGAGCGTGCTCAGGTCAACGCACTGATGCGTTTCCAGGATGAATCTGGTATGTGGCATACTTTAGTAGACGATCCGACCTCTTATGTAGAGGCGAGTGCAACATGCGGTTTTGCATACGGTATCCTGCGTGCAGTTGATCTTGGCATTGTTGATAAGTCATGCGCAAATTCTGCAATGAAGGCGCTTGCACCGATCTTAAAATGTGTCAGTGAAGAAGGCAAGGTAGAGCAGGTTTCCTACGGAACACCGATGGGAAGAGAGAGCAAGGATTTCTATAAGCAGATCCCGCTTATTCCTATGCCGTATGGACAGGCACTGGCAATTTTGTTCTTCATGGAAGCATTGAAGCTTTGCAAATAAAAACAGCTAAAATAGCTGGAGGAGTATAGAAAATGAAGCGTTATATTGATTATCTGATTCGCAGCGAGGAACATCGTGTAGATGAAATGCTGTTTTTGCAGATTAAGGATAAGAACGATTTATGTTATGGACTGATGCGAGGCGATGTGATTGAGGCAAAGCCAACGATCTATATGATGGCAACAGCACTGGCATTATATTTAAACAGCAGAAGCCGCTATTATAAGAGCGAGAAGCTGATGGAAGCGCTGCAGCTGGCGGCAGATGGTGTGGCACGTGTTCAGAGAAAAAGCGGCTATATTGATTATCCGTGCTGTAATTTTTTCTCAGCACCAGATACAAGCTTTTGCTATAAAAGATTAAATGATGGCTATCGCCTGATGAAAAAATATCAGGATGTAGCAGATACAACTATTCTTCAGAAAAAGTATCTTGCTATTATGAGAATGGCAGCAGAGGCTATTCGTGATGGTGGATTCCATACACCGAACCATCGCTGGGGTATTTGTGCCGCACTTATGCAGGCAGCCAAACTGTTTGCTGATGATACTGAGTTTGCAAAGAGCCTTATGGACCGTACTGTTTTATACCTTCAGGAAGGCATTGACGGAAATTCTGAGGGTGAGTATGCAGAGCGTTCCACCGGAAATTATAATGCTGTTGTCAACAATGCAATGATGGCAATGTATCAGTGCTCAAAAGATGTGAAGTATCTGGGATATGTAGAACGCAATTTAAATATGATGATGTACTACATTGAACCAAATGATATGGTCTTTACTCAGAATTCTACACGTCAGGATCAGGGCAAAGAAATTTTTATGGACAAGTATCTGTATCAGTACCTATATTTGCTTGCATACGATGGCACAGATGGTTTTATCAAGCTGACACCAGAGGAGCATGCACGATTTGATGGTGCTGCACATCAGATTATAAAGGGCTGTGCTGAGACTGGACGTCAGGCACCAAATTGTCTTCATCTTTTGATGATTTATGATAAGACACTTGATTATACATTTGAAAATTGTGGTTTCTTAAAGACATACCACAAGCTTTTCAAAGAAGCTGGTGTACTTCGTGTGAAGAAAGAAAATTATTCCTACACTGTTATGAAGAATCGAAGCGCCTTTTTGTACTTTAACGTAAATGGTTTAGAAGCATTTTTAAAGATTGGCGAAAGCTACTGTGAGATTCGTAATTTTGTTCCAGATGAGATGGATGTACAGGAAGGAAAGACTGTTCTTTCACACACAGCAAGAGGCTGGTATTATCTGCCATGGAAGGAAAAGCAAAATACAAGCGACTGGTGGCAGATGGATCACAAAAAGCGTGATCTTATGATTACAAGTGATCTTCACACTCAGGTAGTCATCACAGAGTTAGCAGATGGTCTTGAAATCAGCGTAGATACAGACGGGTTAGAGCGTTTGCCGCTTCGTATGGAGCTTTGTGTGCCGTCACAAACGACCTTAGAGAATGATCATTTCTGCATGGAGACAGTGGCTGGAAAGTCAATGGTTCTGTCAGATGATTATGTAACAATGACAAAGGGACTTACAAGCATCGAGTTTGGACCAGGTGCATGCGAGCATCATTTTAAGGGACATTATTCAGGCGAAGAAGTAAATGCTGATGGATATACAATCTACTGCAATACATATACGCCGACAAAGAGAGTTTACACTCTGAAGGTAAAACAATAAATGTAAATACAAATAAAAATACCCGGCTTTTACAGGCCGGGTATCTTTATTTGTAAAAGTATGATATAATACATTGCAGTTAATACCCCTGGTAAGGGAAGATCAGTACAATATATATATAGAAGCAATACAATTTTAGAAAGGCAGGATACATATATGAAGTTTTATGCAGGATTAGATGTCGGAGGAACATCAGGAAGAGTAAAGTTTTCGGCAGAAGATAAGACTCTGATTGGGGAATATTTAGGTGAGGGTTGTGCATTTAATACAGAAGGGTATGAGCTTGGAAGAGAGAAGTATCGTAAACTGATGGATGCAGCTCTTTCAAAGTATGAACTAAAAAGTTCTGATTGTCTTGGCATATGCATTGCGGCAAGCGGTATTGACTCTAAGGAGCAGGAAATGCAGATGAGAAGTATCTTTGAGGAGATGGGCTTTGCAAAGGAGCGTATTTTGGCTGTAAATGACTGTGAACTCTTTTTATATTTGTCTAAAGGACCTGTGCTTGTCACGATTTCTGGAACAGGTTCTATTTGTTATGGAAGAAATGAGGCAGGAGAAGTTTTTCGCACCGGCGGATGGAATCATGTATTGAGTGATGAAGGAAGTGCATATGATATAGGTCTTCAGACATTTAAAGCGTATGCAGATTGGCTGGATGGAAGGATCAATTGTCCAATTCTTGCAAAGAAGATTGCAAATGCGACGGGTGTTAAAACATTGGAGCAGGCTGATGTTTATGTAAATGACCATTTGCTTGATAAGAGTCCTGTAGGAGGACTGGCTGTTTTATGTGCACAGGCAGCAGAGGAAGGTGATCTGGCAGCCAAAGCCATTATAAAGGAGTGTGCGGCTAAGATTTTTGCACTTGTATGGGATACATGCTGTAAGATGGAAGGAAAGCCAGATAATCGTATTAAACGTGAGCTTGATGAAGCCTTTTTTGCAAATCAAGAGGCAAAAGCTTTGCAGGCAGATTTATGGCTGTGGGGAAGTGTCAATGTAAAGAATACATTTTTCCGGGAGCAAATCACCAATATGGCAAAAAAGAAGCTTCCGAATGTAACAGTAAAAATTCCAGAGAAGACTGCGCTTGATATTGCACTTGGCGCAGCACAGGAGCACTTTGCATAAAGGAAAAGATCAATGCATAAGCTGATTGAAAATCAAGTGCGGATTTCAGTGCGAAATCTGGTAGAATTTATTCTTAGAAGCGGTGACATTGATAACCGCCATTCCACAAAAGCACAGTATGATGCGATGCAGATAGGAAGTCGTCTGCATCGCAAAATACAAGGTTCGATGCCAGGTACATATAAGGCAGAGGTTTCTCTAAAGCATACAGCACACTACAGGGATGTTGAGATTTTACTTGAAGGAAGAGCTGATGGCATTATTACACCAGATGAAAAATCAGTAGATGGAGAACAAGCCACTTTACTTTATCAGACACAAACAGATGAGAATGTATCAGCAGAGATTTCTTTTATCATTGATGAGATTAAAGTCATCCGGCAGGATATGGAAAAGTTAGATAGTGCAGCACAAGTTCATGTAGCGCAGGCGCTTTGTTATGCCTATATGTATGCAAAAGTACTGAATACAAAAGCAGCAGGTGTTACAGAAGAAAACGAGGAGAAAAAAAGGCTTTGTATTGGCATACAAATCACTTATTGCCATCCAGAAACTGAAGAAATCAAGCGTTTCCTAAAAGTATATACTTTTAAAGAAATAAAAGAAGAATTTGATTATTATATAAGTGAATATGGAAAATGGGCGCAGTTTTTGTATGAGCATCGTCTGGAAAGAAATGATTCTGTACAAAAACTGTCTTTCCCTTATCCATATCGTGCAGGGCAAAAACGCCTTGTTGCGGCAGCATACCGCACGATAATAAATGGAGAGCAGCTTTTTATTCAGGCACCGACAGGGATCGGAAAGACACTTTCAACTGTATTTCCGGCTGTATGGGCAGTTGGAGAGGAGTACGCTGATAAGATTTTTTATCTGACGGCAAAGACGATAACGCGCACAGCAGCAGTATCAGCATTTGATATTTTGCGAGAAAATGGTCTGAAAATGTCATATATTGCACTGACATCAAAAGAAAAAATCTGTCCGAATACAGTTATGGAGTGTAATCCCGTGCAGTGTCCGTATGCCAAAGGTCATTTTGATCGTGTAAATGAGGCAGCATTTGATTTAATTCATGATTGTGAGCAGATTACAAGAGAAAAATTAACTGCCTGTGCGGAGAAATATAAGGTCTGCCCATTTGAGTTATCACTAGATGTCAGCTATTGGGTAGATGCCATAATATGTGATTATAATTATGTTTTTGATCCTCATGTACGTCTGCAGCGTTATTTTGCAGACGGTGAGCGAGGCGAGTACATATTTTTAGTAGATGAGGCTCACAATTTGGTGGAGCGTGCAAGAGAGATGTACAGTGCTAAACTTGAAAAAGAAGAATTTCTTGCCGCGAAAAAATATTATGAACCATTTAAGTCAGTTGTAAAACAGATAAATAGCTGCAATCGCAAACTCCTTGAATTAAAAAGAGAGTGTGATGTATGGAAGGTTCTTCCAGAGGGTGAAGGAATTGGATCATTTGTAATGGCATTAGAGCGACTATATGAAGCGTTAAACCGCTTGAGTGAAACACATCCAGAATGGACAGCTCCAAAAGAGGCAAGTGAGTTTTTCTTTCATGTAAGAGATTTCCTGGAAGTATATGAACAGCTTAATGAGCATTACGAGGTATATATGGAGCATACATCGCAGGGAACCTTTCAGATAAATCTTCTGTGTGTAAATCCGGCCGAGCGTTTGCAGGAATGTTGCACACAGGGAATTTCAACGATATTCTTTTCAGCAACACTTTTGCCAATTCGTTATTACAAGGAGCTTCTTGGACAAGGTGAAGAATCAAAGGCAATCTATGCTGCGTCTCCTTTTGACCCGAAAAATCGTCTCATTGTAACAGCAGCAGATGTATCATCAAAATATACAAGAAGAACAGCATTGGAATATACTCGTATAGGCCAGTATATTAAGGCAATAACAAATAGCAGGCGTGGAAATTATCTTGTCTTTTTTCCATCATACACATTTCGCGATGAAGTTGAAGCCTATATGGAAAAAGAAGAAAATGTACGCTATATTCGTCAGGAAAGCAGCATGACAGAAACGCAGAGAGAAGAATTTCTTGATGCATTTAGAGAACAGGACACACCGACTGTCGGTTTTTGCGTTATGGGCGGCATCTTTTCAGAGGGAATTGACTTGCAAAACGAAGCTGTAATTGGTGTTATTATTGTAGGAACGGGATTGCCGCAGACAGGGTCACGTCAGGAAATTCTAAAAAGTCACTATGAAAAAGAAGGAAAAAATGGTTTCCTATTTGCGTATCTTTATCCTGGAATGAATAAAGTATTGCAGGCAGCAGGACGTTTAATACGCACAAGCGAAGATTATGGTGTTATAGCCCTGTTAGATGAGCGTTTTTTGCAGGGATCGTATCGAAGTCAGTTTCCGCCGGATTGGACAGATATGAACATTGTACAACTTTCGAATTGTACAGCGCTGTTAGAACAGTTTTGGGCAGATATTGAGCAATAGTTTTTGTTTTCTGGTAATTGCAGGGTTGCGTTAAGTGGTAATATCCGCTATAATAAAGACGATTTGCAGCAGGGCTAATACTGATGCATAAAGCATAAAATGAAGGCAGATTTAACGGAGAAATAGTAGAAAGGCAGTCAATTAAATTATGGAAAACCAGTTTTATCAGATGTATCTGGATGAGTTAAGTGAAATTCCAGAGTGTACAAATGAGGAGATGGAAGCACTGTTAAATAGTCTTCCAAACGAGGAGGCAGTGAAGCGTCTGACAGAGGGCAGCCTTGCCTATGTCGTGCGTGAGGCAGCGAAGTATGCAGGAAATGATGTTGAAATATCAGATCTTGTTCAGGAAGGAAACATGGCACTTTTGCTTGTATTAAAAAACTATGCGTCGCATCCAGTTGTAGGTGATGATGCAGTTCCTATTTTAATCAGCTTCGTGAGCGCGCAGTTCATATGGCAATGGAAGCAGTTACAGAAGAGCAAAAACAAAGTGAGCAGACAGCAGAAAAATTAACAGCTTCTGTTAATGTCTTAAATGTAGTCATGACAAAGCTTGCAGAAGAGCTTGGACGTGAGCCTAACCTTTCTGAAATCGCAGCAAAGATGCAGATGAGCGAGGATGAGGTACAGGCTGTTATGAAGGAAGCCATCAATGCTGTTGCTGTTGACAGGAGTGAGGCAGCACAAAAGGAAGATGAAGCACTAGAAAATCAGTAAGTAAGAAAAATATAGTGGAAAAGAGGCACTTCTATATGAAACGGGCGATTGTAAAGCGGTTTATTGTTGTACTGATTGTGGCGATGGCAATAAGCAGTATTGTCATCAGTATGTCATATTATCGTCTGGCAAGTCATCGCGTCATGGAAGATATGAAGTCAGTACTGCTTTTGTTAGATGCCACAATTGACTGGGAGAGCAGCGATCTGGAAAAACAGATTATTGAAATCAGCAGTCAGATGAATAATGATTATAGAATTACAATTATTGATAATGATGGAAGTGTTTTGGCTGATTCTGAAACTGGAAATCCAGAGACGATGGAAAATCACAAAAACAGAAAGGAAGTCAAGGAGGCTTTTCAAGACGGCTTTGGAACAAAGGTGCGCAATTCCAGCACAATCAAAGGAAGTATGATGTATGCGGCATATTGTTCACCAACGCAGCATAAGGTCATTCGTATTTCTATCCATCACGATGTGATTACAGATCTGATGAAAATGATGGTACCGTCTATTGCGATTAGCCTTTTGCTGGCATTATCAGTTGCCGGTGTGCTGACTAATAAATTTGCCGCCTCCGTCACTAAGCCAATTCTTGAAATCTCACACAAGCTTGAGGGTATCTATGATGAGAAAATTGATTTTAATTTTCCTCATTACCAGTATGATGAATTAAATATCATTGCGCGCACAACAACTGACATGTCAAAAAGCGTGCAAGATTACATACGAAAGCTTGAAAAAGAAAAGACGATTCGTCAGGAATTTTTCAGCAATGCCTCTCATGAATTAAAAACACCGCTTACAGCAATACGCGGCTATGCCGAGCTTCTTCAAAGTGGTATGGCATCAGATACACAGATGCAAAAAGAGTTTTTAGGACGCATTCACTCAGAGGTGGAGGAAATGACAAGCCTGATCAATGACATATTGATGATTTCCCGATTGGAGACCAAGGAGTTAATGCCGACTAAGGAAATGCTATGTGTCAAGAGTGTTGCAGAAGAGGTTAAAAAAACACTTAAGCCGTTAGCAGATGAGAATAATGTTTCGCTTGAAATCCATTGCTGTGATGAGTTTGTTTATATGGATCGCAGCCATCTTCAGGGAATATTGTCTAATCTTATGGGAAATGCAGTTAAATATAACAGACCAGGCGGCTTTGTCCAAACCGATATCACAATGAACAGCACAAGTCTTTCAATTCGTGTGGAAGACAGTGGTATAGGCATTGCAAAGGAGGATCAGAAGCGTATCTTTGAGCGTTTTTATCGTGTAGATAAAGGACGCAGCAAGCGAGTTGCCGGTACAGGACTTGGTCTTTCTATTGTAAAACATGTAACAGAATTTTATGGTGGCTGTGTCAGTGTAGAGAGTCAGTCAGGTGTGGGAAGTACATTTCTTGTTCAGCTTCCGGCTGCATCTTTAGTTCAAAAATAAGAACAAGAATGAAAGGTTAATATTGTATGAAAAAAAAGAAAGCGCCTCTTGTACGTCGTATGAAGGAGTTTGTGAAAACAAGCGTTGTATGGGGACCGCTTGATCATAATCTGTTTTTTACGATTATTTTCTTAAATGTATACGGAATTATTATGGTATACAGTGCCAGCTATAACAATTCGATTACAAAGAATTATAGTTATTTTATGAATAATCAGCTTAAAAATGTAATATTTGGATTTGTTATAATGATTGTTGCGTCATATGTTAATTATCACCGTATTGTGCGGCTTGGTTGGGGCTGGTTTTGGCTTTTGGCTGCAGTGGCCATTATTGCGGCACTAAAGACACCACTAGCTCACAGTGAGCTTGGTGCAACAAGATGGATAAAACTTGGTCCTGTAAGCTTTCAGGCAGCGGAGCCAATAAAGGCAGCCATAATTATTTTCTTCGCTTATTATGTGAGTTATTGGGGATTAAACAGGTGGTATAACCAGCTGCTTGCGTGCCTGCTTGCTATTGCGCTTTTGGGCTTTTTGTTTTTCTTCTCAAATAATTTAAGTACGGTTATCGTTTTGTTTTGTATTTGTGCCGTTATAATTTTATCAAGTGTAAAAAAGCCGGATCTTTACTGGTATTTCCTGCTTGGTCTTGCATTAATTATCATAGCAGCAATTTTTGTTACTGTTTATCTTTTGATGCATCAGGGCGCAGAAAACTTTAGATTTGTGCGTATACGTGCATGGCTTCATCCAGAGGAGTATGCAGCAGATGAAGGTCTTCAGGCGATGCAGGCGCGCTATGCAATTGGCGCAGGCGGTTTCTGGGGCAAGGGTCTTGGACAGAGCCTTATTAAATTCAAGCTGTCGTATTCTTACAATGACTTTATTTTGGCTATTATCTGCGAAGAGCTTGGCGTGTTTGGTGTTATCGTGATGATGACATTATTTGGCTATTTGCTGTATCGTATTTACAAGATTGCGCAGAATGCATGGGATATTGAAGGAAAAGTCTTGGCAATAGGTGTGTTTACGCAGATCGCACTCCAGCTATTGATAAATGTGATGGTTGTTACGAGTGTAATTCCGACAACAGGTGTTACACTTCCATTTTTTAGTGCGGGTGGTACATCTGTTGTTTTCCTGCTTGCGGAGCTTGGAATGGTATTAAATGTGGACAAGTATGCAAAGGAACGCAGATTCTTTGAGGAAGCAGAACGCCATGTTGCTCAGATGGAACAGCGAGGCGGTATCGGAGCAGCAGGATGGAGACGTCGTCTTGATTCGGCAAGAACGCGCAGATAAAAATTTATTTCCAATAAAAAAAGTGCCGGGCGGTCAAACGCTGGCACTTTTTTGTATGTATTATACGCGCTCTGCAATAGTGTAGATCAGCTGCTCGGAGCTGTCCCAATCAAGACATGGATCAGTGATTGATTTGCCATAAATATGCTCACCAATCTTTTGGCTGCCGGCTTCGATGTAGCTTTCAATCATTACGCCCTTTACAAGATTTTCAATTTCCTTAGAGTGAGTACGGCTGTGCATAACTTCTTTTACGATACGGATCTGCTCCATATGTCTTTTTCCAGAGTTGGAGTGATTAGCATCAACAACACATGCCGGATTAAGCAGATTTCTTTCCTGATACATTTCGTACAGACGATAAAGATCTTCATAGTGATAGTTCGGGATTGTTTTTCCATATTTATCAACAGCACCGCGCAAAATAGTATGAGTTAATGGATTTCCATCTGTCTGAACTTCCCAGCCGCGGAAGATAAAGTCATGTCCATGCTGTGCAGCAACAACGGAGTTTAACATAACAGATAAATCACCGCTTGTCGGGTTCTTCATACCGGCAGGAATGTCAATTCCGCTTACTGTCAGACGATGTTGCTGATTTTCAACAGAACGGGCACCGACAGCAACATATGAAAGAATATCTGACAGGTAACGCCAGTTTTCTGGATACAGCATCTCATCGGCAGCAGTCAGACCGGTCTCAGCAACAGCACGCATGTGCATATGGCGTATTGCAAGTATTCCGGCTAACATATCCGGTTTTTTCTCAGGGTCTGGCTGGTGAACCATGCCCTTATAGCCTTCACCAGTAGTACGCGGCTTGTTTGTGTAGATACGCGGAATCAGAATCAGCTTGTCAGAAACCTTCTCTTGAACGCGTGCCAGTCGGTGAACATAATCTAAAACTGCATCTTCGTTATCAGCAGAGCAAGGACCGATAATGACAAGAAATTTGTCACTCTCGCCGGTAAATACCTTGCGGATCATCTCATCACGTTCCTTTTTTACCTGTATAATCACGTCAGATACCGGGTACTGTTCACGAATTTCGGCAGGTGTAGGAAGCTTTTTCACAAAATTAAAACTCATAGTAATTCCTCTTTTCTCATCTAGTAAAGACACTCACAATTATAAATAGGAAGATTTGGAATGTCAAGTGTAAAGATTATCGTTTCAGGTATACTATAAGAGTGTAAATGTTTGAAAGGAGATCTTCTATGTGGCTGATTGTTTTATGATAATTATCATTGCGGCTGTGATTGTCTGTTTTTCACTTGCAGCAGCGGCAAAAAACGCAGAAATGATTTCGCAGCTGTGGCTTGAAAAGCAGCACATAAAACAGGAAATTTTATGCACGAACAAAACAAAAGAAGAATAGAAAATGTAAAAATCAAGGTATACTTTTGACTCAATTTGAATTAAAATGATAGTGAACATCCTGTGGGAGCAAACAGTGAAAAAACGAATTTGGATCGCTTTTTTATGCCTTATTATTTTTGGCACTACATTTGGCTTGCCGCAGCCTTCCTGTGCAGATGAGACGACAGGTGGGATTTTGCTCACCTGTCCATCTGCAATTTTGATGGAAGCCTCTACAAAAAGCGTTATATACGAGAAAGCACCCGATGAAAGAAGAAGCCCTGCGAGCATAACAAAGATCATGACGGCAATTTTGATTTTTGATGCTATTGAAGCGGGAAAGATTTCCCTTGAGGATGAGGTTGTGACGAGTGCCTATGCAAAATCAATGGGAGGCTCTCAAGTCTATCTGGAAGAAGGAGAAAAGCAGACAGTTGACACATTGATCAAATGCATTATGGTTTCTAGTGGAAATGATGCAAGCGTTGCAATGGCAGAGTACATAGCGGGAAGCGAGTCGGGCTTTGTTCAGATGATGAATGAGCGTGCTGACTCTCTTGGAATGGAAAATACGCATTTCGAGGACTGCTGTGGGTTAACTGATTCAGACAATCATTATACAACAGCACGTGATATCGCACTTATGGCGCAGGAACTGATAACACGTTATCCGCAGATTAAATCATATACGACGATCTGGATGGAAAATATTACCCATGTAACAATGCAGGGAAGCAAGGAATTTGGACTTGCCAATACCAATAAGCTTTTAAAGCAGTACCCATATACGACAGGTTTAAAAACAGGTTCAACAAATAAAGCAAAGTATTGTGTATGTGCGACAGCAAATAAGGATGGTGTTGAGTTAATAGCTGTTATCATGGGCTGTCCAAACTATAAAGATCGCTTCACTGAGGCACAGTCACTGCTCCAATTTGGCTATACAACATGTAAGCTGTATCAGGATGAAAATCCTCCCGAACTTATGCCTATACTAGTAAAGGGAGGAATAGATAAACAGGTTCCGGCTGTATATAAGGAAAAATTTTCATGGCTGTTTGTGTCAGGTGAAGATTTTTCAAATATAGAAAAGATGCTCACAACAAATGAGCTTACAGCACCAATTGAAAAGGGAGAGCAGATCGGTACGGTAACGTACCGGCTGAATGGAAAAGAGCTTGGCAGCATTGGCATTTACGCAGGAGAGTCTGTCCGTGAGGCAAAATTTTTCGATTATCTGCTTAATATTGTGCTGCAGTGGATGGCAGTTATTTAAATAAATCCGCCGCAATTTGATTAAAAGAACGAAAGGAAATATAAATGAACAAATGGATTATGGCAGGCACAGCAGCTGCATTTACGGGTGCAGCTGCGTTTGCCCGCTCAGAATATGAACGAATTCATCTCGACATTGTGCACTATGACATTAAAACAGATAAGCTTGGTTTGGAATGGAATGGCTTTAAGGCTGTTTTTCTTTCTGATCTGCATGATAATAGCTTTGGCATGGAGAATGAAGAGCTGCTTGCGGCAATTGAAAAAGAACAGCCTGATATTGTTGTAATTGGAGGTGATATGCTTGTAGTAAAGGAGTGGGCTGCACCTCATTTTGATATGCTTGCAAACTTGTATAAAAAACTTGTTAAGCGATATCCTGTGTATTACGCATTTGGCAATCATGAGCAGCGCATGAAGGAAGAACCGCTTACGTATCCTGGCTGGTGGCAGAGCTACTGGAAAGTGCTTAAAGATAGTGGTATGCATGTTCTTGTTAATAAAAGTGAAGAGATCATAAAAAATGGTACCGCGATGCGTATAAGCGGCATCACGCTGCCGCGGGAGTGCTATCGAAAAGGGCGTATTCCGTCATTATCAGCCGGGTATATAGATAAGAAAATTGGAAAAGCTTCAGACAAAAACTTTGAACTGCTGCTTGCTCACACACCAACCTTTGCAAAGACATATGCCGATTGGGGTGCCGATTTGGTACTTAGTGGCCATTTTCATGGAGGTACCATTAGAATACCTGGTCTTGGCGGAGTGATGACACCGCAGCTGCAGTTTTTCTCACCTCTTGCAAGAGGAAATGTGACACAGAAAAATACAAATATCATAGTCAGCGGAGGTTTAGGCACGCACAGTATCAATGTGCGCCTTAACAATTTGCCGCAGCTCGTTGTTTTGACATGGAAAACTCATTGAATTTCATTGTATAGTATGCTATACTGATGTCGTCTAACTATAGAAAAGGAGTGTCGGATGTTATCATACAAACTGGAAAAATTTGAGGGGCCGCTTGATCTGCTCCTTCATTTGATTGAAAAAAATAAAGTCAGCATATACGATATTCCGATTTTTGAAATTACAAATCAGTATATGGAGTATGTCAATGCCATGGAGGAAGAGGATCTTGATATTGTCAGCGAGTTTCTTGTCATGACAGCGACGCTTCTGGATATCAAGTCCAGACTTCTGCTTCCTGCTGAGAAGGATGAAAATGGCGACGAGATTGACCCAAGAGAAGAATTAGTGACTCGTCTTGTTGAATATAAAACATACAAAAGTTTAGGTGAGCAGTTAAAAAGCAGACAGCTTTTGGCGTCACGCCTGCTTTACAAGGATCCCACAATCCCAGATGAAGTGTCAAAATATGAGCCTCCTGTTAATGTGCAGGATATGTTAAGCAAAGTTACATTAGAGCGTCTTCAGGAAATTTTTCGTATGGTGACGCGCCGTCAGGTGGACAAGATTGATCCTGTGAGAAGCAAATTTGGCAATATTGAAAAGGATCCGGTGCGCTTGTCGCAAAAGTTGGCATTTGTTTATGAATATGCTCAGCAAAAGAAGCATTTTTCATTTCGAGGGTTGCTTCAAAAGCAGTATACAAAGGCAGATGTGGTTGTTACGTTTCTCGCTTGTCTTGAGTTAATCAAGATTGGACGCCTTACTGTTAAGCAGGAGGGAACATTTAGGGATATTCATCTTGACTGGAATGAGGAATGTACCACGACGATCACAAGAGAAGATATGGAGCAGTATGATTAACTGCTTATACAAATGAATAAAGATGGCAGCTGACAGGCATGTGCCAGATAGAAACAGGAGTAACAGCATTATGGAAAAACGCGACTATTATCCCATTTTGGAAAGTATTTTATTCACAATGGGAAAAAGCGTAGAAATCAAAACGTTAGCAGAGGCACTTAAGCTTACACAAGAAGAAATAAAACAGATATTACAGGATATGGCAAAGGAATACAGTGAAAAGCAAAGAGGCATTCAGCTTGTCTTTTTGGAAGATAGTGTTCAGCTTTGCACAAAGCCGCAGTATTATGAGTATTTGATACGCATTGCATCAAGACCGCAAAAGCAGGTTTTAAGTGATTCAGTGCTTGAAACGCTCTCTATTGTGGCGTACAAGCAGCCTGTCACAAGAGGTGAAATTGAGCGTATCCGAGGTGTGAAGTCAGACCATGCAATCGCAAAGCTTATGGATTATGATCTGATTGAAGAAATTGGAAGACTTGATGCGCCAGGACGTCCTGTATTATTTGCTACGACAGAAGAGTTTTTACGCTGCTTTGGTGTGTCATCTGTAGCAGAACTGCCTCAGGCAGCACCGGAGCAGATCATGGAATTTAAAGAAGAGGCTGAAAGTGAGATTCCGGTAACTGTATAAGCAAGGTAAAAAAGCACGAAATAATGAGTCACTGCATATGATATAGAAAGGTGCATAGCGGGGGATTTTGCTTGGAGACGTTCAAGAAACCTCTTACGGCGGCACAGGAAAAGGAGTATCTTAGACAGATGAATCAGGGATCATCTGAGGCGAGGACTCTTTTGATTGAGCATAATATGCGTCTAGTGGCTCATATTATCAAAAAATATGCATTTACAGATAAGGAGACGGATGATCTGTTGTCAATCGGAACGATTGGTCTTATAAAGGCGGTCAACACTTTTGATGTTTCAAGGGGAAACCGATTGTCGAGCTATGCGGCAAAATGTATTGACAATGAGATACTGATGCTGCTGCGTGCAGAAAAAAAGATGAGCCGTGAAGTCAGCTTATATGAACCAATAGGAACGGATAAGGAAGGAAATGAGATTCATCTTTTTGATGTGATTGAATCTGGTGAATGTGATGCCTCGGAGCATTACTGCAAAAAGGAGGATATATGTCGTCTGCACAGGGGAATCCAGACGGTGCTTCTTCCTAAAGAAAAGCGAGTAGTGGTTCTTCGCTATGGACTTTTCGGACATCTCGTTCACACACAAAAAGAGGTGGGAAGTGTGCTTGGTATTTCAAGATCGTATGTCAGCCGCATTGAAAAGAGTGCACTTGAGAAGTTAAGAAGCTTTTTGATGATGTAAAACACAGAAAGGCACGGAAAATGAAAGAAAAGTATATTGATTCAAGCAGCAGAAGAGATCGTCTGCATTTGTATATCTGGATGCCGAAAGACCAACCAAAGCCAGGTCTTATCGTTCAGATGACACATGGTATGGTGGAACATATGGGGCGTTATGAGGAGCTGGCACAATACTTGAATGCGCACGGTATCGGCGCAATTGGCCATGATACGCTTGGTCATGGAAAAAGTGCGCCGACTAGCTCACAGTTTGGCTTTTTTGCCAAGAAAAATGGAGATCGCTGTCTTGTTACAGATGTTGCACGTGTGACAGCTTACATTAGAAAGCAGTATCCAGATAGTCATATTGTATTGCTTGGCCACAGCATGGGATCATTTGTATCCAGACAGTATATTACACAGTATGGCTCTAAGATTGATGGTGCAATTTTAATGGGAACAGGAGATCCAGGAAAGCTAAAGGTAGCGTTTGGTCTTGCAGTGGCGGGCTTTACACGTGTGCTTCGCGGTGATTTTTACAGGAGTGATCTTATTAATTATCTGATGTTAGACAGTAACGATCACTATTTTTTTGAAAAGGAATGCACAAGCTGGTTAAGCAGCAATCAAGATGAGGTGGATCGTTATCACGGTGATGAATATTGCGGCTTTCAGTTTACTGTAAGTGCATATCTTGATTTCTTCCGAATTTTGATGAAACTTGCTCAAAATAAAGGAACAACAAAAATTCCAAAGAGACTGCCAATTCTTCTTTTGTCAGGCAGGGATGATGCAATAGGCGAATTTGGAAAGGGCGTGACGCGCGTGTATGACCGTTATAAAAAGGCGGGGATACATGATGTTTCAATGAAGCTCTATCCGGGAATGCGTCATGAGCTTCTTCATGAGACAGAAAGAAAACAGGTTCAGGAGGATATTCTTTCTTGGATCGAAGAACACTTCGAACAGGAGTGATTATACACAAAAGAAAAATATAGTTTTGCGCATTTACATAAAATGACAAACCAAAGCTAAGGTACCTTAAGAGAAGACAATCTGTCAAAATATGGCAGGTTGTCTTTGTGCGTTCAAAAACAAAAAATTATTTAAAATGAACAGGAAAGGGTAAAGCAATGGTTGCAAAAGTGTATACGGGAACAACAAATGGAATCGAGGGTATTCTTGTGTGTGTGGAGGCAGATATCAGCGATGGACTTCCAATGTTTGATATGGTAGGCTATCTTGGGGCAGAGGTGAAGGAGGCAAGAGAGCGGGTGCGAACAGCACTTAAAAATTCAGGTTTTCGACTGCCACCAAGCCATATCACGGTCAATCTTTCACCTGCCGATTTAAGAAAGCAGGGCAACTATTTTGATCTGCCTATTGCGCTTTCAGTGCTTGCTGCTGCAGGCTTTGTGCGCATGGATGAATTGGAAAATAAAATATTTATTGGAGAGCTGGGGCTTGACGGAAAAATACGTCCTGTAAACGGCACGCTTGTATTGGCAGAATGCGGACAGAAGGCAGGGATAAAAAAGGCAGTTGTGCCGAAGGAAAATGCGAAGGAAGCTGCCTGTCTGCAGGAGACAGTTGTTTACGGGACGAAAACGTTAAAGGAAATTGTGGAACTGTTAAATAATCCAGATCGGCTTGAAGAAAACAGACAGGCAGTTCTTTATGAGACTTCTGACAAAGAAGACGATTCGCTTGACTATGATGAGCTTTATGGACAAGAACGCATGAAGCGTGCAGCGATGGTGGCATCAGCAGGTTTTCATAACCTTTTATATATTGGACAACCAGGTTCTGGTAAGAGCATGAGTGCAAAAAGAATACCTACAATTATGCCCGAAATGACATATAAAGAGCAGCTTGAGGTGACAAAGATTTATAGTGTAGCCGGACTTCTTGATTACAAGGAGGGACTTATAAAAAAGCGTCCGTTTCGAAGTCCGCACCACACAATTTCAGCGACTGCACTTGCTGGAGGAGGGAGATTTCCAAAGCCAGGAGAGATTAGTCTGGCACACCATGGAGTATTGTTTTTGGATGAGCTGGCAGAGTTTAAGCGTGACACACTAGAAATTATGAGGCAGCCGTTAGAAGATGGAAAGGTCACAATAAGCCGTGTCAATGGAAGCTGCAGTTATCCGGCAGAATTTATGCTAGTTGCAGCGATGAATCCGTGTCCGTGCGGCTATTTTCCAGACAGAAGCCGCTGCCGATGCAGTGTGGGTGAGATCAGACGTTATAGAGACCGTATTTCACGACCGATGCTTGATCGTATTGACATTTGCACGGAGGCCTTTGCAGTAAAATTTGATGATTTGTCAAAGGCAAAAAAGGGAGCGGATTCGTCGTCTATGCGTGCACGTGTCACAGAGGCAATTAATCGTCAGCGCATGCGCTATAAGGATGAGGGAATATTATTTAATTCGCAGCTTAAGGGATCAAGACTTTCAAAATATTGTAATCTTGACCAGCAAAAAGAAGAACTTCTTCGTCAGGCATTTGAGTCAATGGGTCTTAGTGTTCGTGCAAGAGATCGGATTTTGCGTGTCTCAAGAACAATTGCCGATCTTGAGGGAAGTGAGCAGATTAAAGAAGCACATTTGGCAGAGGCGATAAGCTATCGGAGTATTGATCGAAAATATTGGGGGGATATGTAAAATGGAGCGAAAAAAAGCATATTACTGGTGTACATGCCTTCAGATGATTACACCTATTAAGGTGCGCCGTTTAATTGAGGAGGCTGGCGGTCCGAGTGAGGTTTTTGGACAAAGCGATGAGAAGCTTGTTCAAATGGGATTTACTGCAAGGGAGCAAAGAATTTATCATGAAGCCTGCGCAATGGAAAAAACAATAGAGGCGGAATACGAAAAGCTTTTACAGTCAGGAATTCGTTTTGTTACAATAGAGGATGAAGAGTATCCGGTGCTTTTAAAGGAAGTGGCAGACCGTCCGATTGGGCTTTTTGTGAAGGGGAATCTTCCAAAGTCTGATTTTCCTAAAATTGCAATTGTCGGAGCGCGTGCGTGCAGCAGCTATGGGAAGGAGTGTGCAGAGGAAATCGCAAGAGAGCTGTCAGCGGCAGGTGCACAGATCGTGAGCGGGATGGCATATGGCATTGACTGCTGCAGCCAAAAGGCAGCACTTGAGGCAGGCAGTTCATATGCAGTGCTAGGCGGTGGCGTTGATATATGTTATCCACGGGAAAATATTGGATTGTATGAAAAGCTAATACGTCAAGGCGGCGTGATTTCTGAGATGCGTCCGAAAACACGCAGTATTCCCGTTCTTTTTCCGCGCAGAAACAGGATTATAAGCGGCATTTGTGATGCTGTCATAATTATAGAGGCACGAAAAAAGAGCGGTTCTTTGATTACGGCAGAATTTGCGGGTGAGCAGGGCAGAAGTGTCTATGCAGTGCCAGGTTCAATATTTTCAGATCTTAGTGAAGGCTGTCATGAGCTGATTAGAAATGGTGCTGTACTGTTGTCATCACCACAGGATATACTTGCAGATTTTAAGCTAGAGGCGGTTGCAAGAAAAGTGCATAGAAAAAAGATGCCTTTGACAGAAATTGAACAGGATGTGTATCGCTTTATCGAAAGAGAACCTGTTCATATGGAAATTCTTTTGCAAAAAACAGGATATCCGGCTGGAACTTTATGCAGTGCATTATTTCAGATGGAGCTAAAAGGTTACATTAGCGAAGAAGCAGGAGGCTGCTATAAAAGAACATTTAATGTGTCAGATTCGTAAAATTTATATGAAATAAAATAAAAAGGGCTAAAAAGGGCTTGCAATCCGTAAAATAAGAGTGTATAGTGATTTCCGATTGAAAAAATGTACGCATGGTACATTGCTGGAGGAAAGCATGGCGAAGTATCTTGTTATCGTAGAGTCACCTGCGAAGGTTAACACTATAAAAAAATTCTTAGGAGCTAACTATCAGGTTATGGCTTCTAATGGGCATGTAAGGGATTTGCCCAAGAGTCAGTTAGGGTTCGATGTTGAAAATGATTACGAACCAAAGTATATTACAATCCGCGGAAAAGGGGATATTTTGGCGAAGCTTCGTAAGGAGCAAAAAAGGCTGAAAAGATTTATCTGGCAACGGACCCTGACCGAGAGGGAGAGGCAATCTCATGGCATCTGTCGAAGGCACTGAAGCTGGAAGATGACCAGATTAAAAGAATCACTTTTAATGAGATTACAAAAAATGCAGTAAAGGCATCTTTAAAGGAGCCGCGCGCAATTAATATGAATCTGGTTGATGCACAGCAGACAAGACGTATCTTAGACCGTATGGTTGGATATGAGATCAGTCCGGTACTTTGGGCAAAGGTAAAAAGAGGTCTTAGTGCAGGAAGAGTCCAGTCTGTTGCACTTAGACTTATATGTGACAGAGAGGCAGCAATCGAGGCATTTATTCCAAAGGAATATTGGAGTTTAGATGTTTTGCTTGACGTGCCAGGTTCTAAAAAGCCATTAAAGGCACAATTTTACGGAAAAGACTCTAAAAAGCTTACGATTGAAAATGAAACTCAGCTAAATGAAATTGTAAAGGCAGTGGAGAGCGACAAATTTGTTGTAAAGGAATTGGCGCATAAAGAAAGAAAAAAGAAGGCACCAATGCCATTTACTACAAGTACGCTGCAGCAGGAAGCTGCAAATCAGCTGAATTTTTCAACACAAAAAACGATGCGTATCGCACAGCAGCTGTACGAGGGTGTTTCAATTGAGGGTGAAGGTACGATAGGTTTGATTACGTATCTGAGAACTGATTCCACACGTATCGCAGCAGAGGCTGATACAGCAGCAAGAGCATATATTGAAAAAACGTATGGCGAAAAATATCTGACACAGGCAAAAAAAGAAGAGGCTGCCAAAGGCCATATTCAGGATGCGCATGAAGGTATTCGTCCTACAGATATCACAAGGGAGCCAGTCCGCGTAAAGGAATCTCTTTCACGCGATCAGTTCCGTTTGTACCAGCTGATTTGGAGACGCTTTACTGCAAGTCGCATGGCAGATGCCGTTTATATGATGAATCATGTACAGCTTGAAGCAGGCGGATATGAGTTTTCAGCAGTTAGCTCAAAGCTTTCATTTGACGGCTTTATGAGTATTTATAATGACGGTGAAGAAAAAGCGGCAAGCGCACCTGCTGTTGATCATCTTAGTGAGGGCATGGAGCTTTCCGTGAGTGAAAAAGAGACGCAGCAGCATTTTACACAGCCTCCGGCTCACTTTACAGAGGCAACACTTGTTCGTATGCTTGAGGAAAAGGGAATAGGACGTCCTTCTACTTATGCACCGACAATTACTACTATTCTTGCACGTCACTACATTACAAAGGAAAAGAAAAATCTGTATGTGACGGAGCTTGGTCAGGTCGTAAACAACATTATGATGAAATCCTTCCCAATCATTGTAGATGCTGAGTTTACAGCCAATATGGAGTCTTTGCTTGATATGGTTGGCGAGGGCATTGTTGAGTGGAAGAGCATTGTTAGAAACTTCTATCCAGATCTTCATGAGGCAGTAGAGGCAGCAAACAGAGAGCTTGAGAGCGTCAAGATCGAGGATCAGCTGTCAGATGAATTTTGTGAGCTGTGTGGAAGGCAGATGGTTATTAAGTATGGTCCTCATGGAAAGTTTTTGGCGTGTCCGGGATTTCCTGACTGTCGAAATACAAAGCCATATCTTGAAAAGATTGGCGTAGCCTGCCCGAAATGCGGCAAAGATCTTGTCATCCGAAAGACGAAAAAGGGTCGTGTGTACTATGGCTGTGAGGGTGCACCAGATTGCGATTTTATGTCATGGAATCGTCCGACTGGACATAACTGCCCGAAATGTGGCTCTTATATGATCAAAAAGGGAAACAGAGAGTGCTGTTCTGACGCTGCGTGCGGCTATATTGCAAAGTCGGAGGAATAAATCTGACAAAACTGCGAAATATTCTTGTAAAATTATTCATTTTGTGATATGATACTGTACAAAGAATAAATTGCATTGGAGGAACCCAATATGAGCGTGCAGTTGCTGGATAAAACAAGAAAAATCAACAAACTTTTGCATAACAACAATACCAGCAAAGTTGTCTTTAATGATATCTGTGAGGTATTAAGTGAGATTCTGGAATCCAATATTCTTGTACTCAGCAAGAAGGGTAAGGTTTTAGGTTTCAGTGTCTGGAAGGATGTGGATGTAATTAATGAGCTGATGGAAAACAACATCGGATCATTTGCGGATCATATGCTCAACGAGCGTCTGTTAAGCGTACTTTCCACAAAAGAGAATGTCAATTTGGCTACACTTGGATTCTCTCAGGAAAACGGTGAGAAATACCAGGCAATTGTAACACCAATAGAAATCGCAGGTGAGAGACTTGGTACACTGTTTATCTACAGAGAGCACACAGGATACGGCATTGATGATATCATCTTAAGTGAGTATGGCACCACTGTAGTAGGACTGGAGATGCTTCGTTCTGTAAACGAAGAGAGCGCAGAAGAAAATAGAAAGAAGCAGATCGTAAAATCTGCTATCAGTACACTTAGCTACTCTGAGTTAGAGGCAATTGTTCACATTTTCCGTGAACTCGACGGAAACGAAGGTGTGCTTGTTGCAAGCAAGATTGCAGACCGCATCGGAATTACACGTTCTGTAATTGTAAATGCACTGCGTAAGTTTGAAAGTGCCGGTGTTATCGAGTCCAGATCATCCGGTATGAAGGGAACTTACATCAAGGTTCTTAATGATGTTGTATTTGATGAGTTGGCTAAGGTTAAGGTTAGTGCAGAGAATACATCAGGTACGAATGCATAAAAACGAAAAAAAATAGAAGAAAAAACAAAAAAAGCCTTGCAATTGTATTTTTTCCATGATATGATTGTAGGGCTTAAAAATTAAAAAAACACGTATGCGGTTGGCAGGTTTGGTGCTGCGCAAGCAGTTGCCTGTACGTATGGCATACGGAAGACAAACCAAAGGAGAGTAAAAACATGAGCGTTATTTCTATGAAGCAGCTGCTTGAAGCTGGTGTTCATTTTGGACATCAGACCAGAAGATGGAACCCTAAGATGGCTCCATACATCTATACCGAGAGAAACGGTATCTACATCATCGACCTGCAGAAGTCTGTAGGCAAGGTTGACGAAGCTTACAAGGCTATCTTCGACATTGCTGCAGAGGGCGGAAACATCCTTTTCGTAGGAACCAAGAAGCAGGCACAGGATGCAGTAGCAACTGAGGCACAGAGATGTGGTATGTATTATGTAAACCAGAGATGGCTTGGTGGTATGCTTACCAACTTCAAGACCATCCAGAGCAGAATCGCTCGTCTTCGTCAGATCGAGACCATGTCTGAGGACGGTACTTTTGATGTACTGCCAAAGAAGGAAGTTATCGAGCTGAAGAAGGAGTGGGAGAAGCTTGAGAAGAACCTTGGCGGTATCAAGGATATGCCAGGTATCCCGGATGCAATCTTCGTAGTTGATCCTAAGAAGGAAAAGATCTGTGTTCAGGAAGCTCACACTCTGGGTATTCCGCTGATCGGTATCGCTGATACCAACTGTGATCCGGAAGAGCTGGATTATGTAATTCCGGGTAACGATGATGCTATCAGAGCTGTAAAGCTGATCGCTTCTAAGATGGCAGATGCTGTTATCGAGGCTAAGCAGGGCGAGGCTGAGGAAGTTGATGAGGTTGCAGAGGCTGGCGAGGAGATGCTGGCAGCTGACACTACTGATGCAGCAGCTGATATCGAGACCGTAGTAGCTGACGCTGAGTAATCAAGTCGGAAATAGCGATTCAGGGGCGGCGGACTGCGGCTTCTGAATCGTTATTGTTTTTATTAACTAAGTTAAGTATCAATACTGTACACAACTATTTGGAGGAAGATTAAGATGGCTATTACAGCAAGTATGGTAAAAGAGCTGCGTGAGATGACCGGCGCAGGAATGATGGATTGCAAGAAGGCACTGACTGCAACAGAAGGTGATATGGACAAGGCTGTAGATTTCCTGCGTGAGAAGGGATTAGCTGGTGCTCAGAAGAAGGCTGGACGTATTGCAGCTGAGGGTATTGTTGCTACTTGCATCTCTGAGGATGAGAAGCATGCAGTTGTAGTTGAGGTTAACGCTGAGACTGACTTCGTTGCAAAGAATGAGAAGTTCCAGACCTACGTTGCAGAGGTTGCTGCTCAGGCAGTTAATACTCAGGCAGAGGATATCGAAGGATTCATGGCTGAGAAGTGGGCATTAGATCCATCCATGACCGTTAAGGAGAAGCTGTCTTCCATGATTTCTATCATCGGTGAGAACATGAACATCCGTCGTTTTGCAAAGGTTAGCGAGGAGAACGGTATCGTTGTTTCCTACATCCATGCAGGCGGAAAGATCGGCGTTTTAGTAGACGTTGAGACTGACGTTGTTAACGATGCAATTAAGGAAATGGCAAAGAACGTTGCTATGCAGGCAGCAGCATTAAAGCCACAGTACACCACCAGAGCAGAGGTTGACGCTGATTACATCTCCAGAGAGAAGGAGATCCTGTTAGCTCAGATCATGAACGATCCGAAGGAGTCCCAGAAGCCACAGAAGGTTATCGATGGCATGATCAACGGACGTATCAACAAGGAGCTTAAGGAGATCTGTCTGATGGATCAGACATACGTAAAGGCTGAGGATGGAAAGCAGACCGTAAGCGCATACGTAGCTCAGGTAGCTAAGGAGAACAACGCAAAGGTTGCTGTTAAGAATTTCGTTCGTTTCGAGACCGGTGAAGGTATGGAGAAGAAGGAAGAGGATTTCGCAGCAGAAGTTGCTAAGCAGATGAACGCATAAGTTACAATATTGAGTTCTAAGACCCTGAATTTTTCGCAGTTGCGGGAAGTTCAGGGTTTTTTAGTCCCAGATTATAATTTTAAGTTGCTGTAAAGCAAAAGAAAGAAGTGAGTAGTATGACAGGAATGGAACTTAAGATATTAGACTGGCTTCAAACCATCCGCACGCCGATTGGCGATGCACTTATGTGTTTTATTACCAGTCTGGGAAATGTAGGAGCGATCTGGATTGTATTAGCAGTTGTGTTGATCGCAATCCCAAAGACGAGAAAAAGCGGAATCATCGTCGCAGCAGCATTGATCATTGATGCGGCGCTTTGCAGTGGCATTCTGAAAAATGTTTTTTGTAGAATCCGACCATTCGACGTGAATACCGCAGTGCAGGTGCTGATTACAAAGCCACGTGATTTTTCATTTCCGTCGGGACACACATCAGCATCTTTTGCAGCAGCTACCGCGTTGTATTTGGCAAAAGAGCGAAAACTGTTTGCCACAACATTAGTGTTAGCCTGTCTGATCGCTTTTTCGAGAATGTATCTGTATGTACATTATCCAACGGATATTATTGGTGGTATTCTTATTGGTATCACATCGGCCTATCTTGCTATTGGTGTCAGAAGAAAATCCCGGTAGTACGCAGAAACAGTGAGAAATTAGCCAGTTAAAAAACAATATTTAAAACGATTCGATTTTAAATGCTGGAAATAGTGAAAATGCTAGAAATGATGAAAATGCTGGAATTGTTTTCCATGAAAAGAGGAACAGTTGGGGCACCCTACGTAAAGAAGGTGCCCCAAGTGGCTTTGTATCTTAATTTAATATTATTGTTTTCATACGGCGTAGCCTTCGGGTTATGCCGTTTTTCCTACACCTTTTGTTTTAAGGTGTTCTTGGAAATATTCTTCCATTTCTTCGGGAGTGGCTTCTCGGATAATTCCAACACCGTTGTAGTAGATTTCTACACTTTGGTATCGTTTCCCATCTTTGTATTCGGGTTTGCCGACTACAATCTGTTGGATAAATTCGTGTACCAACTCTGGCGTCAACTCCGTAAGCTGCGTAATCGCTTTTGCTTTTTCAATGAAACGCTGTAAGCCTTCGGTGGCGATTTTCACATCTTCAAGCTCTGTTTCAAGCTTCGGAACCTTGGTTTTTAGTTTTTCCTGCTCGGTTTCCAAAGACATTGATATGGTGGCATAACGCTCATCACTTACCTTACCGATTACATTGTTCTCGTAAAGTTTTTGGATAATGCCGTCAATCTCTCTGATACGACTTTTCGCCTTGTCAAGCTCTCTGCGTTTCTCTGACAGTTCTTTTTTCTTCTTATCGCCGTATTCCTCCAACTGCCTTTGTGCAAATACTTTTTCGTAGGTCTGCACATACCACAATACCCTTTGCATATTTTCAAGCACAAGGCTTTCAACAACTTTTTCACGGATATAGTGGGCGGAACATACATCAGAGTTCTTACGGTAAGAGGAACAAAAGAAGTTAGCTTGTTCCCGCTTGTAATTGCCCGTAACACTGTAATACAGTTTCTCACCGCAATCGGCACAGTAGAGCAGTCCCGAAAACATACTCACAATTCCGCTTTTCGTTGGTCTGCGGCGGTGCATTCTCAGTTCCTGCACAAGCTCAAAGGTTTCCCGATCTACGATAGCAGGTGGGTGTTCTCAAACACTTGCCATTCCTCTTTCGGTCTTTCCAATCGTTTTTTTAATTTGAAAGACTTGCTTGTGGTACGAAAGTTTACGGTGTCACCGCAATACTCTTGCTTATCAAGAATATTGGATACTGTGTCGGCTACCCATCCAAACGGAACTGCGGGCGATTTACTGCATTTTCTGTCTATGCTGTTCCAATATTCCGTAGGGGTCATAACCTTTTCTGCTTTGAGTTCCTTCGCAATCTGTGTCGGTCCGAGTCCCGAAATACAAATGTCAAATATTCTTCGCACAACCTTTGTGGCAGGCTCGTCCACAATCCATTGTTCCTTATCTTCGGGGGATTTCATATATCCGAAAGGCGGATTTGTGGTCAAATGCTTTCCCGACATTCCTTTGCTCTGCATTACTCTGCGTACTTTATCGCTGGTGTTTTTTGCGTGCCATTCGTTGAATAAGTCCTGCATCGGAACAATATCGCTAATGCCTTTTGCGGTATCTATATTATCCATTATGGCGATATAACGCACATCCAAACGGACAAAATCTTCTTCCATAAGCTGACCGACTATCAAGCGGTTACGACCAAGTCTTGAATGGTCTTTTACTACAAGATTGGCGACCAAGCCTTGTTCCGCAAGTTCTATTATTTCCATAAACGCCGGTCTTGCAAACGTAACACCCGAAAATCCGTCGTCATAGAAAAATCGGGGATTCGGCAATTTATTTTTCGTATTTTTTATTGAGCCGAAAAAGGCAAAACAAAAAAGCCGCTACACAGACATCAATAATCGGCGGGAGCGTTGCTCTTGCTTCAAAATGATGTTCTATGTAACAGCTTTGAAATTCAAAGACGGGACTGTTTCTCACCCATTCACTCGCTAACAGTACCAAAACGCATAGAGTGATGGTGACGGTATTTTCTCTTAGCATACCGCCGGCATTGGGTGGCTTTTGCCACATTTCAATCTTACATTTATTCAATTGTCGCTCTGTTGAGCATATTTATTATATTTGACAGAACATATGTTTACAGAGACTTTTGTGACGGTTTTGAATATTTGTCATAATTGGTGGGAATACTTTTAGGTTAGGGTATAAGTAAAGGCACCGCCGAAGCGATGCCTTTACAATAATCAGTGGTTTTATAATTTTTTAGAAATTCCGCCCGCAAAACACAGGCGGCAGAACTTTACTTTTTAATAACGGGAACCCAAATCTCACTGCGATAATCAGGGCTGCCCATATTTCCGTCAGTATAGGCTTCTATATCCATTTCATAGGTGGGCTGATAACCCGATGTAGGAAAGAACTCCGAAATAATCTTGTGCCACATATCTTGCATAGCATTAGGCATTGCACCTTTACACTCAAATACTGCCCAAGTTCTTGCAGGAATGGTGTTCTTTCTAAAACCTTCCGGTACTACTGTATTATTATCGCATTTGGCAGCAATAGAATAATCAAATGTCTTTGCATTCTCAGGTAGGTTTCCGTAACATACGCCGAAGATGTAGGTTCTGTCAGTTGTGGTATCTAACAATGTTTTTACCGTACCGTCATTATGTGATCTCGTCCAAAAGTCAGGAATGCTTTTTGCATTTTCCGAGTTCTCAACGGTATGTGCTTCTACCTTTTCAATAATGTCAAAGGCATTCTTTTCGATAATCTTGTAATCCATTATATTACCTCCGCTTAATGTGATTTTCACGGAAAGTCGGGAAAAGGATTTGAGCTTAGAGCCGTCTTTCTTTGCTTCAGAAGGTGTAACTCCGTGAAATCTTGAAAAGGCTCTTGTGAAGCTCTCAGGACTTTCATAACCGTATTTCAAAGCGATATCAATCACTTTGTCATCTGCTGCACTCAGCTCATTGCCAGCAAGTGTGAGCCGTCTGTTGCGTATATAATCTCCAAGAGTCATTCCACACAAAATACTGAATATCCTTTGAAGATAGAAACTGGAACAAGACGCTTCTTTAGCAACTATCTCATAATCAATTTCTTCTGTTAGGTGTTCTTCAATATAGTTGATAGCATTTTGTATTCCGGTAATCCAATCCATCGCATCTCTCCTTTCTGTGTGATTACATTATAGAGCGAAAATAATTTGTTTTCCTGATTCTGAGTGTTCAGTACTGCAAGGGTTATTTTATGCTCTCAACAGGAATAGCAATTCTTGCTCCGATTTCAGGTTCTGCACCGAGATTGAGTGTTGGAGCAATACTTGTTGCGTATTTATAGCCGTAGCGTTCAAAGTTGTAGTTTTTAATCGCCTTAAACACTTGCCCGATGTACTTGCCAAAATCATCGAGATTATCATAAGGTTCACTTTGAAAGTAAAGCATTACACATTCAGGCAGCTCCGCCACCTCATATCCATCAGGCAGAGTTTTTTTGTAGTCGATAGGCACTTCGACTCCTGCAGCTATTTTGCTGATGCCTTTCTGTTGCAGAGAATCAGGCAAATCAATCAATGCTGCAGTATCAAATTTTTCGTGTATGCTATTAAGTAAGCCTTCCCAATCACAACCAACTTCCTCGCAATAAGAAAGGTAGTCGGTTGCCGACTTTGATGTAAGATAAATCAATTTTCTCTTTGGTCTGTTAACAGGTGTAACCGTGCAAATTGTTGTAGTGTCCATTGTTTGTCCTTCTTTCAAAATATAATAATGATTAGCAGGGTGCTGAGTGAATATTGGAATAGCGATTTGGCGCTTACGGTACTCTTTGGGAGTAATAGAAAAACGCTTCACAAACGACCGTGTGTAACCTTCGTGAGATTGATAGTGACTGTCGAATGCAATGTCAATAACAGAGTTATCGCTATTGAGTAGTTTTTCTGCACTCTCACTCAATACAACAGCATTTATGTATTCGCTGAGCGTAATATTCATATGTTTTTGAAACAATCTGTCAACTTGACGTCGGGAATATCCAACTGCACTACAAACATTCTCAACACTAAATTCTATATCTGTGTGATGTGCTTTGATATACTCCTGTGCCAAAACAACCGCTTTTATATCATTCATTTTGCACCCCTTAATCTATGATAACACCATACCATCACTTATTCTTGATGTATATGGACAAACAACTGATAAGACATACTTCATTGCAATTCTTTTCCCATAAACCTTTGTGGCATCTTGCCAAAGTTGACCTCTTTAATTGCTTCGATTATTTCTTCTTTACGTTCTTCGGAATCAGTCAAGTCGCAAACAATATCATTGAGGTTATACGGGCCGTTACGGAAGTGACCGACCGATGCACCGTGAAATTCTCCGTCAATTAGAAGATACTGCAAAGGCTTGTGTACTGGTCAAGCTTTTTTGTAACATTTCGTTCTAATCTAATTTCACGGGGAGCAACAAGTTCCACATAGTAAAACTCTGTATTATATGGTTCAAAAATGCTTTTCACATATTCGATATAATCCCAATCCGCTTGTTGATCGAAAGCCCACATATATGTAAAAATCATTCCATAGCAATCTGACTTCGCAAATTCCTCAAAAACTACCTGACGAAGTCTGTTAATTGCTTTTCCATTATATTGACCAAAGATTTCTATTACGGATTCGATGGTCATATGATTGTGAAACAACCTTAATCCCGTGAGCTTCATAAGTTCTTGCCCAACAGTCATTTTACCGACAGCAGCATTACCTATCATAAATAACAATTTCATTATTATCACCCTTTTTCTGCAATAAAGATGTGTGCAAATTCAGTTTCGAACTGTTCAATCAATAATAAACCTGAATTTTCGATATATGATTTCATTTCCGCAGGTGTATCCGGAAATACTGTGATTTTTCTCGTTCCGGTGTCAATAAATCCATCTTTGTTTTTGTCGATTGACAAAACAAATTTTCCACTGTTTTTTAGCAAAGCTGCCACTTTATTTATGGCGATTTGCTTTTCCTCAATGTGCATAAAGGTTAAAGAGGAATATATAACATCGAAAGAGTAAGAAATATCGAGTGTTTAAAAATCTTCACAAAGTAACTTCACGTTGGTCTGTTCGGAGAGGTTTTCTTTTGCTCGGTCTATGGTTTTTGTGGAAATATCAATACCGTAGAATTGACCACATAAGGGAGCAACACGAACCGCAAGACGACCTGTTCCTACACCTATTTCAAGAACAGATTTATCTTTATCAAGGTTCATTTTGTCAATAAAGGCTTGTCCGTCCCATTTATCCATATAATCACGTAAAGGCTTCGGATCGTGTACGGGATCGTTGTTTTCATCTATAAGCAAATCGTAGTGTTGGATAATTTCGCTATTCAAAATAGATTTCATCCTCTCAAAAACCGTTTGTAATTTAAGCACTGTTTAAGTATATCACATATTTGTGACTTTTTCTACTATTGCATTGAAAATGGCGACAGAGAGGTGTTAATCTCTCTGCCGCCACATTTCGGTTAGTTGTAAATTATATCGTGACTTACGATTTCTGTGGCTCTGCTGCGGATATTGTTCATCCGAGCAACCCACTCCATTTGTTCATCTGCTTTGAGTTGTTCGGTTACGCCCTTTCGCTCCGCCATCTGTTTTACGAGCCGAAAAAACATATCCTCAGATTGCTTGTCAATGTCAGCGAGATATCCGTTCAATTTACCGCTTATCGGCAGATTGACATATCGCACCTTGTGGTGTTGCTTAATATATCTCAAATGACGTTGTCCCCATACACCGATTTCCACCTGCTCTTCATCAGAGAGGGCAATGCAAGGAATATAATAATCGCCTTGCAATTCGTACCACAAACCATTCTGTCCGTTATAAATTCTGTTTTCCATTATGTAATCCTCCAAAATATTGATTTTTCTACAATTTTAATCAATCCGGCTGATTACAAAGCCGAAGGGAGAAGCTACTTCCTTACGCAGCATCTCCCTTCTGGCATTTTTGTTTGCAAAAAAATAGATGAAGAAATTGAAAAACTATGGTATGCTGATAGTACAAAACAGTTTGCTTTGTACTGGAAAATTTGTAAACTGAGAAAAGGAGTTGAAAAATATGAAAAGAAGTTCTTTTATGGCAGTTGCAGCGGCGTTAGTATTACAGCAATACAGGCAAATGCAACGCAGGCGGATGGAAAATCAGAACTTGCAAATATGAACACATTGTATGAATATGCGTGGTCTCTTGATTATCCACAGCAGGCAACATATGATAACATACTGGAGAAAACAGAATCAGGAGCGGCTCAGGCCGTAAATATGCTTCCGTCAGCAGCACTAGGTTATCAAATTAAGGATTATGATGGAGACGATCAGATGGAACTTCTTGTAGTGCGTTCAGATACCACGCAGGAAAGCAACCAAAGTCAGTTGATTTTTCAAATTTATGAGGCGAGTGAAGGAAATATTGTATTAGCCTCTGAAATTACAGCAGATATGCCATCTTTTGTAACGGGAGTTGGAAAAATTCGTGTTTACTCAAGAAATATGGGAGATAAGATTGTAATTGGATGCGATCAGTATGAGGAGGGTCTTTTGTGGGATGGATTGACATTAAAAACATCCTATTATGACTATAATGGAAGTGTACTTAATTATAATAGTGGTACGAATGTAATGGGATCTATTATTGAATCAGATTATATGAAGCAGCAGTTTGGCGTGATTGGTCTTAATGAGAATCAGATTGCACAAATTGGTGGCGACAAAACCGTATATGATTGTGTGGCAGGAACGGAATTAATTACAGAAACAAAGGTCAATTCCGATTCAAATATATATATTTCATGGGTTAGTTCGGCATCGCAGGGAGATATGCAAGCTGTTGGAACAGCAACGATTACATGTTACAGCTGGTTTCCGGGAACGAAGCCTACAATTGCACAAAAGTTAGGAACAATATCAATATCACCAAATTCCCAGACGGGACAAGATTCAATACAGGATCCAGTTCAGTAGCTTTCTGCTCAGGCTGATTATCTGTATATTATTGGTGACTTTGAAATTATGCAAATTTACAGCATATATTATCTGATTCCAGATGAAGGTGTCACAAAATATGATTGTTATCAGACTGATGGGAACTATATAAGCTCGATTCCTTATGGAAATGCAAAAACGATTATTGATAATACGATGGTAAGTGATGGTTTCAATCTTCCAAGCGGTGAACGGGAAATGATAGTTTGGAATTCTCCGTATGGATTATGTGCGTATTCAAGGACTTATAAGGATTATTATCCATGGTATAGCGTGGATGAGAATGGAAATTCGATCGAAAATTATCCGGATGTATCGCAGATGCCGTATGAGCTTAATGAAGATGATATTCGTCAGGAATTGGAAATATTAGGATTGCCGGAGAATATTGTGGTTCCAACATCAAATAAAACAGAGTAAGAATAGAGAATCAATAATGTTGCATTGATTACTGGATGAGGGACAAGGATTCATAAAATGTCAGAAATTTCTTGCTCTTTTCCATTTGAATAAGTATAATACTAATCAGTAGTATCAGTAAATAAGGGTCGCAGCATATGCGGCTCTATTTGCTGTAAATGAACCGTCTGATGGTCATATGATAATCAAGCGCCGATTGGACAGTAAGGAGGATTTTTGTGACAGTACATGATACAGTTCATGGATTTATCGTAGAAAGAGAAGTACCGCTTCCTGAGCTAGATGCAGTGATGTACCAGATGAAGCATGAAAAGACAGGTTTAGAGCTGGTATGGATAAGCAGAGAGGAAGAAAATAAGGTATTTGGCATTGGCTTTGAGACACTGCCTTGGAATGATACAGGTGTATTTCATATTTTAGAGCATTCTGTTTTATGTGGTTCAAAAAATTATCCGGTTAAAGAGCCGTTTGTGGAACTTTTAAAAAATTCCATGAACACATTTTTAAATGCAATGACATTCCCAGACAAGACCTTTTATCCGGTGGCAAGCCGCAATGATAAAGATTTTGTCAATTTGATGCGTGTTTATCTTGATGCCGTGTTTTATCCGGCTGTATATACAAAGCCAGAAATTTTTTATCAAGAAGGATGGCACTATGAGTTTGATAGTGAGGGAAAGCCAGGCTACAAAGGTGTTGTCTTTAATGAGATGAAGGGAGCGTTTGCAGATGCAGATGAGCTGATGGATATGACAATCAATAGAGCGCTCTTTCCTGATACATCGTATCGTTATGTATCAGGAGGTGATCCGACAAAAATTCCAGATTTGACATATGAAGAATTTATTGAAAGCCATAAAAGATTTTATTCTCCATCGAATGCTTATGTGTATCTTGATGGCGCAATGGATATAGATGCTATTCTTAGTATTATCAATGATGAATATCTGTCCTCATTTGAACAGACGAAGCGTATGGATCCACCAGCATTTCAGTCAGCAGTGGATGCAGGTGAACAGCAAATTGAATATGAGATTGGTGCCGATGAGAATGAAGAGGGAAAAATCCGTCTGTCCTGGGGACGTGTGATCGGAACCTATGCAGAGCGCGAAAAGCTGACAGCAATGCAGATTTTGTCAGATGTGCTTACCGGAAATAATCAGGCACCGCTTACGAAGGCAGTGTTAGAAGACGGACTTGCAGAAACAATGCGTCTTTATACAATAGATGGTGTTGCAAATCCGTGGGTAAAAATTGAGGCTCGCAATGTGAAAAAGGAGAACTGCAAACAAGTAGAGGCGCGAATCTTCGACACATTGAATACATTGGCAAATGGTGGACTTGATCATGAGAAGCTAGAGGCTTCTATGGCAAATCTTGAGTTCCAAATGAGAGAGCGCGATTATGGAAGCTATCCGCAGGGACTTATTCTTGGAATGCAGGTGTTAGACAGCTGGCTGTACGGTGGCTCACCAGAGGCTAATCTGCAGATTGGTGACTTATTTGTACATCTTCGTGAAAAGATGAAACAGGGCTATTTTGAACATTTGATTCGCGAAGAGCTGCTTGAAAATCCGCATCGCTGTAAGGTTACATTGATTCCGTCTAAAACAGCAGGAGAAGCACGCCGTGCAAAAGAAGCAAAGAGAATTGAAGATGAGTCTGCAATGTGGAGTGATAAGACAAGAGAAGAGATTATTGCAAAACAGGAAAGACTAGAGGCATGGCAAAACAGCGAAGATACACCAGAGCAGCTGGCAGCACTTCCACATTTAGAGTTATCTGATTTAAGCCGCACGCCGCAAGAGCAACCAATTGAAGAACTTGTAATTGATGGACAAAAGCTATTGGTTCATCGTGTTAATTCAAGTGGAATTGCTTATATTACGCTTTATTTCGATGAAAACCATTATACAGAGGCAGAACTTCCGGCACTTGGACTTTTATGTCGTCTTTTTGGAAATCTGGAAACAACACAGTCAAGCGTAGAAGAGTTAAACAATCGTGTACGTCTTTTGTGCGGAAGCATGACTTTTTTTATCAGTACCTTCAATATAAAGGATGACAGCAGCTGCTGTACAGTAAAGCTTTGCGCATCATTTAGCACGCTTGAATCAAATGTAGATCAGGCAGTTAGTCTTGCAGCAGAGATTTTGACGCAGACAAGATTTGATACTGCCAATTCTGAAAAAGCAGTTCTTGATCTGTTGCGTCAGATTAAGATGGGATGCTTTGAGCAGACAGTGATGGGTGGTCATGCAGCAGCACTTGGCCGTGTGTCAGCGCAGATGAGTGTTTCAGGTGTAGTTTCAGAGTGTACTGGTGGTGTTACATTCTATCATTGGTTAAAAGCTCAGGAAGAAAATTGGAACTGGAATAGTCTTCTTGAAAAATTGACAGTACTGTATGAAAAGGCAGTTTCAAAGGAACAGTTAACTATCAGTCTTACAGGAAATACAGATGCATATGCAGTGAATGTTGTTCAAATGCTGCAGGAGCTTTTGCCGTCAAAGCCAGATATTTTAAAGATACAGACAATTGCAATAAAGCCATGGGGCATCAAAAAAGAAGGAATCATCATTCCAGCCGATATCGCCTTTGCAGTGCGCGGTACAATTACAGGAAATTATAATGGTGCATGGCAGACAGCAGCCAAGATTGTGAGCCTGAGCTATTTGTGGAATGTAATTCGCGTTCAGGGCGGTGCTTACGGAACAGGTATGCTTACTCGGGCAAATGGAGGATTTTACTGCTATTCGTATCGTGATCCGAGTGCTAGAGAATCTCTTAGAAAATATTTAGACTGCAGCAGCTTCTTAAAAGAGTTTGCGGCACAAAATTCAGATCTGACAGGCTTTATCATTGGAACGGTTTCAGATCAGTCACCGCTTCAGACACCTAGAATGAAGGGACAGGCAGCAGATAACTTCTATTGGAGACAGATTAGTTGGGAGGAGCGCTGCACACGTTGGCAGCAGATTCTTGAGACAACACCAGAAAAGTTAGCGCAGGCCGCAGAGCAGATTAGTACTGCTATGAAAGAGGGCGGTATTTGTGTTGTAGGTGGTGCAGAGCAGATGGAAGGCTGTGGTCTTGATGAGATTATTACGCTGTAAGTTGTAACTATTCAGAGCTAGGCAATTTATTCGTGGGATACCAATTCGCAAAAGTTATGGTATCCCGCGAATGTTTTTGCAAACGATTGCTGCGAATGGAATATTAGCGTGCCATTGTAAAGTGTCGAAAAAGAACAAAAAAAATAAAAAATTAAAAAAACTTGAAAAAAGTGTTGACAAAAGAATTGAGATGTGATAATATACATATCGTTGCAAGGCTTGTTGGTCAAGGGGTTAAGACGTCGCCCTCTCACGGCGAAAACAGGAGTTCGATTCTCCTACAAGCTGCTTCTTCGAGGTGTGGCTCAGTTTGGTAGAGCGCTGCGTTCGGGACGCAGAGGTCGCAAGTTCAAATCTTGTCGCCTCGATTGCCTATAGGCAAAGAAAAAATAAATATGGCTTGTTGGTCAAGGGGTTAAGACGTCGCCCTCTCACGGCGAAAACAGGAGTTCGATTCTCCTACAAGCTGCTATGTGTCCTGCGAAAGCAGGACTTTTTCTTTTTTGTTCGGATTTTTCCTAGAAACAGATTCTTTTTTATAATAGTTTGCAACATTTCTTAAGGCAGCTGCATGATATAGGTGAAAGGAAATAAAACACAAGTAGAAAATTTAATGCATTGATCGTTACAAGGCGGAGGTGATAAGGGATGAAACACGAAGAAAGAGAGGTACGTCAAATCTATAATGACTACGGTGATGATTTGTATCGACTATGTTATTTTTACACTGGAAATGTACATGATGCAATGGATGCGGTGCAGAATACATTGGTACATTTAATGGAGTACACAGGAACATTTGAGTCGGAAAGTCATAAAAAGTCATGGTTACTTAAGGTTGGGGTTAATGAATGCAGGCAGCTTCATCGCCAATGGTGGAGACGTAAGGTGACAGCGGACGAATCGCTTATTGATATGGAAAAGGTAGGTGTGCAGACTAGCGATGTGTGGGAGAGTGTAATGTCATTGCCAACAAAATACCGCACAGCAATTTATCTATATTATTATGTCGGCTATTCAACGGAAGAGATTGCTAAAATTATGGAAAAACAGTCATCTACGGTGCGGTCACTCTTACTTAGAGCGAGAAAAAAATTGAAAGAAGAACTGGTGGAGCCGCAGGCAGATAGTAGTTCACGAATTTAACAAACAGAAAGGAAGGTGCAGCATGAAGCAGGATGATTATAGAAATATGTGCGATGAAATAAAGCTTTCGGAAGAACAGAAAGATAAAATATGGGTAGCTGCGAGAGCAAAAGTGCAGACAAAAAAAGAAAATAGGCAAAAGATGGGCAGATTTGCGAAAATTGCAATGGCAGCGGCAGCGATTATTGTATTTTTTATGGTGACAGCTATGCCAGGCATTATAAGAAATAAGAATACAAATCAGCCTGCAGCACAGGTGGAAAAGAGTACAGAGGAAGATAATTCACAGACCGTGCAAGTAAATCAAGAAATGAAATATTATTTGTTACTTGGAACGGATGGTCGCACAGATAAAAAAACAGGTACGCATGCAGATGCAATTGTTTTGGCAGGGATGGATGCGAGCAAAGGAAAAATTCAACTTATTTCAATTCCACGTCGCCTAGAGCTGGATGGAAAGGAAGCGAGTGAGTACGACTGGTGGTATCAGAGTACTAATGATCTTTGGAGTGCAATTGAACGAAATTTTGGAATTAAAATTGAGGGTCAAGTGACAGCATCATTTTCAATATTTGCACAGCTTGTTAATATGTATGGAGGTTTGGAATTAGAGGTTACAGAGGCAGATTTAGATCCAAAGTATTCTCAGTTAAATGGGTACCTGACAGAAGTAGTGGAATCGACAGGCATTGCAACAAAGGGGCAGATTACAGAGCTCGGAGTTCAGCTTCTTGATGGTCCGCAGACTGTAGCATGGTGCAGAGTGCGTGATACAGAGAATGGTGTAAGAGGATCGCGTTTTCTTAAGGCATTGAAACAATTATATTCACGAATGGCTGAGCAAAACAATGATTATGAAAAGATAACGGTTGCCAGCATTATAATCTTATCCACGGTGAATGCAGATATCACATTATCGAATGAACCATTTGAGGTTGCAATGATAATGGAACAGGCATTTGCTTGTACTGAGTTTTCATATATTGATCTGGCACAGAGCGAGTATGTAGAAGTAACCAAAGAAGAGAACAATGAAGAACCTGTGTATACTCTTTCAGAAGAATTTTATGGCATTCCACATCTGAGTGTGTTAAACTAATCCTAGTACCGTGTGAAGCAATCGATTTCTTATTAAATATTGATTGTCTCATACGAAAAAAAGGAGGAACACACCAAAGATGAAACACATGCTTGAAAAAACATTTCCAGAAAAATTGACAGAGCAGCTGAAAAAGTGGATGGCAGCCACCGCCGCAGCAACCATGATGCTGCCGGGGACGATGGCTGTACCAGCTGCCGAAAACACACAGAGCAATCTGCCTCAGGAAGAATTGACAGTTCACTTTATTGATGTTGGTCAGGGACTCGCAATAATGGCAAAGGCTGGTGATGATGTACTTGTATATGATGGCGGAAACTCGGACGCAGCATCATACTTTGTTTCATATCTGAAGGATGAGGGTGTTGAGGACATTGACTATATGATTGCGTCTCATTACGATGCAGATCATTTAAATGGTCTTGTCGGTGCACTTCATGCATTTGATACTGAGACAATCATTGCACCGGACTATAAACATAATTCCAAACTTTATACGTCATTCTACAATACATTGTCGTCTCAAAATAAGGAAGTGACATACCCAGAAGTGGGTCAAGAGTACGAGTTTGGCGAGGGCAGCTTTACTGTACTTGGACCGACACAGATTAGGGATGATTCAAACAACAATTCTGTTGTGGTTCGTCTTGATTATGGCGATACGTCATTCTTATTTACTGGTGACGCTGAGTCAAAGGAAGAAAAGGATATCATAGCAGCAAATGAAGATCTTTACTGTGATGTACTGTCAGTAGGACATCATGGTTCTGCAAGCTCCACAAGCTGGGATTTTCTGGAAGCTGTTCTTCCGGAATATGCAGTTATTTCATGTGGTGTGAATAATTCCTATGGTCATCCAGACCCAGATACAATAGAAAAATTGGAATCAATTGAGGCACAGATTTTTAGAACAGATCTGCAGGGCAATATTATTGCGATATCGGACGGTGAGATGATCACCTGGAATAATGTACCAAGCAACGGGGAAGTATTGTATGCTGCTGATTTTGTATCTGTAAAAGAAGAACCGAATGACACAAGCAGTACTGTTGGCGAGCTTGGACCAGGCAATCAGATACAGGTATTAAACCGCGATGACAATGGCTGGGCAACTATTGTATTTAATGGTGCTACTACATATATTCCGTCTTCTTACCTGAGTGACATTGATCTACAGACGATGACACAGGCTGCTCCAACCCAGCCGATAGGAAACATGGTATGGCTGTCTGCTACTGGATCTAAATACCACAGTAGGAATAATTGCGGAAATATGAATCCGGCAAATGCGCGCCAGGTGACAGAATCAGATGCAGTAAGTCAGGGGTATGAGAAATGCAAAAAGTGCTGGTGACAATAAAAACAATGATAAAGAAAGTGATGAAGAAAGAACCAGTTCTGTCAATTGCGGTGATTTTGGCAGTTATCTCAATGTTTGTTGTACATCCAAATGATACGTATGCATCATATATTGATTTTCGCACACTTGCTATTTTATTTTGTCTGATGGTGATTGTTGCAGGAATGAGAGAGATAGGGGTATTTGACTATATCGCACAAAGTCTGTTAAACAGAGTGAAAAGTATTTCTGGTATTGTCATGATTCTCGTACTTCTTTGCTTCTTCTTATCAATGGTGATTACAAATGATGTGGCATTGATTACATTTGTTCCATTTGCCATTCTAATTTTAAAGAGATTTCCTAAAGAGGTGCGATGCCATTGGCTGATTCCCTGTGTAGTTATGCAGACAGCAGCAGCCAATTTGGGAAGCATGATGACACCTATTGGAAATCCTCAGAACTTATATCTTTATGGAAAAGCAAATTTGCAGGCATCATCATTTTTTTTTGCTGATGCTTCCGTATACAGCATTGTCGCTGTTAATTCTGATTATATGGATTGCAATCCATACAAAAAGAAAGACAGATAATGAAACTAATTGCATGGATGGTTCAACACATAAAGCTGTGTATGCAAAGACACAAAGCAGAAAAATTTCAGATAAGCTTCGTCTGACTATATATCTGATATTATTTTTCTTAAGTCTTCTTGCAGTAGGCCGCTTAATTTCTATTTGGATAGTATTTGCCTGTGTGATTGCCTGGGCAGCAGCATTCGACAGTAAATTATTTAGAAATGCAGATTATGCGTTGCTTGGAACATTTACAGCACTATTTGTTTTTATTGGAAATCTTGGAAGAATCCCTCAGTTTTGCAGTATTCTTCAGAATTTGATTCAAACAAGGGAGGTCATAATAGCGGTTGCAGCAAGTCAGGTAATGAGCAATGTTCCAGCAGCAATTTTGTTGTCGGGCTTTACAAATAATTATCGGGCATTGATTATTGGAACTAATCTAGGCGGTCTTGGAACTATGATTGCTTCTATGGCTAGTTTAATCAGCTTTAAATATATTTCACGTGAAGATGCATCATTACGAGGCAAATATTTTATTTGGTTTACGGCAGCAAATGTGATTTTATTAGTCATTCTTTTAGCCGCAGCCAAAATATTGGGACAATTATAGAAAAATATTTAAAAAAAATGAAGACCGGTCAATGTAACTGTTGACCGGTCTTCATTTTTGGTTATTTTGTTTTAATTGATGCTTCTAACTGATTGATATGATGTTTTAACAGGTAAAGCGTATCTTCCCTTGAGTAGACAAGATTGCTCTCTGGAAGTGAGTGAAAGAAATCAAGGAACAGACTGCGAATGGACTCTTCTGTGATATGAATATTGCAGCAGTAAGAACCAAAGACAAATTTTAATGTCGTATAAATGTGCAAACCAGTCTGAGGGTTGATGTAGATCGAAAGATAATCTGGTAAATGCAGCTGTGTTGGACGAGCAATCAGTCCAAGTACAGTGCCAGTCTCAATCTCCTGATACAGCTTTTTTAAGAAACCACAGACATCTGACTGGTCAAGATATGGAATCAGTTCCTTTGGCGAGTCATCACAAGTACGGCTTTCAATCAGATTCTGCAAACCTTCCTCTGTAAAAATGGTGTAGTAGTTGCTTTCAACCTGACGCAGGAAGGAATAGTGCTGGTCGATTAGTGACAAGTATGGCTCAAGTGGAAGCTGGGAGCGATTCAAATATTTCTCAACTATATTGTGCGATATATAGCGACCGATACATGGCTGCGGCATAATTATATGCAAAGAATCAGGTGCGGCAACAGAAATATATTCATTTAGCACTTCTGCCATGTCTGAACTGCATTGGGTTAACGGTTCGCACTGGAGCAGCAGATTTTTGAAGAAGTTACGGTAATACGAAATAAGGTCTTCTGATTCTAGGATTTGTGCAGTGGATAAATCCTCTGAAAATAGAATCAGATAATGCGGAGAAATAATGTAGTATCCCATTGGAGAGAGCGATGCTGCTTTTGGAGTCTCATGAAAATAGTAAGGCTTATAGTGACCACGAGAGGCAAGACACAGTGGGATAACAGCATGCAAAAGTTCAAGATTTTTTGCAGCAGCGTTTGGACTTGTTTCAAAGCAAAGCAATTCATTTACTGTAAAACTGCGGTTGTCAAGCCAAAATTCCATAAAGTCGATAGTTAACTTTAAGCTTGGTGGAAGAAAAAGGTTAAACTCAGCATTTTCAGTATGAGAAATCTCATAGATCAAGACTGAGCGGATAGCGCTTCGGACGGCAAATTCACCCTTGATCAGACGTTCTGAGATACTTAGAGAAGAAACCTCTGGCGGCGGAGCATGGAAAAATCAACAGATGCCAAATTGTTTAACAAACGGCAGACGGCCTGACGGTTGTTGTACGTTTCCTCGCCTTGAAGAAGGATATCATATAGCTGAAAAAAATCTTTTCGTTCATCAACGGAAAGATTAAAATGACGTGCGAGTGCTTGAACTGTTTTATAGGAAAGTATTCGCTCGTCAGCAAGTGCCTTGTGAATTGAAGTGCGTTCTGCTCCAATCGTACGGGCAAGTGAAGAGATGCTTTCTCCACTGTCGGCAATTAATCTTTTTAAATAGGTACTGAATTTCGACACAAAGAAGTCCCCCTTTAAAACTTTATATAGTTAAAGTATATTGTACCATATAATCAAACAGTTTGACATAACAAATTTTGCTGTTTGAGAACAAATTTTGACGATTGTGTGACAAAGTTTGAAGTACACACGGGCACACTTTTTGGCACAGCTTGTTTTTATATAGGATTCTTTGTATACTAAAGAAGAATATAAAAGCATAGAACTAGTTATAGGATAAAACTATTATAAAAAAGAAGAGGGGAAGGTGACTTTATATGAGCGATTGTACCATAGCAGCACAAGTGCTTGAAAAAAGAGAGGAACCTGCCGAGTATCTGGTAGATCGCATGATACGTATTTGCCGAGATCAGCTGATGCTGCCAATACGACAGACGATGGAGCGCATTGACTGCCATGAAATATGCTTTATGGAAAGCAGAGGGCATAATGTGTACATATATACGAAAAATCGGGAGATTCGCATTTATCAGAAGCTGACTGATCTTGTTGATTTGCTTCCTGATTATTTTCATCAGTGTCACAAAAGCTATATCGTAAATTTAGAATATGTGGTACGCCTTGAAAGGACGTTGCTTTATATGGCTGATGGAAGAATGGTACCAGTCAGCCGTACACATCAGGCAGAGACAAAAGAGATTTATGAAAATTATGTCAATGCCTGAGTATTGTGGCTGTGCAATAATAATTAGTTTTTTTCTTTTATCAGTTCGGCAATTTCCTTATATCGTGATGTAATTGCCTTATAATTTTCTCGTTTATGCGGAAAAGTACAATTTGAGCAGTCTTTGTTTCCGTTTGGAAGGTAGCGAAACTGTCCACCGCATTTTTTGCCAAGTGCGTATAGCGGGCAGTAGCAAAAAAGACAGTTGAAATTGTCCGGGTCCGCATTTTTATGGCATGGAAAGTATTCACATTCTCGGTTGCAGAAAAATTGGTAATGAGTCGTATTTGGGCGTTCCATATCAAAACCTTTCATATTAAGTGATATTGTATCTTTAGAAATTACTTAGTTATAAAATAAATTTATCTTTGCAAATATTATTTTAATAGCTCATTGATTTCAACAAAACAAGCTTCTGTGCGGTTCTCGCTAACTGGGTGGTTAAAGTAAATTCTTTTTCCATCGCGTGAGAAGGTTGGATTTGGATGAATCTGAAGCTTCCAAGTACAGTTTTGGAAGTTTTGCCCACCAAATGTAGCAATAGGAGTGGTCTCGCCGCGGCGATACAGGAAAATGTCTGCTGGGTAGCCAGGATAAGCGCGGTCTCCGACAAAGTAGCTGCGGTCTGGAGAACCATCAATATGATTTCCAATTCCACCAAGCGTTTCTATGCATTCTCCGTTTGGTGTAAAACGCTGGATACGGCTCGTTTCCATCTCAATCTTTGAACCGTCATAGTACTGACGAGTTGCCATGTATGTATCATCGTCAAACCAAAGCTGATGAACTGGTTTGTCTGGAATGACATGTGTCTTACCAGTCTCAAGGTCAATGCAGCCAAGGGCACCAAATACAGGCAGTTGGCAACGCTTAAACGCATCATCACCTTTGTCGCAGACGGATTTAGCTGAACATGGCTCATAGAAGTCGTATATTCGTTAGGCGTACAGCCACTTTTGATCACCATATCATAGACTGTCTTTTTATCAGCAACTCGACGGATCTTTCCGGTCTTTAAATCCAACAAATAAATACCGCAGATATCAATTTCAGGATGATCCGGGTTTTTATCCAGAAATTCCTCAGAGATAGAGAATGGATACTGCCCATTTTCAGCACAGTGGCTTTCTTTACCGAAGATTGGTCCATAAACAACTTCTCCTGTATGAATATTCAGGACACGAAATGCGCTAAATCCATTTATTATATCACGAAAAACAATGTGATCATTATCTGTAAAAGTGGCAGATGGACCATTGTGGTTGCCGCAGCTTACTGTAAAGACACAGCGTGCGTTTGCCAGCGTATTTCGGTCGCAGATCCAGATCTCGGTGATCTGCTTTTCTTTGTCCTCCAAATCAGGCTTTTTTGCGTAGACAAGAAGGGTTCCATCTGGACTTTCTGGCTGACCGCCATTCATGCCCCAGAGAGAAGAGCCTTCATATTCACATACTTTTTCCATGAAAATGTACCTACCTTCACTATTTTTTTATTTGATTGTACTCCTATTTTTGTTTTGCATCAAGCCAATCGTGGGAAATGCTTGAAGAATTTTTCGAGTCATGGTAAGATGAAGTGGGAATAAAAATAAGAGCGAAAAAAAGAAAGAAGGATCTGACATGGAAACCAAAAATATAAATGTATGTGAAACTTTCCCAGACGGCACTCCAATAGATGGATGGTTTTATGATACAAATGTACCTTCATTGGAGAAAATTGGAAAACAGTATGTTCTGACTGCATATGGTATCCTTGATGATGGAAAGCTTTACACAAAGGAAATTCAGGCATTGATTGATCTGGCAGCGAAAGAGGGCGGCGGTGTTATTGTTGTTCCATCAGGAACATATTTGACAGGTGCATTATTTTTTAAGCAGGGCGTTCATTTATACGTAGCACAGGGCGGTATGTTAAAGGGAAGCGATGACTGTTCTGATTATCCGATTTGCGAGACTAGAATTGAGGGAGAGAGTTGTCTATATTTTTCGGCACTAATCAATGCAGATGGGTTAGATGGATTTGTAATGTGCGGACCTGGCACTATTGATGGAAACGGTATGCGCTCTTGGAAAGCATTCTGCTTCGCCGCAGCTGGAATCCAAAGTGCACGAATAAGGACGAACAGCGTCCGCGCCTTGTGTATTTGTCAAATTGTAAAAATGTGCTTATTGCAGATTTGAATTTGCAAAATTCACATTTTTGGACAACACATCTTTATCACTGTGATCATGTCAAATATCTCAACTGTCGTATTTTTTCACCGGCATCGCCTGTTAAGGCGCCAAGCACAGATGCAATTGACATTGATGTGTGCAGCGATATTCTGGTGAAGAATTGCTATTTGGAGGTAAATGACGATTCTGTTGTATTAAAGGGCGGAAAGGGTCCGTGGGCAGATACTGCGCCTGAGAATGGTGCTAATGAGCGTATTCTTGTTGAGGATTGTGTGTATGGTTTCTGCCATGGCTGTCTGACATGTGGATCAGAGTCGGTACACAACAAAAATATTTTGCTGCGCCGCATTAAGGTAGGAAGCGGAAGTAATCTTTTATGGTTAAAGATGCGCCCAGATACACCGCAGCATTATGAGTATATTACGCTTGAGAATATTGAGGGCAACATTACAAATTTTATCAATATTAATCCATGGACACAATTTTACGATCTGAAGGATCGTAAAGATATTCCGCTGTCTTATGCAGATCATGTGACAATGAAAAATTGCAAGTGCGAGTGTGAAACATACTTTAATGTAGAGCCAAATAAGGCACAATATGAGTTGTCTGATTTTACATTTGAAAATCTGGATATTCAGGCAAAAAATGATGGCTTCAAGGCAGATGCAGTGGAAAATATGAAGATCATCAATGTAAATGTAGTGATAGAGGCTTAAAAACAAATAGCAAAAGACCAAGAAAGGCAGAAAATTATGGTAACAGAAAAGGAAATTGCCAGAATCAATGAGTTGGCAAAAAAGCAAAAAGAAGGAACATTGACAGCAGAAGAGAAGGAAGAACAGCAAGCTCTGCGCCAGAAATATCTTCGTTCAATCCGCGAAAATATGAGAAGTTCTCTTGATCAGATGAAGATTCAAAATCCGGATGGAACAATCACTAACGTAAAAGACCGCCGTAAGGATTGGCTGAATAAGATTAAAGAATGATACTACGATATTACATCAAAAGAAAAGAATTTTTTCTTTTTTTAAGTAATGGAATATGATATACTGACAGTTAAAGAGATGGCTTTGCTGTCAGTATTTACTTTATAGAAGGGAATGGTAAAAAGTATGAATTACAGAAAATTTGGAAATACAGGTGAGAAGATTTCTGCACTTGGTTTTGGATGTATGCGTTTTCCAGAATATGAAAAGGATGGAAAGATGTATGTGGATCAGGACAAGGTAGATGAGATGGTGGCAGAGGCATATCGTCAGGGAGTTAACTATTTTGATACTGCACCAAAATATTGCAATTGTAATAGTGAGGAAGCTGTCGGAAGAGCAGTTAAGGGCTTCCGTGATAAGGTATTGTTATCAACGAAAATTCCGTTAGATGTCTGTAAGAAGCCTGGTGATTATCGCCGTGCACTGGAGCATAGTCTTGATAAGCTGGGAACAGATCATTTGGATTTTTATCATTTCTGGGGAATTAATCGTAAAGAATTTGATCAGACAATCATGGCACAGGATTTGCTTGCTGATGCTGCAAAAGCAAAAGAAGAGGGACTGATTCGTCATATTTCCTTCTCCTTCCATGATGAACCGCTTGCAATTAAGTATATTATTGATGAGTCAAAAAAACGCGGTATTCCGATGGAGAGTATGCTTGTTCAGTACAATTTGCTTGACAGAACAAATGAGGAAATGCTTCATTATGCAGCATCTAATGGAGTTGGAACAGTTGCAATGGGTCCTGTAGGCGGTGGACGACTGGCAGCACCGACAGAGCTTTATGCAAAGCTTACTGGAAAGAAATCAATTGCAACATATGAACTTGCATTTAAGTTTGTTCTGGGCAATCCAGACTTAAATTGCGCATTATCTGGTATGCAGACACTTGATATGGTAAAGCAAAATGCAAAACTTGCATCTGACAGCACAGGATTTTCCAAAGAAGAGTGGCAGCAGCTTGGAGAGGCAATGGAGCAGTTAAAGAAGTTTAGTGAGCTTTACTGCACAGGCTGCAAATATTGTCAGCCATGTCCGGCAGGAATTGAGATTCCAAAGATCTTTAACATGTTTACATACTACAATGTATACGGCCTTAAGGATCATGCAAAGAAGATGTACGATAATTATGTAAAGGATGGCGGAAAGCTGATTGAAGACTGCAAGAATTGTGGTTTCTGTGAGCGTCATTGTCCGCAGCATTTGCAGATTCGCAAAGAGCTCGAGCGTGTTGAAAAGCTATTTAGATAAGAAATAATAAAAAGATCAGGCGGCATAATGCTGACTGATCTTTTTTGTGGTATCATATTAATTACGGAGTTTCATTTGAGTCGTTTGATGACTCAGATGAGGTTGGCTGTGAAGATGTATCTGCCTGCTGCACGGAATCATCACTGACAGATTTTTCTTTTTTCTTTATCTTTGGAAACTTAGCATTTACAAATACGCGAATTAAAAGAAGCATCACAATATCAATAATTGCTTCTGCAATTAGCACAACACCAGAAAAAATCCATGTGACAGTAACAGTTGAAAATGGGTTCCCGATGATAATAAGAGAAAACAGAATGGACAGTCCGGCACTTACTGCGGCAAGCCACCAACGCTTTTCTTTTTGGCGAAGAAGATCAATACTCCACTGAACCTTATAAAATCCAGAAATAAGAAGAAGAATTCCATACAGGAAAGAAAGAAGCTTGAAGGTTTCTAAAAACCAGTGGGAGAAGCATATACAAAAAAGACCAACGGAAATACTTATAAGTCCCTTCATCAAATAAAAACGCGGGATTGCCTCTGCAAGCGGTTTTTTCCAGTAAAACACGATCTGTACAATACCAAAGGCGAGGCAGGCTGCTCCGAAGGCGATAATGATTCCGTTTGAAAAGCCTGTAGGGTCGATGAGAAGCAGGATTCCGATAATCAGTTCACAAAGGCTTATCAAAAGATTAACGGAATTTTGTTTTAAAAATTTCATGATAACCTCTTTTCTCTGTACCATTCGTGTAGCAGGCCGGTACAGCAGCCTGATTTTATTATGAAACTTAGATAGAACTAGTTTGATTATAGTAGATAAAGCTAGAAAAAACAACCATTTTTCATAAAATGGGTTGCTTTTTTAAAACGCGGAGAGTATAATTTATAATTGATGTAAATAAAGGTTGCACGTGCATTGCCATTTTGTTTTAACAGAATGGCTTTGTACATTATATATGAATTGATCAAGATGGGAGGATTATACATATGGCAGCAAAAACAAAGAAGGAAACTGCAGCAGTTGCAGAGACAAAAGAAACAGCAAAGAAGGCTACAGTAAAGAAGACAAGAGAAGTATATCTTCAGTGGTATGGTAAAGAAGTTCAGTTAAGCAGCATCACTGCACGCATTGAGGAAATGTGGAAGAAAGAGATGAAGAGAAAGATTTCCGAGTTGGTTGACTTAAAGGTATATGTAAAGCCAGAAGAAGGAAAGGCACATTATGTAATTAACGGTGAGATCACCGGAAGCATTGAGCTGTAATTGAGAAGAAGACAGTCCTTGTGTGAAAACATAGGGGCTGTTTTATTTTTTTTATACCGCGTTAAATAGTTAACAATTTTAAAAAAACTTCTACAAAAATCCAGTAATGTGTGCTATACTATAAAAAGAGTAAAAAAAGAATCTGTAGAGTGAGGTGAGTGCATGATCAAAGAGGAAAAGATCCGCATGATGACACAAGTGGCAATGATTCAAAAAAGGGAAGAACGCCGCGCTATTGAAATATGTGGATACCGAAAAAAAGATTATGTATCCATTCAGATGATTAAAATATGGATTTGCTATACAATGGCCTATTTGTTGCTTACACTTATAGGCGTTATTTGTATGGGCAATGGTACACAGGCAGTTTCTTTTTCAAGGCAGGTGCTGATTAGAATCGGCTGTATATGGGTTGTTGGATATCTTGGCTTTTTAACAGCAGTACTTGCAATGGCTCATCAGTGTTATAGCAGACGCTATCGCACAGCAGCTGTTTTAGTTCGTCAATATAGACAGCATTTGATGGCACTTGAGGATTACTATACGGAAAGGAGCCAGATCAATGACAGCTCTGCTGGAACTACGGCAAAAGATAAGTGAGGTTTATGGCCGCTATGAAGCATATGTGCGCATCTGCACAAAATGTTTGCTGGCATTTCTTGTATTTTATATGATTCACAGTCAGCTATCAGGCAGTATGAATCCTAGAAGCTGGGCAGAAATCGTGGTTGCTACTCTTATTGCAGTGATGATTCCTATTGACGCCTGCTCAATTTTGGTAGCAATATTTGTAATAGTCCATATGCTTATGATTTCAGTGGAAGCAGGTGTGATAGCAGCAGCATTCTTTTTATTTTTGTTATTGACATATTTTATATTTAAACCAAGACAGTCAATACTGATCACAGTTATGTGTCTTGTTGGAATGCTGAATCTGACAGGTGCCGCAGCGATTCCGATTGGTCTTTTATGTGGACCAATTGCAGTGATTCCGGCAGCGGCAGGTACATTTGTATATGGCATGATTTTGACGCTTCGCCAAAATAGTTCAGTACTTGAGGCATCAGCTCAAAGATTGACATCAATGGAAAAGGCGGCATATTTTATAAAGGCAATTGGAAGCAATGAACGTATCTTACTCTTAATGGCAGCACTTGTAGTCACAATTGTTGTTGTTTACATGATTCGAAAGCTTCCATATTCATACGCATGGGCAATTGCAATCGCAGCAGGAACAGCATGTTATGTTCTGACTGTCCTAGTAGGCAATGTAGCATTTGGTGTAACTGTTCATTTGCTGTATCTAAGTATTTCTATTATACTTGGTGTTCTTATTTCGAGTGTTCTTCATGTGTTTCTCTTTTTGTTAGATGGAACGCATACAGAATTTCTTGAATATGAGGATGAAAATTATGTGTATTATGTTAGAGCAATACCAAAATATTCTGTTGCGAGAACAGATAAAAAAGTAACTACGATAACAAAAGCAGGAGATGGCGAAACGTCCGAGGAGGATTCCTTTTTGGATGATGACCAGTCTCTGGATGATTATTTCCGCACGTAAGCAGGAGAAAGGATAGAAGGATGGAAGCCATCAGAGGATTTTATGAAAATTATATACGCTGGTCAGCGGCTTCCATGACATTAAGCGATGTCCTGGAGATTGCTATATTCACCTATTTTATTTATCATATTATTTTATGGATTAAGCAGAGCAAGGCGTGGATTCTGTTAAAGGGTGCGGCAGCTATTTTTGCGATGTATATACTGGCAGTTATTTTACAGCTGAATAATATTGTAATGGTTTTTAATAGAATCGCACCGTATGTAGCGACAGCATTGCTTGTTATTTTTCAGCCGGAGATTCGCCGTGCATTAGAGCAGCTTGGAACAAATCATTTATTTGAACTTTTTTCGCTTTCTAGCACAAAAGATAAAGTTGCAGAAAATGCAGATGATACTATTGATGCGATTGTTCGTGCATCCTTTAGCATGGGGCGTGCAAAGACAGGAGCATTGATTGTCATTGAGCAGAAATTTGTGCTGAACGAATATATTGCAACTGGTATTTTATTAGATGCCATTGTAAGTGCACCGCTTCTGGTGCAGATCTTTGAGCACAACCTTCCGCTTCATGATGGAGCTGTTGTGATTCGCGGAAACAGAATCACGGCTGCTACATGTTATCTGCCTTTATCGGAAAATAAAACGATAAGTAAGGAACTTGGAACAAGACATCGCGCAGGTCTTGGCATCAGTGAAGTGACGGATGCTTTGACAGTTATTGTGTCAGAGGAGACAGGACAGGTATCACTGACAAAGGACGGACAGCTGTATCGAAATGTTAACAGTGACAAGCTCAGAGAATTGCTTGGCGCAACAAAAAGCAGTGAAAAGACGCAGACTGTGTGGGATAGGCTGAGGAAAGGAAGGAAGAGACATGAAAAATAAAGGTCAAAATCAAAAACTTTTTCTCAAAAATTTTCCACTTAAGCTTTTGGGGTTTGTACTGGCAGTCCTTTTGTGGCTAGTGTTAAACAATACACAGGATCCAGTTATAACAAGCAGTGTAAGTGTTCCGATCACATATGAAGAAGGCGGTTTGGCTGAGAAAAATATGGTGGCAATTTCAAAACCAAATGCTATCACAATTCCAGTTAAGCTTCATAGAAGCCGTTTAAGATATCTTTCTGCCGATGATTTTACAGTAAAAGCGGATCTTACAGAAGTGATTGGTGATGTTAAGGAAGCACCGGAAGCCAGCAAGATCAGCATTGAAATTACAAAGGCATCATCTGCCACATATATTCAAAGCTGGGAATATCCACAGTCACAAGGGTATGTAAAGGTTGTGCTTGATACATTAAAATCGGCCACATACCTTGTGCAGTTTAATACTACAAAAGAGCTTCCAGAAGGATATCAGGTTGGAACACTTTCAAGCGATCCGTCTCGTGTAACTGTAAGCGGTCCGACAAGTGCATTTTCGAATCTGGCGGCGGTCAAGGCAAATGTAGATCTAAGCGCGATTACAGACGGAGGAAGCGTGACAGCACCGCTTGCACTATATGATGGAAATAATCGCACCTTATCAGGAAGCGGCCTAACAATCAGTCAGAGTACAGTAGAGGTTACGGTAAGCTTAAATCAGGCGAAAGAAATAAGTATAAGCATAGCAGGAAGCAGTGGAACACCAGCAGATGGATATGTGGTGAGCAAGGTAGACTACTCACCGAAGCTTTTGACAATATCTGGTTCTAAAAATGCACTAGCTAACATTTCAACAGTAAGTATTCCAAGCAGGGAGCTTGATATTACCGGGGCAAGCAGCAATAAGACTTTTGATATTGCGATTGAACAGTATCTTCCTGAGGGAATTACACTTTCTGAAGGGCAAAGTGGTACAATTTCTGTAACAATCGAGTTAGAACAGCTCCAGACGGAAAGCTTTCAGATTGATGCAAGTCAGTTTCAATTAGTAAATACAAAGCCAGAGTATGAATATGAACTGATTGACCCTGCATTGACATTGACGCTTCAGGCACTGCAGGCCGATCTTGATAGTTTTAATCCAGAGACGCTTCAGGGTACGATTGATGTCGGAGGTCTTGAAGCAGGAGAATATATAAATGTTCCTGTTACTCTTACGCTGGACAGTGCATATACAATGACGCAGGATCTGATTGTATCAGTTCGCATTATTGATAAAACAGCACAGACAGAAGAGACGCAAGCGACAGAGAGTACGACTGTGACGCAGAGCACAACTGTGACGCAGAGTACTTCAGTGCCGAATACGCAGGAAACATCAGAAGCTTCATCACAGACAGCAACTGAGACAACGCAGGAAAGTACTTCACAAGAAACTGCTGCACAATAAAACAAGCATGTAGAACGGACAGACAAAAGTTTGTCTTGTTATAGAGGTAAGAAAGGAAGAGGATCAGTATGGTAAGCCAGAAGATAACAGTAAAAAATATGACAGGGTTTCATTTGAGACCGGCAGGGATCTTATGTAAGATCGCAATGAACTACAAATCAAAGGTTCAGTTTCAGTTTAACAGCGTTACCGCTAATGCAAAGAGCGTATTAAGCGTGCTCGGTGCAGGTGTAAAAAATGGTGATGAAATTGAAGTTGTCTGTGACGGAGTTGATGAAGAAGAAGCGTTAAAGGCCGTAATAGCGGGGATTGAAAATGGTCTTGGCGAATAATATAGAGGGCAGAGGCAGACAGTTGCTTCTGCCTTATGCCATATATGGAGCTTTTGCTTTTTTGGCTATGGTGTTAGAAAAAAATGATTTTTTTGTGGCAGCAGGCTGTGTACTTCTTGTGGCAGCATCTGTGATGGGTCTTTACTTTTATAAGAAAGATCAAAGCTTGGTGTCGTTTCGCTTTCTGCTTTCTGTTTTTTGGACGGCAGGAGAGGGACTTGGCGTTATGCAGCTAAGTAATCTGCAGTCTTCATGGACTAATCAGACGTGGCTTTCATTTGGTGGCTTTTATCTTTTATTTTTAGCAGGATATGAAGCAATCGAAATATATCTTTCAAAACGGGTGATTGTATTAGAAAGCAAATGCCATATGTCAAAAAAAGAAGTCACCAAAGAGCAGTTTCAAAATCGTTTATTTTGCTGTATACGTATTGTATCACTTGTGACATTTGCAACATTTGTTCTTGAAGCTGTCATTTTAGGATATGTGCCGCTTTTTTCAACAGAGACACACGCATATGATCATTTTCATATTTCAGGTGTACATTATTTTACAGTTAGCTGCATGTTTACGCATTCGCTGACGTTGATTTATATGTTAACGTACACGGAAAAGAAAAAAGACAGGCAGCCGCTTGAAAAAGGGAAATTGATTCAGCTGATTGTGTATAATGCGCTGTCAGCCTCGATTCCGATTTTGAGTGTTTCTAAGTTTCAGTTTGTTCTGACGCTGGCGCTCCCAATTTTAATTTTTCTTTTGATGCGCCCAAACGTAAATAAAAAGAAGCTGTTTGCCATGCTTGGCGCAGCGGCAGCAGTTGTAATTGCGGCAGCAGTTTTCATGACAATCAGAAGAAATTATGAGCCGGGCTATTTAAACAGCATTTTTCAGATGAAAAATGAGAATATGCCGCTTTTCTTGCAGTATGCGTATATGTATATTGCAAATAATTACTCGAATTTTAATTGTCTGACACAGGCTTTGCAGCAGGGCTTAGTAGAGCACACCTTTGGATTAAAGCAGCTGTTTCCGGTGTTTGCACTTACAGGACTGAAATTTGTTTTTCCTGCGTTAGTTGCCTTTGAGATGCCTGTTACTATTAAAGAGCTTAATACACTGACATTAATTTACGATGCGTATTATGATTTTGGTTTAATAGGTGTATTTTTATTTGGCTTGATTCTTGGTGCTGTCTGTGCAGCACTCACACAAAAAATCAGAAAAAGCAGTAATCCAATTTTGTATTTGTTTTACGCACAGCTTGCACTGTATTTAGCATTGTCGTTCTTCTCGTCGTGGTTTACCGTGCCAACCACATGGTTTTGGTTTGCATTGACGGGGGCACTCTATTTATATGTAAAAAAGTAGATTTACAAAAAAGTTATATTGTGGTATCCTAAATAGGATTGCCGATAAAAGGCCGTTTAACGGCGGAAATGTGGGTAGATATGCAAGAAAAGAAAACAGTAGATGTAATTATTCCGGTGAGTTATCCGGATGAAAAGCTTCAAAAGATTTTAGACCGGCTGGAAAAGCAGACCCATCCGGTGGAACGCATTATTGTGATCAACACAGACGAAGCTGGTTTTCCAAAGAATCTTCGCTGGCCAGCCAATATGGAAGTTTATCATATTGCACCAGAAGAATTTGATCATGGTGCGACAAGAGATATGGCAGCCAGAAAATCAACTGCTGATTTGATGCTGTTTATGACACAGGATGCAGTCCCTGCTGATACTCATTTGGTAGAGTATTTAGCAAAAGCGTTTGACGATCCGCTTGTAGCAGCAGCATATGCCAGACAGCTTGCCAAAAAGACAGACTCAGCAATTGAACGCTTTACCAGAAATTTTAATTACCCGGCAGAAAGCAGGGTAAAGACACAGGCAGATATTCAGGCACTTGGAATTAAAACTTATTTTTGTTCAAATTCATGTGCAATGTACCGCAAAAGTACGTATGAGGAATTAGGTGGATTTTTGCCGGAGGCAATATTTAATGAAGATATGGTCTTTGCGTCTACAGCTATCAATGCGGGCTACTCTGTGGCTTATGTGGCGGAGGCGAGAGTGATTCACTCACACAATTATACGGGATTTCAGCAGTTTCAAAGAAATTTCGATAATGGTGTTTCACATGCAGATAATCAGGAGGCATTTCACAATGTGGAGACACTTGGTGAGGGTAAACGCCTTGTGTTCGATACCGCACGCTATCTGATTCGTCATCATGAGTTTGGACAACTGTTTCGCCTTGTATATATTTCAGGCTGCAAGGTTGTGGGCTACAAGCTTGGAGAAAAATATTATAAGCTGCCAAAGAAGCTGATTAGTTTCTGCACAATGAATAAAAAATATTGGCAGGAATAAAAATCTCATAAACAAAAAATAGGAGGAAAAGATAAAATGGGAAAAATTAAAGTAACAGGCTGTGATATTGAGGGATTATATGTAATCGAGCCTACCGTATTTAAGGATGAGAGAGGTTATTTTGTAGAGACTTATAATTATAATGATTTTGCTGAGGCTGGATTAGATATGAAGTTTGTTCAGGATAATCAGTCTATGTCCGTAAAGGGTGTATTGCGTGGACTTCACTTCCAGAAGCAGTATCCACAGGGTAAGCTCGTTCGTGCAATTCGCGGTGGTGTGTTTGATGTAGCTGTCGATCTGCGTGCCAATTCAAAGACATACGGAAAGTGGTTTGGTGTTGAGCTGACTGCTGAAAATAAGAAGATGTTCTATATTCCAGAAGGCTTTGCGCATGGATTTGTAGTATTGACTGATGAGGCTGAGTTTGCTTATAAGTGTACTGATTTTTATCATCCAGGCGATGAGGGCGGTGTGCTTTGGAGTGATCCTGAGATCGGAATTGACTGGCCGATTCCAGAGGGTGTAGAGCCGATTCTTTCTGAGAAGGATAAGAAGTGGTTGGGATTAAAGGATACCTTCCATTTTGAATAAAAAAGGTGATAGCAGGATAAAGAAAGAATATGAATAATAAAAAATATGATTTAAAAAAGGTCAGTAAAGTAGCAGTTGCGACATTATTTCTTTTATTTTTGCTTGTGGATTTTTTAGCATGGCCTCAGATTGGATCAAGCACATCAGGAATTGTTACAGCTTTTGTGTTTGAGGTCGCAGTTTTGTTAGCGCTTGCATTATATGGTGTGCACATGGTTAACAGAGAAAAGAAGGGCTTAACTACAGCGGGAGGCTCCTTTATTCAGACACTTGCAAAGTATGAGTTTTTGATGGAGCAGCTGATCTCAAGAGATTTTAAAATTAAGTACAAGAGATCAGTGCTTGGTGTATTTTGGAGCTTTTTAAATCCGCTTTTGATGATGACCGTACAGTATGTTGTATTCAGTAAGCTGCTTGGCGTGCGTGATGCAGGTGTTCAGCACTATGCAATTTACCTGCTTTGCGGTATTGTAATCTTCAATGGATTTAATGATTGCTGTAATCAGGCAATGCGTGCAATTATCAGCAATGCATCTTTGATTACAAAGGTTTATGTGCCAAAATATATTTATCCGGTTACAAAGGTTCTGTCTGCAAGCATCAACATGGTGCTTTCAATGGTTCCGCTTCTTCTGGTTACGATTTTCTATGGTCTGTTTAATGGTTTGTATATTCGCTGGTCAATTCTTTTGCTGCCGCTTGCACTTATTTTCGTGATTTCTTTTGCAGTTGGCATGGGATTTCTGCTGTCAAGCCTCATGGTATTTTTCCATGATGTTGAGTTTTTGTGGGGAGTTATTTCTACCATGTGGATGTATGCAACACCGATCATCTACAGTACAGGTATGCTGGAAAGAAGTGGTGCAGGATGGCTGGCTAAGGTGATGCAGTTTAATCCTCTGTATCATTATGTAACGTTTGTACGTACTATTATTATTGATGGATGTTCTCCTGCAATCAGCGAGTATTTTATCTGTGCGATTTGTTCACTTGTCATGATTATAATCGGCGGCACAGTATTTAAAAAGACGCAGGATCAGTTTGTACTGTATATCTAAGTTTATAAAGATCATTACAATTCGAAGGCTTTTGAAAGCTTTTGAAGGTTTTTGCAGGTTATGGAAAGGCATAGTTAATAAAAATGGCAGATGAAAATAACAGCATAATCCGCGTCGAAAATGTGTCTATGCGTTTTCGCATGGCAAACGACAGGGTTACGAGTATTAAGGAGATGGTGACAAAGATGCTTAAGCGCCAGGTGGAATATAAGGATTTTTGGGCGCTTAAGAATGTGTCATTTGATGTAAAAAGAGGCGAGGTAATCGGTTTAATAGGCCGAAACGGAGCTGGAAAAAGTACAATTTTAAAGATCATTTCCGGAATTTTAAAACCAACAGAGGGAAGCGTTTATCGCGGAGGTGGTATTGTGCCGATGCTTGAGCTTGGCTCCGGCTTTGACTACGATTTGACCGGAAAGGAAAATATTTATTTAAACGGTGCGGTTTTAGGATATTCAAAGGAATTTCTTGAATCACGCTATAACGACATATTGGAATTTTCAGAACTCGGTGAATTTATCAATACACCGATTCGAAATTATTCATCAGGTATGCTGATGCGTCTGGCTTTTTCAATCGCAACGGTTGTCAACCCTGAAATTTTGATCGTTGATGAAATCCTTTCTGTTGGTGATGAAAATTTCCAGAAAAAGAGCCACGCACGTATGATGGAATTGATGGCGGGAGGAACTACAGTTTTATATGTATCACACAATCTGGATCAGATTCGTGAAATGTGCAACCGTGTTGTATGGCTTGAAAACCATACGGTGAAGATGTTTGGCGATGTTAAGGAAGTGTGTGACGCCTACAGACTGTAACAAAAACAGATGCAAAGCTTCGGGCAGAAAGGATTGGTATGAGAAGTTCGTTAGATTCAGTGGTATATCTGAATGGAAAAGTGACTTGTGCTGGATGGGCGGCACCAGAAATGGCAGGAGACGAGGTGTGTCTTACCATTCGCAAGGAGGATGGAAGCATCCTTGATGCTCAGGTAAGCCGCGTAAAACGTGCCGATGTAGGACAGGTCATTTATCAGGATGCGTCCTTTGACAAATATGGTCTTACATTTTCATTTGAGCCGGGTGAAATGAAAAATTGCTACGCGGTATTTACAAGTAAGGAACATCCAGAGGATGTATTAGAGCAGCTTATTGACTGTCCAGGTCTTTTGGCTGCTTATCGCTATCAGCATGGCATTAAGGGTCGTATTCGTCGACTGCAGCGTGCCAAAAGCATTAAAGATTTCTGTCTTGAGGAAAAATATATGGATCTTGAACCAGAGGAAAAAAAATACGCAATCTGGTACGAGAAGCAGTATCCAGGGTTTGCTAAGCGCCTGAAAGAAAAGACTACTCATTTTGCACTTCATCCGAAGTTTTCAATTATTGTTCCGCTGTATCACACACCTTTAGTTTTTTTAGACGATATGATTCAAAGTGTACAAAAGCAGACTTACGAAAATTGGGAGCTGTGCCTTGCAAATGGAAGCCCAGAGGATGAAGAACTTGATGCGCAGGTGCGTAAATATATGAGCAAAGAGCCACGAATCAAGTACCGTAAATTGGAAAAAAATTTGGGAATTGCAGGAAATACGAATGAGGCACTGGCGCTTGCGACAGGCAGCTATACAGCACTTCTTGATCATGATGATTTTCTGTCACCGAATGCTTTATTTGAATTTGTAAAAGCAATAAACGAAAATGGTGATGCTGATTGTATATACAGTGATGAGGATAAGGTAGATCAGGAAGGAAAGCTTCATTATTTTCCTCATTTTAAGTCAGATTATAATCCAGATCTTCTTCACACAAACAATTATATCTGTCACTTTTTTGCAGTGAAGACATCTATTATAAAAAAGGTCGGCGGTTTCCGTCCAAATTTTGATGGTGCACAGGATTTTGATCTGGTGCTTCGCTGTATTGATGAGAGTAAGAGTGTTGTTCATGTTCCAAAGATTCTCTATAGCTGGCGCTGCCATAAGGGTTCCACTTCTGCTAATACAGACAGCAAATCATATGCATTTGAGGCTGGAAAGCGTGCACTGCAGGAATATTATGATCGTCATGGAATTGAGGCGAAGGTTGACAATACATTTTTACCAGGGTATTATAAGACAACGTATCTGTATACAGAGCGTCCTCTTGTGACAATTGTGATTCCTAATAAAGACCATACAGAGGATCTTGATCGCTGTGTGAGATCGCTTCTTGCCACAAAAGAATATACAAATTTTGAGATTCTTATTATCGAAAATAATAGTGAGGATCAGGCAACTTTTGACTATTATGAAAAGTTAAAGAAACAGGATGAGCGCATACGTGTAGAGACCTGGAAGATGGATGATGCACGTCATTCTGAGAAGCATGGCTTTAATTATGCAGCAATTCAAAATTTTGCAGCTAAAAAAGCTAATGGAGAATATCTTCTTTTATTAAATAACGATACACAGGTAATTGATCCAGATTTTCTTGTGAGCATGGTTGGCTATGCAAGAAGATCAGATGTAGGTGCTGTAGGTGCAAAGCTGTTATATGAGGATGATACAGTCCAGCATGCTGGTGTTATAGTTGGTGTTGAGGGAGTGGCATTCCATCAGTTTTTGGAATACCCAGAGCATGATCCAGGCTATATGGGACGAGCTTCATTTTCACAGGATCTTTCTGCAGTAACCGGAGCATGTCTTCTTATTCGTAAGAAGGTGTATGAAGAAGTTGGTGGTATGGACGAGCATCTTGCAGTATCATACAATGATGTTGATCTGTGTCTGAAGCTTCGCGAGGCAGGATATCTTGTTGTGTATGATGCATTTGCACATCTGTATCATTATGAGTCACGTTCAAGAGGCTATGAGGATTCACCGCAGAAGCAGGCAAGACTGGCAAGAGAAGCAGAATATATGAAAAATAAGTGGAAACATGTAATGGGCACTGATCCTTATTACAATAGAAATCTTTCACTGAAAAACGGTTATTACAAGCTGCCATAAGGCAGGATGGTATCAAACGCGAAAGGAAAAGCAATGGAATATTGTTTTGATTCGATATTTGTAAAAAACGGAAAAATATTTGCAACTGGTTGGGCTGTGTCATCTGTTGCGGAGAATGAAATTGAAATTACAGTTACCGATGAGAAAAAGACACCAGTTGATGCAATCGTTACATGGGCAGCAAGACCAGATGTAGGTCTTGCTAAATATGGCGATCCAAAGGCAGGCCATGTTGGAATCTTTCTTGAGATTCCATTTCACGGTCAGCATCTGGTAACAGTTCATTTTAAGGAAAAGAATGCACAGGGAAATGTTATTTCTGAGCAAAGTCTTCCGTTAAATCCAGCATTGATTGCAACGAGAAAGTTTTTAAAGGAAAGCAAGGCACAGTACGTAAGTACAAAGAAAAGTCTGATTTGGCTAAAAAAGAAGCTGACAGGAAATGAGTATGCTGATTACGATACATGGCTTCGTATTATGCGTGTCAGCAGACAGGAGCTTTTTGCACAGCGTAAAACAAAATTTTCGTATGCACCGAAGTTCTCTGTTGTTGTTCCGCTTTATCATACTCCGGCAAAATTTTTAAAGGATTTGGTGCGCTCTATGATGTACCAAAGCTATGCAAACTGGGAGCTGTGTCTTGTAAATGCATCTCCAGAGGATGTACATCTGACATCACTATTAGAAAACTGGGCAATGAGAGATAAGCGTATCAGGGTGATTCGTCTTGAAAAAAATCTTGGAATTGCACAAAACACAAATGCTGGTATTGCCGCATCAACAGGTGAGTTTATAGCTTTCCTGGATCATGATGATTTTCTGGAGCCAGATGCACTATTTTGCTACGCGGATGCACTAAATAAAGACAAGACGATTGATGTATTCTACAGTGATGAGGATAAGACAGATGAGTATGCAGCTCATTATTTTTATCCGCATTTCAAGTCTGATTTTAATATCGATTTGCTCCATGCAAATAATTATATGTGCCATTTTCTTGCAGTGAGAAAATCACTTGTAGACACTGTAGGAGGACTGAACGAGAAATTTGACGGTGCACAGGATTATGATTTTGTGATTCGTCTGACGGAGCATACTAAAAAAATCTATCATTGTCCGCGTATTTTGTATCATTGGCGCTGCTCAAATCAGTCAACTGCAGCAAGTCAGGGAAACAAGATGTATGCAATTCATGCAGGAAAGGCAGCCTTAAATGCACATTATAAGCGTCTTGGCTGGAATGCACGTGCACAGGAAGGTGCGGTTGATGGTTGGTATCAGACAAAGTTTACATTAAAAGAAGAGCCGCTTGTATCTATCCTGATTCCTAATAAGGACCACACAGACGATTTAGATGTATGCCTAAATTCATTTTTTGAGCGTGCTGACTATCAAAATTATGAGTTTATTATCATTGAAAATAATAGTGTATTGCCGGAAACTTTTGCTTACTATGAAAAGATTGAAAAGGAGCATGACAACGTAAAGGTTGTGTATTGGGAAGCTGGCTTTAATTACTCTGCAATCAACAACTTTGGCTTTAAGTTTGCAAAGGGTGATTATATCATGCTGCTGAATAATGATGTTGAGCTTATAACACCTGATATTTTCCAGAGTATGTTAGGCTTTTGCATGCGTCCTGAGGTTGGTATTGTTGGTGCAAAACTGTTATACAATGATCATACCGTTCAGCATGCCGGTGTTTTGGTAGGCGCTGGCGGACTGGCAGATCATGTCTTTAAGGGTATTCATGAGGATGATCCAGGTTACATGGGAAGAGCTATTTCTTCACAGGATGTGTCAGCAGTTACAGCAGCATGTCTTCTTGTAAAAAGATCAGTATATGAGGAAGTAGGCGGACTTGAAGATGAGTTCCAGGTTGCGTTTAATGATGTTGATTTTTGTCTGAAGGTAAGAAAAGCTGGTTATCTTATTGTATATGATGCCGATGTAAAACTTTTCCACTATGAGTCAAAATCAAGAGGTATGGAAGATACGACAGAGCGTTTCATTCGTTTTGGAAACGAGATGATGCTTTTAAATTCAAAGTGGGATATTTTGTCAACTTTTGTTGATCCATATTATAACCCGAATTTGTCTTATCTGGAGTATTACAAAATTAACCATACTATAAAAGAAGCGCGTAAGCAGCAGCTGATTGCGCGAGGAGAATATTCAGCATCAAAAAAATAATTGTGGAAAGGCATGGGTAGCAGAATGGAAAAGAAAGTAACGATTGTCATTCCGAACTATAATGGAAAGCGTTTTTTAGATGATTGCCTTTCTTCATTGGAGCGTCAGACAAGCAAGGATTTTGAGACGCTTGTGATTGACAATGCATCGCAGGATGACAGTGTTTCTTATATAAGAGAACATTATCCGTGGGTAAAGATTGCAGTAATGAGACACAATCTTGGCTTTTCCGGAGGTGTCAATGTGGGAATTGGCATGTGCACGACACCATATGTACTGTTGTTAAATAACGATACACGTTCCTTCCCGAAGATGGTAGAGGAACTGATAAAGACAATGGAATCAGCTGATGATATTTTTTCTGTAAGCTGCAAGATGATTCAGTTTCATGACCATGAAAAGATGGATGATGCTGGTGATCTTTACACTTGTCTTGGCTGGGCATTTCAGCGAGGTGTGGGTCAGCCAGTTGGTGACTATCGTGAGCCGGCTGAAGTTTTTTCAGCTTGTGCAGGTGCTGCTATGTACCGAAGAGAACTGTTTGCAAAGGTAGGATTATTTGATGAACTGCATTTTGCGTATTTAGAGGATCTAGATCTTGGCTATAGGGCGAAGATTCAGGGATATCGAAATGTATATTGTCCGACAGCAAAGGTATACCATGTGGGCAGTGGAACAAGCGGTTCTAAATATAATAGTTTCAAGGTAAAGCTTTCTGCACGAAATTCAGTGTATGTCAACTATAAGAATATGCCGCTGCCACAGCTTATTTTAAATGCACCGGCATTGGTAGCAGGATATTTTGTAAAATGGTGTTTCTTTATGAAGATCGGCTTTGGAAAGGATTATGTCGATGGATTAAAGGAAGGAATCTCAACTAGAAAAAAATGTAAAAAGGTATTTTTTAGAGGAAGAGATATACGAAATTATTGGCAGATACAAAAGGAACTGTGGGAAAATACAATTACGTATATTATAGAGCTGGCAAAGCGAAAGCTATAAGCAGAATAGTTACGTTTTTCTTACAATTTCAAAATACAGGAAATTTGGGGTTGTACTTTTGGCAATTTTCAAGTATGATAGGTACGGCTTTTGACAGTTTTTCTTTATCAAAGGCTTACATGCTGCTTAAAAAGCAGTTCCTGAAAGGGTTTTTATGAATACAGGAAAACAACAAACCTATACGGCAGTAAGTGTTGTGATTGATGCAATTGTGCTGACCGTATCTTACGTGATCAGTTATCTGATCCAGTTTGCACTTCAAAATAATCTGGCGCCATTTGACAGCCGTAATTACTGGCCGCCGCTTATGATTATTGTTATAAGCTATCTGATGCTGTATGCGTTCTTCCATATATATGGTTCGTTTCGCATGACAGGAAGAAGAAAAGAGGCAGTTTTAATCGGCAAAGTAAATATTATTGGCGCATTGATTTTATTTGCCGTATTCTTTGTGATTTCAAACACAGAGGGCTACAACTGGATTGTTGGCTTTTCGCGAATGATGATTTTATGGATGACCATTTTAAATACAATATTTATGGTTGTCTGGAGAAATATATTCCGATTCATCCTGATGAAGCTTGGAAACAGCCGCTTCAACCGAAAACCAGTATTGATTGTCGGTTACAGTCAGGCAGCAGAGGCTTATATTGAACGTGTTATGACGCATAAGCAGTGGGGATATGATATTCTAGGTATCTTAGATGATCATTTACACACAAATGAGTCAGTGAGGGGCATTTCAGTTCTTGGTCCAATAGAGTCTTTGGAGGAATATCTTTCAAAAAATATTGCAGAGAGCATCATCATTACATTGAAGCTAAAGGAATACGACCGTCTCGAGGAGATCGTTCATGTTTGTGAGAAATCAGGTGTTCACACTGAGTTTGTTCCAGATTATAACGATATCATCTCCACGAAGCCATATACGGTTGATTTTCTTGGCCTTCCGCTTATCCATATACGCCATGTACCGCTTATGGAGGCAGGAAATGCATTTATAAAGCGTGCGATGGATATTGTAGGATCGCTGCTTTGCATAGTCTTGTTTTCACCAATTATGCTGGCAGCTGCTATTGCAGTAAAGTTAAGCTCACCGGGACCGCTCATTTTTAAGCAGGAGCGTGTCGGGCTTCACAATCGTACATTCAAAATGTATAAGTTTCGTTCAATGACTGTTCAGAAGGCTTCCGAGGAGGTAAGCAAATGGACGACAAAGAACGATGTGAGAGTGACTCCGGTTGGCCGATTTATAAGGAAAACAAGTATTGATGAGCTTCCACAGCTCTTTAATGTTTTAAAGGGCGATATGAGCCTGATTGGTCCGCGTCCGGAACGACCGTTTTTTGTCGATAAGTTTAAGGAAGAGATTCCACGTTACATGATTAAGCATCAGGTTCGTCCAGGTATGACTGGATGGGCACAGGTGAATGGTCTTCGAGGAGATACATCCATTCGTAAGCGCATTGAACTTGATCTTTTCTACATTGAAAACTGGAGTGTCAGCTTTGATATCCGGATTTTATTCTTGACTGTATTTAAAGGCTTTGTCAATAAGAATGCATATTAAAAAAATAGTACCTGTATAGATGGCAGGCTACAGAAAGGCATAATAAGAAAATGGCTGAAAAACGTTCCTCAATGAAAAACAAAAGAGAGCAGCAGAGAAAAAAGGCTGCTAAGGCAAGAAGAGTCAGACGAACTCTTTTAGTAATTACAGAGTTCCTTCTTGTCTGTGCACTTTCTATTTGCTGTTATGCAGTTAGTATTCTCAACACGATGCAGCGTTCAACAATTAATCAGAAAGAAATTTACGTAGCAACGTTTGCAAATAATGGAGATAATGATCAGCAGGAGGAGGCGCAGACAGCCACGACGGAGCCGCAAAGCAAGGAACAGGAAAAAGAGTCTGAAAAATCTGGTGAGCAGGAAAGTGTGCCAGAGTCTTCATCTGCAAAGCCTGGAAGTGTGATCAATGTAAGTGAGGTTACACAGGCTACGACAGTCGATGATATTTTAAGTCATCAGGAAACAGTAAATGGTTACTGGAATATTTTATTAGTTGGTGTTGATGCAAGAGATCAGGCTAATCTTGGCGGTGGAAATGGTGTTCAGTCTGACGTTATGATGATCTGCAGCATCAATGTAAAAACAAAGGAAGTTAAGCTGGTGTCTATTTATCGTGATACACTTCTTAAGATGTATTCAAGAGATGAATTTGACCTTGCAAATTCTGAGTTTGCAAAGGGAAGCGACACTGATATGATCAGTATGATCAATATGAATCTTGATCTTCAGATTCAGGATGTTGTTGTAGTTAACTGGGCAGCACTTATTCGTGTTATTGATGCGATCGGCGGCATTTATCTTGATATCACTCCGGAAGAAGTTGAAAAGGGATATATTACAGGTTACATCACGGAGATCGAGGAGGCAACAGGTATCTGGCAGCCTCAGCTGACACAGGCAGGTTATCAGCTTTGTAATGGTGTATATGCAGTTGCATATTGTCGTAACCGTTATACGACAGGTATGGATATGGGAAGAACAAGCCGTCAGCGTGAAGTAATCGATAAGATGCTTCAGCAGGCAAAGGTAGCGTCACCATCAGCACTTCTTACAGCAGTGCGCTATGCGTGTCCAAATATCAATACAACGCTGTCGAATGATGAATTGTTTGCTCTGGCAGCAGATGTAAACAGCTATAGTATTACTGATACAGAAGGATTCCCGTATACGTATGATCTGACACTTGGAACGCTTGGTGTCTTTGGTGTAAAGGATTCATTAGTCTGCACTGATCTGGCAGGAGATGTAAAGAAGCTTCACACATATTTGTTTGGCGATGATGGATATGAACCATCTCAGACAGTAAAAGACATTAGCTATACCATTCAGAAAGCATTTGGAGTCGGACAGTAAATACAGAAACGATATAAAGTTAAAAAGCCTTGTATATCACAAATATGTGGTATATGGGGCTTTTTTTCACGAATGCTTAAAGAAAAGTACACAATTTAAACACAGATCACTGATAGTATATAGACATAACAAAGAAACAAAGCCAAGCTAAATGCAAGGCTTATTATATAGGAGGTTCTACTATGATGTATCCAGAAACCAATTTTAATTATGACAACAATAATGAAAATAAAGGAAATAGAAAGCAGAGAAGACAAAATAAGTCAAGAAGAAATCTGCACAAGGCAGCAGCAGTTCTTGCAGGTGTTGCAGTTATTGGCGGAAGCTTCTGGGGCGGATCACTTCTGACACAGAACACAGAAAATACCGTTCAGGCAGCATCCACAATGAATCTTTCAAAGGATGAGACAACACCTGATATTGTGGCATCTTCCCTTACTGATTATTCAGATCTGGCCGCACAGTGCCTGCCGCAGGTTGTTTCTGTAACAAATGTAATTGAAGTTACCAGTACATCAAACGGTGGTTCTGATCTCTTTAATTTCTTCTATGGAAATGGTCAGAATCAGAACCAGACATCAACACAGGAGTCTGAGGCATATGGTTCAGGTGTAATTATCGGAAAGACAGAGGATGAGCTTCTGATCGTCACAAATAACCATGTTGCTGTATATGACAAATCAGGTAACACAATGTATTACAGCTATACAGCTTCCACCAAGGAAAGAAAAGTCACATTTGTTGATGGAACTGAGGTAGAGGCAAACTTAAAGGGTGCCGATTCTGATGCAGATATCGCAGTTTTGGCAGTAAAGCTGTCTGACATTCCAGAGGATACCTTAAATGCAATTTCTGTTGCTACTATTGACAATTCTGATGATGTTAAGGTTGGTCAGGGTGTCATGGCAATCGGAAATGCACTTGGTCTTGGTCAGACTACCACATTTGGTCATGTAAGTGCACTTAACAAGGACGTAACTACATCTGATGATAATGTAACAAGAAGTATGATGCAGATTGATGCGGCTATCAATGCTGGTAACAGCGGCGGCGGACTGTTTGATGCAAACGGTCATCTGATTGGAATTAACTCTGCAAAGAGCTCAGGTGAAGGCGTAGAGGGCATGGGATATGCAATTCCTATTTCTTCCGTAGAGGATCTGATCAACAACATGATGAATCAGAAGACAAAAGTTCAGATAGATGAGGATCAGAGAGGTTATCTTGGCATTCAGGGCGTTGACGTACCGACTGAGTATGTACAGAGATTTGGTATGCCAGAAGGCGCAATGGTAACGAAGATCACAGAGGGAAGCCCGGCATCTGATGCGGGACTGCAGCTGAATGATATCATTACCGCAGTTGATGGACAGAAGGTATCTAGTTTTGAAACACTTAGATCTGCACTTTCTTACTACGCAGCAGGTGAGAGTGTTACAATCACAGTCCAAAGACCAAACGGCAACCAGTATACAGAGACTCAGATTACTGTAACACTGGCAGATCGTTCAACTATTACTGATACGACTGAGGCAGATACAGAGGAGGGTTCTTCCGAAGCAGAGACTCAAGAACCTCAGGTTCAGATGCAGAAGGCACAGTAAATTTGATTTTACATTGGCACATCAGCTTAGAAGGCTGGTGTGCCTTTTGTATGTGTCCCGATATCTAGGCAAATGGTTCGAGTGCAATGCATTAGAAACTTGAATGTGACATAAAAATAGGTAAGACATAAAGAAAGAGTCTGGTATGTCCAAACAGTCAAAAATATACAAAACACAAGTAAATAAAATGCGGAGTATAGTAGTGCTCTTGTCCATAGCAGTACTTATTTCCTGTGGCTTTTATGTATTGGCAGCAGGAGAGTCTGAGCAAATCGTCTGGCAGAGGGATGAAAAAAAGGTTGCTATTACATTTGATGATGGCCCGGATGCTAAGACAACAGCGTTATTGCTTGATGGGCTTAAGGCAAGAAAAGTACGTGCCACCTTTTTTGTGATTGGTGAGAAGGCAGAGCAAAATCCAGAGTTGATTTGCCGTATGAGTGAGGAAGGTCACTTAATTGGAAATCATACATATAGTCATGTTCAGCTGAATATGTTAAGCAGCAGTCAGGCATGTTCACAGGTAAAGGCAGCAAATGATGTAATTAAGGAGATTACAGGGCAGGAAGTTATTTACTTAAGACCACCGTATGGAGAATGGGATCATAAAAAAGATTGTCCGCAAAATATGATTGCAGTTTACTGGGATGTTGATCCGCTTGACTGGAAGCGCACAGATACGAAACAGATCGCAGCAGATATTTTGCGTCAGGTTAAGCCGGGGGATATTATTTTATTGCATGATATTTATAAGACAAGTGTGCAGGCTGCCTTTATTGTGATTGATGAATTGCAGCGTCAGGGATATGAATTTGTTACTGTTGAGGAATTGCTGTTTGCATAGTTGTTTTTTGCTGCTAAACGTGCTAAGATTGGATACAGTTCACAAAGAAACTTGCAAAGTGATTTGCCAGTCTCCACCGTGAATAGTAAGAGATGGACAGGACAATGAGTATGGATTTATTTGATTATATGAGAGAAACTCAGCAAAAGGAATCACCGCTTGCGTCGCGTATGCGTCCAAAAACACTTGATGAAGTTGTTGGTCAAAAGCATATCATCGGGAAGAATACGATGCTGTACCGCGCAATTAAGGCAGATAAGCTTAGCTCCGTTATTTTTTATGGTCCGCCAGGAACAGGAAAGACAACGCTTGCGATGGTGATCGCCAATACGACAAGCTCTGAGTTTACACAGCTTAATGCAACTGTAGCCGGAAAAAAAGATATGGAGGACGTAGTAAAGCGTGCAAAAGACCTCAGGGAATGTACGGACGCAGGACTATTCTTTTTATTGATGAGATTCATCGTTTTAATAAAGGACAGCAGGATTATCTGCTTCCATTTGTAGAGGATGGAACAATCATTTTGATTGGCGCAACGACAGAAAACCCATATTTTGAGGTAAATCCAGCTCTGATTTCCAGATCCATTATTTTTGAGCTGCACAATTTGGAAAAGGAAGATATCAAAGAGCTGATTAAGCGTGCCGTGAGCGATCCTGTGCGTGGTATGGGAAGCTATCATGCTATGCTTGATGATGATGCCGCTGAATTTTTAAGTGATGCTGCAAACGGTGATGCACGCGCCGCATTAAATGGCATTGAGCTTGCAGTGCTGACGACGGATCGCTCTGACGATGGAATGATTCATATCACACTTGATACGGCGCAGGAATGTATTCAAAAGCGTGCTGTGCGTTACGATAAGAGCGGCGATAATCATTATGATACGATCAGTGCATTTATTAAAAGTATGCGTGGCTCTGATCCTGATGCCGCAGTTTATTATCTGGCGCGCATGCTATATGCAGGTGAAGATATCCGCTTTATAGCACGTCGTATCATGATTTGTGCATCGGAGGATGTGGGAAATGCTGATCCTCAGGCACTTGTCGTAGCAGTTGCGGCTTCTCAGGCCATTGAGCGTATTGGTATGCCAGAAGCGCAGATTATATTGTCACATGCTGCTACTTATGTGGCATGTGCACCAAAGAGCAATGCTGCGTATATGGCAATTTCAGAGGCGATGAATTATGTACAGAATCATAAGACACCGCCAGTGCCGTCACATTTGCAGGATACACACTATAAGAGTGCAGGAAAGCTTGGTCATGGAGATGGATATAAGTATGCGCACGATTATAAAAACCATTATGTGAAACAGCAGTATCTGCCTGATACCATGGAAAATGAGCATTTTTATCGCCCATCTGAGAATGGATATGAAAGAACGATTGTGCAGCATCTAACACGGCTTCATGCAGAGGCTGAAGACAAAAATAATAAGTAATAATCGGCTAAATTGACCGATTGTAATAATGAGAACGGACAGACGCAAAGGAAAAAGGAGAAAAAATGGACAGCAAACGAATTACCGCGTTGCGGGCAATCATGAAGAGAGAGGGAATTGATTATTACTACATTCCAACAGCAGATTTTCATGAGTCTGAATATGTGGTAGAGTACTTCAAGGCAAGAAAGTTTATAACTGGCTTTACCGGCTCTGCAGGTGTAGCAGTTATTGGACAGGAAGAAGCATGGCTTTGGACAGACGGACGCTACTTTATTCAGGCGGCATCCCAGATTGAAGGATCAGGCTTTGGCCTTATGAAGATGGGACAGGAAGGTGTTCCGACTGTTATGCAGTATTTAGGTGAAAAGCTGCAGGAAGGACAGTGCATCGGTTTTGACGCAAGAGTAGTCAACACAAATGATGCAAAGGAGTTTGCAAAGATCGCAGCAAAGAAGCATGGAAGTCTTAAGACTGACAATGATCTTTTAGATGAGGTGTGGACAGATCGACCGGCACTTGTTCATCAGCCAGCCGATGTCTTAAAGGACGAATTTAATGGTGAAGCAACTGCTTCTAAGCTTGCACGTGTCCGTGAGCAGATGGAAAAGGAAGAGGCACAGTATCACATCATCAGTACACTTGATGATATCGCATGGATCTTAAATGTCAGAGGAAATGACATTCCACACGTTCCTGTTGTGCTTTCTTTCCTTGTAATCGGAAAAGAAGATGCAATGTGGTTTGTTGAGGAGAATGCATTAAGTGATGCAGTTAAAGAGATGGCAGCAGAGTGCGGCATTACCATTCGCCCATATGAGGATGTCTATGCATATGCAGCGACTATTCCTGAGAACAGCACCGTTCTTCTTGATAAGAGAAAGGTAAATTATCGCATCACAAATGCACTGTCTGAGACTGTTCATATTGTAAGCAAGGCAAATCCATCTCAGCTGATGAAAGCTATCAAGAACGAGATTGAGCTTGAAAATACAAGAAAGGCTCATCTTCTTGACGGTATTGCTGTAACTAAGTTTATGTATTGGTTAAAGAAGAATGTCGGAAAGATTCCGATGGATGAGGTTAGTGTATCAGACTATCTGCAAAGTCTTCGTGAGCAGATGGAAGGATATCGTGATATCAGCTTTGATACAATTGCAGGTTATAATGCAAATGCAGCAATGATGCATTATAAGGCAGAGCCGGATACGGCAGCAAAGCTAGAGCCACAGGGTATGCTTTTAGTTGATTCAGGCGGTCATTACGACACTGGAACAACAGATATTACAAGAACATTCGTGTTAGGACCAATTTCTGATATCCAGAAAAAGCACTTCACCATGGTAGTTAAGAGTAACCTGAATCTGGCAAATGTGAAATTTCTTTACGGCTGCAACGGCATCAGTCTTGACGTAATCTGCCGTGAGCCAATCTGGAAGGAGAATCTTGACTATCAGTGTGGAACAGGTCATGGCGTAGGATATCTGTTAAACGTTCATGAGGGACCAAACAGCTTCCGCTGGCAGTATCGTCCAGGCTTTGACAATCCATTTGAAGCAGGCATGATAACAACAGATGAGCCAGGTATCTATTTACAGGATCAGTACGGAATCCGCACTGAGAATGAGCTTATCTGCGTTAAGGGTGAGAAGAACCAGTACGGTCAGTTTATGGGCTTTGAGAACATTACATATGTTCCGATTGACCTTGACGGTATTGACAAGCAGTATTTAAATGCAGAGGATGTAAAGCAGCTCAACGACTATCATAAGATGGTTTATGAGAAGATTTCTCCATACATGACACCAGAGGAGAATGAGTGGCTGAAGGAGTATACAAGAGAAATATAAGGACTGCTTGCTTTCTAATCTATAAAGTTTACATAAATTTTGCTGTGATGTTAAAGCTCCCACGTAAATAAGTAGCCGCCGAGATTATCTTCGGATACGGTTACATGTTTCCAGCCGGATGGCGCGTCGATGACCCTGCCATTCTGGTGGGAAATTAGATAAGAACCATACTGATAAAAGGAACCTGGTTTCAACAAGTCAATATACTCTTCGAGAGTCAGATATTCGTCCATGATGATCTGGGAATGGGGAAGGCCGACATAGCGCAGATGCCACGGTTCGTAGGGGATGCCAGTTTGCTTTTCTCCGTAGGACGGATAGCGGACGATAAAACCATAATCCCGGCAGTTGGTATCAACAAAACGTCCGGCTGCCGATTTTGTAAAAGCCCATCCGCCGAACTGTGGGACATAAAGATCGAGCGCAAGACCTGCCTGATGTTCGCTTGCGCCGACTTCAGCGGCAACCGCGCTGTTTTCCTCTGTTTTCTCTTCTTGTTCTTTGGCGGTACGGTATGCTTCCCGCACATAAAGTGGAACGTCAAACTGCTCTCGCACGGTGGCAGACATGGCTGCATAAGCGTCCTGAATGCAGGAATTCATCTGTACATCCGTATCTTTATAGGAAGAGATTTCTGGCTGAAAAGAATCGGAAAGCGGATATGTGTCATTGATCAGCATCAATGCCTGATTCTTTGTGCAGTTTGGATCAGAAAGAAGATCATCAAGCTGTATGGTGTATGTGGAGACGGAAACGGTCTGCGGGAGACTTTGTTGATGAAACGTGGCAGCGAGATCATTCCGAAACTGGAAGAGAAGATTTTGGTGACTTAAAAAGAATAAAATACTGAAGCCGAGAACCAGAATAAGGAGAATCGGCAGCAGGATGAAAAGGATGCGTCTGGGACGGCGCGTCTTTTTTTTCGATATAGTTGCAGTAGTCATATGATATTGTTCCTTTCTGAAAAGTGTAAGATGCGACCAGTATAGCAGACAGAAACAGAGAAAAAAAGGGGAGAGCCAAAACCTTATAGAAATCTTAAAAAAGAGTTTTGAAAGTCTCATTTTTGTTGTATAGTAGAGTGTTGACGCGGTAAAGAAAGTCTGATATACTTGTGAGCAACGGCGTTAGCCGTCTAACATAGCAAAAAAGGCTGCTTCTGCAGCAGAATGTGAGGAGAAGGATGGGAGTATTATACTATAGCACCAGAGGAGACAAGCAGGCATATACAGCATCACAGGCAATTCTGCAGGGATTGGCAAAGGACGGTGGATTGTTCGTTCCGGACGCACTTCCAAAGCTCGATAAGACAATGGAAGAACTTTCAGCCATGGATTATAAGGAAGTGGCTTACGAAGTTATGAAGCAGTTTTTGACAGATTATACAAAAGAGGAATTAAAGACTTGTATCAAAAATGCCTATAATGATCGCTTTGACACACCGGCAATTGCACCGACTGTAAAGAAGGCAGGCGCATATTATCTTGAGCTGTTCCACGGTCCGACAATTGCATTTAAGGATATGGCGCTTTCAATCCTTCCTCATTTAATGGTAACGGCAGCAAAGAAGAACAATTGTGATAAAGAAATTGTTATTTTGACTGCAACTTCCGGTGATACCGGAAAGGCTGCTATGGCAGGCTTTGCAGATGTACCAGGCACCAGAATTGTTGTATTCTATCCAAAGGGCGGTGTCAGCGCTGTTCAGGAAAAGCAGATGGTAACACAGAAGGGAAAGAATGTAAAGGTAGTTGGCATTCACGGAAACTTCGATGATGCACAGAGCCGTGTAAAGGCACTGTTTGGTGATAAGGAACTCGAAAAAGAGCTTGCAGAAGGCGGCTTTCAGTTCTCGTCTGCAAACTCCATCAATATTGGCCGTCTTGTTCCGCAGGTTGCTTATTATGCATATGCTTATGCAAATCTTCTTCGTGATGGTGAGTTAAAGGATGGCGAGCTGTTAAATGTAGTTGTTCCGACTGGAAACTTTGGAAATATCTTAGCTGCCTACTATGCAAAGAACATGGGTGTGCCGATTGGAAAATTGATCTGTGCATCAAACGATAACAAGGTTTTATTTGACTTCTTTAGAAGCGGAAGCTATGACAGAAACAGAGAGTTTATTTTAACAACATCTCCATCTATGGATATTTTAATTTCAAGCAACTTAGAGAGATTGATTTATCGTATTGCAGGTGATGACTCAGCTGTAAATGCAGAGCTTATGGCATCATTGTCTAAGAACGGAAAATATACCATCACAGAGGAAATGGCAGAGAGACTTGGAGATTTCTATGGAAACTATGCAAATGAGGACGAGACTGCAGCACAGATCAAGAGCGTATATGAGAGTGACGGCTATGTGATGGATACCCATACTGCAGTAGCCTCTGCCGTATATGAAAAGTATAAGGCTGAGACAGGAGATACAACAAAGACATTGATCGCCTCCACCGCAAGCCCATATAAGTTTGCCAGAAGCGTTATGTCTGCAATTGATAGCAAGTATGAAAACGGCGAGGATTTTGCTTTGATTGACGAGCTTTGCCGCATTTCTGGTGTAAAGATTCCAGCCGCAGTAGAAGAGATTCGCAGCGCAGCCGTTCTTCACAATACTGTTGTAGACAGAGATGAGATGAAGCAGACCGTGCTTGAGTTTCTTGGACTGTAATATTTATTGATTATTGTTTTAGGGCGCTTCGGCGCCCTAAGTAACAGGGAGGTTTAATATGGCGAGGCTTCTTGTGGTAGACGATGAAGAAAAAATTCGTTTAATCATTCGAAAATACGCCGAGATGGAAGGACATCAGGTTACAGAGGCAAAGGATGGAATTGAGGCAGTTTCCATTTGTGCACTAGAAGATTTTGATGTGATAATACTTGATGTTATGATGCCGGGAATGGACGGTTTTGCAGTGTGTAAGCAGGTGCGCCGTTATAAAAAGATTCCAGTTATTATGCTGTCAGCCAGAGGCGAGGAGTATGATCGCATCAAAGGCTTTGAGTTAGGTGTTGATGATTATGTAGTAAAACCGTTTTCGCCCAAAGAGCTTATGTGCCGTGTGCGTGTTGTCGCGCAGCGAAACAGCGTATCAGGTACTGCGTATACAAAATCTGCATTGCAAAGTTCAGTGCAAGCAGGGCAGAGTGAGAAAAGCCAGGAGATTGAAGACACTCTTACAGATCGCAAGGTGTATTGTCATGGCGATTTAGTGGTGGACTTTACCGGAAGAAGCGTGATGATAAAAGATCACAGGCTAGATTTGACGCCGAAGGAATATGATTTATTGTTTTATTTGGTTGAAAATAGAAATATTGCACTTAGCCGTGATCAATTGATTACAAATGTATGGGGATACGATTATTACGGAGATGACCGAACGTTGGATACACATATTAAACGTCTTAGAAGTAGTCTTGAGGAATATAGAAGCTGTATCGTAACGTTAAGGGGAGTGGGGTATCGTTTCGATGATCATATTTAAAAGAAAGCATTTGAGCATTAAGTGGGGGATATTTGCCGGGATTCTTGTCTTTTTGGCAATTCTCCTGCTTTTGCTGTTTTTGTTGCAGACAGTTTATCTGGATGATATCTATAAGGCAGCAAAAAAGAATACACTGAACAATGCGAATGACAATGTAGAGCAGATTTTGGATGATCAGCTAGGAAATCTAAGTGTGATGGAGCAGCAGCTTGATGAACTTACCGCGGAATATGATATTGATATACAAATTTCTGGGGAGGATGGTACACTTCTTTACAGCTCGCTTCGCATGTATGAGAATACACTTCCAAAGCGATTTTATCAGGACTTTTACAAACGGGCAGAAAAAAATGGCGGCAGTTTTACCGAAGAAATCGCTGGAGACATTCAGCGCGATCCGTTTGATCTGTTTGCAGGAAATGGAGAGCTGCCTGAAAAGCCAACCGATGAAGAGAATGAGGCTGTTCTGCCACCTGAAAAGCCAACCGGTGACGGAAACGAGGCGGGTCAATCTCCTCAAAATGAGAATACTGGAAATGGAGTCGGTTCAGATCAGACACCACCGAGCGGGATTGCACAGGAAAGCATGGTGAGCGTAAGAATTTTGACAATCAGCAGTACACCATATCTTACAATTGTAAGCGCACGCCTCACACCAGTAAATGCCACCGTGCAGATGATTCGTCAGGAACTAATATTTGTCTCTATTATTATGATTATTTTGGCACTTGTGCTGGCTATGGTGATCTCACGCTTCATCTCAAAGCCGCTAAGCCAGATGAATGAGAGTGCAAAGGAGCTGGCAAAGGGTAACTATGATGTTGAATTTCATGATCAGAGCAACCTTGAGATAAGTGAACTGGGGAGCACATTGAATTACACGGCAAGGCAGCTTAAAAAGACTGAGCAGCTTCAGCATGAGCTTATTGCAAATGTGTCTCATGATCTTCGTACACCGCTTACAATGATTCAGGCATATGCTGAGATGATGCGTGACATTCCAGGTGAGAATACACCAGAAAATGTACAGGTTATCATTGATGAGGCAGGTCATCTTACAGGTATGGTAAATGATCTTCTCGATATCAGTAAACTGCAGGCTGGTGTAACGCAGCTAAACAAGACGCATTTCAACCTCACAGCAAACCTTGAGGAAGCAGTGCAGCGCATTGGCAGAATGGCATCAGCAAACGAGTTTATGATTGAGCTAATTTGTGATCATGATAAAGAAGTTTTTGTAGATGCTGATGAGTTTAAGATATATCAGGTTGTTTACAATTTGATCAATAATGCGTTAAATTATTCAGGAGATTCAAGACACGTTACCGTGCGTCAGGAGTGTATAGGTGATACTGTGAAGGTATCGGTGCAGGATTTTGGACTGGGAATTGCAAAGGAGAATTTACCGTTTGTCTGGGAACGCTATTATAAGATAGATAAGGAACACCGGCGAAGCTTTAATGGAAGTGGACTTGGTCTTGCAATTGTGCGAAAGATTTTAGAACTTCATAATGCGCAGTATGGTGTTGACAGTACATTAGGACAAGGAAGTACATTTTGGTTTTGCCTGAAAGTATCAGATGAGTAATGAACAAATTAGAGCAAAAAATAAAAAGTAAGAATAAAAAATAGAAACGACAATACGAAAAAGGGAGGATATATGATAGAAGAAAATAAGTCTTCAATGAAAAACAGTGTCAGAAGGCTAATTATAGCAGGAATTGGTGTATTGATTCAGATTATCTGGGTGGTGGTGCTGTTAATGCGTTTAAACCAGTATTCACAAATTATTACATTATTAACAGTAGCAATTGAGCTTGTGCTTGTGTTAGCTGTATATAGTATGGATACAAATGCTGCGTTTAAATTGCCATGGATTATACTTATTACAGTGGCACCTATTGTTGGAATATGCGTTTTCTTTTTATTTGGCCGATCAGGGGCAACAAAAAAAGTGCGAGCACGTTATCGTAAAATTGATCAGCAATTATTTGCATATCTTAATCAGGATGAACAGATTATTGAGGAATTGTCAAAAAAGGATGAGCGGCTTGCAAATGACTTTAAATATTTGTGGAAATGTGCATCAAGTCCTGTTTACAAAAATACAGATGTGAAGTATTATGGAGATACCTGTGATGCAATGGCGGCTCAGCTAGAAGATATGATGCAGGCAAAAAAGTTTATCTTTTTGGAGTACCATGCGATTGAGATGGCAGAGTCTTTTCAGGCATTGCGCAAGGTTTTGATGGCAAAGGCAAGAGAAGGCGTAGAAATTCGTATTTTGTATGATGATGCTGGCTGTATAGGATTTTTAAATCCACGTTTTATCAAATACATGGAAAGTATGGGGATTCAGTGTCGTGTGTTTAACCCGATTATGCCGGTGCTTAATATTTTCATGAATAATCGTGATCACAGAAAGATTACCGTTATTGATGGAAAGGTTGCTTACACGGGCGGCTATAATTTAGCAGATGAATATTTTAATATCACGCATCCGTATGGGCAGTGGAAGGACAGTGGAATACGTTTTGAGGGAGATGCCGTGCAAACGGCAACTATTCTGTTTCTGGAAATGTGGAATGCACTTAGAGAACAGGATGTCGATATTGAAAAGTATCTTCCAGTATATCCTTATAAAGCAAAGGAACAGGGATTTTTTGCGCTTTACGGTGATAGTCCGCTTGATAAGGAACCAGCAGGTGAAAATGTTTATATGAATCTGCTACGTCATGCAAAAAAATATATTTATTTTACGACGCCATATTTGATTCTAAGCGATGAGATGACAAGAGAGCTCACTGGAGCAGCAAAGCGCGGTGTTGATGTGCGAATTATTACACCTGGCATTCCTGATAAAAAAACAATTTTTCAGGTAACAAAATCTTATTATCCGCAGCTCTTAAAGCATGGTGTTAAGATTTATGAATATACGCCGGGCTTCATGCATGAAAAGCAATGTATCTGCGATGGAGAGATTGTTGTAGTGGGAACTATCAATCTTGATTTTAGAAGTTTGTATCTTCATTTTGAAAATGCAGCGCTTTTTTGTGGGTATGAAGCAGTTTCTCATGTCAAGGAAGATTTTGAAGCACTATTTCCAATCTGCAAGGATATGTCAAAGGAGCCATCTGAAAGGACAAGACGCCTTCGCTTATCACAGCTGATATTAAGGTTATTCTCACCTCTTATGTAATAACACTATATAAATGAGGCGGGGGTCAAAAGGTATTTTGCCCCAACTGATATCCACGAATTGCTCCGTTGCTATGCAACTTTCGCAATTCTAAAAACATTCGGATTCGCTGATTTTCCTTGAAAATCGCTGCATCCTCATGTTTTTGCGGGTCCCAAGCTCAAAAACCTAATCGTGCAAGCACGAACGGCTTTTGGAGCTTTTGACCCTGGTATCATATAAATAAATTCACGAAAGGAAAAAGAATATGTCTGTTTTATTTCCAAAAATCCCAGCTCTCCTGCACGGAGGCGACTACAATCCAGACCAGTGGCTGGATCGTCCTGATATCCTTGAGGAGGATATTAAAATGATGAAAAAGGCAGGAGTAAACACGGCAACAGTCGGTGTATTTTCCTGGTCTGCACTTGAGCCGCAGGAAGGAAACTTCCAGTTTGGATGGCTTCATGATATCATGGATAAATTATATGAAAATGGTATTTATACTGTTTTGGCAACGCCGACAGGAGCCAGACCGGCATGGATGGATGAAAAATATCCGTCCGTTCTTCGCGTCGAGAAAGATGGACGCAGAAATCATCACAGCGGCAGACACAATCACTGCATGAGTTCTTTAGAATACCGTTCACTTGTTGAGAAGATGGATACAAAGCTTGCGCAGGAATTTGGAAATCATCCAGGACTCATTTTATGGCATATTTCAAATGAGTTTGGAGGAGAGTGCTATTGTGAAAACTGTAAAAAGCGGTTTCAGGAATATTTAAGAGAGAAGTATCACAATAACATTGAAGAACTGAATAAGCAGTGGTGGACCTCCTTCTGGAGCCGCCGTTTTGACTCTTTTGAGCAGATAGAGCCGCCGTATGACAATGGAGAGCATTCTATTCTGGGATTAAATTTGGATTGGAAGCGTTTTAACTCCTGGAATATGAAAGATTACCTTGCATTTGAGCGCAGAATTTTAAAGAAGTATACGCCTCAGGTTCCAGCAACAGCAAACTTTATGAAGCTGTTTGAGCAGTTAGATTATGTGGATCTGGCAAAGGAGATTGATATTATTTCGTGGGATGGTTATCCGAGCTGGAATAATGATTATGAGACACCGGCAGATACTGCGGCAGAGCTTAGCTTTGATCATACAGTTATGAGAAGCTTAAAGAAGGATAAGCCATTTATGCTTATGGAGAGCACACCAAGTCTTGTTAACTGGCATTCATTTAATAAATTAAAGCGTCCGGGCATCCTTCGCGCAAGCAGCATTCAGACAATTGGCTGTGGAAGCGATACAGTTCAGTATTTCCAGTGGAGAAAAGGTCGCGGTGCAGCGGAACAGTTCCATGGCGCTGTTGTAGATCATCTTGGAAGAGATGACACAAGAGTATTCAAAGAAGTATCAGAGGTTGGAGAAATTTTAAAGAAGTTGGCACCAGTTACAGGTTCAAAGGTAACGTCAAAGGCTGCTGTTCTTTTTGATTGGAGCAACCGCTGGGCGATTAAGGACATGCAGGGCATGGCGCGTGATACTAAAAATTATGAGAAGGAAGTACGCAAATTTTACAATATTCATTTAAAGAAGGGCATCAATGCAGATATAGTATTCCCACTTGAGGATTTGTCTTCATACAGTCTTGTTGTACTGCCAATGTATTATGCTGTATCCAAGGAGGCTGGTGAATGGTTAAAGGAATATGTAAAAAATGGTGGAACAGTAGTGGCAACATATCTGACTGCATATGTAAATGAAAATACGCTGGCATACTTAGGCGGCTTTCCGGGCGCAGGTCTTGGAGAGGTCTTTGGTCTGTATGCTGAAGAGCTTGACACATTATATCCAACGGATTCAAATTCAGTTTTGATGAAGGATGGAAACAAGGCTTTAGTAAAGGATTACTGTGAGTTGATTAAGCTTACAGGGGCAGAAGTTCTTGGTACATACGAGAGCGATTTCTATGCAGGTATGCCGGCAGTAACTGTACACTCCTATGGAAAGGGAAAGGCATATTATATTGGAACAAGAATGGAAGAGACGGATCTGATTAAATTCTTTACACCAATCTGGTCAGAATGCGGTATTAAGGAAAAAGAGCTTCCAGAGGGAGTAGAGTATCTGACACGTACAGCAGAAGATGGCAGCACCTTTGATTTCTATGTCAACTATAACGCAACGCCGGCAACTGTTCAGTTGGCAAAAAATGGAACTAATCTTTTAAACGGCGAGGCAGTAAGCGGCAAGGTTGAGATCTTACCATTTAATGCAGTTGTTGTAAAGTAAGCAATTGTGAGGTTTTGAGATGAGAAAAGAATTGTTTCATATGGAGCGCGATGTCTTAAATATAGGAGATAGTGTGACGATCATTGAGGGACAGCTTCCATTTTCGTATTACTATACAATTGTTCCGGCGTTGGCTATGTCCAAAAATTATAAGAATGCGGAGCGCATTAAGAGCCGTGAGGGCAAAGTTGTTTCAAAGGAACGAAAGGGCAGTACGTTTGAAATCTATGTTGAGTTCGAAAACTGATTATTTTGTAGGAATTGAACGGTGCACATAAATAAAGAGCACAAAAATTTTGCAATTATGCAGAAATTTGTTTTAGGACTTGAAAAAATAATTTATCCATGGTACTATATTTTAGATAACAACAAAATTCAAGGCGAGGTACCGCCTGGATAGAGAATTGCGGACGGTGCACGTATGTGTACCGTCTTTATTTTTGGCGAAAGGGCATGGTGAACCAATGAAGGCATTTCTAATTTTAGAGGATGGACATGTATTTACAGGTACAGCGATTGGCGCAGATAAAGAAATCATCAGTGAGATTGTTTTTAATACTTCAATGACAGGCTACCTAGAGGTACTTACAGATCCTTCTTATGCGGGTCAGGCTGTTGTAATGACTTATCCGCTGATCGGTAATTATGGAATCTGTTATGAGGATATGGAGTCAAAGCGTCCGTGGCCGGATGGCTATATTGTACGTGAGTTGTCCCGTATGCCAAGCAACTTCAGAAGTCAGGGAACTATTCAGGAGTTTCTTGAGAAAAATGAAATTCCAGGAATCTGTGGAATTGATACTAGAGCATTGACACAGCTTTTGCGTGAGAAGGGAACCATGAATGGTATGATTACACGCAGAGAGGATTTTGACTTGGAGGAGATCCTTCCAAAGCTTAAGGCATATTCCCCGACTGGCGTAGTAATGGCAACTACATGTAAGGAAAGAGAAGTATTGCCGGGAGATGGCTACAAGGTAGCACTTCTTGATCTTGGTGCAAAGAAAAATATTGGCGACTCACTGCATAAGAGAGGTTGTGAAGTTAACATTTATCCTGCTGACACAAAAGCAGAGGATATTCTTGCAGCAAATCCTGATGGCATTATGCTTTCAAACGGTCCTGGAGACCCGAAGGAGTGTACAGAGATCATTAAGGAGATCAAAAAGCTGTATGATTCTAACGTTCCGATTTTTGCAATCTGCCTTGGCCATCAGCTGATGGCACTGGCAAATGGTCTTGATACACATAAGATGAAATATGGTCATCGCGGCGGCAATCATCCGGTAAAGGATTTAAAGACAGGAAGAGTTTATATTACCTCTCAAAATCATGGCTATGTTGTAGATACCGACAAGCTTGATCCAAAGGTTGCTGTGCCGGCATTTGTAAATGTAAACGATGGAACAAATGAAGGTCTTTCTTATACAGGAAAGAACATTTTTACAGTTCAGTATCATCCAGAGGCTTGCCCGGGACCGCAGGACAGTGCGTACCTGTTTGACAGGTTTTTGGATATGATGGCAGCAGGAAAAAATAAATAATAGACGACAGGAGGAAACACAGCAATGCCAAAGGATAGCAGTATAAAGAAGGTTCTTGTAATTGGTTCGGGTCCGATTGTCATCGGCCAGGCAGCAGAGTTTGACTATGCAGGTACACAGGCCTGCCGTTCATTAAAGGAGGAGGGTGTATCAGTTGTTCTTGTAAACTCTAATCCAGCGACGATTATGACAGATAAAAGAATTGCTGATCATGTCTATATCGAGCCGTTAACAGCAGAGGTGTTAGAGCAGATTATCGAAAAAGAGCGTCCTGACAGTGTTCTTCCGACACTGGGAGGTCAGGCTGGTCTAAATCTTGGTATGGAGCTTGCAGAGAAAGGTATTCTTGAAAAATATGGATGCCGTTTGATTGGTACTACACCAGAGACGATCAGAAAGGCAGAGGATCGTCAGGAATTTAAGGATACAATGGAAAAGATTGGAGAGCCTTGTGCAGCATCTAAGGTTGTTCACAACATTCCAGATGGTCTTGAATTTGCAGAACAGATCGGTTATCCAGTTGTTCTTCGTCCTGCCTACACACTTGGAGGAAGCGGCGGCGGAATCGCATATGACAAAGAGCAGATGGAGGAAATTTTAGGAAATGGTCTTCGTCTTTCCCGTGTAGGTGAGGTTTTGGTTGAGCGCTGTATCGCAGGATGGAAAGAGATTGAGTACGAGGTAATGCGTGATGGTGCAGGAAATGTAATTACAGTCTGCAACATGGAAAACATTGACCCTGTTGGTGTTCATACAGGAGATAGTATAGTTGTTGCACCGTCTCAGACGCTTGGTGATAAGGAATATCAGATGCTTCGTACCTCAGCGTTAAATATCATCAGTGAGTTAAAGATTACTGGAGGATGTAACGTTCAGTACGCATTAAAGCCAGACAGCTTTGAGTATTGTGTTATTGAGGTAAACCCGCGTGTAAGCCGTTCCTCTGCACTGGCATCAAAGGCAACAGGTTATCCGATTGCAAAGGTTGCAGCAAAGATTGCACTTGGCTACACTCTTGATGAGATTCCGAATGCCATCACAAAGAAAACCTTCGCAAGTTTCGAGCCAATGTTAGACTACTGCGTTGTCAAGATTCCGAGACTGCCATTTGATAAGTTTATCAGTGCATCAAGAAAGCTGACAACACAGATGAAGGCAACAGGAGAAGTTATGGCAATCTGTGATAACTTCGAGGGTGGTCTTATGAAGGCACTTCGTTCTCTTGAGCAGCATGTTGACAGCCTTGTAACAGATGAGTACAGCAAGCTGACGGCAGATGAGTTTGAGGAGCAGATGAGTATTGTCGATGACCGCAGAATCTTCCGCATTGCAGAGGCAATCCGCAGAGGCTACAGCTATGAAAAGATCCATCAGATCACAATGATTGATCCGTGGTTTATTGACAAGATTGCTATTCTTGTAGAGATGGAGACACGTCTGAAAACAGAAGAACTTACTCCTGATCTGTTAAAGGAAGCAAAGCGTATTGAATTCCCGGATAAGTTAATCGCATCCTTAAGCGGCAAGACTGAGGATCAGGTAAAGAAGATGCGCTATGACAATGGCATCACAGCAGCCTTTAAGATGGTTGATACATGTGCAGCAGAGTTTGCAGCAACTACACCATATTATTATTCTGTTTTTGGAAGCGAGAATGAGGCGAAAAAGACAGAGGGAAGAAAGAAGGTTCTTGTTCTTGGTTCTGGACCTATCCGTATCGGACAGGGTATTGAGTTTGACTTCTGTTCTGTTCATTGTACGTGGGCATTTGCAAAGGAAGGCTATGAGACTGTTATCATCAATAATAACCCTGAAACAGTTTCAACCGATTTCGATATTGCAGATAAGCTGTATTTTGAGCCACTGACACCAGAAGATGTGGAGAGTATTGTAAATCTGGAGCATCCAGACGGCGCTGTTGTTCAGTTTGGCGGTCAGACAGCAATTAAGCTGACTGAGGCCTTAATGAAGATGGGAGTTCCGATTCTTGGAACGAGCGCAAAAGACGTTGATGCGGCAGAGGATCGTGAGCTGTTTGATCAGATTCTTCGCGAGACAAAGATTCCGCGCGCATCAGGCGGCACTGTATTTACAGTAGAAGAGGCATTAAAGGTTGCGCATGAGCTTGGTTATCCAGTTCTTGTTCGTCCGTCATACGTTCTTGGCGGTCAGGGTATGCAGATTGCAATCAACGATGAGGATATTACGCAGTATATTGGTATTATCAATCGTTATGCACAAGAGCATCCGATTCTTGTAGATAAATATCTGATGGGTAAGGAGCTTGAGGTTGATGCTGTATGTGATGGACAGGATATTTTGATTCCTGGTATCATGGAGCACATTGAGCGTGCAGGTATCCACTCTGGTGATAGTATTTCTGTTTATCCGGCAAAGAGCATAAGTCAGAAGACAAAAGAAACTATCGTTGAGTATACAAAGCGTCTGGCAAGAGCGCTTCATGTAAGAGGTCTGATTAATATTCAGTTTATCGAGTATCAGGGAGCTGTTTATGTAATCGAGGTTAATCCGCGTTCTTCACGTACCGTACCGTATATCAGTAAGGTAACAGGAATCCCGATTGTTGATCTGGCAACACAGGTCATCATTGGAAATACAATTCGTGGTCTTGGTTATGAGCCAGGTCTGCAAAAGGAAGCAGATTATTATGCAATTAAGATGCCGGTATTCTCCTTTGAGAAGCTGCGCGGAGCTGATATTGCACTTGGACCAGAGATGAAGTCAACAGGTGAGTGTCTTGGAATCGGCAAGACCTTTAACGAGGCACTTTATAAGGCTTTCCTTGGTGCAGGCTTCCATCTTCCAAAGTATAAGAAGATGATTATTACAGTTCGCGATGATGATAAGGAAGAAATCGTAGATATTGCAAGACGTTTCAAGGCAATTGGCTACGAGATCTATGCGACAAAGGGAACAGGAGCAGCACTTCGTGCAAAGGGAGTGGATACACTTTATATAAGCAAGCTGGAGCAGGATTCACCGAATCTTCTTGATTTGATTCTTGGCCATCAGATTGATCTTGTCATTGATACACCAACACAGGGCGCAGAGCACAGCCATGATGGTTTTATTATCCGTAGAAATGCAATCGAGACAGGTGTAAATGTACTGACAGCAATCGATACAGCAAAGGCATTGATTACTAGTCTTGAGAATAGAGAAGAGCAGCTGACACTGATCGATATCGCAACCATTTGAGACACCAGGGGACAAAAGCCAAATCATGAGGATGCAGCGATTTCCAAAGGAAATCAGCGAATCCGAATGATTTGCAGAATTGCGAGAGATGCGAAGCAGCGGAGCAATTCGTAGGGTGTCGAAAAAGTAAACAGCAAGAAAACAACACCAGGGGACAATAGAAATATTGTCCCCTTATGCGTTTTGAAAGGAGAAAATTTAATGCTTAGACAAACAATAGCAGAGCTTATCGTACTATTTTTTTGCTATTCTGTCGCCGGATGGTGCATGGAAGTGATATTAAAGTATATACAGTTTCACCGTTTTATTAACCGTGGATTTTTAATTGGTCCATATTGTCCGATTTATGGCTCAGGTGCCGTTGTTGTAACAGTTTTAGTTGGTGGACTGATCGGAAATGCAAGCTATATTGTGACGTTTTTGGCGTCTTTTGTACTCTGCGGAGTCCTAGAATATTTTGTCAGCTGGTACATGGAAAAAATGTTCCATGCGCGCTGGTGGGATTACAGCCAAAAGCCAATGAATCTGCATGGCCGTATTTGGATTGGAAACTTGGTATTATTTGGAATTGGAGGTGTGGCAATTGTAAAGCTGATTGATCCAGTTTTGATGAAATGGATTCATGCCATTCCGCAGTGGATTCTTTATACGCTGTCAGGTGCAATTGTTATGCTGATGATCTGGGATAATATTGTATCACATATTGCATTTAATCTTGTTAAAAAGGAAATTGATGGCGTAGAAGCAGATAATTCTGAGGAAGTCAGCACAAAGGTGCGCCAGCTTCTTCGTGAGGATCCGGTACTGCTTCGCCGTATCGGAGAGGCATATCCGAACTTAGAAATCAATTCTAAGAAATTTGCAGAGAAGCTAAAGGCACAGGCAGAGGCTGTACAGGAGAGTGTAGAAGAGAAGAAGCAGGCAGTGGCGGATGCTGTAGCAGAGGGAAAATTGGCGGCAGAAGCGGCAGCAGAAGAACGGAGACTGGCAGCAGAGGAGCGAAAACAGCTAGTGCAGGAGGCCGTTGAAGAGAAAAAAATAGCCTTTGAGGAGAAAAAACAGGCAGTAGCTCTTGCTGTGTCAAAAGCACAGCAAAAGCGGCAGTCAGAAGAGGCTTTTCGTGCTCGCATGAAAAAAGCAGATCAGAAAAAACGGGAAGAAAAAATAAGAAAAGGAAATAAAAAATGAGATATCAACCATTGTCGAGGCGACTGATCAATTTGATCTATCCGCTCGTCATCTATATGGCTATAGGAATGGCAGTGCTAGGTCTTTATCCAAACGGCAGTCTGATGGCAAATCTGATTGAAAAAGTGTCCTGTATTATAATTATGGGAATTTTATTTTACAAAGATTCCAAACAGATTCGCTGGGAAGGCAAGAAGCTGTCACTTTATTCTGCAATCATCATGATTATTATTGGAATATGTGCCTGTATTGGCGTTAATATGCTGTTTGAGTTAACTGGGTTAAAGACAATCAGAGAAGAAGATGCAAAAAACGTAGCAAAGGCACTTTATTCAGACAAGCTGTGGCTTCAGATACTTGTAGTTGGCATTGCAGCACCAGTGGCAGAGGAACTTTTATTTCGCGGTATCCTTTACAGAAGAATGCGTACGTGGCTTAGTGTGGGGCCGTCAGCCTTGGCAGCGCTTTTGATTTTCGCCGCAGTTCATGGCAATCTGCTTCAGGCACTGTACGCATTTATTTTAGGAGCACTTCTTGTTTGGATATATGAACGGTTCGCAAAGCTTACAGCACCAATTATTTTGCATGTATCAGCCAACCTCATATCCATTCTTGTACAGCAAAGCACATGGCTTAGCAGCTATTTGCAGACATATGCAGTGGCTGCCTGCATCATTGGTTTTGCAGGAACAGCTGCAGGAGTTGTGTATATTACAATTCACGAATAAGCAAATATTTACAGCAAAGCCCTAGGGTGAATGGATTTCACAAGCCGGGCACTTGGAGCAGGTCTTTCAAAGTAATGTATAATAAGAAAGAACATAAAAGGAACCTGCGGAGTTTGGTCCGGCGACGAAACCATTACACCTGAGGGCTTTCGTAATCTAGCTTTCGTGAACAGTAACTTTTGTATTTGACAAAAAGACCTTGCAGTAGCCTGAAAAATTGTATATAATCACCTTGTATGGTATTTGTACAGGAAAATTTGCACTGCAGCATATGCTGCTAGGCTACAGAAAGGTATTTATGATGAAACTTTTAACAATAACAGTTCCAAGCTATAATTCAGAGGCATATTTGGATCGCTGCATGGCAACGCTGCTTCCGGGTGGTGATGAGGTAGAGATTTTGATCGTGGATGACGGATCAACAGACCGTACAGCAGAAATTGCGGACGAATATGAGAGAAAATATCCGAATATTGTGCGGGCAATTCATAAGGAAAACGGAGGTCATGGAGACGCAGTAACGACGGGAATCAGAAATGCAACAGGTCTGTTCTTTAAAGTAGTTGACAGTGATGATAGCCTTGCACCAGAAGCTTATAAGCAGGTGCTTGATTTTTTGCGCCGTATTGTCAAAAAAAATCATGAGCTTGATATGCTGATTTCCAATTTTGTTTACGATCGTCATGACGAGAATGGTGATGTGCTTCGCCAGAAGTCAATTGATTATCGCAAGACACTTCCAAGGGGACGTTTCTTTAGCTGGAAAGAAATAGGTAAGTTCCAGACAGGTCATTATCTTTTGATGCATGCAGTAATATACCGCACCAGTCTGTTAAAGGGAATTAACCTGACGCTTCCAAAGCATACATTCTATGTTGATAATATTTATGTATACAAGCCATTTCCATATGTGCGCGTTATGTACTATCTGGATGTAGATTTTTATATGTACTATACGGGAAGAGAAGATCAGTCTGTTAATCAGCAGGTTATGATGAAGCGAATCGACCAGCAGGATCGCGTCAATCGCATCATCTTTGATGCATTTGATCTTGAAAAAATCAGCAACAAAAAGCTGCGCAGCTATTTATACAGCTATCTGCAGATTATGTGTACGGTAACTACAGTTCATTATGCGTTAATTAACACAGAGGATTCAAAACAAAAAAAGGAAGCACTTTGGAGCTATATGAAAAAAGAAAATCAAACTATGTGGCGTCATCTTCGTTTTAGTGCTCAGGGAATTGCACTAAATCTTCCAGGTAAGGTCGGAAGAGCGATTGTATGCAGGGGATATGGTTTGGCACAGCGCTTCTTTGGATTTAGTTAATAATTTTTTGGGGAAAAGGAGAGTTATTATTAAGACTCTCCTTTTTTGTGGGATGAAATTTTATGACACAAAAAAGGACCGCTTGCGCGATCCTTGTAGTCAGTAGCGGAAGGGAGATTTGAACTCTCGACACCACGGGTATGAACCGTGTGCTCTAGCCAGCTGAGCTATTCCGCCAAGATGGGGCCTATAGGGCTCGAACCTATGACCCTCTGCTTGTAAGGCAGATGCTCTCCCAGCTGAGCTAAGACCCCTTGACAAAGAGAAGTATAGCGCATATCAAAGAAAATGTCAAGCAAATTTTTCAAAAAATTCCGAAAATTTTTATAGATTCTGCGTGGAAAATAAAAGTGAGTCGTGATATGATAATAATATCAGGGTCAAAAGGTTAGAAATCTGGTATCAAAGGAGTCAAAAACATTTTGCCCTTAACATAAAGAAAGGTAAGGAGATTTGATATGAGAGTTGGTATGGGATATGATGTGCATCGCCTCGTTGAGGGACGCAAACTGATTTTAGGCGGTGTAGAGATTCCGTATGAAAAAGGACTTCTTGGTCATTCTGACGCAGATGTGCTGCTTCATGCAATAATGGATGCGCTGCTTGGTGCGGCTGCACTTGGAGATATTGGTCAGCATTTTCCAGACACGGATCCGGCATATAAGGGAGCATCAAGCATAGAATTGCTAAAAAGAGTAGGAGAACTTCTTGAGGAAAATTGTTACTACATCAGCAATATAGATGCAACTGTTATTGCACAGAGACCGAAGCTTGCCGGATATCGTGAGCAGATGAGAGCAAATATTGCAGAGGCACTTCATCTTGAACTCGATCAGGTAAACATTAAGGCAACAACAGAAGAAGGACTAGGCTTTACAGGAACAGGAGAGGGCATCTCTTCACAGGCAGTCTGCTTAATTGATAAGCCGGAATTTTATATGGACGGTACGATTGGCTGCGGTGGCTGTGGCGGCTGTAAAAATTGATATATAACTGATTTTTAGGAATTGAAAATTTGAAAGGATAACTGGAAAATAATGGGAGGAATTGATTTATTCGGGTGTCTTTGGCTCTTTTTCGTATATTCATTTTTGGGGTGGATTGCAGAAACGTGTTTTTGTGTCTTAAAATACCGAAAATTTATGAACAGAGGTATGCTAAACAGCCCACTTTGTATTGTATATGGCATTTCAGCAGTAATTATAACAATTGGCTTTCAAGAATTGTTTGATGAGGTACCGATTTTGTTTCTGGGCTGTGCGGGAGTTAGTACACTTCTTGAGTGGTTTACAGCAAAGATTCTTGAAAAATTGGATCATAAAAAATGGTGGGACTATTCTTCTAAAAGATGGAATCTTGATGGATACATCTGTCTGCAGTATTCTATTGTATGGGGTATCTTAGGCGTTTTATCAGTTAAGTTTGTAACACCTGTTTTGATGAAACTTTATCATATGGTACCATCATTTATGATGCAGATTACATTGTGGGCACTGCTTGGTGTGTTAATAGTTGATATTTTGGGATCTACATATATCATTCGCGGCAGTGTAAAGAGAAATGATACGATTCAAAAGATTGATCACGAACTCTACAGCAGAAAAAAACGTTTTGGAAGATGGCTTGAAAAGCATATTCTTATGCGTGTGGAAAAGGCATACCCTGCAATTAATGAGGGAGAACGTTTAGAGAAGGAAAAAACAACTGTTTTTGCTAAAGGCTGCAGCTTTTACAAGCTTGTATTATTGTTTTTTATCGGTGCATTTGCAGGTGATTTGATAGAGACTGTATTTTGCCGTATTACGATGGGGGACTGGATGAGCAGAAGCAGTGTTGTATGGGGACCATTCAGTATTGTCTGGGGATTTGCAATGGTGGTAGCAACATCGCTTTTGTACAACTACAGAAATCGCTCCTCCTCGTTTATCTTTGCGATGGGAACTGTATTAGGCGGTGTATACGAGTACTTATGCAGCGTTTTTACGGAAATTGTATTTGGAAAGATCTTCTGGGATTACAGCGGTTTTATGTTTAATATCGGAGGACGAATTAATTTGCTGTTTTGTTTTTTCTGGGGAATTGCAGGTGTTGTATGGTTGAAAGGAGTTTATCCTTATCTTTCTAAATGTATTGAAAAGATTCCAATGCTTGCCGGAAAAATCATAACATGGTGTCTTATCATTTTTATGGCCGCAGACAGTCTTGTGTCAGCAGCGGCACTTATGCGCCAGGATCAGCGTGAAAAAAATATTCCAGCAAGCAATGTTGTACAGCAGTGGCTGGATGAAAATTATGATGATGAAACACTTTATAAGATTTATCCAAAGGCAAAGAAGCCAAAAAAGGTTGACAAATCCGAAAACATCACATATAGTAACACTAGAAATGATGCAGCACTGTAATACAGTGAATAAACAGACATCTGTGATATTTTTGCATCATACAATAAAAAAAGCTTCGAAAAGGCTTTGAACGGAAAGAGTACTGTCGCAGGAAATGTCAGAGAGAGCAGGTCCAGGCTGAAAACCTGCTTCGTGGAGTGAGACAGGAAGTGCATCCGGGAGCTGGCTGTGTGAATAAAGTAGCATGGCACGCTGGTTTGCGTTATCACCGGCTGTGTATACAGCATAAGTGTCAGCATCTATGCTCTCACAGGAGTGGAACCGCGGAAAATTTTTCGTCTCCTGGCTTTTGCAGGGGACGTTATTTTTTGATACAAGGTTTCCAAAGTTAAAACAGTTCGTGCTTGCACGAAACTGTTTTTGACCTTGGAAACCGTACAAGAATGAGAATGCAGCGATTTCCGAAGGAAATCAGCGAATTCGAATGCTTGTAGACTTGCGAGAACTGCGGACAAAGATTTTCGAAGCAAGAAGGGAGTGGCATGAGAATCGTTCAATATGTACTTGATGAAATTTCGCTGATCAGAGAACGGGATCCGGCAATTAATTCACCGGCAGAGGTATTTTTGTATCCTTGTTTCTGGGCAGTACTTTGGTATCGTCTTGCGCACAGGCTTTATCTGAAAAAAAGATATTTTGCAGCGCGTATGATCTCTCAGTGTACAGCACGAAGAACTGGAATCGAGATCCACCCAGGAGCTAAGATCGGAAAAGGATTTTTTATTGATCATGGTCATGGTGTTGTGATTGGAGAGACAGCAGAGATTGGTGACAATGTTACCTTATATCAAGGTGTTACACTTGGCGGTACAGGAAAAGAGCATGGAAAACGCCATCCGACAATTGGAAATAATGTTATGATCAGTGCAGGCGCGAAGGTTCTCGGTTCCATTACAATTGGAGACAACTGTAAAATCGGTGCTGGAAGTGTTGTACTAAAACCAGTTCCGCCCAATTCTACGGTGGTAGGAGTTCCAGGACGTGTTGTCAAACGTGACAATGTACGATTGCCGCAAACTGATCTTGATCAGGTGCACATGCCAGATCCGGTGCTTGCTGATATTGAACAGCTTAAAAAGCAGTACGCTAAGCTGTATCAAATGGTTGAGAAATCACAGATGAAAACGAAAAGAAGAAAGGAAAAAACATGGAAATCTACAATACATTAACAAAACGAAAAGAAGAATTTAAGCCGCTTGAGCCGGGAAAGGTAAAAATGTATGTCTGCGGTCCTACAGTATACAATTATATTCATATTGGAAATGCACGCCCGATGATCGTATTTGATACTGTGCGACGCTATATGGAATACAAGGGCTATGACGTAAATTATGTTTCAAATTTTACTGATGTAGATGATAAGATTATCAAAAAGGCAAATGAGGAAGGTGTTGAGGCATCTGTTATCTCTGAGCGTTTCATAAAGGAGTGCAAGCAGGATATGGCTGCTATGAATGTAAAGCCGGCGACAACTCATCCGCTTGCAACACAGGAAATTGATGGAATGATCGATATGATCAGTACCTTGATCGAAAAAGGTCATGCTTATGAGAAGAATGGCACTGTTTATTTCCGTACTGCAAGTTTTAAGGATTATGGTAAGCTTTCTCATAAGAACCTTGATGATCTTCAGTCAGGTTTTCGTGATTTAAAGGTAAGTGGCGAGGAAGACAAGGAAAGCCCGCTTGATTTTGTTTTGTGGAAGCCAAAGAAGGAAGGAGAGCCATACTGGGAATCTCCGTGGAGCGAAGGACGTCCGGGATGGCATATTGAGTGCTCTGTTATGTCAAAGAAATACTTAGGCGAGCAGATTGATATTCATGCCGGTGGTGAGGATTTAATTTTCCCACATCATGAAAATGAGATTGCACAAAGCGAGGCATGCAACGGAAAAGAGTTTTCTCATTATTGGATGCACAATGCGTTCTTAAATATTGATAACAGAAAAATGAGTAAGTCACTTGGTAACTTCCTGTTAGTAAGAGATATTGAGAAGAAGTATGATCTTCAGGTACTTCGTTTCTTTATGTTAAGCGCACACTACAGAAGTCCATTAAATTTCAGTGCAGAGCTTATGGAAGCAGCAAAGAACGGTCTTGATCGTATCTTAACATGTGCTACATGGCTTCAGAAGCAGTCTGCTAACGAGGGTGAGATTACTAATCAGGAGAGCGAAGTAATCGAGAAAGCAAAGAAATATGTAGGCAAGTTTGAGGCAGCAATGGAGGATGACTTTAACACAGCAGATGCAATTGCAGCTATTTTCGAGCTTGTAAAATATGTAAATACAAATAAGACAGATGAGCTTTCAGGAAAAGCAGCAAAGGCACTGTATGAGATTTTAAAGCAGCTTTGCGATATCCTTGGTATTATCATTGAGAAAAAAGAAGAACTTTTGGATGCTGATATCGAAGCTTTGATCGAGGAGCGTAAGCAGGCAAGAAAGGCAAAGAACTTTGCACGTGCCGATGAAATTCGTAAAGAACTTGCTGATAAGGGCATTATTCTTGAGGATACAAGACAGGGTGTGACCTGGAAGCGTGTGTAATAAAAATCAGAAAGATATAGAAAGAGGAAATACATGGAACAAAATCAGCAGCTGCTTGAACAGATCCAACAGAAATTTTTATTAAAGCAGATGCCTGCAAAGGAATATTCACCTTTGGTGCTTGCTTATATTGGCGATGGGATTTACGATATGATTGTCCGCACGATTTTTGTAAGCTACGGAAATACACAGGTTGATAAATTAAACAAGCAGGCAAGCAATGTCTGCCGTGCCTCTTCACAGGCCGAGATTGCATTTGCAATTGCACCGCTTTTGACAGAGGAAGAGACATCTGCTTACCGCAGAGGCCGTAATGCAAGATCTTTTACAAAAGCAAAGAATGCAACGATGTCTGATTATCGTCATGCAACTGGATTAGAGGCACTTTGTGGTTATCTGTATTTAAATGGTGAGATGGAGCGTTTGCTTGATCTTCTTTCAGAGGGCTTTGTGCGCACAGGTGTGCTGTGCGTCGAAGCACCTGAAAAAGAGAAGCTGCATCAGGAAGAAGAAAGGACGAAGGAATAAAGAAAATATGGGATATCATGAATCATTAACAGAGGGCCGAAACGCGGTTCTTGAAGCATTTCGAAGCGGAAAAACTGTTGACAGACTGTTTGTACTTGATGGCTGTCAGGACGGACCTGTAAAGACGATCCTGCGTGAAGCAAAGAAGCAGGATACGATGGTGCAGTATGTAAAGAAGGAGCGTCTTGATCAGCTGTCTGAGACCAAGAATCATCAGGGCGTGATTGCATATTGTGCAGCATGTGAGTACGCAGAGGTCTCTGATATTTTAGAGAATGCAAAGAAAAAGGGTGAGGCACCGTTTATTGTGCTTCTTGATGGGATTGAAGATCCGCACAATTTAGGTGCTATCATTCGTACTGCAAATCAGGCAGGTGCACATGGTGTAATCATTCCAAAGCGCAGAGCAGTTGGTTTAACAGCGACAGTTGCACGTACCTCTGCAGGTGCAGTGAATTATACGCCTGTTGCAAAAGTAACAAATCTTGTTACTGTAATGGAAGACTTAAAGAAAGAGGGAATGTGGTTTGTCTGTGCAGATATGGACGGCGAGGAAATGTATTCCCTTAATTTGAAGGGACCTATCGGTCTTGTCATTGGAAATGAAGGAGAAGGTGTATCAAGACTTGTAAAGGAACATTGTGATATGGTTGCCTCTATCCCAATGAAGGGTGACATCGATTCCTTAAACGCATCTGTAGCTATGGGTGTTCTGGCATACGAGATTGTAAGACAGAGACGTTTTTAAAGCATACGATGTTTTTGATCAAACTATTTTCGACATGTCAGACTCCGTAAAAATACCGACTGTGAGTTGAAATAACATGAACAGATAGCATGAATTTTGACACAATTTAGCTCTTTGTATAGTCGGAGAGCTAAATTGATGTCTTTTTTAATAAAAATAAAAAAACTTAAAAAAGGTGTTGACAAAACATTCGGAAAGTAGTATAGTAGTGCGTGTCGAGCGAAATAAAGTCCGGCAAACAAGCTGATGTGGCACAGGTGGTAGCGCACCTCATTGGTAATGAGGAGGTCACGGGTCCGAGTCCCGTCATCAGCTTTTTGACAAGGCTTTCTGAGAGATCAGGAGGCCTTTTTGATATATTGAAATCAAAAAGAAAAGGTTGACATTTAAAGACCTTTGACATATCCTAGTAGATAAGGGCATTGCGCTTAATTAAAGGAGGAAGACTATGGAGAATAAAGACATCGTCCTGGAAGAAAACAAAGAAGAAAAGACGACAGTCTCAAAAAATTTTATAGAGATGATCATCGATAAGGATTTAGCGGAGGGAACTTATGACCACGTTCAGACAAGATTTCCACCGGAGCCAAATGGCTATCTGCACATTGGACATGCAAAGTCTATTTTATTGAACAGTGGACTGGCAAAGGAATATAATGGCAAGTTCAACCTGCGTTTTGATGATACAAATCCAACAAAGGAAAAGACTGAGTTTGTTAAGTCTATCACCGAGGATGTAAAGTGGCTTGGTGCTGATTTTGAGGACAGACTGTTTTTTGCATCAGATTATTTTGATCAGATGTATGAGTATGCCGTATTCCTGATTAAGAAGGGAAAGGCATTTGTTTGTGATCTGACAGCAGAGCAGATTCGCGAGTACAGAGGAACCTTGACTGAACCAGGTAAGGAGAGCCCATATCGCAACAGAAGCGTAGAGGAAAATCTGCAGCTGTTTGAGGAGATGAAAAACGGCAAGTATGCAGACGGAGAGAAGGTACTTCGTGCAAAGATTGACATGGCTTCCCCGAACATGAATATGAGAGATCCTGTTATCTATCGTGTGGCTCATCTGACTCATCATAATACTGGAGATAAGTGGTGCATCTACCCGATGTACGATTTTGCTCACCCAATCGAGGATGCAATTGAGCACATTACTCATTCTATCTGTACTTTGGAGTTTGAGGATCATCGTCCGCTGTATGACTGGGTTGTAAAAGAGTGTGAGTTTGTTATGCCGCCAAAGCAGATCGAGTTTGCAAAGCTGTATCTGACTAATGTTGTTACTGGAAAGCGCTATATTAAAAAGCTCGTAGAAGACGGCGTAGTAGATGGATGGGATGATCCGCGTCTTGTTACAATCAGTGCACTCAGAAGACGTGGATTTACACCAGAGTCTATCCGCATGTTTGTTGATCTTTGTGGTGTGGCAAAGGCAAATTCTTCTGTTGATTATGCAATGCTTGAATATTGTATCCGTGAGGCTTAAAGCTTAAGCGATCAAGAGTTATGGCAGTACTGAATCCAATTAAGTTAATCATTGATAACTACCCAGAGGATCAGATGGAAGAACTTGATGTTGTCAATAACCTTGAAAACCCAGAGCTTGGAAGCAGAACAATTCCGTTTGGCAGAGAGCTTTACATTGAGGCAGATGATTTCATGGAGGAGCCGCCAAAGAAGTATTTCCGTATGTTCCCTGGCAATGAGGTTCGTCTGATGAATGCTTATTTTGTAAAGTGTACAGGCTGTGTTAAGGACGAAAATGGCAATATAGTTGAGGTTCATGGAACTTACGATCCGGCATCAAAGGGCGGAAACAGCCCGGATGGCAGAAAGGTAAAGGGAACTATTCATTGGGTAGCAGCGAAGACTGCATTCCACACTGAGGTTCGTCTGTATGAGAACTTAGTAGACGAGGAAAAAGGTAAGCTCAATGAAGATGGCACATTAAACTTTAATCCGAACTCTTTAACCGTATTAAAGGATTGTGTGCTGGAGCCATCTTTAAAGGATGCAAAGGCTTACGACAGCTTCCAGTTTGTGCGCAATGGCTTTTTCTGCGTAGACTGCAAGGATTCCGAGGAAGGAAAGCCGGTATTTAACCGCATTGTTTCATTAAAGTCAAGCTTTAAGCTGCCAAAATAAGGAGCAGACGGCATGAAAGAAAAACTGTATACGATTCCGATTAACGATGCGTTTGCGATGGACAGTGAGTGTCCTATCTGCGCTATGAAGACAATTCTTGAAAATAATGCAGTCGAATTTACCATGGGTCCGAGCTACATGGAGGATGATATCCGCATGGAGACAGATCGAATGGGATTTTGTAAGGCACACATGAAGATGGTATTTGATCAGAATAATAAGCTTGGTCTTGCATTAGTCTTAAAGACACACATCGACCGTACAAACAAAGAAATTGAAAAGCGCATGAAGATGCCGCCCAAAAAGGCATCCTTCTTTAAGAAGGAGACAAGCAATCCGTTAACAGATTATATTGATGAGTTAAATAAGTCATGTTTTATTTGTGATCGTATAAATAACACCTTCGAGCGTTATCTGCATACTGTAGTAGCAACTTGGAAGAGTGACGCTGCATTTAGAGAGCTGTACGCAAAGGGAAAGGGTTTTTGTACTGAGCATTATGGCGATCTGTTAAAAGAGGGCGCAAAATGTCTAAATCAGAAGGAGCTTGATGAGTTTACAGAAATTACAGGAAAGTTGTATCTGGATAATATGAAGCGTCTTGCAGAAGAACTTGACTGGTTTGCAGATAAGTTTGATTACCGATTTAAAGATGCACCTTGGAAAAACTCCAAGGATTCAATTCCGAGAGCAATGATTAAAACAAACGGCATCATGGAGATAGATGACAAAAAGAAAAAAGACTAACAAAAAAACGACCGGGAAACCGGCCGTTTTTTGATTTTTAAAGATGGATAGAAGAATTAACAGAATCTTCTTCTTTTGTTTTTTCTGGATTAACATCATCCTCGTGAAGTGGTTTAGTATCGACAGCAGTATCTTCCTCAGAAACACCGTCCATTGCATACAGATCAGAAACACCCTCACTAAGATCTTCGTCAATATCGACACTAAGATCTTCAATGTCAAGATCTGCGATATCACTGTCAGCATTCATGTGTTTAAAATGAAAATTAGAATCATCGTCTTTTGCTTGTTCTTCTGTAGTTTCTTCACATTTGTTTTCATCAGCCTTCTTGTCACTGTGAGAACCTGGACGCAGATTTTTTGTAAGGTGAGCTGCATCAGCAACAAGCTTTGCTGCGTCGTCTAAAAGCTGTCCCTTATCAATATTGATGTCTACATCGCTGTTTTTTCCAGTTACATGAATATTGATATATCGACGGCTAGAGGAATCAGTTGCCTCATCGGAAGAAATTGCATCAGACTCTTCTTCAGATGCTGTGTTTGCAGCCTCATCCACGTTTTTCGTGGTGTCATCCTCGTTTCTGTCTTCATCAAAATCATCTTCGCTAGGTCCGCATTCGCTGCAATTTGACTGGATCTTCACGTACTTATGCAGCAGAGCGGCACTTGCTGCAACTCCTGCACATACAGCAGCGCTCTTGAGTGCCAGCTTGGTCACTTTCTTCATAAAATCAGCCATAGCAAACTCCTTTCTTTCACAAAATTTTTGCCAATGATACTAAGGATTCACAACTTTATTGTCTGGTATCATCGGGATGTCATGACTAGTATACTCTATTTTGAACAAAATGGAAAGACAAAATGTAATTTTTGTATAAGAAAAGAAAATAATAGAAAAACGATAGAAAAACAAAGAAAACAAGAGAAAAATAAAGATAAATACTAATATATAGCCGTATACAAGGTTGCAATATTTTGCCAAAATCATTATTATAAACAATGTCATAATTAGCACTCAGATGAAATGAGTGCTAGCAATGAGACATAAGAAAAGAAAATAAAAACTATAATAAAGTATAGTGTTAATTATTAAGGAGGTTTCCATTATGAAGTTAGTACCTTTAGGTGACAGAGTTGTATTAAAGCAGGTCGCAGCAGAAACCACTACAAAGTCTGGTATTGTTATTCCAGGTTCTGAGAAAGAGAAGCCACAGCAGGCACAGATCATCGCAGTTGGTCCAGGCGGAGTTGTTGATGGCAAGGAAGTAACAATGCAGGTAAAGGTTGGTCAGACTGTTATCTACTCCAAGTATGCCGGAACAGAGGTAAAGCTTGAGGATGAGACCTACATTATTGTAAAGCAGAGTGATATTCTTGCAATTGTTGAGTAATTATCTCTGGAAGATCCTAAATAAAATAATTTGGTCAAAGATGATTGATTTGATGCGAGTTGAAAACTTGTATTGTGTGGATTGAAAAGAATTGAAATAGTATCAGGAGGAACAAAATCATGGCTAAGGAAATTAAATATGGCGCAGAAGCAAGAGCAGCCTTAGAGGCTGGTGTAAATAAACTGGCAGATACCGTTAGAGTAACCCTCGGACCGAAAGGAAGAAATGTTGTTCTGGATAAGTCCTACGGTACTCCGTTAATCACAAACGATGGTGTTACTATCGCAAAGGAGATTGAGCTTGAGGACGCATTCGAGAACATGGGTGCACAGCTTGTTAAGGAAGTTGCAACAAAGACAAATGATGTTGCTGGTGATGGTACCACAACAGCTACCGTACTTGCTCAGGCAATGATCAATGAAGGTATGAAGAACCTGGCAGCAGGTGCAAACCCGATCGTTTTAAGAAAAGGTATGAAGAAGGCATCTGACGCAGCAGTGGAAGAGATCGCAAGAATGAGCCAGCCGATTTCAGGAAAAGCACAGATGGCAAAGGTAGCAGCAATTTCCGCAGCAGATGAGTCTGTAGGTGAGATGGTTGCAGATGCAATGGAGAAGGTTTCTAAGGACGGTGTTATTACCATCGAGGAGTCTAAGACCATGAAGACAGAGCTGGATCTTGTAGAAGGTATGCAGTTCGACAGAGGCTATGTATCAGCATACATGGCAACTGATATGGAGAAGATGGAGGCAGTTCTGGATAACCCATACATTTTAATTACCGATAAGAAGATTTCCAACATTCAGGAGATCCTTCCATTACTGGAGCAGATTGTTCAGGCAGGAGCAAAGCTGTTAATCATTGCTGAGGATATCGAGGGTGAGGCACTGACCACACTTATTGTAAACAAGTTAAGAGGAACCTTCCAGGTAGTAGGTGTAAAGGCACCGGGTTATGGTGATCGCAGAAAGGAAATGCTGCAGGATATCGCAATCCTGACTGGAGGTACTGTAATTTCTTCAGATCTTGGCTACGAGTTAAAGGATACAACTATTGATATGCTTGGCCGTGCAAAGTCTGTAAAGGTTCAGAAAGAGAACACAGTTATCGTAGATGGCTGCGGACAGAAGTCAGATATCGAGGCAAGAATTGGCCAGATTAAGGGTCAGCTCGCAGAGACTACATCAGAGTTTGATAAGGAGAAGTTGCAGGAGCGTCTTGCAAAGTTAGCAGGCGGAGTAGCAGTAATCCGTGTAGGTGCAGCAACTGAGACAGAAATGAAGGAATGCAAGCTGCGTATGGAAGATGCATTAAATGCAACAAGAGCAGCTGTAGAAGAGGGTATCGTTGCAGGTGGTGGTACCGCATATATCGAGGCATCCAAGAAGGTTGCTGAGTTGGTTGCTACCCTTGAAGGAGACGAGAAGACAGGTGCAAAGATCATCATGAAGGCACTTGAGGCTCCACTGTTCCATATCGCAAGCAACGCAGGTCTTGAGGGCGCTGTTATCATCAACAATGTCCGTGAGGCAAAAGATGGCGTAGGTTATGATGCTTATAATGAGACTTATGTAGATATGATCGAGGCAGGTATCCTTGATCCGGCAAAGGTAACAAGAAGCGCACTGCAGAATGCAACAAGCGTAGCTTCTACCTTACTGACAACAGAGTCTGTAGTAGCAAACATTAAAGAAGAAACCCCAGCAGCACCAGCAGGCGCAGGCATGGGCGGAATGATGTGATAAAACAGCTCATTCTAGCACGCGTTCAGAATAAAACATGCTTGCATGTTTTTTCTGAAGGTTGTGCTAGAAAGGAGCGCCGCCTCATAAGCAAAATAGCTGCGAAGTAGCGAGTAAGCCCGATAGGGCGATTTTGCGCATGAGACAGCGCGGGAGAGCTGTATACTAGGTTACAAAAAGACAGGGAGTACCCGTGCTTGCACGTGGTACTCCCTGTCTTTTTAGGAACCGCCCAATCATGAGGAAGAAGCAATTTGCGAAGCAAATTAGCGGATTCCGAATGATTGTAGGATTGCGAGAGCGAAGCGAAGCAATCCGTAGGTATTATCACAAAGTGGTTAGGAGCGCCGCCCAATCATGAGAATGTAGTGATTTGCTCTGCAAATCGACAGATTCCGCCCATTCCTTCGGTATCTTTCTACAAAAATTCCTTAAAAAAACAAAAAGTTGAAAAAAGGTCTTTTAAAATCCATCAAAGTAATATATAATAATTTAAATATCTCCCATGCCACAAGGCGGGATGAAAGGAGAGAAGGTATGAATAATGATATTTATGCCGAGTGGCTCGTAAAGCGCAAGAAGTCTCCGCTTACGGTTCCATTTTATATTGGTATCGTTTTGCTGTTTCTGATTGGGTTTTATGCTAGTGTGATTAGTCCGTTTGGATTTGTCGCTCTGTTAGCCGCTGCAGCAGCAGCTTACTTTGGAAGCGCGCGTCTGCATGTTGAGTATGAATATGTATTTGTCACAAATGAGCTGGCAATTGACCGTATTCTTTCACAGCGCACACGCAAGCGTATGAAGAAGCTGGACATCCAGAAAATCGAAAAAATGGCTTCCATGAAGTCACATGAATTCGATTACATCAAAGGTAACAATCAGGTGAAGGTAGTAGACTTTTCATCAGGAAAGGCTGATGCCAACACCTACGGAATTGCTTACTCTGACGAGAATGGCAAGTTCGTATATGTTATCGAGCCAAATGATAATCTTCTCAAATGCATGAAGAGTGCCGCGCCGAGAAAGGTGATGATTGAGCAGAATATCACGGCAAAGAACTAATAACTTAAATACATTTTAAAGACAAAGAGAGAGGTATAGTAGACATGAGTCAGATTATTGGTGATGGCATCACGTTTGATGATGTCCTGTTGGTTCCTCAGTATTCTGAGGTAACTCCTAACATGATTGATTTAACAACGCATTTAACAAAAAAGATTCAGTTAAATATCCCGATGATGAGTGCTGGTATGGACACTGTTACAGAGCATCGTATGGCAATTGCCATTGCGCGTCAGGGTGGTATCGGTATTATCCACAAGAACATGTCTATTGAAGCACAGGCTGAGGAAGTTGATAAGGTAAAGCGTTCTGAGTATGGCGTTATTACAGATCCGTTCTACCTTTCCCCGGAGCATACTCTCGAGGATGCCAATGCACTGATGGCAAAGTTCCGTATCTCAGGTGTGCCGATCACTGAGGGCAGAAAGCTTGTCGGCATTATCACAAACCGTGATTTAAAGTTCGAAGAGGATTTCTCCCGTAAAATTCGTGAAGTCATGACAAGCAAGAATCTTGTAACTGCAAAAGAGGGTGTTACCCTTGCAGAAGCAAAGAAGATTCTGGCTAAGGCAAGAGTAGAGAAGCTTCCGATCGTTGATGATGATTTCAACTTAAAGGGTCTGATCACCATTAAGGATATTGAGAAGCAGATCAAGTATCCGCTGTCTGCAAAGGACGAGCAGGGACGTCTTCTGTGTGGTGCAGCTGTTGGTATCACAAAGAATGTTATGGATCGCGTAACAGCTCTCGTAAATGCAAAAGTAGATTGTATCGTAATCGATTCTGCACATGGTCATTCTAAGAACATCATCACTACCTTAAAGGAGATCAAGGCAGCTTATCCTGATCTGCAGGTTATCGTTGGTAACGTAGCAACAGGAGAGGCAACAAAGGCACTGATCGAGGCAGGAGCAGATGCTGTTAAGATTGGTATTGGACCAGGTTCTATTTGTACCACACGTGTGGTTGCTGGTATTGGTGTTCCGCAGGTTTCTGCTGTTATGGACTGCTATGAGGCTGCAAAGCCATATGGTGTGCCGATCATCGCAGATGGCGGTATCAAGTATTCTGGTGATATGACAAAGGCTTTAGCTGCAGGTGCAAGTGTCTGCATGATGGGAAGTATGTTTGCAGGCTGTGATGAGGCACCGGGTGAGTTTGAGCTGTATCAGGGAAGAAAGTATAAGGTTTACCGTGGAATGGGTTCCATTGCTGCTATGGAGAATGGTTCTAAGGATCGTTATTTCCAGACAGAGGCAAAGAAGCTTGTTCCGGAAGGTGTAGAAGGACGTGTTGCATACAAGGGAACAGTAGAAGATACCATCTTCCAGTTAGTTGGTGGTATTCGTTCCGGTATGGGCTACTGTGGTGCAAAGAATATCAAGACACTGCAGGAGACTGGCAAGTTCGTTAAGATCAGTGCCGCTTCCTTAAAGGAAAGTCATCCGCATGATATTCAGATCACCAAAGAGGCACCAAACTACAGCAGCGTAAGCTATAAACTGAGTGATACTAGGGTCGAAAAGCCACAAGCTGATCATGCTTGCATGAAGAGGCTTGTGACCTTGAGACCTGTTAAAACATGAGGATGTAGCGATTTTCAAGGAAAATCAGCGAATCCGAATGTTTTTAGAATTGCGAGAGTTGCGTAGCAACGGAGCAATTCGTAAGTATCAATTCATAAAAAAAAGAAGAAAACATACACAAGGCTGCCGTGAAAACGGCGGCCTTGCTGCGTGTTTGGGGAATTAAATAATTATTTAATCATCGAATTATACTGATGATAAGTATATTAAGTATATATGAAAGGAAAACAAAATGCGAAAATTAACAGGTAAATGCAAATGGATATTGGCTGTTTTGCTTGTGACAGTATCTATGGCTGCTGGTTGTAATAAAGTAAAAGATATAAATGCAGATGTGTCTGATCCATCAGAAGCATCACACAAAATTTCAGTTGTCGCAACGGTATTTCCCTATTATGATTTTGCCAGAGCAATTGGAGGTGAATATTTGGATGTGACACTGCTGCTGCCGCCTGGACGCGACAGCCACAGTTTTGAACCTACAGCACAGGATCTTCTTGCGCTTCAGTCGGCTGATATTTTTCTTTACAATGGCGGTGAGATGGAAACGTGGGTAGAAGAGGTGTTAGAAGCAGTTCCGCGCAGTCATGGAATCACCTTTCAGGGAATAGAGACAGTAGATCTGCTCGAAGAGGCGCATACAAAAAGTATGAAAACAACAGGTCATTCACATGACCACGATGAAGACGAAGACCATGACGAAGAAGAGGAGCATGATCATGATGAAGAAGATGAACATCATCATGATGAATATGATGAGCATATATGGACTTCACTTGAAAATGCGCAGCTCTTGTATCAGCTATTGAGGAGATTTTTTGTGAGGCAGATCCTGAGCACGAGAAACAGTTTCGCGATAATGCAGCGGCTTATCGCGAACAGATTGCAGATGTGCAGTCTGAAATAGAGGAAATTGTAGACAATGCACGTGTGAAGAAAATTCTATTTGCTGATCGATTCCCATTTTTATATTTTACACAGGAATTTGGTTTAGATTATGATGCTGCATTTGCTGGTTGCGCCGGAGATACGGAGCCGTCAGCTAGAGTCATAGCATCCTTAATAGAAGAGATACAATCTGAAAATATAAAAGCAATTTATCATGTTGAGATGGGAAATACAAAGACAGCTCAGATGATACAGGAAGCAACAGGCGTTGAGATATTAGAACTTCATTCATGCCATACTGTGACTTCAAAGCAGCTGCAGGAAGGTGTGACTTATGTGGAGTTGATGAGACAAAATGCAGAAAATTTAAAGAAAGGATTACAGTAAAATGCTGTTTGAATGTAAAAAAGTATCATTTGGATACGAAAACCAGCAGGTCATTAAAGATCTGTCATTTCAGGTTCAGGAAGGTGAGTATGTTTGTGTGGTAGGAGAAAATGGCTCTGGAAAATCCACATTGATAAAAGGTTTACTAGGTCTGATTCCGGCAGGAAGCGGTCAGGTAAATTATGGAAAGGAAATTTCAAACCATGTAATTGGATATCTGCCGCAGCAGACAAGCTCACAAAAAGATTTCCCGGCAACTGTCTGGGAGGTGATTTTATCAGGCTGTCTAAGTACAAGAAAAGGCCGCTTTTTCTATTCAAAAGAAGATAAGGAAAAGGCAAGAAGACAGATGCGTCATCTTGAACTTGAAAATTTGGCATCAAGATCATTTGGTGAATTATCAGGAGGTCAGCAGCAGCGTGTGCTGATTGCAAGAGCGCTTTGCGCAACGGAAAGCCTTTTGATTTTAGATGAGCCAGTCACAGGACTTGATCCGGCAGTTACACGTGAACTGTATGAGATTTTGGAAAAGCTTAACAAAAAAGAGCATACGGCTATTGTTATGGTAACACATGATATTGCAGGAGCACTTCCATATGCAGATAAAGTTCTTCATATTGGTCCGCAAGGCTACTTTTTTGGAACGCGCAGAGAGTACTGTGCAAGTGAAGAGGGAAAGCGTATGCTTGGAACGGCTTTCAGAGAGGAAGAAGAAAAATGAATCTGATTATTACGATGTTTCAATATCCATTTATTCAAAGAGCACTGATAGTAGGTGTGCTTGTGTCGCTTTGTGCGGCGCTTCTTGGTGTATGCCTTGTGCTTAAACATTATTCTATGATTGGAGATGGTCTGTCCCATGTGTCATTTGGGGCTTTATCAGTTGCAGTTGCATTAGGTGTATCTCCGCTTTGGATTTCTATTCCGATTGTTATTATTGCCTCCTTTTGTCTGCTTAGGATTCGTGAGAACGCGCATATGAAAAATGATGCGGCCATTGCCGTAGTATCTTCATCAGCACTTGCAATAGGCATCACGGTCACAGCTTTGACAACTGGTATCAACACAGATGTTTCAAGCTACATGTTTGGAAGTATTCTCGTTATGAATGAGCAGGATGTCATGATAAGTATAGTTTTATGTGTTATTGTTTTGGCACTGTTTATTTTATTTTACAGCCGTATTTTTTCTATTACATTTGATGAGAATTTTTCAAAGGCATCTGGCATTCCTGTTGGCCGTTTTAATGCACTTTTGTCTGTTCTTACAGCAGTGACGATCACCCTTGGCATGCGAATGATGGGAGCAATGCTGATTTCAAGCCTTATTATTTTTCCAGCACTTATAGCAATGCGTCTTCAAAGAAGCTTTAGCGGTGTTATTATTGCAGCAGCAATCACAGCAGTAATAGACTTCTTACTTGGTCTAGTGATTTCATTTTTACTTTCCACACCGACTGGTGCAAGCATTGTGCTTGTAAATCTTTGTGTACTATTGATTGTGACTGCAATCCAGAAAATTCGTGGAAAATAATAAAAGGCGCCGAGGCGCCTTTTTCATGTGCTTTTATAATTATCTGGCCTGAAACGTTGCACATTCTGTATTATTGCCTGATTGTGTATTCATTCCATTGATTGCCACTGATTCTGCCTGACATAAATGGTTTTCATTGTGGATACACTGAACAGCATTGCAGCCAATTTTTAAAGCAGGATTTGGTGTCTGTGTGCTGTTTTTAAAAGAATCGGAAGTTTTTTGGTCAAAGCTTGCACAGCATGTGCAGCCGCATGAGCAGTCATTCTTTGAGTCTGTATTAACAAGAATTTCTGATTTGCAGCAGCAGTGATCGTCGTTATGCTTACATTCTGTAACGGTACAGGTACAATTTGTCATAATAGAAATCTCCTTATAATTTGTGTGAGACTTTCATCTGGATACTGATTAGCGAAAAAATGGCATTTCAATTCATTCCAAATAAAAGCTTATGGACAGTATCTGCAAAAAAAGAAAAAACATGCGAAAAAAAGAAAAAACAGCTTGCTTTTTTGTGAGCAATATGATAAAGTATCTCTGTTGTGATTTTAGAGATGGTCCGCTGTTACTGCGTGTATTATGAACATCCGTATTAGTATAAGGAGGCACACTATGAGTGGCATTATTGAAAGCATTGAGAAGGCTCAGTTAAAGGAGCATGTTGATCAGTTTAACGTAGGCGATACCGTAAGAGTATACGCTAAGATCCGCGAGGGTGAGAAGGAAAGAATCCAGATGTTCGAAGGTACTGTTTTAAAGAGACAGAACGGCGGAATCCGTGAGACCTTCACTGTAAGAAAGTCATCCAACGGTGTTGGTGTAGAGAAGACCTGGCCGGTACACTCTCCAGCAGTAGAGAGAATCGAAGTTGTACGCAAGGGTAAGGTACGCAGAGCAAAGCTGAACTACTTAAGACAGAGAGTAGGAAAGAGCGCTAAGGTTAAGGAAATCGTAAAGTAATAACGAACCTATACAAAGGAGGGGCCTATACAATATGTATGACCTCTCCTTTTTGACTTTAAGAGAGACGGTCAGTTAGATTTTGTTTGGGATTAAATAGAGGTACAGATAGATGAAAGCAGTATCGTTGGGAAAACAAAAGAAAAAGAGCCTGCCGTGGCGTATTGTGAGCGGATTGGCAAATACAGCGCTTCTAATTATACTGGCGCTGTTTGTTTATCTGTTTTTGGCATTTCCAATGCAGATGAAGGGTCATTCTATGGAACCGGCAGTCGCAGAAAAAAGTCTGCTGTTACTAAATAAAATACAGTATCGTTTTGTTTCACCGAAGCAGTTTGATGTAATTGCATTTCAGATCAAAGACAGCGATGAGCTTCAAATCAAGCGTATCATTGCATGTCCGGGTGATCGCATAAACATTAAAGAAGGAATGATTTATATAAATGGAACTTTGTGTGAGCAGGCGAATGAATATAGTAAGGATCTGATCTATGCAGGAACAGCTTCAGATGAACTGACAGTTGGAGAAAACGAATATTTTGTTTTGGGAGATAATGCAGTTTATAGTGAAGACAGCAGATCAGAAGATATTGGTATGGTATCAAAGGATCAGATTGTGGGAAAGGTTTGGTTTGTGGGAGAGTCATTTCTTTCATTCCATCTTTTATAGAGAATTGGATTGACCGCAAACAGCAAAATGAGTTATACTGAAAACAGCGAAGCTGTTCAGAAAGAAAAGAAAGGTTTGATAAACTATGCAGATACAGTGGTATCCGGGACATATGACAAAGGCACGCCGTGCCATGCAGGAGGATCTGAAATTAGTTGATCTTGTTATGGAACTAACAGATGCGAGAGCACCTTTGGCAGGACGAAATCCCGATATTGATAAACTTGCAGCTGGAAAAGCAAGAATGATTTTTTTGAACAAGGCAGATTTGGCAGATGATCAGGCGACACTTGCCTGGATGGATTATTTTAGAAAGAAGGGCATCACACCAATTCGTCTTGATGCAAGAAAAACAAATTTCAAAAAAGCTGTCGTTGATGGTGTGAAAATTGCATGTCAGGAAAAGATTGAGCGTGATCGCCGCAAGGGAATTTTAAATCGTCCGATCCGCGCCATGGTTGTAGGTATTCCTAATGTAGGAAAATCTACATTTATTAATTCACTTGCAGGAAAGACAGCTGCAAAGACAGGAAATAAGCCAGGTGTTACGCGTGGAAACCAGTGGATCAAGATCGACAAACAGCTTGAGCTTCTTGATACGCCAGGTATTTTGTGGCCTAAGTTTGATGATGAGGCAATCGGAATGAAGCTTGCCTGTGTGGGTTCAATCAGCGATGAAGTACTTAATATGCAGGAAATTGCCTACCATTTGCTTTCATATGGAAAGGCGAATTACAATCAGCTGTTTGAAGCACGCTACGGGGCAGTGCCGCAGCCAGATGATGAGCGCGACAATGAAATAGTACTCTGGATGGAAAATATTGCCAGACAGAGAGGTTGTTTAAAGAGGGGTGCAGAGACTGATTTTGATAAGGTATCTGCGCAGATTACTGATGATTTTAGAAGCGGCCGCATTGGAAAGGTTTCGCTTGAGGTGCCTAAGCAGGCATAAGCAGTCAGAACAATGTTTTGCTGCAAAAAAACGAAGGATAAGACAGGATAAAGAACATGGATGGGAAACAAAAGTCAGTTGCTGCGATTACGCAGGAACTTCAAAATTGCAGCGAAGAGGCGCTGATTGCACTTTGCAGCAATCTGCGTACAGATCCAAGAAAAAGTGTGCAGCTTCTTGCAGAAAAGGCTATGAAACGCTTGGAAAAGGAAAAAAAGGAGCTTGAGCGTGTTCAGGGGATGATCGACTTTGAACGTGAGATTGCAGGCAGCACAATATACTGCGGAATTGACGAGGCCGGACGAGGACCGCTTGCGGGACCAGTTGTGGCGGCAGCTGTCATTATGCCGCGTGATGGAAAAATTCCGTATGTCAACGACTCAAAGCAGGTCTCAGAAAAGAAAAGAGAACAGCTTTACGAGCAGATTTTAAAGGAAGCAGTATCCTATGGAGTAGGAATTGTCGATGCAAAAAGAATTGATGAAATCAATATTTTGCAGGCAACATATGAGGCAATGCGCGAGGCAGTAAGTCAACTTACGCTGCCGCTTGGCCATGTGCTTGCAGATGCAGTGCGTATTCCTAAGCTTACCGTGGCACAGACACCGATTATAAAGGGAGATGCAAAATGTTATTCGATTGCAGCTGCCAGTATTATCGCAAAGGTGACGAGAGACCGAATCATGCGCGAGTATGATCGAATTTACCCAGGATATGGCTTTTCAGACAATAAGGGATATGGAAGTGCAGCTCATATTGAAACGTTAAAGAAAAAAGGACCTGTGCCGATCCACAGAAGAACCTTTATCAGTGCCTTTTGGCAGGGAGAACAGGATTGAATAAACGCCAGATCGGAAGCGTGTATGAATTAAAAGCTTCAGATTATCTGACAAAGAAAGGGTATCAGATAATAGAACGCAATTATCGGTGCAGAATCGGAGAGATTGACATAATTGCAATAGAGCGAGATTGCCTGTGCTTTATTGAGGTGAAATACCGTAAAAATGAAAAGACAGGCGATCCGTTAGAGGCAGTCGATAAACGAAAGCAGCAAAAAATTATTCGGACAGCGCAGTATTATTTGCTGACACATTCAAAATATCAAAGTGTTAAATGCCGCTTTGATGCAGTGGGAATACTGGGAGAAGAAATTCGGCTTGTCAGGGATGCATTTCTTTGCTGATAGATCAGTACGTGTAAAAAGGAGATCAAAATATGATGCTCATTCGAAAAGGTACGGGAGAAGACCCGCGGTTAATTGAAAAAGATAAAGTTCCTTATTTGGAATTTGAAGCATTGAAAAAGCAGTCCTGGCTGACACATGCCTTCTCTACAAGACTTGGCGGTGTGAGCAGTGGCTGCTTTGCGTCTATGAACCTGGGTTTTGGACGCGGAGAAGAAGATAAAATTGTTGCAGAGAATTATAAAAGGCTTGGAGATGCAGTGGGTTTTGACTGGAAAAAAGTGGTCTTGTCCCATCAGACTCACACTACAAATGTACGCCTTGTGACAGAAAAAGATGCCGGAAAGGGAACGGTAAGAGAACGCGATTACACAGATGTGGATGGATTAATTACAAATGAGCCTGGGCTGCCGCTTGTAACATTTTATGCTGATTGTGTGCCGCTTTATTTTGCAGATCCTAAAAATAAGGCAATTGGATTATCACATTCCGGATGGCGCGGTACCGTGGGACGCATGGGTGAAAAAACACTAAAAACGATGAATGAAGCGTTTGGCACACAGCCACAGGATGTGATAGCAGCCATCGGACCGAGTATATGCGGTGATTGCTTTGAGGTAGGACCAGAGGTAGTAGAAGAATTTGCAAAAATATTTTCAAAAAAACAGATGGAAGCAATATGTCATGCAGGACGAAATGACAGAAGCTATCTTGATTTGTGGCGGGCAAACCGCATAATTTTAGAGGAGGCTGGCGTGCAGCCGCAAAATATCAGTGTAACAAATATTTGTACCAGATGCAACCCAGATCTTTTGTACTCTCATAGAATTATGGGGGCGCAAAGAGGTAATTTGGCAGCAATTTTAATGATAAGGGAATAAAAAGCAAAAAGTACAGCTGATTTCTCATGACAAAAAGAAAGGGGCAGCTATGAAAAGACAAATGAAATGGGCGGCAGCATCATTGATATGCAGTCTTATTATACAGTGTATGCCGGCAGCGGCAGATCAAAAGACACAGGAAGCATTTGATGCTTATTTAGACAGAATTTATGCACAATGGATCAGTGAAAATCCATTTCAAATTCACTTTTATCTTGAGCATCCAGAAAATTATGGCATTGAACTAAGTTCATATACATTGATGGATTACAGTGAGTATGATGAGGCCGCAATTGAAGTATATGAAAAGCAGCAGGAGGAAGACCTTAAGGAATTGAGGTCATTTGACAAGACACAACTGACAAGACAACAGCAGATCTTGTATGATAAGCTTATGGAGCAGATTGATCTGAATGAAAAGTATGCGGACATGTTTGACTTTTCTTCACTTATTGGCGGGTCAAATGGAATTGTCAATTCTCTTGCTAATAATTTTCAAAATTATTTGTTTATTGAGAAGAAGGATGTAGAAGAATATTTAAAATTTTTACAGGATATTCCGAATTATATTGATTATGCAATTGATTATACAAATGAGTATGCAGAATATGATCTAGTCCCGTCAAAGTATATGCTGCAGGTTAATAGAGAGGCAATTGATGAGCTTGTCGGCAAAAACACAAATGTTTTTATTGAAGGTTTCGAAAAAAAGCTTGATGAGGCTGCATTTCTTTCTGATGAAGAACGTGCGGATTTTAAAACAAAAAACAAAGAACTTGTAGAGCAGATTGTAAATCCGGCATTTGCAAAGCTTAAACAGCAGCTTTCACAGTGGCAGGAAACATTTGACGAGTGGGAAGGCTTTGCTGAATATGCTGAGGGCGAGGATTATTATAATTATCTAATTGAAACATATGCAGGTGTTTCTATGGATGCCGAGGAATTGTTTGATTATATGTATGACAAGCTTGATGATTGTGAGGAACGATTCTCAGAGCTGTTAGAGGATGATGAAATATATGAAGGCTATATGAATTCAGAGTATGGCTTTGAAAAAAGAACACCATCTGAGATTTTAGATGCGCTTCGTGTTTATACAAAGGAAAATTTTGCACCGATTGCAGATCCTGGTTATCAGGTAGAGGAGCTTCCAACTGCTCTTCGAAGCGATGGCGTACTGGCATATTACCTGACACCTCAGGAGGATCATGACGATATTAATCAGATTTGTTTAAATCCAGATGCGCTTGGCACGGATCTTGGAGTTTTGTATGAAACGCTGGCGCATGAAGGTTATCCTGGTCATCTGTACTTTTTTAATTATGTAAAACAGCAGGGTTGGCATCCGATCAATTTCTTTGTGTCAAATATTGGCTTTGAGGAGGGATGGGCAGAATATGCAGCGCGCCTTTCACTAGATAGCTGGGGACTTGATCCAGATATGATGGAAGTTATTTTTCTGGATCAAGAGTTTAGTTATCTGTTAATGGGTTTGTCTGATATTGGAATCAATTATGGCGGATGGACAGTTGATGATGTATATGATCTGTGGGAAACTTACTTCTATCTTGACAGCGCAGAAGATGTGCGTGATGTATATGATGCGTGTATGGCAGAGCCAGGTACGATTCTTAGCTATTCAATCGGCTATTATCAGATATGCGATCTGGAAGAAGAGGTAAAGGAGATGCTTGGTGAATCATTTGATCATAATGAATTTGTGACAGAGCTTTTGTCAGTTGGCGGTGCATCATTTGATATTACAAGGTCATATATCATGGAGTGGGCTAACGAAAAGTTACACGGATAATCCAATATCTATAGCCAAGCCACCTTCGGGACTTGCCGCAAAAAAGCCTTGACAAACAGAAACGTAAGTGTTACACTTGCAATATACGAAAGAAAAAAGCAAAAATAACAATGAAAAGAGGAATACAAAAAATGGAAGAAAAAGAGACTCGCTTTGACCGTTCAACAGAGCGCAGTGAATGTTTGATTGCCGAGTATAAGAAACTTCGTAAGGATGAGGCAAAGATGAGCCAGAAATCACTTGAGGATATCACAGGTGTTCCGCGTCAGATGATTATCCGTTACGAAAAAGGAAAAATTATGCCGACCGTTCGTGCTATGAATCGTCTTCTTGAGCCGCTTGGCTATCAGCTTGGAATTGTTCCGCTGAAAAAAGAAGACAGCGAGGATACACAGTAATTACAGGCATAGGAAATTTATATACATAAGATAAAAAGCATCTAGCAAAACTAACTGATCCGTATAAAAACGGTGGTTGTCTGCAGATGCTTTTTTGGTACATACAAAGGAGGAGAAAAAAGAAAAAGAAAAGGAGAATTTTATGGTACTAAAACAAAGAAAAACAGTATTGATTGTATCGGCACTGTTGACAGCACAAATGGTCATGCAGGAAGCAGTACAGGCATTTGAAGAAGTCTCGCAGCCTGAAGTGCAAATTACAGAAACAGCACAGGAAGGTGAACTTGTCAGTCAGTCAGATGGGGATGATATCTGGACGGAAACTTATACATATGTGTCTGATACAAACACGCCTCATGCTTTTGCAGAAACAGTTGAAAAACAAGGCGATTGGTATGCGATGAAGGATGTAGAATATCAGGTGACAGAGCTGACGACACAGCTGATACAAAAAAGCGAAGCAATGTGGGCATATGCATCGTATGAGCCGGAGCAGGAAATAGAAGAAGCAGGAATCCACTATACATTGACATCACTTTCCAAAGATGAATGGATGCAGACAGATCGTCTAAAAAATGTGACGAAATACTTAAGCTGTCAGGAAGGACAGGAAGTTTCGGAAACGCTTGATGTAGAGACAGCAGATGAAGTGACAGGAGAAGCTCTTTATGGAACAATTGAAAGAATTGAGTTAAAAGAGGATGGCGCAGATTGGAAGGAAGGTGCTCTTGAGGAATGGGATATTTACAGCTGGAATGGAGAGTCTTGGGTTTATCAAAGAAACGATGAATGTTTTTACGCGACAGAAGAAAGTCCATGGTTTGAAGGCTATGAGGCGGTATTTATGCAGGAGCATCATTTAGATGGCGTATTTAATCAGATCACATCAATAGAATGGTATGGAGATGGCTGGCAGGACGAGGAAGGAAACTGGAAGAGAAGTGTCAGGATAACAGGAAACAAAATGGTACCGCGATATCAGGCAATTTATTCAGGAGACGTGGCGCAGCCTGATCTGCCAATGGTGTGTTATAAAGCGCAGTATACGTCTGATCCGCAGGGCTATCTTATAACAGCAGATGTAACATATGAAAAAATGCAAGAAGAAGCAGTGCAGGAAGAAGAAAATGCAGATGAGTCAATATTAAAGTCAATATCAGAAGAACTTATAAAAACATTGCAGCAGAATAAAACAAATGAAAAATTCTGGTATTTACTGTTAGCGGCACTTATGGCTGTCAGTGTGGGCTTACAGACAGCAGTGATTTTTGTGCTGGCATTTCGTGAGCGGTAACATAAAAATTAAAAAAAATAAAAAAGTGGTTGACAACAGCCTTGCAGTGTGATATTATAATCAGCGTTGCAAGGCTTGTTGGTCAAGGGGTTAAGACGTCGCCCTCTCACGGCGAAAACAGGAGTTCGATTCTCCTACAAGCTGCTTAGCTCGAGGTGTGGCTCAGTTTGGTAGAGCGCTGCGTTCGGGACGCAGAGGTCGCAAGTTCAAATCTTGTCGCCTCGATTGCCGATAGGCAAAGAAAAATAAATATGGCTTGTTGGTCAAGGGGTTAAGACGTCGCCCTCTCACGGCGAAAACAGGAGTTCGATTCTCCTACAAGCTGTTGTGCTCTGCAGTTGCAGAGCATTTTTTTTAAGAATAAAACCAAACATAAGTTCATAAAACAAGTATAAATGAGTGGAAAGTTCCAATTTGCGGGACATCCCATTCGGAAAACAGCTTGACAGAAAGAATCACTCAATGGTATAAAATTAACGGACATAAGAGATGATTGAGATGATGAGATAAGGAAGGAAATATAGATGGCAAAAAAAGACGCATACAATGCAGACAGTATTACGGTGCTTGAGGGACTTGAAGCAGTCCGCAAGCGTCCAGGTATGTATATAGGAGGCGTATCTGTCTCTGGTTTAAACCATTTGGTATATGAGATTGTAGACAATGCCGTTGATGAGCATTTGGCAGGTTTTTGTAATCATATAGAGGTGACATTGGAAAATGATGGATCTGTTACGGTAAAGGACAGTGGCCGTGGTATTCCTGTTGATCGTCACAAGCTTGGTGTATCTGCAGAGCGTGTTATTTTTACGACGCTGCATGCAGGAGGTAAATTTGATAACACAGCATATAAAACAAGCGGAGGACTTCACGGTGTAGGATCTTCCGTTGTCAATGCACTTTCTGAATATTTGGAGATCCATATCGCAAAAGACGGATGGGTTTATTATGATAAATATGAGAGAGGAACGCCGGTAATTGAGCTAAAGGACGGCCTTCTCCCGAAAAAAGGAAGAACAAAGGAAACTGGAACATGGATTAATTTTAAGCCAGATGCTGAAATTTTTGAGCGAACACGTTTTTCAGCACAGTCAATTATGAGTCGTCTGCATGAGACAACTTATTTAAATCCAGGTCTGGAAATTATCTTTAATAACAAGCGAAGCGGTGAGGAGGAGAGTATTACCTATTATGAGCCAGATGGAATTTCTGCTTATATCCGCGAGCTGAATAAGGGCAAGGAAACAGTTCATGATATTATCACCTATACAGGAATGAGTGATGGAATAGAGGTAACAGTTGCATTCCAGTTTGTGGATCTGTTTGAAGAAAAGCTTCTTAGCTATTGCAACAATATTTACAATACAGACGGCGGAACACATCTGACTGGTTTTAAGACAAAATTCACGCAGGAAATAAATAGCTATGCAAAAGAGCTTGGCATTTTAAAGGATCCTGCAAAATTTACAGGACCAGATACGCGCTGCGGTATGACTGCTATTATTGCAATTAAGCATCCAGATCCTATTTTTGAGGGTCAGACAAAGACAAAGCTTGGAAGCCAGGATGCTTCAAAGGCAGTAATTAACGTAACAGGAGAGCAGCTAGAGCTTTACTTTGATAAGCATGTTGAGGTGCTAAAGAGTATTATTGGCTGTGCAGAAAAATCTGCAAAGATCAGAAAGGCAGAGGAAAAGGCAAAGTCTAATCTGCTGACAAAGCAAAAATATTCATTTGATGGAAATGGAAAGCTTGCAAACTGTGAGAGCAAAGACAGCAGTCTTTGTGAGATTTTTATCGTAGAGGGAGATTCAGCAGGCGGTTCGGCAAAGACTGCCAGAGACAGACGTTATCAGGCGATTCTTCCAATCAGAGGAAAAATCTTAAATGTAGAAAAGGCATCTATTGACAAGGTGCTTGCAAATGCAGAAATTAAATCCATGGTTCAGGCATTTAACTGTGGTTTCTCAGAAGGATATGGAAACGACTTTGATATTTCTAAGCTTCGCTATGACAAAATTATTATCATGGCCGATGCCGATGTCGATGGTGAGCATATCAGTACGCTTTTAATGACATTTTTCTACCGCTTTATGCCGGAACTGATTCAGGAGGGTCATGTTTATATCGCAATGCCTCCGCTTTATAAGGCAGTGCCAAAGCGCGGTCAGGAACAGTATCTTTATGATGACATTGCGCTTGATAAATACAGAAAAACTCATAAAGATTTCACTTTGCAGCGTTATAAGGGACTTGGAGAGATGGATGCGTCCCAGCTGTGGGAGACAACATTAAACCCAGAGAGCCGTTGCTTAAAGCGTGTCGAAATCGAAGATGCCAGACTTGCAAATGAGATGACAGAGCTTTTGATGGGAAGCGATGTTGAGCCGAGAAGAGAATTTATCCATAAGCATGGCCGCGAAGCACAGCTTGATATATGATTTAACAGCTCATTCTAGCACAGTCGTTCAGAATAAAACATGCTTGCATGTTTTTTCTGAATGGTGTGCTAGAAAGGAGCGCCGCCTCATAAGCAAAACAGCTGCGAAGCAGAGATTAAGCCCGACAGGGCGGTTTTGCGCATGATAGGCGCGGATGGGCTGTTTCTTACTAAAATTAGCGAATCCGAAGGTTTTTTAGAATTGCGAGAGTTGCGTAGCAACGGAGCAATTCGTAGGCATTATAATACACAAAATACTAAGAAAGGTATGGAATTTAATATAAATGGCAGAAACAATCATTACAACGGAATATTCGTCAGAAATGCGAAAATCCTTCATAAACTACTCGATGTCCGTTATCACGGCGCGTGCAGTTCCAGATGTCAGAGACGGATTGAAGCCTGTTCAAAGAAGAGTTCTATTTGCGATGGATGAGTTAGGCTTAAATGCAGACAAGCCGCATCGAAAATCAGCGCGTATTGTCGGTGATGCGATGGGTAAATATCATCCTCACGGTGATTCCTCCATCTATGATGCACTTGTTGTACTTTCTCAGGATTTCAAAAAGGGAATGGCACTTGTTGACGGACATGGAAATTTTGGTTCCATAGAGGGCGACGGTGCTGCGGCAATGCGTTACACAGAGGCACGCTTAAAGAAGTTTACACAGGAAGTGTATCTGGCAGATCTGGATAAGAATATTGTGGATTTTGTTCCAAACTTTGATGAGACAGAAAAAGAGCCATCTGTTCTTCCTGTTCGTGTTCCGAACTTTTTAATTAACGGTTCCGAAGGTATTGCAGTTGGTATGACGACAAGTACACCGCCACATAATTTAGGAGAGATCATAAATGCAGAAAAGTTGCTGATGGAATTTCCTAATGCGACTACGGCAGATTTGCTAGATATTATTGAGGGACCTGATTTTCCGACTGGCGGTATTGTGACAAACAAGGACGCGCTGCTTTCTATTTATGAGACAGGACGAGGGAAAATAAGAATACGCGGCAAGGCAGAGATTGTGCGCGGAAAAAGAAAGAGCGACCGTGACAAAATTGTAATTACGGAGATTCCTTATACAATGGTCGGTGCCAATATTGGAAAATTCCTTAGCGATGTGGCAGCACTTGCAGAGTCGAGAAAGCTTCCGGATATCGTGGACATTTCAAATCAGTCCTCAAAAGAAGGTATTCGCATTGAGATCGAGCTGAAAAAGGGTGCTGATGCAGAGCGTATACTTGCCGGTCTTTATAAGAAAACAAAGTTAGAGGACACATTTGGTGTCAATATGCTTGCTATTGTAGATGGAAGACCAGAGGTTCTTGGCTTAAAGGAAGTTCTGACACACCACATTCAGTTTCTTGTTGATATTAACACAAGAAAATATACAAGTCTTCTTGAGAAAGAGAAAAACAAGCGAGAAATTCAGGAAGGTCTTATTCGTGCAGTTGATGTGATAGATTTGATTATTGAAATTATCCGCGGAAGTAAGACTTTAAAGATGGCAAAGGCATGTCTGTCAGAAGGAATCACAGAGGGTATCAATTTCCGCACTGAAAAATCACGCAGACAGGCTGCAAAGCTTTTGTTTACAGAGGCACAGGCAACTGCTATCTTGGAGCTTCGCTTATCCAAACTAATTGGACTTGAGTTACAGGCACTTTTGGACGAACATAAAAAGACGATTGCAAAGATTGCTTCATATGAGCGCATTTTAGGCAGCAAAAAGGCTATGTATCAGACAATCGAAAAGGAATTAGACAGCATACGTGAACATTATCAGGTGCCAAGACGCACAAAAGTTACAAATGCATCTCTTGCTGTATTTGAAGAAGAGCCGGCTGTAGTGTCAGATGTCGTATTTGTTATGAACCGTTTTGGCTATGTAAAGCTTGTAGATAAGGCGCTGTTTGATAAAAATGAGGAACAGCTTCGCAGCGAAAATGTGCGTTTTGTGCCATGCAAGACAAACTCACGTCTTGCTGTATTCACAAAGGAAGGTATTCTTCATTATTTGAAGGCTGATGCAATTCCGCTTGGAAAGGTCAAGGATAAGGGTGCGCCGATTGACAACTTGTGTAACTACAGCAGTGCTGATGAAACAATTCTAACAGTATTTAGCGATGAGGACATGAAGGAAAAGACACTCCTTTTTGTGACAAAGAATGGTTTGGTTAGAAAGACATTGGGAGCAGAGCTTATCAGCATAAAGAAAATGATTGCAGCGGCGAAGCTGGAGAAGGCGATGCGCTTGTTGCGATTTTAGATGCTTCAAAAGAGCTTGTCGCAGTTGTGACAAATAAAAAGCATGCAATTAAATTTTCAACAGAAGAGGTTCCGCTTCAGAAAAAAACTGCAGCAGGTACAAGAGCATTGAAACTAGAAGAAGGGGAAGAGGTTGTATTTGCTGATTCCTTTGATGCAAAAGAAAAAGTTTTTGCAGAAGTTCAGGGAAGAAAAATTGAACTAAGCAAGCTTACAAAGAAGAAAAGAGATGCCAAGCCTGAACAGGTAAAGTAAGCAGCAGATGGTTATGTATTGCAGGGCAGCATCAGAAAGGTGAGATTCATGGAGCACAAAAGACCAGAGTATGAGGAAACCCCTCGGATGGCAGAATTTCGAAGACGCAAGGAAAAAGAAATAAAACGTCGCCGCCGCAACAAGCGTATGACAAAAATTGTGTTAGTTATTGTAGTGATTTGGGCACTTATTGCAGTGGCAGCGGCTGCTTTTCATGTGACAAATGGATTTGGCATCTTTGAAGGCAAAAAGCCTTCCTTATCTTCGGCTGAGGAGACAAAGGATGCAATTGAACAAAATGAACAGCAGACACTTGCAGAGCAAAATTTGAAGCAGACTATTGAGAGCGAGAGCAAAAAGGAAGTTGCAGAAAGCGAAGAGACATCTTTAGAGGAAAAAACAGAGGATGCCACAAAGGCTTCTGAGGCAGAAAAAACAGTAAAAAAACATGAAGATCCGCGCGAGGATGTGTGGAATCATTATACGAATATGTTTATTGCATCAAAGGTCAATACGTATCTAAATGTAAGAAATCAGCCAACAACAGACGGTACTATTATCGGAAAGCTGACAAAGTATTCCGGTGGTGAGCTTGTTGAGGATATGGGAAACGGCTGGTGGCACATAAGCTCTGGCGGTATTGATGGCTATATTTGGTCTGAAAATTGTGTGACAGGTGAAGAGGCAAAGGAAGTTGCACTTGAGCACTGTATGCAGATGGTTGAGGTGACAACGGAAAAACTAAATGTCAGAAGCGGTCCTGGTCTTGAGTATGAGGTTTGGACGACACTTAATGCAAACGAAAAGCAGATAGTGGAAGAAAAAGACGGAGACTGGCTGAAAATTGCATTTAACAGTACATATGGTTATATAAATGATGACTATGTAAAGACAGGCTTTTATCTTGTTGAGGCAATTCCGTGGAGCAGCATTTCAGATTGTTCTCCAACACGTCAGCAGATCTTAACATTTGGTGAGCAGTATATTGGAACACCATATGTGTATGGCGGAACAAGTCTGACAGGAGGAATTGACTGTTCAAGCTTCGTACAGCAGTGTTATGCAAGTGCAGGCTTTTCTCTTCCAAGAACATCGCGTGAGCAGGCAACAAGAGGCACACAGATTACACTTAACGAAGCAAAGCCAGGTGATCTTTTGTTTTATGCTGATGCAACAGGAACAATTGATCACGTTGTTATGTATCTTGGAGACGGCAAAATTCTTCATGCAGCTTTGTCTCTTGGTCAGGTAACTATCAGTAAATACAATTACAGTACTGAACCTGTTCGTGTTGTAAACATTATTGGAGACTAAAAAACACTTGACCTTTAGGAAAATATATGTTATAAAGGTTATATAGGTTTTTATGGTAAAGAGTGGGCTTGCGAGTCCACTCTTTCTATGTAAATACCCACAAGAAAATATAACTATTCAGAGAGTAGTTGCAAAACAGGCAGATACGCTGCAGCAAACGGCAAGAATTAGGCTTGCGGCGGGAAAGGGCAGGAGTATGAGAAGAAAAGAAGAGATTGAAGCATATGCAGAAAATCTGTTTTTGCCGATCACACAGAAGCATGGATTTGAGCTGGTTGATGTGGAGTATGTTAAAGAGGCAGGAAGCTGGTATCTGCGTGTCTACATTGACAAAGAGGGCGGTATCGCAGTAGATGACTGTGAGGTGGTAAGCCGTGAGGCAGATCCTATTTTAGATACAGATGACTGTATTGAAGAAAGCTATATTTTAGAGGTAAGCTCTCCGGGTCTTGGAAGACCATTAAAGAAGGATAAGGATTTTGCAAGAAGCATTGGTGAAGAAGTTGAAGTTCGACTGTTTCGTGCAGTAGAAGGTTGTAAGGAATATACCGGGCTGCTTAACGCATACGACAAGACAACAGTTACCCTTATGCTGGAGGATGAAAAAACACTGGTGCTTGAAAGAAGCAACATTGCGTTGATTCGTCTGGCGCTAGATTTTTAAAAGCAAGGTAACGATTCACTCATATTGCATTGCTTTGTGAAGAGTGGATAAGGAAATAGAGAAAGGAAAGAGAACATAATGAATACGGAATTGATGGAAGCATTAAATGTCCTTGAAAAAGAGAAGAATATCAGAAAGGAAGTTGTCTTAAAGGCAATCGAGGAGTCACTTGTTCAGGCTTGTAAGCATCATTTTGGAAAGAGCGACAATATTGTCGTAAATATGGATTACAATACAGGCGAGTATGAGATCAATATGGCAAAGGAAGTAGTAGAGAATGTAGAAGATCAGCAGACTCAGATCAGTCTTCCTAATGCAAAGATTCTTGACAAGAGGGCTGTTTATGGTTCTACCGTTTATGTAAAGGTAAATTCCAAGGAGTTTGGCCGCATTGCTGCACAGATTGCAAAGGCAATTATCCTTCAGAAGCTGAGAGAGGAAGAAAATCGTGCTGTTTATGAGCGCTATAAATTAATGGAGAGAGATTTAGTAAGCGGTGTAATTTCAAGACATTTTGAGCGTAGAGGCGAGGATGGAAAGTCAACTACCGTAAATGTCAGTGTAAATCTTGGAAAGGCAGAGGCTACCTTAATGGCAGGCGAGCAGATTAAGGGTGAGGAATATAAGGTCAATACCCGAATGAAGTTCTATGTCGTAGAAGTAAAGGATCTGCCGAAGGGACCAAAGATTCTTCTTTCCCGTTCTCGTCCGGAGTTAGTAAAGAGATTGTTTGAGGCTGAGGTTGCCGAGATTAAGGACGGAACTGTTGAGATCAAGGCAATCAGCAGAGAGGCTGGATCAAGAACAAAGATGGCTGTTTGTTCTCATGATGAGAACGTAGATGCTGTTGGTGCATGTGTAGGTGTTAACAGCTCTCGTGTAAATGCTGTTGTAGATGAGCTTGGCGGCGAGAAAATTGATATCATCAATTGGGATGAGAATGCAGCACAGTTTATTGAGAATGCACTCAGCCCATCAAAGGTTATTTTCGTAGCAGTTGATGATGATGAGCATTCAGCGCTTGTTGTAGTTCCAGATAGCCAGCTGTCACTTGCTATTGGCAAGGCAGGTCAGAACGCACGTCTGACTGCAAAGCTGACAGGCTATAAGATTGATATCAAGAGTGAGAGCCAGGCTGAGGAGGAAGGTCTGTTTGATGAGATCGACTTTAGTGCAGCAGAAGAAACTGAGCAGTCCGAGGAGACAGCACAGGACAACGAGGTTCAGGAATAAGAGGTGATAGAGTGGCCGCTGTAAAAAAAATTCCGATGCGTCAGTGTGTGGGATGCGGGGAAAGAAAAAGTAAAAAGGAACTGATCCGTATCGTTTGCTCACCGAGTGAGGATCCTGAAAGGGTAACGATTGGATTTGATCTGACTGGCAAGAAAAATGGACGAGGTGCATATATATGCAGTAGTATGGCCTGTCTTGAGCTGGCCAGAAAGAAAAAAGCTCTTGAACGAGCTTTAAAAACAGAGGTTTCGCAGCAATGCTACGATGATCTGAAAAAGGAGTTGGAGCAGATTGAACGATAAAGTAATATCCCTTTTGGGATTAGCAGAACGCGCAGGTAAAATTGCGAGTGGCGAATTTGCAGCCGAAAAGGCAGTGAAGACAGGAAAGGCACGTCTGATTATTGTGGCAGAGGATGCTTCTGATAACACGAAAAAGAAGTTTAGTGATATGTGTAAGTATTATCAGGTACCTTTTGCATGTTACTCGCAGAAGGAACTGCTCGGTCACGGAATCGGAAAGGAGTTTCGCGCATCGCTTGCAGTTCTTGACGGCGGTTTTGCGAAAGCAATAGAGAAACAGTTGGACAATAAGTAAAGAAAAGGGTCGGTGATACATTTATGGCAAAACTGAACATCCATGATTTAGCCAAGGAATTAAAAAGAGAAGAAAGTGAAATTATCAGCTTATGCTCCAGCAAGGGTATGAGTGGTGTAACAAGAGCAACTATGCTTCAGGATACAATGGTAGAAGAAGTGCGTAAGGCATTCAAAAAGCCAGCAGAGCCAGCTGATGCTGCAGCTGACAAGGATGGCGCACCAAAGAAGAAGCTTCGTCTGTTGTTTCATCCGGAAAACAGCACAAAGCCAATTTCTAAAAAGAAGCGTCCAGACAGTGCGAAGAAGCCGGAAGGTGACAAGGCAGAAAAGTCTGTCGATAAGCAGGAAAAGGCTGCTGAGAGAACAGAGAGCACAAAGCCGGCAGAAAAAGCACAGGAGATGGCAAAGACTGAGGCACCGAAGGAGACTATGACAAGAGAAAATACAAAAAACGACAGAAATGATTCAAGATCCACAAACGATGGAAATAGAAGAGATAATTCCAGACGTGATGGCGGAAATGGTCAGAATGGACAAAGACGCGATGGAAATGGCCAGGGCGGTCAGAGAAGAGAAGGCGGCTATGGCCAGAGAGAAGGTCAGAGACGTGATGGAAATGGCCAGGGCGGTCA
>QUFP01000020.1 GCA_003478935.1 Firmicutes bacterium AF25-13AC
TAAACGCTGAAGGCATCTAAGCGTGAAGCCCCCCTCAAGATGAGATATCCCATCGTAAGAGTAAGACCCCTTGAAGACGACGAGGTTGATAGGGCAGGGGTGGAAGTGCCGTAAGGCATGGAGCTGACTGCTACTAATCGGTCGAGGGCTTGACCAAAAGGTCAGGGTAGGAAATGGTAATAGGTTTGGATGAAAAGTTTGTGTGCAGTTTTTAAGGTACAGTGAAATAATTTCTTGAAAAGAAATATAAAGGTCGGGATTCCTTTTAAGGGGAATTTCGGCTTTTTTTAATTTTTTGCGGTTTTTTGAAAAAAAGTTCTTGACGGGGGCATTCACTTATGCTATACTACTCTAGCGTTTGGAAGGCGCAGGTCTTTTTTTTTATGCGCAAAAGACCGAAAAGTTTGCTAATTTATTACGACGGAGGTGGAGATTGTGCGAGTAAAGATCACATTGGCATGTACGGACTGCAAGCAGCGTAATTACAACATGACAAAAGATAAGAAGACACATCCAGACAGAATGGAGACAAAGAAGTACTGCAGATTCTGTAAGAAGCATACATTACACAAGGAAACCAAGTAATTGGTCTCCAGTAAGGAGTAGTTGATTATGGAAGAAACAGGAAAAAAGGCAGAAACCAAATCAAAGAAGCTGGCCAAGACAAAGAAGAAGTCTAAGCCATCCGTGAAAGAGCGCATAGTTGCGTTTTGGAAGGGTGTAAAGGCCGAGTTTCGCAAGATCATCTGGCCAAGCAAAGAATCATTAAAGAATCAGACAATTGCAGTGCTGGTTGTTTCTGTTGTACTCAGCGTGTTTATCAGGTTCTTTGATATTGCATGTCAGTATGTAGTTGAGTTTATCAGGTAAGAGAGGAATCAGAATGGAAGAGGCAAAGTGGTATGTTGTCCATACCTTTTCAGGTTATGAGAATAAGGTAAAGGTTGATATCGAAAAAACTGTCGAGAACCGGAATCTTCAAGATCAGATTCTCGAGGTTGCGATTCCCCTTCAGGAAGTGATGGAGAACAAGGATGGTCAGAAGAAGTCCTCTATGAGGAAAATCTTCCCAGCATATGTGTTGGTTCATATGATTATGAATGACGATACCTGGTATGTAATCCGCAACACCAGAGGTGTTACAGGATTTGTAGGCCCGGGATCAAAGCCGGTGCCGCTGACGGAGGAAGAGATGATTGCTCTTGCTACCTTTATGGGTACTCCGCAGGAAAAGGTGAACTTCGCAGAAGGCGACCTTATCAGTGTTATTACTGGTGCATGGCAGGGTACCGAGGCTGTGATTCGTTCTGTAGATGCTGAAAAGCAGACCGCTACAATTTTTATTGACATGTTTGGACATGAAACACCGGTTGAACTGAATTTTACCGACATTAAGAAAGTTCAGTAAAACGCCTATTTGGCGTATGGTTCTGCTGTGGGAGGGTATCCCCCGCAAATACCACATTATTAGGAGGTGCCACAATGGCAAAGAAAGTTACAGGTTATATTAAGTTACAGATTCCTGCTGCAAAGGCAACACCGGCTCCACCGGTTGGACCTGCTCTTGGACAGAAGGGTGTCAACATTGTACAGTTTACAAAGGAGTTTAACGCAAGAACTGCTGATCAGGCTGGTATGATCATTCCGGTTATCATCACTGTATACGCAGACAGAAGCTTTACCTTCGTTTGCAAGACTCCGCCGGCTGCTATTCTTATTAAGAAGGCATGCAATATTCAGACTGCTTCTGCAGCACCAAATAAGACTAAGGTTGCAACTCTTTCCAAGGCTGATCTTCAGAAGATCGCTGAGACAAAGATGCCAGACCTTAATGCAGCAAGCCTTGAGGCTGCTATGAGCATGATCGCAGGTACTGCTCGCAGTATGGGTGTTAAGGTAGAAGAGTAAGAATATCAACATTAAGTGGGAGGGATATTCCCGCAAATACCACCAGGAGGTTTTTCGATGAAAAGAGGAAAAAAGTATGTAGAGGCTGCCAAGTTGGTAGACCGCGCTACTCTTTATGATGTAAACGAAGCCGTATCTATCGTAAAGAAGGCTTCTAGTGCAAAGTTTGATGAGACAGTTGAAGCTCATATCAGAACAGGTTGTGATGGACGTCACGCAGATCAGCAGATCCGTGGTGCAGTAGTTCTTCCTCATGGAACAGGTAAGAATGTTCGCGTTCTTGTATTCGCTAAGAATGACAAGGCTGATATCGCAAAAGAGGCAGGAGCTGATTACGTTGGAGCTGAGGAGCTGATTCCGAAGATCCAGAACGAAGGATGGCTTGATTTCGACGTTGTAGTAGCTACCCCGGATATGATGGGTGTTGTTGGTCGTCTGGGTCGTGTACTTGGACCGAAGGGCTTAATGCCAAACCCGAAGGCTGGTACCGTAACTATGGACGTTGCAAAGGCTATTAAGGAAATTAAAGCTGGTAAGATTGAGTACAGACTGGATAAGAGCAACATTATTCATGTTCCGGTTGGTAAGGTTTCCTTCACCGAGGAGCAGTTAGCAGACAACTTCCAGGCGCTGATGGGCGCAGTAATCAAGGCTAGACCGAGCACTCTGAAGGGTACCTTCTTAAAGAGTGTTACCATGGCTTCTACCATGGGACCTGGCGTTAAGTTAAATACCGTTAAATTTGGTCAGTAAAAAGTACTTGACAAGTGATTGTCAGTATGATATTATTGCAATGTTTGAGGCCGCAAGGCTTTCATATATTTGCCGAAGACAGCAGGTGCCGCAAGGCATAAGGAGAAAACGCCTGCCGAGGAGAGATCTATATTAAAGATTATCTTTGCCTCTCTGTCTTTGCAGAGAGGCATTTTTCGGCCTTTTCTTAAAATTTTCAAGAAGGAGGGCACATATCATGGCTAAAGTTGAGCTGAAGCAGCCGATTGTTGAGGAAATCAAAGCATCCTTAGACGGCGCAAAGGGTGTAGTTCTGGTTGACCATCGTGGTCTTACCGTTGAGCAGGATACCGTACTGCGTAAGAGTCTGAGAGAAGCTGGTGTTACTTATAAGGTATATAAGAACACACTGGTTAAGCGTGCAATCGAGGGCACTGAGTTCGAGAGCTTAAAGGATCTGTTAGAGGGTCCATCCGCAATTGCAATCAGCAAGAGCGAGGCAACCACACCGGCAAGCATTATCTGCAAGTTTGCTAAGACAAACGATAAGCTTGAGGTTAAGGGTGGTGTTGTAGAAGGAGCCTTCTACGATGCTAAGGGTGTTGAGGTTCTGTCCACAATCCCGTCCAGAGAAGAACTTCTTGCAAAGTTCCTGGGAAGCATCCAGTCTCCGATCACCAATTTTGCTCGTGTTATCAAGCAGATCGCAGAGAAGCAGGAAGCATAATCTGGTTTATGATTGGAATTTGGCAGCTGCGTAAAACAGCTGCATGAGATGATTCAAAATGGATCATCATTCGTAAAAGCCGTAAGGCATAGTTAATAATTCTTATATTAGGAGGAAAATTATCATGACAGCAGCAGAGATTATCGAAGCTATTAAGGGTATGAGCGTTTTAGAGTTAAATGACCTTGTAAAGGCATGTGAGGAAGAGTTTGGCGTATCTGCAGCAGCAGGTGTTGTTGTAGCAGCAGCAGGCGCTGGCGCAGCAGCTGAGGAAGAGAAGACTGAGTTCGACGTAGAGCTGACTGAGGTTCCAGCAGCTTCTAAGATCAAGGTTATCAAGGTTGTTCGTGAAGTAACCGGTCTGGGTCTGAAGGAAGCTAAGGAGTTAGTTGAGGCAGCTCCGAAGGTAGTTAAGGAAGCAGCAGCTAAGGCTGACGCTGAAGAGCTGAAGAAGAAGTTAGAGGAAGTTGGAGCAAAGGTTACCTTAAAGTAATTTGTGCTTAACATTAGGTTCTGGAATCCTTGAAAAACAAGGGTTTCAGAACCTTTTTTGTTTATCTGACTGATATTTGATAGATATTTGTTTCAAAAGAGCAGGCAATTGACTTTAGAAAGACAGCTGCACATGTAAAGTGCAATAAAAAAAGACCGGTTTTTCCGGTCTGATAAAAGATAAGGTCAGATAAAATTAAATAAAATCGGGGCGACAAGACTTGAACTTGCGGCCTCATGAACCCCATTCATGCGCGCTACCAAACTGCGCTACGCCCCGACGCTCACAAGTAAAAACAATTATATCAAATAAGCAGAAGTTTGTAAAGAAAAAAGTTAAAAAAATCAAGAAAACGGCAAAAAAATAGTTGACAGTCTGCCTATGCTATGCTATAGTGATATGTGCACTATCATGGACAAAATCGCTTTCTATGCTTTCCGTATAGAAGACAATGGTGTCTGCCAATAGACTTTGAGGCAGCATGCCGCGCAGATATGGATCGGATAGAGGCACAAAATATATTTATCAGGGGTGAGCAAACATGGAAAAAAACAGAATTCGACCAGTCAAATCCGGCAGAACCTTCCGTATGAGTTATTCCAAGTCCAACGAAGTTCTTGAAATTCCGAATCTGATTGCGATCCAGAAGGATTCTTACCAGTGGTTCCTTGGCGATGGACTTAAAGAGGTATTTGATGATATCTCCCCTATCGTAGATTTCAGCGGCAATCTGGAGTTGCGTTTTGGCAAATTCCGTCTGTGCCCGGATGAAATTAAGCACACAATCGAGGAATGCAAGGAACGTGATGCAACATATTCCGCACCACTTAAGGTTGAGGTCAGACTTCATAATAAGGAAACTGATACCATTAAAGAACATGAGATTTATATTGGTGATCTTCCGTTGATGACGGATACAGGCTCCTTTGTAATCAATGGAGCAGAGCGTGTTATCGTTAGCCAGCTGGTACGTTCACCTGGTATTTATTTTACTATCGACCATGATAAGACCGGAAAAGAGCTGTACTCTTCTCAGGTCATCCCGAATCGTGGAGCATGGCTTGAGTATGAGACAGACTCAAATGATATTTTCTATGTAAGAGTCGATCGTACACGTAAGATACCGGTAACTGTTCTGATCCGTGCATTAGGATGGGGCAGCAATGAGCAGATTTTAGAGATCTTTGGCGAGGAGCCAAAGCTTCTTGCAACACTTGAGAAGGATGTCAGCAATGATTACAAGAGCGGTCTTCTTGAATTATATAAGAAGATTCGTCCAGGCGAGCCGCTTTCTACCGACAGTGCTTCCAGCTTGCTGCAGGGTATGTTCTTTGATGTAAGAAGATATGATCTGGCACGTGTAGGCCGTTATAAATACAATAAGAAGCTTCATTTCCGCAATCGTCTGAATGGACATACTTTAGCAGATGATGTAGTAGATGTTTCTACAGGCGAGATTATCGCTGAGGCAGGTACGACCTGTAATCGCGCAATCGCAACAAAGATTCAGAACTCAGGTGTTCCGTACGTATATGTTGATGTAGAAGGACGCCGTGTAAAGGTTCTGTCTAACCTCATGGTAGATGCTTCTGAGTATCTTAACTTGACAGAGGAAGAGCTTGAAGCTGCTGGAATCAATGAGCTTGTTTATTATCCAGTACTGACTCAGATCTTAGAGAAGGGTCTTGAGGGTGATGAGCTGATGGCAGAGCTTCGTGCAAATAATGCAGAGCTGATTCCGAAGCACATCATGAAGGAAGATATCTTAGGTTCTATTAACTACTGCTTAAACTTAGAGTATGGCGTAGGACAGGATGATGATATCGACCACTTAGGAAATCGTCGTATTCGTGCTGTAGGTGAGCTGCTTCAGAACCAGTATCGTATTGGTATGTCCCGTATGGAGCGTGTTGTAAGAGAGCGTATGTCTACAAACGATCCGTCTGATCTGACACCACAGAGCTTAATTAACATTAAGCCTGTTACTGCTGCTGTTAAGGAGTTCTTCGGAAGTTCCCAGCTGTCTCAGTTCATGGATCAGAATAACCCGCTTGCAGAGTTAACTCATAAGAGACGTCTGTCTGCGTTAGGACCTGGTGGTCTGTCAAGAGACCGTGCCGGATTCGAGGTTCGAGATGTTCACTATACTCATTATGGACGTATGTGCCCAATTGAGACTCCTGAAGGTCCTAATATCGGTTTGATTAACTCACTTGCAACATATGCAAGAGTAAATAAATATGGATTTATCGAGGCACCGTATCGTATCGTTGATAAGAGTGATGCCCAAAATCCGCGTGTAACTGACGAGGTTCGCTACTTCACAGCTGATGAAGAGGATGATTTCGTAGTAGCACAGGCAAATGAGCCGTTAGATTCAGAAGGCCATTTCATGAATAAGATGGTTTCAGGTCGTTTCCGTGAGGAGACTTCTGAGTTTGAACAGAAAAATATCGACTTGATGGACGTTTCTCCACGAATGGTATTCTCTGTCGCAACTTCCATGATTCCATTCCTGCAGAACGATGATGCGAACCGTGCACTTATGGGTTCCAACATGCAGCGTCAGGCAGTTCCGTTAATGTTAACAGAGGCTCCGGTAGTTGGTACCGGTATGGAAGATAAGGCAGCATACGATTCAGGTGTTTGCGTAGTAGCAAAGCACGCAGGTGTTGTTGAGCGTTCCTCCTCTAAGTTAATTATCGTTAAGTGTGATGATGGTACAAGAGATGAGTATCGTCTGACAAAATTCTCAAGAAGCAACCAGAGCAACTGCTACAACCAGAGACCAATTGTTTTCAAGGATGAGCGTGTTGAGGCTGGACAGGTTCTTGCAGATGGTCCGTCCACAAAGAATGGTGAGATTGCACTTGGAAAGAACCCGTTAATCGGATTTATGACCTGGGAAGGTTATAACTACGAGGATGCTGTCCTTTTAAGTGAGCGTCTTGTTCAGGAGGATGTATATACCTCCATTCATATTGAAGAATATGCAGCAGAGTCTCGTGATACAAAGCTCGGACCGGAAGAGATCACAAGAGATGTTCCTGGTGTCGGCGATGAGGCTCTCAAGGATCTTGATGACCGTGGTATCATTCGTATTGGTGCGGAAGTACGTGCCGGAGATATTCTGGTAGGTAAGGTAACACCAAAGGGTGAGACAGAGCTGACTTCTGAGGAAAGACTGCTTCGTGCAATCTTCGGTGAGAAGGCAAGAGAAGTTCGTGATACATCATTGAAGCTTCCACACGGTGCATATGGTATTGTTGTTGATACAAAGGTATTTAACCGTCAGAATAGTGATGAGCTGGCTCCTGGTGTAAATCAGGTAGTACGCATCTATATCGCACAGAAGAGAAAGATCTCTGTCGGCGATAAGATGGCAGGTCGTCACGGAAACAAAGGTGTTGTCTCCAGAGTTCTTCCTGTAGAAGATATGCCGTTCCTTCCAAATGGACGTCCTCTGGATATCGTATTAAACCCGTTGGGCGTACCTTCTCGTATGAACATCGGACAGGTGCTGGAGACTCATTTGAGCCTTGCTTCAAAAGCACTTGGATTTAATATTTCTACACCAGTATTTGATGGCGCAAGCGAGAGTGATATCCTTGATACTCTTGATCTGGCAAATGATTATGTTAACATGGAGTGGGATGAATTCTACGAGAAATATAAGGATTCCCTGCGTGAAGATGTTATGGATTACCTTGGCACTCATCTGGAGCACAGAGAGCTGTGGAAGGGTGTTCCGATTCGCCGTGATGGTAAGGTAAGACTGCGTGACGGCCGTACCGGTGAGTATTTCGATAGCCCGGTAACAATTGGACACATGCACTACTTAAAGCTGCATCATCTGGTAGATGATAAGATCCATGCACGTTCAACAGGTCCTTACTCACTTGTTACCCAGCAGCCTCTTGGTGGTAAGGCACAGTTTGGTGGACAGCGTTTCGGAGAGATGGAGGTTTGGGCTCTCGAGGCGTATGGTGCCGCTTATACACTGCAGGAGATTCTGACTGTTAAGTCTGATGATGTTGTAGGACGTGTAAAGACATATGAGGCAATTATCAAGGGCGAGAATATTCCAGAGCCAGGTGTACCGGAGTCCTTTAAGGTACTTCTTAAGGAATTACAGGCACTGGCACTTGATGTACGCGTACTGGATGCAGATAATAATGAAGTAGAAATTAAGGAAAGCACAGAGTATGGCAATACTGACTTCAGAAGTATTATGGAAGACGGTGGAAAGCGCCATTATTCTGAGGAAGAGTTCCAGAGAAACGGTTCTACCATTCAGGAAGTAAAGGATGGAGAGATTGCAGACGTTGATATGGATGCTTCCAATGCAGATGATTTTGATAAAGATGATATGGACGGGTCATTTGGGTCTGATGGATTTGATGCAGATGATTTTGATGATTTAGGAGACTCAGATAACTAAGAGCCAGAAGGGAGAACCATTTATGCCGGAAAATAAAACCGATGGAGGACAGTCAATTGCTTTTGAGTCCATTAAGATTGGTCTTGCTTCCCCTGAGAAGATCAGAGAGTGGTCAAGAGGCGCTGTCACAAAGGCTGAAACAATTAACTACAGAACGCTGAAGCCGGAACCGGATGGCTTATTCTGTGAGCGTATTTTCGGACCGCAGAAGGACTGGGAGTGTCACTGTGGAAAGTATAAGAAGATTCGTTACAAGGATATGATTTGTGATCGTTGTGGTGTTGAGGTTACAAAGTCCAGTGTCCGCCGTGAGCGTATGGGACATATCGAGCTGGCAGCTCCGGTTTCCCATATCTGGTATTTCAAGGGTATTCCGAGCCGTATGGGCCTGATCCTTGATATTTCACCAAGAAATCTTGATAAGATTTTATATTTTGCATCCTATGTCGTTCTTGACAGGGGTGAGTCTGATCTGAATTATAAGCAGGTACTCTCCGAGAGAGAGTACCGCGATGCAATCGAGCAGTACGGCTATGGCAAGTTCCGTGTAGGAATGGGTGCCGAGGCAATTCAGGAGCTGTTAAAGGCAATTGACCTTGAGAAGGATTCTGAGGAACTTCGCGCAGAGCTTAAGGATGCATCAGGCCAGAAGCGTGCTCGTATCATCAAGAGATTAGAGGTTGTTGAGGCATTCCGTAATTCTGGAAATCGTCCTGAGTGGATGATTCTTGATGCTATCCCGGTTATGCCGCCGGATCTTCGTCCTATGGTTCAGCTGGATGGAGGAAGATTTGCAACATCTGATTTGAATGATCTGTATCGTCGTATTATTAATAGAAATAACCGTCTGGAAAGACTGCTTGAGTTAGGCGCTCCGGACATCATCGTGCGCAACGAGAAGCGTATGCTTCAGGAGGCAGTTGATGCCCTGATCGATAACGGTCGTCGTGGCCGTGCCGTAACAGGACCTGGAAATCGTAACTTAAAGTCTCTTTCTGATATGTTAAAGGGTAAGCAGGGACGTTTCCGTCAGAACCTGTTAGGTAAGCGTGTTGACTATTCTGGTCGTTCTGTTATCGTCGTAGGACCAGAGTTAAAGATTTATCAGTGTGGTCTTCCGAAGGAGATGGCAATCGAGCTGTTCAAGCCTTTCGTTATGAAGGAGCTTGTTGAGAACGGTTCTGCTCACAATATCAAGAGTGCAAAGAAGATGGTAGAGCGTCTTGAAACAAAGGTTTGGGATGTGCTTGAGAATGTAATTAAAGAGCATCCTGTTATGTTAAATCGTGCACCTACACTTCACAGACTTGGTATTCAGGCATTCGAGCCAATCCTTGTTGAAGGTAAGGCAATTAAGCTTCATCCGCTTGTTTGTACCGCATTCAACGCCGACTTCGATGGAGACCAGATGGCTGTCCATCTGCCGCTGTCCTTAGAGGCACAGGCAGAGTGCCGTTTCATGCTGCTGTCCCCGAACAACCTGTTAAAGCCGTCTGATGGAGGTCCTGTAGCAGTTCCTTCTCAGGATATGGTCCTTGGTATTTATTACCTGACTCAGGAAAGACCAGGTGCAAAGGGCGAGGGCATGTGCTTTAAGAGTATGGACGAGGCACTGCTTGCATATGAGAATGGCTGCATTACATTCCACAGCAGAATCAAGATTCGTGTAAGAAAGACAATGGCAGATGGCACTGTTCTTCAGGATACACTTGATACTACACTTGGAAGAAGTATGTTTAATGAAATCCTTCCACAGGATTTAGGATATGTAGACAGAAGCATTCCAGAGAACGCATTAAAGCTTGAGGTTGACTTCCATGTCGGCAAGAAGCAGTTAAAGCAGATTCTGGAGAAGGTTATCAATACACACGGAGCAACAAAGACTGCTGAAGTTCTTGACTCCATTAAGGCAATGGGTTACAAGTACTCAACAAGAGCAGCTATGACCGTATCCATATCTGATATGACAGTTCCGCCGCAGAAGCCAGAGATGATTAAGAAGGCTCAGGCAACTGTTGACCAGATTGCAAAGCACTACAAGATGGGTTGGATCACCGATGAGGAGCGTTACAACCAGGTTATCAAGACTTGGGAAGCAACTGATAAGGAGCTGACAAAGGCACTTCTTGATGGTCTTGATAAGTACAACAACATCTTCATGATGGCTGACTCTGGTGCCCGTGGTTCTGATAAGCAGATTAAGCAGCTGGCTGGTATGCGTGGACTTATGGCAAACACAACTGGTAAGGCAATCGAACTTCCTATTAAATCAAACTTCCGTGAAGGTCTTGACGTATTGGAGTACTTCATTTCCGCTCATGGTGCAAGAAAGGGTATGTCCGATACCGCACTTCGTACCGCTGACTCTGGTTACTTGACAAGACGTCTTGTTGATGTATCTCAGCAGCTTATGGTTCGTGAGATGGATTGTTGTGAAGGAAAGAACATTCCATATATGGAAATCGGTTCCTTTATGAATGGTCAGGAAGTTGTTGAGCAGCTTCAGGAGCGTATGACCGGCAGATTTATCGCAGAGACAATTGTTGATCCTGATACAGGAGAAGAAATTATTCACGAAAACTGCATGGTAACACCAAAGCGTGCTGCAAAGATTATGAATGCACTTGAGCGCATGGGCAGACATACAGTAAAGATCCGTACTGTTCTTAGCTGCCGTTCCCATGTGGGAATTTGTGCAAAGTGTTATGGTTCCAACCTGGCAACAGGACAGGCTGTACAGATCGGTGAGGCTGTTGGTATTATCGCAGCTCAGTCTATCGGTGAGCCTGGTACACAGCTGACCATGAGAACCTTCCATAGTGGTGGTGTTGCCGGCGGCGATATCACACAGGGTCTTCCTCGTGTCGAGGAGCTTTTCGAGGCACGTAAGCCAAAGGGTGTTGCAATCGTAACTGAGATTGGCGGTATTGCTACTGTTAAGGATGTCAAGAAGAAGAGAGAGATTATCGTAACAGATCCGGAAAGCGGAGAGTCAAAGACTTATATGATCCCATATGATGCAAGAATCCGTCCGATCGACGGCAAGGTAATAAATGCCGGTGATCCTCTGACAGAAGGTAGCATCAACCCGCATGATATCCTGCGTATTCAGGGTGTTCGTGCCGTACAGGATTACATGCTTCAGGAAGTTCAGCGTGTATATCGTCTGCAGGGTGTTGAGATCAACGATAAGCATATCGAAGTAATTGTTCGTCAGATGTTAAAGAAGATCCGTATCGAGAGAAGCGGAGATTCTGATGTTCTTCCAGGTGTATCTATGGATGTTCTTGATTTTGACGATATGAACGAGAAGCTTGTCGAGGAAGGTAAGGAGCCAGCAGAAGGAAAGCAGATTATGCTTGGTATCACAAAGGCATCTCTTGCAACAAACTCCTTCCTGTCAGCAGCATCCTTCCAGGAGACTACAAAGGCTCTGACCGATGCAGCTATCAATGGCAAGGTTGACCCGCTGCTTGGTATGAAGGAAAATGTTATCATCGGTAAGCTGCTTCCAGTAGGTACTGGTATGAAGCGTTATCGCAATCTGGAACTCAATACAGATTATCAGCAGTCTGATATTGTTGATTTCTCTGATGATGAGACTGAGACTGCAGGTGATGATACTATCGAGCTTTCTGAGGATTTTGATGAGTCTGATGATGCAGACGAGGCTGTAAAGGCAGCTGAGGAAGCATTTGCAGATGATGATGATACAGATGCAGATACAGACACAGATGATTTCGATGAGGAATATTTAAAGGCATTTTCTAAATCAGATGATTCTGATGCAGAATAAAATGTAAAAAAAGCTGTTCCGGTGGCAATGCTGTCGGAACAGCTTTTTTATCAACAAAAAATGTTGATAAAAATGTGTAAAAACTTGAATTTCCTATTGACAGAAAAATATAAAGGATATATAATCTAAGGGCATGTGGCCTTGGAAGCAAAATGCTGTCCAACAACCGGGCTTGCATGATTCATTACATTATAATGTTTTTAATTTCCGCAGGAGGTGAAACGGATGCCTACATTTAATCAGTTAGTTAGAAAAGGAAGACAGACTCTGCAGAAGAAGTCTACTGCTCCGGCACTTCAGAAGGGATATAACTCCTTAAAGAAGAAGTCTACCGACAAGAGTGCTCCGCAGAAGAGAGGTGTTTGTACTGCAGTTAAGACAGCTACTCCTAAGAAGCCGAACTCAGCTCTTAGAAAGATCGCCAGAGTACGTCTTTCCAATGGAATCGAAGTAACAAGCTACATCCCAGGTGAGGGACATAACCTCAGGAGCATAGCGTAGTTCTGATCCGTGGCGGCCGTGTTAAGGACTTACCAGGTACCAGATACCATATCGTAAGAGGAACCCTTGATACAGCAGGTGTTGCTAAGAGACGCCAGGCTCGTTCTAAGTACGGTGCTAAGAGACCGAAGGACGCTAAGAAATAATTTTAATTAAAACTAAATAAAACGCATTTTAATTAAGAAGAGATTCTTGCGCAAAACAAGTAAGTAAGTGTACCACTTTTTTTGATTAGTGCCGGCATTCGAACAATACCTTCCTGGCGGTTGCAGGAGATAGAAAGGTACAGCCAAGTGTGCGTCGAGGACGCTGCTTGTGTTGGAGAAACAAGAACCGAGCGCGAACACAAAGATGGATGTGAGTACCGATGAGATAACTGAGAGGCGAAAGCCTCGTATTGTAGTTAAGGAGGGAAGTATCGTGCCACGTAAAGGACATACTCAGAAGAGAGACGTATTAGCAGATCCGTTATACAACAATAAGGTTGTTACAAAGCTGATCAACAATATTATGTTAGACGGTAAGAAGGGTGTTGCCCAGAAGATCGTTTATGGCGCTTTCAACAAGGTTGAGGAAAAGACCGGAAAGCCAGCTGTAGAAGTTTTCGAAGAGGCAATGAACAATGTAATGCCAGTTCTCGAGGTTAAGGCTAAGAGAATCGGTGGAGCAACTTATCAGGTTCCGATCGAGGTTAAGCCAGAAAGAAGACAGGCTCTTGCTCTTCGTTGGTTAACCATGTTCTCCCGTAAGAGAGGCGAGAAGACCATGGAAGATAAGCTTGCAAACGAGATCATGGATGCAGCAAATGGAACAGGTTCCGCTGTAAAGAGAAAGGAAGATATGCACAAGATGGCAGATGCAAACAAGGCGTTTGCTCACTATCGTTTCTAATAGTTGCATTATCTGATATTTACAGCAAGTTAAGGAGGAAAAAATCTTGGCTGGAAGAGAATATCCATTGGAGAGAACCAGAAATATTGGAATTATGGCTCATATCGATGCAGGTAAGACTACTCTGACTGAGCGTATTCTGTATTATACTGGAGTTAATTATAAGATTGGTAATACCCATGAGGGTAATGCCACCATGGACTGGATGGCTCAGGAGCAGGAGAGAGGTATCACCATTACTTCCGCTGCTACCACATGTCACTGGACCCTGGAAGAGAAGACAAAGCCGAAGGCAGGCGCTCTGGAGCATCGTATCAACATCATCGATACCCCAGGTCACGTTGACTTTACTGTAGAGGTTGAGCGTTCCCTTCGTGTACTTGATGGCGCTGTCGGCGTTTTCTGTGCAAAGGGTGGTGTTGAGCCGCAGTCTGAGAACGTATGGCGTCAGGCTGATACCTACAATGTACCGAGAATGGCATTCATCAACAAGATGGATATCTTGGTGCAAACTTCTACGGCGCTGTTGATCAGATCCGTACAAGATTAGGAAAGAACGCAATCGTTCTTCAGCTTCCAATCGGTAAGGAAGATGATTTCAAGGGAATCATCGACCTGTTCGAAATGCAGGCATATATCTACAATGATGAGAAGGGTGATGATATCACCGTTTGCGATATCCCAGAGGATATGAAAGAGCAGGCAGAAGAGTATCATACTGAGCTGATCGAGAAGATCTGCGAGCTTGATGATGATCTGATGATGCAGTACCTTGAGGGCGAGGAGATCGCTGTTGAGGATCTGAAGGCTGCTCTTCGTAAGGGTTGCTGCAATTGTACCGCTATTCCGGTATGCTGTGGTAGTGCTTATCGTAACAAGGGTGTTCAGAAGCTTCTTGATGCTGTTGTAGAGTTCATGCCGTCTCCAATCGACATCCCACCGATTAAGGGTGTTGATATGGATGGAAATGAAGTTGTAAGACATTCTTCTGATGAAGAGCCATTTGCAGCTCTGGCATTCAAGATCATGGCTGACCCATTTGTTGGTAAGTTAGCATATTTCAGAGTTTACTCTGGTACTTTAAACTCCGGTTCCTATGTATATAACGCTACAAAGGATAAGAAGGAGCGTGTAGGCCGTATCATGCAGATGCACGCAAATAAGCGTATGGAGCTTGATAAGGTTTATTCCGGAGATATCGCAGCAGCTGTTGGTTTCAAGATCACAACTACTGGTGATACAATCTGTGATGAGCAGCATCCAGTAATTCTTGAGTCTATGGAGTTCCCGGAGCCAGTTATCGAGTTGGCTATCGAGCCAAAGACCAAGGCTGGACAGCAGAAGATGGGCGAGGCTCTCGCAAAGCTGGCTGAGGAGGATCCGACCTTCCGTCAGCACACTGATCAGGAAACTGGACAGACCATCATCGCTGGTATGGGTGAGCTTCATCTGGAGATCATTGTTGACCGTCTGCTTCGTGAGTTCAAGGTTGAGGCAAACGTTGGTGCACCTCAGGTTGCTTACAAGGAAGCAATCACTAAGGCTGTTGATGTAGATAGCAAGTATGCTAAGCAGTCTGGTGGTCGTGGACAGTACGGTCATTGTAAGGTACACTTCACACCAATGGATTACAACGGAGAAGAACTGTTCCAGTTCAAGTCTTCTGTTGTTGGTGGTGCTATTCCGAAGGAATACATCCCGGCTGTTGGCGAAGGTATCGAAGAGGCTACTAAGAGCGGTATCCTTGGCGGTTACCCGGTTATCGGTGTATGCGCTGATGTATACGACGGTTCTTATCATGAAGTCGATTCTTCTGAAATGGCATTCCACATTGCTGGTTCTATGGCATTCAAGGAAGCTATGCAGAAGGCATCCCCAGTCCTTCTTGAGCCTATCATGAAGGTTGAGGTTACTATGCCTGAGGAATACATGGGTGACGTTATCGGTGATATCAACTCCCGTCGTGGCCGTATCGAGGGTATGGATGACCTGGGCGGTGGAAAGATCGTTAGAGGTTATGTTCCGCTGGCTGAGATGTTCGGCTATTCCACAGACCTGCGTTCTAAGACTCAGGGTCGTGGTAACTACTCTATGTTCTTTGAGAAGTATGAGCCAGTTCCGAAGAATGTTCAGGAGAAGGTTCTGAGCGCAAAGAACAAATAAACAAAATCATAATGCTGTGCAGCTTGTCTGCACGGCATATAATGATAAAATTTTTATTATTTCCTAAAATTAGACTTGAAAAAGTTCTCATTATGTAATATACTGAGAGCAGTGTCAGTCTAACACAAGACATTTATGCCCTCTGGGCAATATTTAAGGAGGAATTTCAATCATGGCAAAGGCTAAATTTGAAAGAACGAAACCGCATTGTAACATTGGTACCATCGGACACGTTGACCATGGTAAGACTACTTTAACTGCTGCTATTACCAAGACTCTTCATGCAAGATATGGTACTGGCGAGGAAGTTGCTTTCGAGAACATCGATAAGGCTCCAGAAGAGAGAGAGAGAGGAATCACTATCTCTACCGCTCACGTTGAGTATGAGACTCCACATCGTCACTACGCTCACGTTGACTGCCCAGGACATGCTGACTACGTTAAGAACATGATCACCGGTGCTGCACAGATGGATGGTGCTATCCTGGTTGTAGCTGCTACCGATGGTGTTATGGCTCAGACTAGAGAGCACATCCTTCTGTCCCGTCAGGTAGGCGTTCCGTACATCGTTGTATTCATGAACAAGTGTGATATGGTAGACGATGAGGAGCTTCTTGAACTGGTTGAGATGGAGATCCGTGAGCTGTTAAACGAGTATGAGTTCCCGGGTGATGACATTCCGGTTATCAGAGGTTCAGCTCTGCAGGCTCTGAACGATCCGATGGGACCGTGGGGAGACAAGATCCTTGAGTTAATGGAAGCTGTTGATAGCTACGTTCCGGATCCGGTTCGTGATACTGATAAGCCATTCCTGATGCCAGTTGAGGACGTATTCTCTATTACTGGTCGTGGTACTGTTGCTACTGGTAGAGTAGAGAGAGGTACTCTGCATCTGAACGATTCCGTTGAGATCGTAGGTATCAAGGAAGAGAACAGAACCGTAGTTGTAACCGGTATCGAGATGTTCCGTAAGCTTCTGGATGAGGCTCAGGCTGGTGATAACATCGGTGCTCTGCTTCGTGGTGTTCAGAGAACTGATATCGAAAGAGGTCAGTGTCTGTGTAAGCCAGGTTCTGTAAAGTGCCACAAGAAGTTTACCGCTCAGGTTTACGTTCTGACCAAGGATGAGGGTGGTCGTCATACTCCATTCTTCAACAACTACAGACCGCAGTTCTACTTCAGAACAACTGATGTTACTGGTGTTTGTGAGCTTCCGGCTGGTACCGAGATGTGTATGCCAGGTGATAACGTAGAGATGACCATCGAGCTGATTCACCCAGTAGCTATGGAGCAGGGTCTTCGTTTCGCTATCCGTGAGGGTGGACGTACCGTTGGTTCTGGTAGAGTAGTTTCTATCATCGAATAATTTACGTTTAAGTAATTAAATAAGCGTGTGAAAGCGCGTGAGAGACAGTCATTGCAGGCTTGCCTGCAAGTGGCTGTCTTTTTTTTATATCTTTTGGTCTAAATCATGCTGACATGCAAAAGAAATAGTAATAAAATATTGTGGCTTTTTACCACACTAAACTGCTGAATAAAAAATCAGAATTAAACTAATATAGAAGAACTGTATAGAATGAATTTCTAATATCTTGCAAAATCAAGCAAAATGACTGCTACAATCATAAAATCAACATTTGGAAAGTATTAAAAATAATAAAATACACAAAATTTCAATGGTTAATATAAAAATTTTCTATATGATTATTCGCTTGTGAAGAATATAATAAGGACAGTCAATAAAGCAGACACTTCAAAGGAGGAGTAAATCATGAAAAAGAGTAGAATTTTCCCATTACTTGTAGGAGCAGCACTTTCCAGTTCATTGGTAGCCTGCACTTCAGGATCGGGATCAGGAAACAAGACAAGTGTTGACAATAGCAAGAAGCCATTAGTATGGTTCAATCGCCAGCCATCAAACAGCTCTACAGGAGAACTTGACAAGGACGCTTTGAACTTTAACGATAAGACATATTATGTTGGTTTTGATGCAAATCAGGGTGCTGAACTTCAGGGTCAGATGGTACTTGATTATATTAAGGAAAATGCAGCATCTATGGACCGTAATGGTGATGGCGTAATCGGTTATATCTTAGCAATCGGTGATATCGGACATAACGATTCTATCGCACGTACACGTGGTGTTCGTTCCGCACTGGGAACTGGTGTTGAGAAAGATGGAGTAGTTGATGCAGCTCCAATCGGAACAAATGCAGATGGTTCTTCAAAGATTGTTCAGGATGCTACTATTGAAGTAGATGGAAAGGAATATACTATCCGTGAGCTGGCAGCACAGGAAATGAAGAACTCCGCAGGTGCTACATGGGATGCAGCTACTGCTGGTAACGCAATCGGAACTTGGGCAGCATCTTTTGGTGATGAGATCGATGTTGTTGTATCTAACAACGATGGTATGGGAATGTCTATGTTCAATGCATGGGCAAAGGAGAACGAAGTACCTACATTTGGTTATGATGCAAACAGTGACGCAGTTGCAGCAATTGCAGAAGGCTACGGCGGAACAATTTCCCAGCATGCAGACGTTCAGGCTTACCTGACACTGAGAGTTTTAAGAAATGCACTGGACGGTGTAGATATCGATACTGGTATTGGTACTGCAGATGCAGCAGGCAACAAGCTGGAAGAGGGTGTTGATTACAGATATAGTGCAGATGAGAGATCTTACTACGCATTAAATATTGCGATCACATCAGATAACTATAAGGATTTCACCGATTCTACCAAGGTATACAGCAAGGTTTCAAATCAGCTGGATGCTTCTAAGAGCCCAGAGAAGAAGGTATGGTTAAATATCTACAATGCTTCTGATAACTTCTTAAGCTCAACTTATCAGCCACTTCTTCAGAATTATGATGATCTGCTGAACTTAAAGGTTGAATACATTGGTGGTGATGGTCAGACTGAGTCTAATGTTACAAACCGTCTTGGTAATCCAGGCGAATATGATGCATTCGCAATCAATATGGTTAAGACAGACAATGCAGCATCTTATACATCTCTCCTTAAGCAGTAATTGATAGAGATTTTTTGCTAGCAAAAGGTCTGAGGGTGTTAGAACTTCTGACACCCTCTTTTTCTGAAAGGAGTAAGGATATGGCAGAAGGCAATAAGGATATCGTCTTGTCGATCCGCGGCATGAGCAAATCATTCGGAAGAAATAAGGTTCTAAAGCATATCGATATGGATGTGCCGAGAGGATCAATCATGGGTCTGATGGGCGAGAATGGTGCTGGTAAATCGACAATGATGAAATGTCTTTTTGGTACGTATCAAAAAGATGAAGGAACAATAATTTTAGACGGGAAAGAGATTAGCTTTACAGGTCCAAAGGATGCTTTGGAAAATGGCGTGGCAATGGTTCATCAGGAGTTGAATCAGTGTCTGGAAAGAAACGTAATTGACAATCTATTTCTTGGTCGTTACCCAAAAACATCCCTCGGAGTAATTGATGAGGGAAGAATGAAAAAAGAGGCTTCTGATTTATTCCGTAAGCTTGGCATTACGGTAGATCTTTCACAGCCGATGAAGAAGATGTCTGTTTCAAAGAGACAGATGTGTGAAATTGCAAAGGCAATTTCTTATAATTCAAAGGTGATTGTTTTGGATGAGCCAACCTCATCTCTGACAGCACCAGAAGTTGAAAAATTATTTAAGATGATGAGACAGCTTCGTGAACAGGGAATTTCACTGATCTATATCTCTCATAAGATGGATGAGATCTTTGAGATCTGTGACCAGGTTTCTGTTCTTAGAGATGGTGCTCTTGTAATGACTAAAAACTGTAGTGATACCAATATGAATGAATTGATTTCTGCTATGGTAGGAAGATCATTAGATAATCGTTTCCCGCCTGTTGATAATACACCGGGTGATGTGATTTTAAGAGTAGAGCATTTATCTACGAAATATGCACCGAAGCTTCAAGATATAACCTTTGATGTAAAAAAGGGAGAAATATTTGGTTTATATGGTCTGGTTGGAGCCGGTCGTACAGAGCTTCTTGAGACGATATTTGGTATTCGTACAAGAGCAGCCGGACGTGTCTACTATGATGATAAGCTGATGAATTTTCATTCATCAAAAGATGCAATGGATCATGGATTTGCGTTAATTACTGAGGAACGTAAGGCTGATGGATTATTCTTAAAAGCAGATATCACCTTTAATACAACAATTGCTAATATGAGTCAGTATAAATCTGGAATTGCATTATCTAAGGATGAAATGGTAAGAGCAACTGCAGAAGAAATTCGTATTATGCATACAAAGTGCATGGGACCGGATGATATGATTGCAAACCTTTCTGGTGGAAATCAGCAGAAGGCAATCTTTGGAAGATGGCTGGAGCGTTCACCAAAGATTTTCATGATGGATGATCCGACACGAGGCATTGATGTTGGTGCTAAGTACGAGATTTATGAACTGATTATTGATATGGCTAAGCAGGGAAAGACAATCATTGTTGTTTCATCTGAGATGCCGGAGATTCTTGGAATTACAAACCGAATCGGTGTAATGTCAAATGGTCATCTGGCAGGAATTGTAAACACCAAGGAAACAAATCAGGAAGAACTGCTTAGACTTAGTGCAAAGTATTTGTAATAGAGAGGAGTACGAGAGCTATGGCAAATGATATGAGATATCTTTCGGCAGAAGAGGAAGCAAAACTTTTAAAGCCGATTGATGAATATGTTGGTAAAATACAGGCACAGATAGATGCCCTGCGTGTAGATGGTTCTGATCAGGTGCAGGCATTAAAGACACATATCTCTTTAACAAAGGAAGATAAGAATTATACAAAAGAGGAGCAGAATGAGATTATCCGAAAGGATCAGGCACTTCTTGTAAAGGCAAGAGAGGTAGAAGCTGCAAATAAGGATAAAGTTTCCAAGCTGATTGCAGATGCAGAATCTTATTTGAAGACTCATTTTAAGAAAGATTATTACGATAAGGTTGTAGCAAGCTGTGCAGCTCAAAAGGAAGCTGAGAATGCAGAATATGTAAAAGTTCGTGAGAAGCTGAAAGCAGAGCACGAGCGCACAATCTCCGGAATGACAGATAAGCAGGAGCTTAAGGACGAGAAGTATGTATATAAGAATCGTCTGTATGATGCACAGATGGTGCATGAGTCAAAGCTTCAGGAAATCAAGGACAGAAAGCATGAGGCATTTGTGCATCAGTATCATCTGATTGATTTGCTTCGTATGTCAAAGTTTACTTATGGACAGAAGAAGCTTCAGAAACTGGAAAATTACAAGTATACATTTAATACACCGCAGTTCCTTTATAAGAACGGACTTTATATTGTAATTATCCTGATTTTTATCGCACTTTGCTTTATAACACCAGTTGTAAAGGATACGCAGCTTCTGACAACAGCTAATATTTTGAATATTCTTCAGCAGGCATCACCTCGTATCTTCCTGGCTCTTGGTGTAGCAGGATTGATTTTGTTAACCGGTACTGATCTTTCTGTAGGCCGAATGGTTGGTATGGGTATGGTAACAGCAACCATTATTATGCACAATGGTATTAATACGGGCGGTGTATTTGGCCATATCTTTGACTTCACTGGAATCCCTGCACCAGCTCGTGCAATATTTGCACTGCTTGTATGTGTGATTCTGACAACTGGATTTGCATCAATTGCAGGTTTCTTTATGGCAAGATTTAAGATGCATCCATTTATCTCTACTATGGCAAACATGCTTATTATCTTTGGTCTTGTAACATATGCAACAAAGGGTGTATCCTTTGGAGCAATTGATTCTTCCATCCCGGCAATGTTTATTCCAAAAATTGGAAATTTCCCAACCATTATTCTGTGGGCAGTTGTTGCAGTTGCAGTTGTATGGTTTATCTGGAATAAGACAACGTTTGGTAAGAATCTGTATGCAGTTGGTGGTAATCCAGAAGCAGCTGCTGTATCTGGTATTTCTGTATTTGCAGTAACAATGGGCGCATTCGTTCTTGCAGGTATCCTGTATGGATTTGGTGCTTGGCTGGAATGTAATCGTATGATCGGTTCTGGTAGTGCAGCTTATGGACAAGGATGGGATATGGATGCTATCGCTGCCTGCGTTGTTGGTGGTGTATCCTTTACTGGTGGTATTGGTAAGATCTCTGGTGTTGTAACTGGTGTATTGATCTTTACTGCACTGACTTATTCCCTTACTATTCTTGGTATTGATACAAACCTTCAGTTTATCTTTGAAGGTATTATCATTCTCGTAGCAGTTACACTCGACTGTCTCAAGTACGTAAAGAAGAAGTAATGCACAAAAAATGTATAAAAAAATAATATTACTAGTGGAAAATTGGTAAAAAAAGAGTATAATGAAGATGGCACGAATCTATTTATAAAGAAGTTCGTGCCATTTTTTGTAAATGCAGAAAGATTTCTTAGTAAACATGGAGGAATATAGATGACTACATATAAAGTACTTCTTGTAGATGATGAGGAAGAAGTCAGAAATGCAATTGAACAAAGAATTAATTGGGAGGAACTGGGATTTGAAGTAATCGGAAAGGCACAGAACGGTGTAAAGGCTATGGAAATAGCAGAAAAACTGCAGCCAGATGTAGTCATTACCGATATCAAAATGCCCTATATGAATGGATTGGAACTGGCACGTAATTTAAAGGAAGAGAATCCAGGCGTGCGAATTTTAATTCTGACAGGATTTGATGAGTTTGAATATGCCAAGGAAGCAGTTCATCTTGAAATCGAAGAGTATATATTAAAACCGGTCAATGCCAATGAGCTTTCCGAATGTCTCAAACGATTAAAAAATGTACTTGATAAAGAGAGAGAAGAAAAATTAAATGTAAGAAAGCTAGAGCAGTACTATACAGATTCCCTTCCTGTACTTCAAACGAATTTCTTTTGCTCTCTTGTGGAGGGACGCATTTCAGACAGTGAAATCAATAAATATTTAAATGATTATCAGATCTCTTTGCCAGGACCGTATTTTTGCTGTGCTGTTTTTCATACATCAGAAAATCATGTTCCTGACGGGATGACACCACTTCTTCTTTCAATATCTGTACAAAGAGAAGTAAAGGAAAAATTCCGTGGCAAATGGGACTGCAGATATTTTTCATATTTGGGAAATATTGTTATGGTAGTCAATCTCGGTGGAGATGATGAAATCACGAGGCTGACGGATGACTGTGACCGCTTCTGCAAATGGGCAGACCGCTTTTTTGGCGCAGTTGTTACTGTTGGAATCGGTAAGGTGTGCAATGAAGTATCAAATCTTCGTTTTTCCTATGAAGGGGCATGGGAAGCACTTTCGTATCGTGTTATTTACGGATCAGGCTGTTCTATCAATATTGCAGATATTGCACCGAAGGGGCAGGGACTTTCCATGCAGCCAGATGATATTAATATGAATGATGTGTTCAAGGCAGTTCATATTGGGGTACGTGAAGATATTGAACATGCAGTTTTTTCTTTAGTGAAGGAACTAAAAGATAATGCAAAAACAATTATGCAGTATAATTTTACTGTGCTGGAAATTGTAGGGCATCTATATCGTTTCTGTGGAAATAATCATATGAAATTTGAAGATCATGCCGGAGAAATCAAAAATGCGTATGAAGAAATTACAAAGATGGATGAAAGCGCATTATTAGCCTGGCTTGTCAGAGTGGCATTATCAATCAGTGATGAACTAAAAAATGCCAGAAATTCTTCACTGCGTTACCTTATTTCAGAAGCAAAAAATATTGTTCGTGATGAGTATGCAGATGCAGATCTGTCACTTGATACCGTATGTTCAAAGCTTGGTGTATCAAATTCCTATTTTTCTTCTATTTTTAAGAAAGAAGTGGGCATTTCATTTATTACATATTTGACAGATTACAGAATGCAGCAGGCTGTTCATCTGATGCTTGAAACAAATGAAAAAAATTATGAAATTGCAGAACATGTTGGCTATGAGGACGCAAACTATTTTGGATATGTTTTTAAACGCAAATATGGAATGTCGCCTTCAAAATATCGCACAGAGCATATGGGAAAATGAGTATGAAAAAAAGAAAAGTGTCAGATATTCAGTCTGTCATTATGACGGTTCTTTCTTTGATGACGGTAATTACGTCTATATCTATGGGGTTATTGCTTTACAATCGATATGAAATGGCTATGCGTCAGAATGAAGTTCGCAACACACAAAACCTGATGGAAAGCACAGTCAATTCCATGGAGCAGTATCTGAAAAATATGAGACAGATTTCAGATACTGTCACATATAATATTATACAGGCATTTGATGTGTCTAGTCCGGAGTTTAATCAGCAGCTGAGTTTTCTATATGATTTTAATAAGGACAAAATACAGAGTATTGCGCTTTATGATATGGAAGGAAATCTTATTGTGGCAGAGCCAGTTACGCTGCAGAAGGATGGTGTAGAGGTGCTTTGGCAGTCTTGGTTTGAAAATGCAGCAGAGGAAATTGAAAATATGCACTTTTCAACGCCTCATATGCAGAATTTATTTCAGGATGATGCAAAAACGTATCATTGGGTAATTTCCTTAAGCCGTGCAGTAGACGGCATTGATGGAGACAGACCTGAGAATGGCATTTTGCTTGTTGATATGAAATATTCCTTTATTGAGGAAATGATGAATCAGGTGAATGATCAAAACAGGGGGCGATATTATTATGTCTGTGATGGGGAAGGAAATCTGATTTATCATCCTTATGCAAATGAAATCAGCAATGGATTGTTTGAGGAAGATTTCAGTATTGTATGCAGCAGTGAAGATGGTGTATATAAAAATTTGCGCAGCCCAAGTGGAGATAAGCAGACTGCAATTGTAAGTACCATATCATATACGGGCTGGAAGATGGTAGGCATTGTAAAGCAGGACATTAGAACAGACAGCCGAGAACAGTTTCGTATTTATATGGTAATTGTTGTGATTATGCTGATTATGATGCTTCTTTTAGTCAATCGCATTGTGTCGAAAAGGATTTCAAGTCCAATTCTTAAATTGGATGCATCTGTAAGGGCATATGAAGCTGGGGAAAAGCCTGATATCTATATTGGAGGCTCATATGAGATTCGTCATCTTGGAAAATCTGTCCAGCATTCGTATGAAGAAATTGAGCGGTTAATGAAAGAAATTGTGAAGCAGCAGAATGAGAGAAGAAAGAGTGAACTGGCAGCACTGCAAAGTCAGATCAACCCGCATTTTCTTTATAATACTTTGGAATCTATCACTTGGATGGTTGAGGCCAATAAAAATCAGGATGCAGTTTTTATGATATCTGAGCTGGCCAAGCTGTTTAGAATCAGTTTGTCAAGAGGAAAGACGATTATTAGTATTGAGGATGAGCTAAAGCACTGCAAAAATTATATGAATATTCAAAAGTATCGCTACAAGGAGCGTTTTGTGACAGAATATGATGTTTCAGAAGAAATTTATCCGTTTTGTACGGTAAAGCTTATTTTGCAGCCGATTCTTGAAAATGCTATATATTATGGTGTAGGAAATATGGATGAGGATGACCAGCCTAAAATTATTGTCAAAGGCTGGAAAGATGATGCAGAAATCTATCTTTCAGTTACGGATAATGGAATGGGAATGCGTCATGAAGATGTAGAAAATATTTTAAAAGATAATCAGAAAGGACCCAAACATGGTTCTGGTGTAGGACTCATTAATGTGCACACGCGTATTCAGCTGATGTTTGGAAATAAATATGGCCTTATTGTGGAGAGTGAACCAGATGAGGGAACAACAGTCACGATTCATTTGCCTGCTGTGCCATACACTAAGGAAAATTGTGAAGTGCTTGAGACTCCGGGGAAGCCAGTCAGAAAAGAGGGTGAATCATGAAAAAAACAAAAACTACTTTTTTGTTAGCAGAAATTTGTCTTGGCATATTGCTGCTGTTTTGTGTGCATCTGATTTTTGAAGATGAAAAGCCTCAGAAGCGTGTAGCAGTTATTGTTGAAAAATCAGGTGATGAAAAATGGAACTCCTTTATGAATGGTCTAAAGCAGGCAGCTGGAATCGCAAATATACATTTGATTATTTGCAATACAGATGAAATTGAAAATGCAGATGAAGAGAAGAACTTGATTTATGATCAGCTGGATAATCAGGTTGATGCATTTATTGTTCAGGCGGCGCCGGGCAGGGATACTATTGATATGCTTAGAGAAATTCGCGTACAAAAGCCAATGCTTCTTGTAGCAAATGATGCGCTGCGTGAAAAAGAGGAAGATCATACATCAAAATATTCTGATTTGCCTGTTATTATGCCAGACTATTACCGTATGGGATATACATTGGCACAGGACTTATTAAGCCGCAATCAAAATAATATTCAAGGCAAAACTGTTGGAATTATAAGCGGATTTAAGAAAACAGACTGTACTGATAAATGTATGCAGGGTGTATTAGATGTGCTTTCTGATACGGGATGTGAGATTCAGTTTGATATGAATATCACATATGATATGGCAATTACACAGAGGTTAAAAGAGCAGCAGCCAGTTGACTATTTGATTGTATTTGACACAAGTGCCTTAGAGCAGGTAGCAGGGATGTATGCACAGAAAAAAGAGAGTGACACGAAAATCTATGGGATTGGAAATAGTATGAAGTGTGTATATTATCTCGATGATTCTGTGATTGATGGGCTAATTGCGATAGATGGATATAGCATGGGATATCATAGTGCTATAGAAATTTCAAAAGTGCTGAAAAATCATCTGTATACGATTAACAACCAGACGATTGAGTATCATTTGCTGCATAAAGAGGATATTTTCAGGGAAGAGGTACAGCATTTCCTTCATACGTATGATTGAGAATTTGCATATAGTCAGCCAAAAAGGAATGGAGATTTCAATGAAACAGTATCAGATAAGAAGTATTCTGATCGGATGCATGTTGTTGTGTCTGACAGGATGTACGGCGAATAGTGAGAAAAAAAGAGATGTTCTTCGTGTTGGTGTTGTGCTATACACGCAGGATGACCCCTTTATTAATGCGCTTACAGATTGTCTGAAGGAAGATCTGGCAGAATACGAGTCAGATTCTCTAAAGGTGATTATGACTGTAAGGGATGGAAAAAATGATCAGAAGATTCAAAATGAAGTTGTGAAGGAGATGCTTGATGCTGGCTGTGAGATACTTGCTGTTGATCTCGTTGACAGGACAGAGCCGTCAAATATAATAAAGATGGCAAAAAAGGAAAATATACCTGTTATTTTCTTTAATAGAGAGCCAGTGAGAGAGGATTTGATGCAGTGGGATAAGCTGTATTATGTAGGCGGAGATGCCAGACAGTCTGGTATGATGCAGGGTGAGATTGCAGCAGATATGATACGAGACAATGACGCAGTAGATCGAAATCAGGACGGAAAGATTCAATATGTACTTCTTGAGGGTGAGACAGGTCATCAGGATGCAATCATTCGAACAGACAGTGTGGTAAAAACAATTAAAGAACAGGGCATTATATTAGAAAGACTAAGTTTCCAGTTTGCAAACTGGAATCGTGGACAAGCTGAAAATAAGATGACACAGCTGATTAATCAATATGGAGACGAGATTGAACTAGTCCTTTCTAATAATGATGAGATGGCTCTTGGTGCAGTTGCTGCGTATGATGCACTTGATTATGATAAAGACAGACGTCCGATAATTTTTGGAATAGATGGTTTGGAAGGTGCATTGGAGGCTGTCCAAAAAGGCACCATTCAGGGGACTGTGTATAATGACAGGCATGGACAAGCTGAGCAGATTTCGCGTCTTGCGATGACACTGTTTCAAGGTCAGACACCGCCAAAGGAGGATCTGGAAAATGAACGATATATCTTTTTACCGTATCAAAAGGTGACGGCAGAAAATGTGGAATCATTTATGGAACAATAAAAAGGTGCATTTTCGGAAAGGAAAGATTAAAAATGGAAGATTGGCTGATAAACTATTATGAACAGACAGATCCGCTTAAAAGACAGCAGATGCTTTTGGAAAACAAAAATGAAACTATGAGTGAAGATGATAAACTTAGAATGAAGCTTTGGGAGGCCAGATATGGAAAAGGTAAGCCAAGGAAGGATATGTTTGTTGGTTATCTTATGAATTTAAAATATATTGTAGAAAGCGGAAGTATTGATTTGGGAGGCAGAAAGAAAAAGCTTGCGATAGAAGCTATTCTTGGCCTGAATCTATATGAATTTGAAAGCAAACCACAGACTCAGAAAGAAATCATTTTTTTAGAATTAAAAAATACATGCAGAAAATATATTGAGATTAGTACAGGAGGACGTGGCTTTACTTCTGTTATTTTTGGAATGGGACAGCTGTCAGATGAAAGCATTGCAGGAAAGATCGCTGAACAAATAAGCAGAATTGTGTTTGATGCACCTCATAGTCTGCGAATGGAAAAAGAATTTGAGCCGCTTCAAAGAGCTGCTTTAGAGGTGTTTAGGGAAATGTATCCTAATCGCGAACATTTTCTGAAAAAAAGATAAGGAATGATAAACGGTGCATTTTCTCTTTAACGCTACTTGTATTTGCAAAGCAAAAAAGATATACTGTAACTGTTTTAATGCTTTAATTATAAGGAGGAGATGAGTATGGCAGAATATTGCATCAGCTGCTGTTCTACAGCTGATTTGACGAAGGAATATTTTGATAAGCGTGGAATCCACTATGTGTGCTTTCACTATGAACTGGGAGGAAAGGACTATCTAGATGACCTTGGTCAGACGATGTCTCCGGCAGAGTTATATCGCAGAATGCTTGCAGGTGAGGATGTAAAGACATCACAGGTTAGTATCGGTGAGTATGCAGATTTTTTTAGAAAAATATTTGATGAGGGAAAGGATATCCTTCATTTAACGCTTTCAAGCGGAATTTCAGGCAGCTACAATTCAGCATGTATTGCAGCAGAACAGGTAAGAGAAGAATATCCAAACAGAAAAATTTATGTAGTGGATTCACTGGCAGCTTCCTCTGGTTATGGTTTGTTAGTAGATACTCTGGCAGACAGAAGGGATGCAGGAGAGAGCATAGATGAATTGTATGCATGGGTGTGTGAAAATAAAAAGAAACTGCAGCACTGGTTTTTTACTTCTGATCTTACTTTTTTTATCAGAGGCGGAAGAGTATCAAAGGCAGCTGGATTTTTTGGAGGTATGCTTGGAATCTGTCCTTTGTTAAATGTGGACTATGAGGGACATCTGACAGCAAGAGAGAAGGTGCGCACGAAGAAAAAGGTGATTCAGCGCATCGTTCAGAAGATGGAAGAAAATGCCGAGGGAGGTCTGGCATATTCGGGCAAATGCTATATCTGTCAGTCGGAGTGCATGGATGACGCAAAAGCTGTTGCAATGCTCGTTGAGAGCCGCTTTCCTAATTTAAATGGAAAAGTTGAGATTTACCCGATTGGTGCGACAATTGGCAGTCATACCGGTCCAGGAACAGTAGCGTTATTTTTCTGGGGAAAAGAACGCGTGGATTGACGCAGTTTTGTAAAAGAAATGTAATGTTTTTGGATATTTGAAACATTGAAATAAACTCATACTTATGGTATGATACGAAAGGTTAAAGGCGTTATCGTTTACGTTATACGCAGACGATAACTTAAAAAAAGCCGCAAAAATGCGGCAGAACGGAGAAGCATATGATTTGCCCGAAATGTGGTGCCAGACTAGCGCAGGGAAGCACGATTTGTCCAATTTGCGGAACAAAGATACGCCCCTCTAAAGTCAAGGTACAAGACAATTATGAAGAGCAGCCAGATCAAGGCTACGATTCAGATTCAGATGATGATTATGAAGAAAATCTGAATGATGATTACGATTATGACGAAGAGGATGACAGCTACGGTAATGATGATTACGACAATGATGATTATGAACCGGCTCATCCAAAAACAAATCGTATTCTTGTTGTTATTATTGTCACAGTAATTGCATTGATTGCTGCGATGATCGTATTGATTGTTCTTCTTTTCAGCAGTGGAAAAAAGAGCAATAAGCAGATTCCGTATACAGTAGATAAAATACAGGATACGGATACGAAGAAAGAAACACAGAAAGAAACTCAAAAGGAGACAGAAACTGAAGTAGTTGAAATCAAAGACAACAAGGTTACTTCCGGAAGAAATGTCTATGAGCTTTCAAATGATGAGTTAAAGCTTGTTGAGTACAATGATCAGGGACAAGTTGTTCGTATTCCGGCAGAAATCGGCGGATATCCGGTAACTTCAATTGGTTCACATGCATTTAAGAACAATACGTCAGTTCAGTATTTAAAGCTTCCAGATGGAATGAAGAAACTGGATGATTCTGCATTGTCTGATATTGAGCTTTTGAAAGAAGTTGTAGTTCCGGAATCAGTTGAAGAGATTGGAAACCTTGCTTTTTCAAAGGTTCAGAAGGCAATTTGTGTAAAGGGAAGCTTTGCATGGAATTATATGAAGTATATGGCAGATGAGGTAGTTGAGGGAACTTCACTTTCACTTGACAATAATGCGTCCACGCCATCAAGCTCTGCGCAGCAGACAGTTCCAACACAGCCGACGACTGCACAGCAGGCAGCGTCACAGCCGCAGCAGACGCCAGCCCCAGCCCCGTCCCCAGAGCAGACACCGGCCACAGCCCCGTCTTCAGAGCAGCAGCCAGCCACAAATCCATCACCGGATCAGACACCAGCCACGGCTCCATCTTCGGAGCAGCAGCCGGCGACAAATCCATCACCAGATGAGACACCGGCCCCGGCTCCATCTTCAGATCAGACGCCAGCCACAAATCCATCACCAGATGAGACACCAGCGCCAGCACCGTCACCAGATGAGACACCAGCACCAGCACCGTCACCAGATGAGACGCCAGCACCAGATACATCACCAGATGAGACGCCGGAAGCACCAACGGAGCGAAATGCAGAAAATATTCTTGCAAAGATTTCTGCAGATTCTGGTGGAAGCGTTGTAGGAAACAGCTATATGTTCTACGATTTTAATGGAAATGGTGTTCAGGAAGCATTTGCACTTGTTGATGTAGGCGGACGAAAGGAAATCTGGTACAATGGAGAGGATTCTACTTCCAATGCAGTTGAGATTTTCTCAATCACTGATGTTGCATCATGCAGTGTTAATGCTATTGCAAACGGCACAACACAGTTTGTTTTGAGCGTCACCACTTCAACAGGAGAATCATATTCCTGCATTTATGGAGCAGATGGTGCAAATGGCTATATGGTAGCAGATTTGCTTCCGGGTGTATTTGTATCAGATGGCGTAAGCTTACAGTTAGACAATGGAATGAATGGAGTTGCATATCTACTTGCTTCTGACGGAGGCTATAGTGAGTATGCAGCACAGGAACTGGCAAAGAGTCAGTTTGATGCGATGCCGGGTGCAGAGGATATCTGGTCACAGGTAAGCGCACTGATTGGTGCAGAACCAACAGACCTTCATTTCTGGAATCGTTCAAGTGCAGTTGGTAATTTGATTCAGATTGCATTTACAGATGCAGCAGGAACACCAAGTTACATCAATGTGTCATGGACTCAGGATGGAATGCAGTTTGAAGATGGTGCACTTAATGTTCATAATGGTGTGGTAAAATCTTCTTATACAGGATTAAATCAGATTCAGCCGCAGGAAGTTCCGCAGGTAGAGACAGAGCCGGCTGATCCAGCTACAGAGATTTCATTTGCAGATGGAACAGCAGTTACACTTTCAGCAGAAGGAACTAATTATACGGCAGATCTTAATGGAGATGGTGCAGCAGACTTCTTCAAATATCGTACTGAGGTAGCAGAGGATGGAAGTACAACCAGCCTTATCGTCAATGTGAATGGTACCGATTATACAGTTGGTACAGGAATCAGTGCAGCATATAAGGTAGAGGTATGTGATTTAAATACATCCGATAATCAGCTTAATATTGTAGTTGTTGGAACAGGTGCAGACAACTCTGTTACCAGTTTTCGTGTATTAAGTGGAACCGATCTTTCTACACCGCTTATGCAGGATGGAACATTTACCGTGCTTAACGGATATGGAAATGCAGCGCGCCTGTATAATACGTCCCATGTACTTACACCTTCTTCCGCAAATGGAACATTTGATGAAAATGGTGGATTTACGTTAGCTGTGACAAGCCCAATTTCTATTGACAGTCTTGGACGTTATGTTTGCAAGATTCCATATGAATTAAAAGATGGTGTGATTGCAGAGGATGCATTAAGTGAGACAACTGGAAACTACGAATATGAGCTTGTTGATCTGACATCACAGGAACAGTTTAATTATATTCTGGCAGCAGATACGAATTTGTTAAGTTCGGCAGCAGCAGATGCTGCGCCAGCGGCAACACTTGGCACGGGAACACAGGTATTCCCAAGAAAGCTGATCCAGGCGGCAAATGAACCAGGTGCATTTTATCTTTACGTAGAGGATGCATCAGGAAACGCTGGATATCTTCCACTTGGTGAGGGACAGACATTGTTCCAGAGCGTACCACAATAATCTATAAGTAGACAAAAAAAACTGGCCTCCCAGGGGAGACCAGTTTTTTTTATGTCTGATAATTAAATACTTGTCCAGCGACCAGATGAACCGCATGGAAGAACAAGACCAGACTGTGTTACAGGAAGACCAATTTCATCAGAAACAACGTGACCGCCAAATTTGCTTACAACCTCAAGTCCAAGAAGATATGTTAAGACAGAAGCAGCAAAACCAGTTGTATAGCTGTTAATAAGGAAAAATAGCGGTTTGTCAGAAAGTAGCTGTGAACACAGTGATACGAGTGGATGAATAGCATCCTCAATTTTCCAGATTTCACCCTTAGGTCCGCGTCCATAAGATGGCGGATCCATGATGATTGCATCATAGTGATTGCCGCGTCGGATTTCTCGTTCAACAAATTTCTGACAATCATCAACAATCCAGCGAATAGGTGCGTCAGACAGTCCACTAGATGCTGCATTTTCCTTTGCCCAGGCAACCATGCCTTTTGAAGCATCTACATGAGTAACAGAAGCGCCAGCAGCTGCTGCAGCAAGTGTTGCACCACCTGTGTAGGCAAATAAATTAAGCACTTTAATCGGACGGTTTGCATTTTGAATCAGGTTAGAAAACCAATCCCAGTTTGCAGCCTGCTCAGGGAATAAGCCTGTGTGCTTAAAAGAGAATGGTTTTAACTGGAAGGTAAGCTTTCCATAATGAATGCTCCACTGCTGTGGCAGAGAGAAAAACTCCCATTCACCGCCTCCCTTGCTGCTTCTATGATAATGTCCGTTCTTTTTCTTCCAACCCGGATTGGTGTGAGGTGTGTTCCATACAACCTGAGGGTCCGGACGTACCAGAAGATAATTTCCCCAGCGCTCAAGTTTCTCTCCGTTAGAGGTATCAAGGACTTCGTAGTCCTTCCAGTTATCAGCCAGCCACATAATAATATCCAACCTTTCTTATATATATGCGATACCGAATGTTTTTAGAATTGCGAGAGTTGCATTGCAACGGAGCAATTCGTTGGTATCAGTAATTCTAAATCACATATATAAGTATAAGAAAGAACAGGCATCCTGTCAATAGAGTGTTGCCAATCGTCGAACCACCCTTCGTAAACTTCTGGGTCGAAAAAAACTTTAAAAAATTTGAAAAAAGTGCTTGCATTTTGTTTTGATATAGTGTATAGTATACCTTGCTGTGACATGATAGCAAAGAAGCGCGAGGTTGCTGCCTATAGGGCAGGTTTTCCGTGGAGCGAATGTCAAGTCAAGAAACTGGCGACAAGTCACTGTATACAATGAAACATCTACAAACATTGAGGTAGAAACGGACTGTGCGGAGATTAGGAAACGCACGGGGTAGTGTACAGTCACCACTTGTCGTACTTATTTAAAAAGTGCGAAAAGGAGGCGGCTTTTTTTTATGGCAAGTCAAGTAATGAGAATCACTCTGAAGGCGTACGATCATCAGCTGGTAGATCAGTCCGCTGCAAAGATCGTTGATACTGTTAAGAAAACAGGCTCTAAGGTAAGCGGACCAGTTCCGATGCCGACTAAGAAAGAGGTTGTTACAATTCTGAGAGCGGTACACAAGTACAAGGACTCCAGAGAGCAGTTCGAGCAGAGAACTCACAAGAGACTCATCGATATCATTCAGCCATCTCAGAAGACAGTAGATTCACTGTCCCGTCTGGAGATGCCAGCTGGTGTATATATTGATATTAAGATGAAAAACAAGTAATTTTAAACAAGTATGTCCGGAATTACGTTGATATAGAAGCAACAAGCAATTGTTCCACTTATGTCCACGGTTCTAGGATGATTGGGAAAAATCCCAATCCGCTGTAGATTCACAGGAGGTAATAGGATGAAGAAGGCTATTTTAGCAACAAAGGTCGGAATGACACAGATCTTCGACGAAAAGGGCACACTGGTTCCGGTTACCGTACTGCAGGCTGGACCATGTGTAGTAACACAGGTTAAGACCGTAGCAAACGACGGTTACAGCGCAGTTCAGGTAGGTTTCGTTGACAAGCGCGAGAAGCTGGTTAACAAGCCGGTTAAGGGACATTTTGACAAGGCTGGCGTTTCTTACAAGAGATTCGTAAGAGAGTTCAGACTTGATGATGCTGAGAATTACTCAGTTAAGGATGAGATTAAGGCAGACGTTTTCGCAGCAGGCGAGAAGGTTGATGCTACTGCAATCTCCAAAGGTAAGGGCTTCCAGGGCGCTATTAAGAGACACGGACAGTCCAGAGGACCTATGGCTCATGGTTCTAAGTACCATCGTCATGCTGGTTCCAACGGCCCTGCAACAACACCAGGACGCGTATTCAAGGGTAAGCACATGCCAGGTCATATGGGACATGTACAGGTAACAATCCAGAACCTTGAGATCGTAAGAGTTGATGCTGAGCAGAACCTGATTCTGGTTAAGGGTGCAGTACCTGGACCGAAGAAGTCTTTAGTAACATTGAAGTATTCAGTAAAGGCTTGATTGCTTTTACAGAAGTTGGAAGGAGGACCACACTAATGGCTACAGTAGCTGTTTATAATATGCAGGGTGCCGAGGTCGGTAAGATGGATCTTAATGATGCAATCTTTGGCGTAGAAGTCAATGAGCATCTGGTAAAGATGGTTGTTACCGCACATCTGGCAGCAGAGCGTCAGGGAACTCAGAAAGCAAAGACACGTTCTGAGGTATCCGGAGGCGGAAGAAAACCATGGAAGCAGAAGGGAACCGGTCACGCAAGACAGGGTTCAACAAGAGCTCCGCAGTGGACAGGCGGTGGTGTTGTATTCGCTCCAGTACCGAGAGATTACACCATTAAGCTGAACAAGAAAGAGAAGAGAGCTGCTCTGAAGTCTGCTCTGACCAGCAGAGTACAGGAGAACAAGTTCATCGTTGTTGATGAGCTGGCTCTGAATGAGATTAAGACAAAGAAGTTCGTAGAAGTTATGAACAACCTTAAGGTTTCTAAGGCTTTAGTTGTTCTGGCTGAGGACGATCAGAACGTAATCAAGTCCGCAAGCAATGTAGCATCTGTAAAGACTGCAAATGCAGGCATGATCAACGTATACGATATTTTAAAGTACAGCACTGTTGTTGCTACTAAGGCAGCAGTAGAGAAGATTGAGGAGGTCTATGCGTAATGGCTGATATTAGATATTATGACGTTATTTTAAAGCCGGTTGTTACAGAAAAGAGCATGGACATCATGGCTGACAAGAAGTACACCTTCCTGGTTCATCCGGAAGCTAACAAGGCAATGATCAAGGAAGCTGTAGAGAAGATGTTCCCTGGAACCGAGGTTAAGACCGTTAACACAATGAACAATGACGGAAAGACCAAGAGAAGAGGAAGAACAGAAGGAAAGACCGTAAAGACAAAGAAGGCAATCGTAACCTTGACTGAGAACAGCAAGGAGATTGAGGTATTTGCAGGTCTGTAATTCCCACAAGGAATATACGCACAAAAGCGTGACAATAAATGCTGTAAAGGAGAACAATCATGGGAATCAAAAAGTATACCCCATATACACCGTCCAGAAGAAATATGACGGGTCTGGATTTCACTGAGATCACAAAGAATGCTCCAGAGAAGTCCCTGACAGTATCTTTAAAGAAGAACTCCGGCCGCAATAATCAGGGTAAAATTACCGTAAGACATCATGGCGGCGGTTCAAGAAGAAAATATAGAATCATTGATTTCAAGCGCAACAAGGATAACATTCCTGCAACCGTTCTTTCTATCGAGTACGATCCGAACAGAACAGCTAATATCGCTCTTATCTGCTACGCAGATGGTCAGAAGGCTTACATCTTAGCTCCTCAGGGACTTAAGGTTGGTCAGAAGATCATGAACGGTGAGCATGCAGAGGCTAGACTTGGTAACTGTTTACCATTATCCTTAATTCCGATTGGTACTGAGGTACACAACGTTGAGCTGTATCCGGGTGCTGGTGCACAGATGGTACGTTCCGCTGGTGTTGCTGCTCAGTTGATGGCTAAGGAAGGCAAGTATGCTACCTTAAGACTTCCATCAGGTGAGATGAGAATGGTTCCGATCAACTGCCGTGCTACTATCGGTGTTGTTGGTAACGGAGAGCACTCTCTGGTTAACATTGGTAAGGCTGGACGTAAGCGTCACATGGGTATTCGCCCGACAGTCCGCGGTTCTGTTATGAACCCGAATGACCATCCACACGGTGGTGGTGAGGGACGTGCTCCGGTAGGACGTCCAGGTCCGTGTACACCTTGGGGTAAGCCTGCACTGGGTCTGAAGACCAGATCTAAGAAGAAGGCATCCAATAAGCTGATCGTAAGAAGAAGAGACGGAAAAGCTTTATCTAAGTAATTTTGTCTCACATTGAATCGAATTAAGGAGGTTAAAACCTATGGCTCGCTCATTAAAGAAAGGACCATTTGCTGACGAGAGTTTACTGAAGAAGGTAGACGCTATGAACGCAGCGGGACAGAAGCAGGTTATTAAGACCTGGTCTCGTCGTTCTACAATCTTCCCGCAGATGGTTGGACATACAATTGCAGTTCATGACGGAAGAAAGCATGTTCCGGTATATGTTACCGAGGATATGGTAGGTCATAAGCTGGGCGAATTCGTTGCTACCAGAACCTTTAAAGGTCACGGTAAGGACGACAAGAAGAGCAAACGTTAATCGGATATACTTGAAAGGAGGTAACACAAGTCATGGCAAAAGGACATAGATCCCAAATTAAGAGAGCAAGAAATGAGCAGAAGGACACCAGACCATCTGCAACCCTTTCTTATGCAAGAGTTTCTGTTCAGAAGGCTTGTTTTGTATTAGATGCCATTAGAGGCAAGGACGTTGCAACTGCACTTGGTATTGTAACTTACAATCCGAGATATGCATCTTCTTTAATCAAGAAGCTGCTTGAGTCTGCAGTAGCAAACGCAGAGAACAATAATGGAATGAAGGCAGGTAACCTTTACGTAGAGGAGTGCTACGCTAACCAGGCACCTACCATGAAGAGAATCAAACCGAGAGCACAGGGTAGAGCTTATCGTATCTTAAAGAGAACAAGCCACATTACTGTAGTTCTGAACGAGAAATAATAGGAGGGCACTATGGGACAGAAAGTTAATCCTCATGGCATGAGAGTCGGCATCATCAAGGACTGGAATTCCAAGTGGTATGCTGAAGCTGATTTTTCTGATAACCTTGTAGAGGACTACAATATCAGAAAGTTCTTAAAGAAGAAGTTATACAGTGCTGGTGTATCTAAGATCGATATCGAGCGTGCATCAGACCGTGTTAAGATTATTATCTTCACTGCTAAGCCGGGTATTGTAATCGGCAAGGGCGGAGCTGAGATCGAGAAGTTAAAGGGCGAGCTTGCTCCGTACGTAAATGGCAAGAAGGTTTTTGTAGATATTAAAGAGGTTAAGAGACCGGATAAGGAAGCTGTTTTAGTAGCTGAGAACATTGCTGCACAGCTTGAGAACCGTGTATCTTTCCGTAGAGCTATGAAGTCCGTTATGAGCAGAGCTATGAAGTCTGGTGCTCTTGGTATCAAGACAACCTGTTCTGGACGTCTGGGCGGTGCTGATATGGCCCGTACCGAAACTTACAGCGATGGAACTATCCCGCTGCAGACTCTGCGTGCTGACATTGATTATGGTTTCGCAGAGGCAAACACTACCTACGGTAAGGTTGGTGTTAAGGTTTGGATCTACAAGGGTGAGGTCCTTCCTACCAAGTCTAACAAGGAAGGGAGCGATAAATAATTATGTTAATGCCAAAGAGAGTTAAGCGTCGTAAGCAGTTCCGCGGTTCTATGGCTGGTAAGGCTAACAGAGGAACTACGATCACCTATGGTGAGTACGGTATTGTTGCTACCGAGCCTTGTTGGATTAAGTCCAACCAGATCGAGGCAGCTCGTATTGCCATGACACGTTATATCAAGCGTGGTGGCCAGGTATTCATTAAGATTTTCCCAGATAAGCCAGTATCCGCAAAGCCGGCTGAGACTCGTATGGGTTCCGGAAGGGTGCTCTTGAGTATTGGGTAGCAGTAGTAAAGCCAGGCCGCGTTCTCTTCGAGATCGGCGGTGTGGATGAAGCAACAGCAAAGGAAGCTCTTCGTCTTGCAACACACAAGTTGCCACTGAAGTGTAAGATCGTTTCCAAGGCAGACTTAGAAGGCGGTGATAACAGTGAAAATTAATAAGTATGTAGAAGAACTTAATGCGAAATCGTCCGCAGAGTTAAATGAAGAATTAGTAGCTGCTAAGAAGGAACTTTTTAATTTAAGATTCCAGAATGCAACCAACCAGTTAGATAATACCAGCAGAATCAAAGAGGTTCGCAAGAATATTGCAAGAATTCAGACTGTTTTGGCTGCCAAGGCAAACTAAATGGCAACGAAAGGAATGGTTATGGAAGAGAGAAATCTGAGAAAGACCCGTACAGGTAAGGTTGTCAGCAACAAGATGGACAAGACCATTGTCGTTGCTGTTGAGAATAATGTAAAGCACCCGGTTATCGGTAAGATCGTTAAGAGAACCTACAAGCTGAAGGCTCACGACGAGAACAACACCTGCAACATCGGTGACACCGTAAAGGTTATGGAGACTAGACCGCTGTCTAAGGACAAGAGATGGAGACTGGTTGAAGTAATCGAGCGTGCGAAGTAATTTTTCGATTTTCAAGTGAGTTAATGAATAGATCCTGAATCGTTTCAGGACGGAAGGAGTAAGGCATGATTCAGCAGGAAACCAGATTAAAGGTTGCTGATAACAGCGGAGCAAAGGAGCTCCTTTGCATCCGTGTTATGGGTGGATCTACAAGAAGATATGCAGATATCGGTGATGTTATCGTTGCTTCCGTTAAAGATGCAACACCAGGCGGTGTTGTAAAGAAGGGCGACGTTGTAAAGGCCGTAGTTGTTCGTACTGTAAAGGGTGTTCATCGTGCAGACGGTTCTTATATCAAGTTCGATGAGAACGCAGCAGTTATTATCAAGGAGGATAAGACTCCAAGAGGAACCCGTATTTTTGGACCAGTTGCAAGAGAGTTAAGAGAGAAGCAGTTCATGAAGATCGTTTCTCTGGCTCCGGAAGTATTATAAGGAGGATCACGACTGTGGCTAGCAAGATTAAGAAGGGCGATACCGTTAAGGTTATCGCCGGCAAGGATAAAGAAAAGGAAGGCAAGGTTCTTTCTGTAGACGCTAAGAACAACAAGGTTGTTGTTGAGGGCGTTAATATGGTAACAAAGCACAGCAAGCCAAGCGCAGCTAATCAGCAGGGCGGAATCATCGAGAAGGAAGCTCCGATCGATCTTTCTAACGTAATGTACAGCGCTAAGGGACAGGCTGTAAGAGTTGGCTTCTCTGTTCAGGACGGCAAGAAGGTTCGTGTAAACAAGAAGACCGGCGAGGTTATCGACTAATACAGAGAGGAGGTAAGAAACAGTGAGTGCAAGATTAAAGGAAATGTATCAGAACGAGATGGTTGATGCCATGATTAAGAAGTTCGGCTACAAGAACATCATGGAAGTTCCGAAGCTTGACAAGATCGTAGTAAATATGGGTGTTGGCGAAGCTAAGGAAAATGCGAAGCTGCTTGATTCTGCTGTAAAGGATATGGAGATCATTACCGGACAGAAGGCTATCGTAACAAAGGCTAAGAAGTCCGTTGCTAACTTCAAGATCAGAGAGGGTATGCCGATCGGCTGCAAGACCACTCTTCGCGGAGACAAGATGTATGAGTTCGCTGATCGTCTGATCAACCTGGCTTTACCTCGTGTACGTGACTTCAGAGGTGTAAGCGCTAATTCATTTGATGGCAGAGGTAACTATGCTCTGGGTATCAAAGAGCAGTTAATCTTCCCTGAGATCGAGTATGACAAGATTGATAAGACCAGAGGTATGGATATCATTTTTGTTACTACTGCTAAGACAGACGAAGAGGCACGTTATTTACTGACATTATTTAATATGCCGTTTGAAAAATAATTAGGAGGAGATTTCCATGGCAAAGACTTCTATGAAGATTAAGCAGTCCAAGAAAGCAAAGTTTTCTACACAGGAATATACTCGTTGTAGAATTTGCGGACGTCCGCACGCTTATTTAAGAAAATACGGCATCTGCAGAATTTGCTTCCGTGAATTAGCATATAAGGGTGAGATCCCGGGAGTTAAGAAGGCAAGCTGGTAAGCAATATGCACAGGGCATTTTGCCTTTGTGCGGCTACCCGGCCAGACTTACAAACCAGTGAAGAGTAGTATATAAGGAGGAAAACTTCAATGGCAATGAGCGATCCAGTTGCAGATATGCTTACAAGAATCCGTAATGCAAATACTGCAAAGCATGATACAGTAGATATTCCGGCATCCAAGATGAAGGTTGCAATCGCAGATATCCTTGTTAACGAGGGATATATTGAGAAGTATGAGTTAGTTGAGGATGGTAATTTCAAGAACATCCATGTAGTTTTAAAGTATGGTAAGGACAAGAACGAGAAGGTTATCACTGGTTTAAAGAGAATTTCCAAGCCAGGCCTTCGTGTTACGCAAATTGTGAGGATCTTCCTCATGTTCTGGGCGGACTTGGTATCGCAATCATTTCTACCAATAAGGGTGTAATGACCGATAAGGAAGCAAGAAAGCTCAATGTAGGCGGAGAGGTATTAGCGTTCGTTTGGTAATAAGCGAGCGAGATTATCGCATCAGGCAAGTGGCAGCGATTAGGTTGCCATACTGCCATGCATTTAAATAGAATCCACATATATAGGAGGTATGGGCATGTCACGAATTGGAAGGATGCCGATCGCTATCCCAGCAGGTGTAACTGTTACGGTAGCAGAAAATAACACGGTGACTGTAAAAGGACCAAAGGGAACTCTTGAGAGAACCTTTGCTCCGGAATTAGGAATTAAGGTTGAGGGCAACGAAGTTGTTGTTACTAGACCAAATGACACAAAGAAGAGCAAGTCTTTACATGGTCTGACAAGAACTCTGATCAATAACATGGTTATTGGTGTAAGCGCAGGCTTCGAGAAGGTTCTTGAGATCAATGGTGTTGGTTATAGAGGAGCTAAGCAGGGCAAGAAGCTCGTGCTGAACCTTGGATATTCTCACCCGGTTGAAATCGCTGATCCAGAAGGTATTGAAACTGTTATGGAAGGACAGAACAAGATCATTATCAAGGGTATTGATAAGGAGAAGGTTGGTCAGTTCGCAGCAGAGATCAGAACTAAGAGAGAGCCAGAGCCGTATAAGGGCAAGGGTATCAAGTACGCTGATGAGACAATCAGACGTAAGGTTGGTAAGACCGGTAAGAAATAAATAAGGAGAGTGAGAAAGAATGGTTAGTAAGGTATCTAGATCAAAGGTTCGCGAAGAAAAGCATAGAAGAATGCGCAGACATATTATCGGTACTCCTGAAAGACCTCGTATGGCAGTGTTCAGAAGCAACAACCATATGTATGTTCAGATTATTGATGATGTAGCAAAGACAACCTTAGTGTCAGCTTCTACTCTTCAGAAAGACGTTAAGGAAAAATTAGAAAAGACCAACGATGTAGCAGCAGCTGCATATTTAGGAACTGTTATTGCAAAGAAGGCTCAGGAAGCTGGAATCAAGTCTGTTGTATTTGACAGAGGTGGCTTCATTTATCAGGGTAAGATTCAGGCACTGGCAGATGCAGCAAGAGAAGCTGGTCTGGAATTCTAATCAAGGAGGAAGAAGACACATGAAACGTACAAATATTGACGCAACTCAGCTTGAATTAGCTGATACCGTAGTTGCTATCAAGCGTGTATCCAAGACCGTTAAGGGTGGACGTACCATGCGTTTCTCCGCTCTGGTTGTAGTTGGAGACAAGAATGGTCATGTAGGTGTTGGTATGGGCAAGGCTGCTGAGATCCCGGAGGCAATCCGTAAGGGTAAGCAGGCAGCTGAGAAGAACATGATTACCGTTCCGCTTGATGAGAATAAGAGTATCCCACACGATTTTATTGGAAAGTTCGGAAGCGCATCTGTACTTCTGAAGAAGTCCCCGGAAGGTACCGGTATCATCGCAGGCGGTCCAGCTCGTTCCGTACTTGAGTTCGCAGGCGTAGAGAATATCCGTACTAAGTCCTTAGGCTCCAGCAACAAGGCTAACGTTGTTCTTGCAACATTGGCTGGTCTGGCTGCTCTGAAGACCCCGGAGGAAGTTGCAAAGCGTCGCGGTAAGACTGTAGAAGAGATTATCGGCTAAGGAGGGAAATACAATGGCTGAAAAGTTAAAGATCACATTAGTGAAGTCCCCGATTGGTGCAATCCCAAAGCAGAGAGCAACCGTAGAGGCTCTTGGACTTCGCAAGCTTAACAAGACTGTTGAGCTGCCGGATAACGATGCTGTAAGAGGCATGGTATGGCATGTAAAGCATTTAGTAAAGGTTGAAGAGATTTAATTTCAGAGGAGGTTACGTGATGGACTTATCTAATTTAAAGGCAGCTGAAGGCTCCGTACACAGCGGTAATTTCAGAAGAGGCCGTGGACATGGTTCGGGCAACGGTAAGACTGCTGGTAAGGGCCATAAGGGTCAGAAGGCACGTTCTGGAGCACCAAGAATCGGTTTCGAGGGTGGTCAGATGCCGTTATACAGAAGACTTCCTAAGAGAGGCTTCACAAATAGAAATACAAAGCTCGTTGCATACGTTAACGTAGAGAAACTTAACAAGTTTGAGGATGGTGCAGTAGTTGACATCCAGACTTTAGTTGAGGCTGGTGCAGTAAAGAACAGATTTGATGCTGTAAAGATTCTTGGAAACGGAGACCTGACCAAGAAGCTGACCGTTAAGGCAAACGCTTTCTCTGAGGGAGCTAAGGCTAAGATCGAGGCTGCTGGTGGAAACGTAGAGGTGATCTAATGTTCAAAACGCTTCAGAATGCGTTAAAGATGAAGGAATTAAGAGGTCGTCTTATATTCACATTTTTAATGCTCCTGGTAATCCGTTTTGGTTCACAGTTACCAGTTCCGGGCGTTGATCCTGATTATTTCGCTGATTTCTTTAATGGAAGCAACGGCGATGCGTTTAACTTGTTCAATGCTATGACGGGTGGTTCTTTCGAGAACTTCTCCATCTTGGCATTGAGCATTTCGCCATATATTACATCTTCCATTATTATTCAGCTGCTGACAATTGCAATTCCAAAGCTGGAAGAGCTGCAGCAGGATGGTCAGGAAGGAAGAAAAAAGATCGCAGAGATTACCAGATATGTTACAGTAGGTCTTGCTCTGATTCAGTCCACTGCTATGTCTATCGGATTTGGCAGAAGCGGAATGTTTGAGCATTATACCTGGTACAATGTGGTAGTATGTGTAATTACTCTGACAGCCGGCAGTGCTTTCCTTATGTGGGTTGGTGAGCGTATCACAGAAAAGGGTGTTGGAAATGGTATTTCAGTTGTCCTGTTATACAACATTATTTCCAGACTTCCAGATGATGCGATCACGATTTATGAAACCTTTATGTCAGGACGCAGCATCGCTGTACAGATTTTAATTGCAGTTTTCGTAATTGCAATTCTTCTTGCAATTCTTGGATTTACGGTACTGCTGAATGCAGCTGAAAGAAGAATTCCGGTCCAGTATGCGCAGAAGGTGCAGGGACGCAGAAGTGTAGGCGGACGTTCAACATATATTCCTGTAAAGGTGAATACTGCAAACGTTATGCCTGTTATTTTTGCATCCTCACTTATGTCCATGCCACAGATTATCGGATCATTTTTCGGCTACCAGATCGATGTAACAACGATCGGCGGAAAGATTATGGCAATGTTAAGCTCAAACTACTGGTTTAGACCGTCACTTCCGTTCTATTCAATTGGCGTTGTGGTTTATGTAGCGTTGCTTATCGTTTTTGCTTATTTCTATACATCAATTTCTTTCAATCCATTAGAGATTGCCGACAATATGAAAAAGTCCGGTGGTTTTATTCCAGGTGTAAGACCAGGAAAGCCAACTAGTGATTTCTTAAACAACATGCTCAATCACCTGATCATTATCGGTGCTGTTGGTTTGACCATCATTGCATTGCTTCCGATCATTTTGAGTGGTATATTCAATATTACAAGACTTTCCTTCATGGGAACTTCTTTGATCATTATTGTAAGTGTTGTTTTAGAGACGGCAAAATCAATTGAATCCAAGATGGTGGCTAGAGAGTACGAGAGTATATTCTAATTGTTACAGTTCACGCATCATGCTAAGTCTGGACAAATCTCATGCTTGCATGAAGATTTGACAGAGTAGCATGATGAAGTGGATGCCCGTTTATGAACAAAACAACGCTGCGCGCAAACTTTGTTTGCGATTAGCAGCGACGCACGGAACGTGCAGTTTTGCGAATGGGCATTCAGTGAACTGTATTTTTACGAGAAAATCTCCTGTTTTGCAGGGGATTTTCTTGCTTTTTAAGCACAAATCTGTTATGATATTTCTGATTATAATTATAATTGCGGTAACGCATGCTGCTTTTGCGGCGGAATGAGAGGGAAATATGAAGATTATCATGTTAGGAGCACCTGGTGCAGGTAAGGGCACACAGGCAGCAAAGATTGCAGCAAAATATCAGATTCCACATATCTCTACTGGAGATATTTTCCGTGCCAATCTGAAGGCTGGAACAGAGTTAGGCAAGAAGGCAAAGGAGTATATGGATCAGGGACTGTTAGTTCCGGATGAGCTTACTTGTGATCTTGTAACAGATCGTGTGTCAAAAGACGATTGTGCAAATGGATACATTTTGGATGGATTTCCAAGAACAATTCCGCAGGCAAAAGCGTTAGAGGCTGCACTTGAGAAGATGGGAACTGATATTGACTATGCAATAAATGTAGATGTTCCGGATGCAAATATTGTAAAACGTATGTCCGGCCGCAGAGCCTGTGTAACCTGTGGAGCTACCTATCATATCGAACACATTCCGCCTAAGGTAGAAGGCATCTGTGATCGCTGCGGCGGCGAATTAATCCTGCGCAGTGACGACAAGCCTGAAACCGTACAGAAGCGTCTTGACGTATACCATGCACAGACACAGCCTCTGATTGATTTCTATGAGTCAAAGAAAAAGCTGGTTACAGTGGATGGTACAAAGGATATGGAAGACGTGTTCGCTGATATCACGGCAGTTTTGGAAGGCTGAAAAGCAAGACGAAAATAGGATTCGTCATTGAAGATCTGTGGCAGGGACACTGCCACAGGTCTGTGCGTATAGGGTTACGCAAGGAATGAGGAGAAAATGGCTGTTTCAATTAAATCAGAAAAAGAAATTGAGTTGATGAGAGTGTCCTGCAAGAACCTCTCTGTTATGTTTGATGAGCTGGAAAAGATCATTAAACCGGGTATTTCCACGTGGGAGATCAACAAGGTTGGTGAGGAGATCATCCGTGATTTCGGATGCATCCCGAACTTCAAAAACTACGAGGGATATCCGGCTTCAATCTGTACTTCTGTAAATGAAGTTGTAGTTCATGGAATACCAAGCAAGAAGCGTATTTTAAAAGAAGGTGATATTATCAGTCTGGATGCGGGAATGATTTATAAAGGATATCATTCTGATGCTGCAAGAACATTTGCTGTTGGCGAGATTTCAAAAGAAGCTAGACAGTTAGTTGATGTTACCAGACAGAGTTTCTTTGAAGGAATACGTTATGCAAAAGCAGGAAATCATCTTCATGATATTTCAGCAGCGATTCAGAAATATGCGGAGAGCTTTGGTTATGGAGTTGTGCGTGAGCTTGTTGGCCATGGCATTGGCACACATTTGCATGAAGATCCGCAAATTCCAAACTTTAAGACAATTGGAAGAGGAATCCGCCTGCGCCCTGGCATGACACTGGCTATAGAGCCGATGATCACGATGGGTGATTATGCAGTCAGCGTATTAGATGATGACTGGACGGTAGTAACCGATGATAACTCGTTGGCAGCGCATTATGAAAACACAGTTCTGATTACGGAGGGAGATCCAGAAATTCTGACACTTCCGAATTGGGACAAAAAAGAATGGCAGTAGGCATGTAAGTAAGAAAGGATTGAAAAAGTAATGTCAAAGGCAGAAAAGTTTGAAATGGAAGGCAAAGTATTGGAGAAGCTCCCGAACGCAATGTTTCAGGTAGAACTGGATAATGGTCATCAGGTGCTGGCTCATATCAGCGGAAAGCTTCGTATGAACTATATCCGTATCCTTCCGGGTGATAAGGTAACAGTAGAGCTGTCTCCATATGACCTGGCAAAGGGCAGAATCGTTTGGAGAGATAAGTAAAGAAAAATTTTGAAAAAAATTTAAAAATATGCTTGACGAAATCTAAATGATTGTGCTATACTAAAAAACGGACTTTTGTGAAGTTTCTTTCTTTTTAATAGGACTTTAATTAGGTTTTTAAATAAGAATAGAAGCAACCCAAACCATTACCAATGTGGTTCCAGAAAGGAGAAAATACTGTGAAAGTAAGATCATCAGTAAAGCCGATCTGCGAAAAGTGCAAGGTTATTAAGAGAAAGGGTATCATCCGCATTATTTGTGAGAACCCGAAGCATAAGCAGAGACAAGGCTAATGACCCGGGCAATTGAGACACACGGAAACGTTGTTTCAAAAAGTTCAATTTTATGAAAGTGAAAATGGAGGTGCAAAACACACATGGCTCGTATTTCAGGCGTTGATTTACCAAGAGAAAAGCGTGTGGAGATTGGTCTGACTTACATCTACGGAATCGGTAGAGTAAGTTCCAACAAGATTCTTGCTGCAGCAGATGTTAACCCGGATACCCGTGTTAAGGATCTGACTGACGAGGAAGTTGCAAGAATTCGTGACGTTATCGATGGAGAGTACACTGTAGAGGGTGACTTAAGAAGAGAAGTTGCCATGGATATCAAGAGACTCCAGGAGATTGGTTGCTATAGAGGCATCCGTCACAGAAAGAGCCTTCCTGTCCGCGGACAGAAGACAAAGACCAACGCTAGAACACGTAAGGGTCCTAAGAAGACAGTTGCTAACAAGAAGAAGTAATTTAAGTAAATAGCAGCTTATAACTACTCGTAAAGAGAGAAAGAGAAATAAGAAGAAAGTAGGTTAGTTTAATGGCTAAGAATGTGTCAGCAAAGAAAGTGACAAAAAAGCGTGTAAAGAAAAACGTTGAACGTGGACAGGCCCATATTCAGTCATCTTTCAACAATACAATTGTTACGTTGACTGATACCCAGGGAAACGCTTTATCCTGGGCAAGTGCAGGCGGTCTTGGATTTAAAGGTTCAAGGAAATCTACTCCTTATGCAGCTCAGATGGCAGCAGAGACTGCTACTAAGGCAGCTTTAATACATGGATTAAAGTCCGTTGATGTTATGGTAAAGGGACCGGGTTCAGGTCGTGAGGCAGCTATCCGTGCACTTCAGGCTTGTGGTCTTGAAGTTACCAGCATCAAGGATGTGACACCAGTTCCGCACAATGGTTGTCGTCCGCCAAAGCGTAGAAGAGTTTAATTAGGAGGTATTAAAGATGGCAGTAAGTAGAGTTCCAGTGCTTAAGAGATGCAGATCTCTTGATATGGACCCAATTTATCTTGGATATGACAAGAAGTCTAATAGACAGTCTAAGAGAGCTAATAAGAAGATGAGCGAGTATGGTCTGCAGATGCGTGAAAAGCAGAAGGCAAAGCTTATCTATGGTGTTTTGGAGAAACCTTTTAGAAATTATTATGCAAAGGCAGAGCGTCAGACTGGTATGACCGGTGAGAACCTGATGATTCTTCTGGAGCGTAGATTAGATAATGTTATTTTCCGTCTTGGTTTCGCTCGTACAAGAGACGAGGCTAGACAGATTGTTGACCACAAGCATGTGCTTGTAAACGGTTCCTGTGTAAACATCCCGTCTTACTTAATCAAGGCTGGTGATGTAATCTCCATCAAGGAAAAGGTTCAGGATTCCCAGCGTTATAAGGACATCGTAGCAGTAACAGGCAGCAGAATGGTACCGGAGTGGTTAGAGGCTAACATCGAGGCTTTAAGTGGAACTGTTAAGCAGATCCCGACTAGAGAGATGATCGATGTTCCGGTAGACGAGATGCTGATTGTCGAGTTGTATTCCAAATAATAATTTTTCATTGTTTAGCAGTAATGGTTTTGCAAAGCTTTGCAGCCTACTGCTAAACAAGCTGATTTTATTTGAATGCTTCTCTTAAAGCATCCTATAAGGAGGGGCTAATAGTGTTTGATTTCGAAAAACCCAAGATTGAAATTAAGGAGATGTCTGAGGATAACAGATATGGCAAGTTTGTAGTAGAGCCGCTTGAGAGAGGCTATGGTATTACACTTGGCAATTCCTTAAGAAGAATCATGCTGTCTTCGCTTCCGGGTGCAGCTGTCAGTCAGATTAAGATTGAGGGCGTGCTTCACGAGTTCTCCTCTATCCCGGGAGTGAAAGAAGATGTTACAGAGATCGTCATGAATGTGAAGAGTCTTGAAATCAAGAACAACAGCGAGACAAACGAGCCAAAGATTGCTTATATCGAGCATGAGGGCGAAGGTGTTGTTACCGCTGCTGACATTCAGGTTGATCAGGATATTGAAATTATGAATCCGGACCAGGTAATTGCAACACTTAGCGGCGGAGAAGATTGCCGTCTCTATATGGAGCTTACCATTACCAAGGGACGTGGATATATCAGTGCAGAGAAGAATAAGAACAGTGAACTGCCAATCGGCGTGATTGCAGTAGATTCCATCTACACACCAATCGAGAGAGTCAATGTGACTGTTGAGAATACCCGTGTGGGACAGGTTACTGATTATGATAAACTGACACTCGACGTATATACTAACGGTACGTTAGCACCAGATGAAGCAGTCAGCCTGGCTGCAAAGGTTCTGAATGAGCACCTGAATCTGTTCATTGATCTTTCCGAGAACGCCAAGTCCGCTGAGGTCATGGTTGAGAAGGAAAACAATGAGAAGGAAAAGGTTCTCGAGATGAACATCGATGAACTGGAGCTGTCCGTTCGTTCCTACAATTGTTTGAAGAGAGCCGGAATCAACACAGTTGAAGAACTTTGCAACAAGACTGCTGAGGATATGATGAAAGTCAGAAACCTTGGTAAGAAATCTCTTGACGAGGTTAACGCAAAGCTGAAGGAACTGGGGTTGGATTTTAAGTCCGGTGAAGAGTAAGTTAAACGGAGGTAAATCACAGTGGCAGGTTACAGAAAGCTTGGAAGAACTTCTAACCAGAGAAAGGCCATGATCAGAGGCCAGGTTACAAGTCTTCTTTACAATGGCAAGATTGTTACAACAGAAGCAAGAGCAAAGGAAGTCAAGAAGGTTGCTGAAGGACTTATCGCTCTGGCTGTTAAGGAAAAGGATAACTACGAGACCGTTACTGTTAAGGCTAAGGTTGCCCGCAAGGACGCTGATGGCAAGAACGTAAAGGAAGTAGTAAACGGCAAGAAGGTTACTGTTTATGATGAAGTAGAGAAGGAAATCCAGAAGGATAAGGCTTCCAGACTTCATGCAAGAAGACAGATGATGAAGGTTCTCTACGGAGTAACTGAGGTTCCGTCTACCAACGCTGGTAAGAAGAAGGGAACAAAGTCCGTAGATATGCCGAAGAAGCTCTTCGATGAGATCGCTCCAAAGTACGTTAACCGTAACGGCGGTTACACTCGTATCGTAAAGATCGGTCTTCGTAAGGGTGATAACGCAATGGAAGTACTGTTAGAGTTAGTTTAATCCTTAGATTAAAACATTACATTAACAATTCCATACGAATAGAAGATGAGCCATGCAGGTATCTGCATGGCTTTATTTTGTTTTGTGAATGGCGTCCTGTGAACTGCATCATAGCTTGCAATTCGAGCGGCGTCATGCTATGATAATCGAGTGTTAGAGAGAGGAGGCCACAGATGGGCATTATCAGTATAAAAAATCTAGTTCACCGTTTCAGCAAGTATGGCGACAATGGTGAAGAGATTGGCGAAAAGACTGCGCTAGAACAGGTATCTCTTGATATTGAGAAAGGAAGCTTTGTTGCAATATTGGGTCATAACGGCTCAGGCAAGTCAACACTGGCAAAACATTTAAATGCCTTGCTGCTGCCTACCGAGGGAACTGTATATATATCGGACAAGTTGTCATCCGATGAGAAAAACTTATGGAAGATTCGTCAGTCTACCGGTATGGTTTTCCAGAATCCAGATAATCAGATTGTAGCCAATGTTGTGGAGGAAGATGTCGGATTTGGCCCAGAAAATATGGGCGTACCGACAGAGGAAATCTGGAAGCGTGTCAATGAAAGTTTAAAGGCTGTTGGTATGGAAGCATACCGTATGCAGTCACCAAATAAATTGTCTGGCGGACAGAAGCAGCGTGTTGCAATCGCAGGAATCATGGCGATGAAGCCACAGATTATTGTTATGGATGAACCGACTGCTATGCTTGATCCGAGCGGCCGAAAGGAAGTTCTTGATACCGTTCATGAATTGAATAAAAAGGAAAAAATCACAGTCATTTTGATCACCCATTATATGGAAGAGGTCATTGATGCTGACCGCGTAGTTGTCGTAGATGGCGGTCGAATTGTTGATGATGGAACACCACGAGAGATTTTTTCGCAGGTAGAGCAGTTAAAGCGTTATCATCTTGATGTGCCGCAGGTGACGGAACTTGCATGGGAGTTAAAGAAGGACGGCCTGCCATTTAAAGATGGTGTGCTCAGTGTCAATGAGTTTACAGATGAGTTTAAGCGAGTGTGCGATGTAGATTTTTCTGTTCATGGAGCACAAGTTTCAGGAAAAGAAAATTATTCAGAAAATAATTGTTCAAAAACAATGAATAGTGAGCAGGAAAAGGTTTTGCTGCAGTTATCTCATGTCACACATGTCTATGACCCGGACAGCAAAGAGTCATTCCCGGCATTAAATGATGTGAGTTTGTCTATTCATAAAAATGAGTTTATCGGAATTATTGGTCATACAGGTTCCGGAAAGTCGACGCTGATCCAACATTTAAATGGTCTTATGAAGCCGACAAGCGGAACAATCACCTATGAAGGAAAAGATATATGGCAGGATGGATATCCGTTAAAAGAGCTTCGCAGCAAGGTAGGTCTTGTATTTCAGTATCCAGAGTATCAGCTGTTTGAGGAAAGCGTCTTTAAGGATGTATGCTTTGGCCCGAAAAATCAGGGATTGATTGAAGATGAAGTAAAGGCAAGGGCAACCGAGGCACTTAAGATGGTAGGAATTGATGAATCACTTTATGAAGCATCACCATTTGAGCTGTCGGGAGGACAGAAGCGCCGTGTGGCAATTGCTGGCGTGTTGGCAATGAATCCACAGATTTTAATATTAGATGAGCCGACAGCAGGTCTTGATCCAAAGGGAAGAGATGATATCTTAGGTCAGATCGCAAAGCTGCAGAAAGAGCGCGGCATCACAATAGTGCTTGTCTCACACAGCATGGAGGATGTGGCACAATATGCAAGCCGTATTCTTGTTGTAAATGGTGGAAAGATTGTGTTCGATGATAAGCCGCGAAAGGTATTTGAACATGAAAAAGAGCTTAACGAGATGGGTCTTGCGATTCCACAGGTGACACAGCTGATGCATAGGCTAAAGAGTGAAGGCTACCCTGTTTTTGAAAATGCCATTACTGTACAAGAGGCAAGAAAGAATCTTTTAATATATTTTCAGGGAAAGAAAAAACAGGATTGCAAGAGCAAAGACCAGAATAATCAAGATCAAAAGAGTCAGATTGAATCACGTAGAAAGCCGGAGGGAAAAACTGTATGATTCGAGATATTACAATAGGACAATATTATGCGGCAGATTCCATAATTCATAAGCTTGATCCGCGTGTCAAGCTGGCAGGTACTATGCTCTATATTATTAGTCTGTTTACAGCAGATGGACCAATCTGCTATCTGCTAGCCGTGTTTGCGTTAGCAGCTGTGATTCATCTGTCAACTGTTCCATTCAAATTTATGGCAAGAGGATTAAAGAGTATTGTAATTATTCTTTTGATTACAGTTTCTTTTAATCTGTTTCTGACACCGGGAACAAGTATTATAGATGTGTGGCTGCTTCGCCATATAACATGGGAGGGCTTAGAAAAGGCCGTATACATGGGAATACGTTTGATTCTTTTGATTCTTGGCTCATCAATCATGACACTTACGACAACGCCAAATGCGCTGACAGATGGCCTAGAGAAGAGCCTTGGTTTCTTAAAAAAGGTCAAGATTCCAGTGCATGAAATTGCAATGACCATGTCAATTGCACTTCGTTTTATTCCAATTTTGATTGAAGAGACAGACAAAATCATGAAGGCGCAGACAGCCAGAGGAGCCGATTTTGAGAGCGGCGGTTTTATAAAAAAAGCCAAAGCGATGGTGCCGCTTCTTGTACCGCTTTTTATCTCAGCATTTCGCCGTGCATCCGATCTTGCAATGGCGATGGAAGCAAGATGCTATCATGGAGATGAGAACCGTACAAAAATGAAGCCGTTAAAATATGCAGCGATTGATAAGAAAGCATATGGCTGCCTGCTCTTATACATGGTGGTTATGGTTGTATTAGCAGTGTTGTGGAAGTAAGCAGATAAGAAAATAGATTTTTCCAAATAAGTTTTGAGAGTGAGAAATAGAATGACAAAGCGAGTAAAAATGGTCGTTGCCTATGATGGAACGAATTACTGTGGATGGCAGAAGCAACCAAATGGCATCTGTATCGAGGAAGTGTTAAACCGTGAACTGTCCAAGCTGCTAAATGAGCCGATTGAGGTGATTGGTGCCAGTCGAACCGATTCTGGTGTTCATGCAAGAGGCAACATTGCGGTGTTTGACACTCATGCGCGTATGCCGGCTGACAAAATCTGTATCGCGCTTAATCAGCGTCTGCCAAAGGATATCGTAATTCAGGAGTCCTGTGAGGTTGCACCAGATTATCATCCGCGAAAGCGCAATACAAGAAAGACTTACGAGTATCGTATTTTAAACAGAAGAGTGCCGCTGCCTGATCAGCGTTTAAATTCCTATTTTTATTATTATGCACTTGACGTGGATAAGATGAGAGAAGCAGCGCAGTACCTTGTCGGTGAGCATGATTTTAAGAGCTTTTGCTCAATCCGCACACAGGTAGAGGATACAGTTCGTCGTATTTATTCGATTACAATAAAAAAGAATGAAGACGACCGCATTGACATTCGCATCAGCGGAAATGGATTTCTCTACAATATGGTGCGCATTATTGTGGGCAGTTTAGTAAAGGTGGGTTGCGGTTTCTGGAAGCCAGAACAGATCAAAGAGGCGCTTGAAGCGCGAGATAGAAGCAAGGCAGGTCCGAAGGCACCGGCAGAGGGGCTGACACTGATTTCCATTGAGGAAGAGGAGCTTCCAGCAGTGATCCGTGAGGAAAATGAGCATTGGTCTTACCGGATCAATCAGGGCGAGATCGAAAGTTTTGGCAAAGCATATATACAAATCTATGATTGTGATGACTGCGATTTTGAAAGGCTTTTGTTGCGTCTTGTCAAACAGGCATCCAGAAACGGAGCAAAGCAGATCCATGTGAGAGACAATACCGGTCATTTAAAGATTGGATATCAGGCTGAGTATTTCTCATTTGATACCAGTTACAACCAGTGGAAGCTTGTCAAGACAACGAAGGTAGATTCAAAAACAAATGGAGTGGCAATTCAAGCTGTATCGTTAGATACTAGCGACAGCAAACTTGTTGAGGAATACTGTAATCTTGAAAATGAATGCTTCAAGCAGGTTCCAGGTGGTGTAAAAAGAACATCAAAGCAGCTGCTTTTGGATATTGCAGAGGGAGAACGATGTTTTTCACTTTGTAAAGGTGATGCGCAGGTAGGTTTTTTTTCTGCAAAGAAGATCAAAAACGAAGAGACAGGCGAAGAATTTTTTGAGCTGGAAAGTCTTGGCGTAAGCGAAGCTTTCAGAAATCAAGGAATTGGCAAGGAAGGTCTTTTGATGTTTGAACAGCTTGCAGCAGAGAATGGTTATGAGAAACTTAGCATGATATGTGCAGATAGCAATCCGGCGATTTACTTATATGAGCGTTTGGGCTATCAGAAAGAGAAAATGCTCTCTACTTGGTACACGACAAGAGACAAAAAAAGGGATCTTTATGAACAAGAGAACAAACAGTAAGGAAAACGATACGATAAGCAAGAAAACAGGTAATAAAGCAAGACAACTATCTATTTATTTTTTGCAAGCGATCTCATTGATCGCCTTACTTTTCTGTGTGTGGTTGCTTACAAGGGAAAAAGAATATCGAGAAATCGATGTAAACACAGTGGCGCAAAATTTAGTTGAGCTGATGCCAGATACAGTCGTGTCAGAGAGCGATATGGTTGTAAAAGAGCGGTTTGGCTTGGAAGCCAATGCATTTAATGGACTTGTCTACTATGGACCAGACTCCAATATGGATGCGGCAGAGCTTTTGTTAGTCAATTTAAAAGATACTAGTCAGAAAGAGTCAGTAGAAGAAGCAATTCAAAAACGAATCGAATACCAAAAGTCATGCTTTGAGGGCTATGGTGTCGATCAGATGGAGCTGATTAACAATGCAATGACAATCACTTATGGCCACTATATGTTGTTTATTGTATCAAAGGACAGCTCACTGGCAAGAGAGGCATTTGCAGATGCGACAGCCAAATAAAATCACAAATAGGAGAAGAAGATAACAATGGTATTTTCAAGTATGACTTTTTTATTTGCATTTCTGCCTGTTGTGGTTTTGGTGTACATGCTTAGTCCCAAGCAGATGAAAAATGCAATTCTTTTAATCGCAAGTTTATTCTTTTATGCATGGGGAGAACCGAGAAATATTCTTCTTATGCTTTTAAGTATCGGTATCAATTATGTTTTTGGACGCATTATAGAAGCAGACAGAGCATCACAGTCAAAAATGCGTGTCTGGAACTTGGGCTTTGCAGTTTTCTGGAATGTGCTGATGCTTGGTATTTTCAAGTATGTATCCGGGATCTCGCAGACACTTCATGCAATGCTGCCGTCACTCATTCCAGTTGTAAAGATTGCACTTCCGATTGGTATTTCATTTTATACATTTCAGGCAATTTCCTATCTGGTCGATGTGTATCGCGGAACGACAAGGGCACAGAATAATCTGATTAACTTTGCCCTCTATATTGCAATGTTTCCACAGCTGATCGCTGGTCCAATCGTGCGGTATGAGGACGTGGAGCAGCAGATTAGAAGCCGCAAGGTAACGATTGCAGGCTTTGGCGTGGGCTGTGAGTTTTTTATCCGAGGTATGGTGAAGAAGGTATTGTTTGCCAATTTGTTAGGCCAGATTTTTGTGCGTATTCAAGCGCTAAGCAATGTGCAGTCGTCTATTGTGACAGCATGGATCGGCGCCATTTTATATACGCTGCAGATTTATTACGATTTTAGCGGATACTCGGATATGGCAATTGGTCTGGGAAGAATGTTTGGCTTTCGTTTTCCACAGAATTTCAATTATCCATATATCGCTTCAAGCATAACCGATTTCTGGCGCAGGTGGCATATGACACTTGGAACCTGGTTTCGCGAGTACGTGTACATTCCGCTTGGCGGGAATCGCGTGACAACTGCAAAGCATATCCGAAACTTGCTGATTGTTTGGGGGCTGACTGGTGTATGGCACGGCGCAGGCATTAACTTTTTGCTTTGGGGGCTTTACTATGGTGTGTTGCTTATCATCGAAAAGTATTTGATTGGCGGATTTTTAAAAAAGCATAAGGTGATTGGTCATACATTTACACTCATTGCCGTAGTGATTGGCTGGATGTTGTTTGCAAATACAAGCTTTGCTTCACTTGGACAATATTTTTGTATGATGTTTGGCATAGGCAAAGTTTCCTTTTTTAACGCAACGGCAGGATATTTTCTGCGCACAAGTATTGTTTTATTGGTGCTTGGTGTTCTCTTTTCCACGCCGATTATGCATCAGCTCGGCGAGCAGATTTTTGTACGTTACCCAAAGGTAAGCGCAGCAGTTCGAGTGTTTTTATTTTTACTTTGTATTGCAGCGCTTGTCTACCAGACATATAATCCATTTTTATATTTCAGATTCTAAGGAGGTTTGCTTTGAACACAAAAGAAATTCGCAAAAGAAAAGGCTTTTATTTTTGCTTGCTGGCATTTACCAGCGTATTGCTGCTTTTGCTTTTGAGTGTCGTCAGCCTGTTCTGGCCGACCAGACGTTTTTCTGCATCTGAGCGTAGAAATCTTGCTCAGCGTCCTAAGCTTTCCTATGAGGGAATTGTTGATGGAACTTTTTCAAATGAGGTAGAAAGCTACCTGGCGGATCAGTATCCTGCAAGAGACATTTGGGTTTATTTAAATTCTTTGCAAAACCGCATCCTTGGAATTGATTATCAAAATGGAATTTATCGAGGCAAGGATGGGTATCTGATTCAAGGTTTTGAAAAGAGTGAAATTGATAAAGAGGATCAGGAAAAGCAGAAGATTTTGAATTCATTTTTAGAACGCAATTCACAACTTCAAAGCTATGTCATGCTTGTACCGACAGCATCATGGATTTTAAAAGATCTCTTGCCTTCAGGTGCACCGCAGGGAGATGAAAAGAGCTGGTATGAGAGCTGGATTTCGACTTCGAAAATCTCAGAGTTATCTAATGTCACAGTTGTTGACTGTGCAGATGAATTGGCAGAGGCAGCAAAGACTAATCAGATTTATTATCGAACCGATCACCATTGGACAACGTATGGTGCAAGTGCTGCATTTAAAGAGCTTGCAAAGCAGATGGATCTTACTTATGAGGAAGGTGATTTTGAGGCATACACTGTTCACGCCAAGTTTCAGGGAACTATGATGTCTTCGAGTGGGTTTTATTCAGGAACAAAAGACACAATTGATCTTTATTTGCCAAAGGAGCCGGAAACAATTCTTGTAACCAACAAAGAAGCACAGACGACAACAACGACTATTTACTCAGAAGAGGGACTCCTTGGAAATGATCCATATGAGGTCTTTTTAGGTGGAAATTATGGGCTCTTGAATATTCAAACTAGCTCGCAGAGTGGAAGAAAACTGCTTTTATTAAAGGATTCCTATGCGAATGCAATGATTGGCTTTTTGACTCCATATTTTTCAGAGATTGATATTGTTGATCCGCGCTACTACAGCAGTGATCTTGATATGCAGATCGCTGTCAATAAGTATACCGATCTTCTGATTCTCTACAATTTGCAAAGCTTTGCAAAGGATTCGTCACTTGCACTTGTCTTGGGAGAGGAGGCAGCAGAATGAGACAATATACACGTTTGCTTCGTATTGCGTTGTCAATTTTAGGAAGCTTCTTGCTTGCCTTTATGGTGCTTGGATTGGTATTTACCTTTCGAATCAAGAAATCAATGGTCACGGCAGAGGCAAAGAGCCTGGTGGAAAACTTAGGCACAAAATCAGAGATTGATGCGGCAAGTGAGTGGCAGCACTGCAGCAGACAGAGGTGCAAACACAGGCTGCAGGGCTAGAACAGGCAGAAACACAAGATTTGGTACAGAATGAAAGTCAAGTACAAGACCAGAACCAAGAACAGGCTCAGATAGAAAATGGACAGGAGAGTGGCACCTCACTTGATGCAATGATTGCACAGTGGAACGAAGAGCTTGATGCAGACACCGTAACGAATCTTACTGATGAGGAACAGGTCGCGGTGCGTACTCTTTTTGCCAATACGATCTTTTTTGGTGATTCAATGACACAGGCAATCGGTGAATACGGTTTCTTAGATATGACGAATATAGTGTATCAGCGAAGCGCAACGATTGATGTGCTGATTACAAAGATACCAGAGGTGGCGGCTACGCTGCCGAAACAGGTTGTAATTTTTACTGGATTAAATGACTGTAATCATTACACTGAGATTGCGGATTACAGGAGAGATTATGTAACGATGCTTCAGCAGCTAAAGGCATCCATACCAGGTGTAAAGATTATCGTCAGCAGCCTGTTGTCTCCATCAGATGCGCTTGGACAGGTGCGAGCAGATTTAGTGCGGGCACCACAGTTTGATCATGAACTTAGGAGCATCTGTCAGGAAAATGATGTTACATATGTGGACAGCACTTGGATTGTGCGCCAGAAAAATTATCTTGATGATGGCATTCATATGAATCGAACTTTTTATCGGGTTTGGTTTCGCTACCTCAAAGCTCTGCTGGGCAATCAGTAACGATTTGAGGGGAGAACTGTAACGGAAAACCTTATTTTTTTTGAAAAATTCAAGAAAAGCAGTTGACACACACGGCAGAGTGTAATATAATAAGGAAGCTGTGTTTAAATATAGTTTAGACACAGTTGATAGCGTGTATGTGTCTGGCTAAGCCAAGCCCCGGTAAAGACAGACTGCTTACAATAAATGTAGTATAGTTAAATGGATATATTTATTTAGGAGGGAAACCAATGAAGACTTACATGGCAAATCCTGCAAAAGTTGAGAAGAAGTGGTATGTTGTAGATGCTGAAGGACAGACATTAGGTCGTCTTGCATCCGAGGTTGCTAAGGTATTAAGAGGAAAGAACAAGCCAGAGTTCACACCTTTCGTTGATACAGGTGATTATGTAATCGTTATCAATGCTGAGAAGATTGTAGTTAGCGGAAAGAAGATGGAGCAGAAGCTGTATCACACTCATTCCGCATATGTTGGTGGTTTCAAGACCGCTACTTTAAAGGAAATGATCGAGAAGAAGCCAGAGAAGGTTGTTGAGCTTGCAGTAGCAGGTATGCTTCCAAAGGGACCGTTGGGCAGAGAGATGTACACAAAGCTTCACGTATATGCAGGAGCAGAGCATCCGCACGCAGCACAGAAGCCAGAAGTATTGACATTCTAATAGGTAGTGTAAGGAGGAAATCACAGTGGCTAAGACAAAGTTTTATGGAACAGGTAGAAGAAAGAGCAGTATTGCCAGAGTATATTTAGTACCAGGTACTGGTAATATCACCATCAATAAGAGAGATATTGACAACTACTTTGGTCTTGAGACCTTAAAGATGGTTGTACGTCAGCCGCTTGCAGCAACTGAGACTGCTGACAAGTTTGACGTTTTAGTTAACGTTCATGGTGGTGGAACAACAGGTCAGCTGGTGCAATCCGTCATGGTATCTCCCGTGCACTTCTGCAGGCAGACGCTGAGTATCGTCCAGTTCTGAAGAAGGCAGGTTTCTTAACAAGAGATCCAAGAATGAAGGAAAGAAAGAAGTACGGTCTCAAAGCAGCTCGTCGCGCTCCGCAGTTCAGCAAGCGATAATCGACTGCTCAGACAATATCAAAATGGTTCAAAAAGCCCGGAAAATCAAGGTTTTCCGGGCTTTTGCTATATCTAAACGGGCTGATATGGTTTGACCAAATTTGGCAAAACGAGAGCCGATTTCATCCAATTTTTAGTGGTCCGCAAGTGGTTAACTGGCCAAAAAGAGGGCAAAAAGAGGGGGAAGTGGTTCCCAAAGTGGTTAACCGAGAGCCGATTTTTGGGGTGCTTTTCAGCCCTTCTTCCCCTCGTTTTTTGGCTGTGGCAGTTTGGCATAGTTTGAGCTAATTTGAATAATTGAATATGAATTTGATGTAGCACACAGTATAAATGCTGGGTGCTTTTTTCATTTCAGGAACTCGTATTCCGGCGATAGAAAGAGCCGCCACTTCACTGTTAATTTTGAAGTGGCGGCTTTTTCTATTTCCAGAAACAACAGCAACAATCAGAAATGAGGTGAAGTCAATGAACACGCAAATCATCGCCATTGCCAACCAGAAAGGCGGCGTTGGCAAGACAACGACCTGTGCCAACTTGGGAATCGGGCTGGCGCAGGCCGGAAAGAAAGTTCTTCTGATCGACGGGGACCCACAAGGGAGTCTGACAATCAGCCTGGGAAATCCGCAACCGGACAAGTTGCCATTTACATTGTCCGATGCAATGGGCAAAATTCTGATGGATCAGCCTATACGCACTGGAGAAGAAGGTATTCTGCATCATGCGGAAGGCATTGACCTGATGCCTGCGGACATCCAGTTATCCGGTATGGAGGTATCTCTGGTAAATGCCATGAGCCGTGAGACTATCTTGCGGCAATATCTGGACACGCTGAAGGGGCAATACTCCCATATTCTCATCGACTGTCAGCCCTCCCTGGGGATGCTCACGGTCAATGCGCTGGCCGCTGCGAACAGGATCATCATTCCCGTTCAGGCGGAGTATCTGCCCGCCAAAGGGTTGGAACAGCTGCTCTCCACGGTAAACAAGGTAAAGCGGCAGATCAACCCCAAGCTCCAGATAGACGGTATCCTGCTGACGATGGTGGACAGCCGAACCAACTTTGCCAAAGAGATCTCCGCGCTCCTGCGTGAGACCTATGGCAGCAAGATCAAAGTATTCGGCACAGAGATTCCCCATTCTGTCCGGGCAAAGGAAATCAGCGCCGAGGGAAAAAGCATTTTTGCCCATGACCCTGGCGGCAAGGTGGCAGAGGGGTATCGAAATCTGACGAAGGAGGTGTTGAAACTTGAAAAGCAGCGCGAAAAAAATAGAGCTGGCCTCGGTAGATGATCTGTTCTCCACCGAAGAAGGCCGTCAGGATGCAAAGCTGGAAAAGATTCAGGAGATTCCGCTGTCTGAACTGCATCCCTTTAAGAACCACCCATTCAAAGTCAAGGATGACGAAGCCATGATGGAGACCGCTGACAGTATCAAGCAGTATGGCGTTCTGGTTCCGGCGATTGCTCGACCGGACCCGGAGGGCGGTTATGAGCTGGTAGCCGGACACAGGCGGCACAGAGCCAGTGAGCTGGCAGGCAAGGAGACCATGCCGGTCATTGTTCGGGATTTGGATGATGATGCCGCCACGATCATTATGGTTGACAGTAACTTGCAACGAGAAAGCCTGCTTCCCAGTGAAAGGGCCTTTGCCTACAAGATGAAACTGGATGCCATGAAACATCAAGGCGAGCGAGTGGATTTAACTTGTTCCCAAGTTGGGAACAAGTTAGAGGGCAAGAAGTCCAGTGAGATTTTGGCAGAGCAAGTAGGTCAGAGTAAAAACCAGATATTTCGCTATATCCGTCTGACAGAGCTGATTTCTGAATTGATGGATATGGTGGATGAAAAGAAGATTGCCCTGAACCCTGCCTATGAGCTGTCCTTTCTCAAAAAGGAGGAACAGGTAGACCTGTTGGACGCGATGGACAGCGAACAGGCTACCCCTTCTCTTTCTCAAGCCCAGCGGCTCAAAAAATACAGTCAGGAGGGGCATCTGACCCTCGATATGATGCGTGTCATCATGGGTGAGGAAAAGAAAAGCGATCTGGACCGAGTGACATTTACCTCTGACACCTTGCGGAAGTATTTTCCTAAAAGCTATACGCCCCAGCGGATGCAGGAAACCATCATCAAGCTGCTGGAGGCATGGCAGAAAAAGCGTCAGAGAGACCAGGAACGATGAAAGGAGCCGCCTATGATGGATATTTCAGCCCGTGAGCTGAAAGGACACAACATTCTCGCCGTAGAGAGGTTTTGGGATGACACACGCTGGATGATTGAGTTTTCCGTCCTGCGTCCCAGCACAGCTTACGGCAGTCCCAGAGAGGAAATGCGGCTGTTTTTGACCGAGGACGGGTATCAGGCCGCCCTGCAAAGCCAGCAGCGTCGGGAGATCAAGATCAAGCGTTACGCTCGTGTGATTGAGGGACATATCCTCGATTTCAAACCGGGAAAACACCGCCGCCACTCATAAACAAATCATTACTGCGAAAGGAAAGGATTGAAATGTGTACTGTAAAGGAAATCCGGGAAGCAATCCGGGAGGATTGCCATTCCCAGCATGGTATGGAATTTATAGAGATTGACCGTGTTCTGCAAACTCTGCCATTCTCTCAGGGAAATGACCTGTTGGACAGACCGCCCATTCCCAAGCGTCCCTACCGGCGCAGAAAAAGTGAACAAAACAGCTGACTGCCACAATTCTTTTTACAGGATTGTGGCTTTTTTCATACCCTGAGAAATTTGGAAGGAGTGAGGTCAATGGCCGTATTTCGCATTGAACGAACCAGAGATTATACCGTGATGAGCAATCACCATTTACGCAACGGGAAACTGTCCCTGAAAGCCAAGGGGCTGCTTTCCATGATGCTGTCCTTACCGGAGGACTGGAACTATACCACCAGAGGGCTTGCCGCCATCTGCAAAGAGGGCGTGGACGCTATCGGCGGCGCGCTGCGGGAGCTGGAAACTGCCGGGTACATTGTCCGCCATCAGCTGCGAGACCGGCAGGGTCGGATCAGCGATACCGAGTATGTTATCTACGAGCAACCACAGCCGAAGAACCCGGATACGCCCCAGCCGGATACGGCTTCACCAGATACGGAAAACCCGGATATGGTAAAACCGGATACGGAAAAGCCCGCAGAATTAAATATAGAGAAATCAAATACAGAAAAAACAATTACTTATGGATCAAGTACCGATTCTATTCCCTTCCGGGAGCCAGCGGCAGCACAGCTGCCGGAACGGAAAGGAAGGGATGCGATGTCTGTCTCAGAGATGGAAAATTATCGGGATTTGATTCTGGAGAACATCGAGTATGACCACCTGTGCCGGGAGTTTACCACCTACCGGGAGGACCTGGACGAGATTGTGGAGCTGATGGTGGAGACCGTCTGCGCCAAGCGGAAAACCACCCGGATCGCTGGCAGCGACTTCCCCCATGAGGTGGTCCGCTCCCGTTTTTTGAAGCTGGATTGCTCCCACATCGAGTTTGTCATGGAATGCCTGCGGAACAATACCACCGAAATCCGCAACATGAAGCAGTATCTGCTTGCGGTGCTGTTTAATGCGCCGACCACGATCAGCAACCACTACACCGCACAAGTTAACCACGATATGTACGCAGGCGGCTGGTAAGCAGCCGCTTTTCTGCTGCCCGAAAACACCGGGAGAAAGGATTTTGCCATGAAACGACCTCTTGCCTACATTACGGCTCCCTGGAGCAACAGCCAGTATGAGAACGCCGAGAACGCTGCGGCCTACTGCCGTCAGGTGTACGATGCCGGGTATTCGCCCATCTGCCCGGTGCTGTTCCTGCCTACCTTCCTCAAAGACGAGATTCCCCAGGAACACAAGGACGGGCTGGATATGGCGCGGGACTACCTGCGCCGGTCCCATGTGCTGGTGGTCTGCGGCCACGGCATCGACGAGACCGTGAAGAATGACATTGCCACCGCCGAGCGCCTGCGGATCACCGCCACCACCCTGGACGGTATCCTGGCCGTGAAGGGCCAGGGACGCGGGAAAGGAGGCGCACGCCATGCCTGAGCGTAAGACCGTGGGCCAGCTGATGGAGGAAATGCGCCTCAAAGCCGAGGCGCAGAACTACCACGGCCATGAATACATGGATTTGGAGCGGTTTGCCGAGGACACCCGGCACATGATTATCTTCGATGTGCTGACCGACGATTCCCCGGTGGGCTGGAAAGGTGAACGAACCCGCCTGTTTCTGACGGAGGCCGGATACCAGAAAAGCCTGGAGAACCAGGAAAAGGGCCACATCAAGATTCTTAGCCATGCCAAAGTGCGCCAGGGCCATCTGTACTATGAACGCTCCGACCAGCTGCGCTGAAAGGAGCCTGCCATGCTGAAATACCTGCTGCGGCGGCTGGTGGTCCCGCCTTAGTATCAAGTGCCACCCCTGCAAAATCCGTGGAAAGGAGGCGATGACCTATGCAGGAGGAAGTGGAAAACAGGACTTTGACGCTGGTAGTCAGCGGAACAAAGTTTACCGGGCGGTTGATGAAAGCCGCCATCACCAAGTACCTTGCCCACCGCAAGGAAAAGAAGCTGCAAAAACAGAGAAGCCGTGACGCGCCTGTGAAGCCCCAGGGCAAGCAGACGGTGAAACAGCTGATTGGTCAGAACCAAGGGGTTTCCAACATCGAGATCACCGACCCCTCCATCAAGGAGTTTGAGAAGATCGCGCGGAAATACGGCGTGGACTATGCGGTGAAGAAGGACCGCAGCAGCTCCCCACCCAAGTACCTGATCTTTTTCAAGGGTCGGGACGCGGATGCCCTGACCGCTGCTTTTACCGAGTACACCGGGAAAAAGGTCAGGAAGGCGGAGAAATCCGAGCGTCCGTCTGTGTTGGCAAAGTTGAGCCAGTTCAAAGAGCTGGTGAAACACGCCGTCGTGGACCGGAACAAGCGGAAGGAGCTGGAACGATGAAAAAGCAGCTGAACATCAAAAAGCTCATTTTGCTGAACCTGCCGTATATCCTGATGGGGCTTTTCTCCACCAACTTCGGTGAAGCGTGGCGGATGGCCGTGGGTGCGGACGCTTCGGCAAAAATGCTCTCGTTCTTCTCCACGCTGCCGATGGCGCTGACCAGCTGGTGGCCCAGCCTGCACCCGCTGGACCTGCTGGTGGGCCTGTGCTGCTGCGGCGGCCTGCGGCTGGCTGTGTACCTGAAAAGCAAGAACGCCAAGAAGTACAGGCACGGCATTGAATACGGTTCCGCCCGGTGGGGAACCCATGAGGACATTGCACCCTACATCGACCCGGTATTCCAGAACAATGTGATTCTGACGAAAACGGAGAGCCTGACAATGAACAGCCGCCCCAAGGACCCAAAGACCGCCAGAAACAAAAATGTGCTGGTGATTGGCGGCTCCGGTTCCGGTAAGACCCGCTTCTGGCTCAAACCGAATCTGATGCAGATGCACAGTTCCTATGTGGTCACAGACCCGAAGGGAACCATTTTGGTGGAGTGCGGAAAAATGCTCCAAAGGGGCGCACCCAAGCTGGGGAAAGACGGAAAGCCTATGAAGGATAAGCACGGCAAGGTCATTTATGAGCCGTACCGAATCAAGGTCCTAAATACCATCAACTTCAAGAAGTCCATGCACTATAACCCTTTCGCCTATATCCATAGCGAAAAGGACATCTTGAAGCTGGTAACAACGCTGATCGCCAATACCAAAGGCGAAGGCAAGGCCGGAGACGATTTCTGGGTAAAAGCAGAAACCTTGTTGTACTGCGCGCTTATTGGTTATATCCATTATGAGGCTCCGGTGGAGGAACAAAACTTCTCCACCCTCATTGAGTTCATCAACGCCATGGAAGTCCGTGAGGATGACGAGGAGTTCAAAAACCCCGTAGACCTGATGTTTGATGCACTGGAAGCCGAGAAGCCAAACCACTTTGCGGTGCGCCAGTATAAGAAATATAAGCTGGCCGCTGGAAAAACAGCCAAGTCGATTTTGATTTCCTGCGGCGCTCGCCTTGCCGTGTTCGACATTGCAGAGTTGCGTGAGGTCACGGCTTATGATGAGCTGGAGCTGGATACTCTGGGAGACAGGAAAACTGCTCTGTTCCTCATTATGAGTGATACGGATGACAGCTTTAACTTCCTGATCTCCATGTGTTATACCCAGCTTTTCAATCTGCTCTGCGAAAAAGCCGACGATGTGTATGGCGGCAGGCTTCCGGTTCATGTGCGCTGTTTGATTGATGAGTGTGCTAACATCGGGCAGATTCCGAAACTGGAAAAGCTGGTGGCCACCATCCGAAGCCGTGAAATCTCTGCCTGTCTGGTGTTGCAGGCACAGAGTCAGCTCAAGGCGATCTATAAGGATAACGCAGATACCATCATCGGTAACATGGATACATCCATCTTCCTGGGCGGTAAAGAGCCAACCACCCTCAAGGAGCTGGCTGCCGTGCTGGGAAAGGAAACCATCGACACCTACAACACCGGAGAGAGCCGTGGGAGGGAAACCTCCCATTCACTCAACTATCAAAAATTGGGGAAAGAGCTGATGAGCCAGGATGAGCTTGCTGTTATGGATGGCGGCAAGTGTATCTTGCAGCTGCGCGGTGTGCGCCCTTTCCTTTCGGATAAGTACGACATCACCAAGCACCCCAATTTCAAGTACACTGCCGACGCGGATGACAAGAACGCTTTTGACATTGAAGCATTCTTGTCCGCAAGGCTGAAACTCAAGCCCAATGAGGTCTGCGATGTATATGAAGTAGACACAAAGGGCGCTTAATTTCGTTCCGCTTTAGAAGGGAGTGATCTTATCTATTCGTCGCACCTGCCCTCTACGGGGCATTGGCGTACAAAGCGGACAATCGCAAGAAAAAATAATGAAAAAGGAGGACAGCCGGAATCATGCCCCCGGAAACCGGGCGGCAGATTGTTCCGGCTTTTGTATGCCTATGAAACATGACAAACCTATTTTTTAATCAGATTCCGGCTAACAAACTATATGGCATTTTTTGAACAGGCAATCACCGTTCTTCAGACCCTCGTTATCGCGCTCGGTGCCGGTCTCGGTATCTGGGGCGTTATCAACCTGCTGGAAGGTTACGGCAACGACAACCCCGGCGCCAATGCTTATGTGTCATAAAGTAGCATATAAAAATTGATATGCAGCCCTACTATTCCAAACAAACATTGTTAAAAATGACGAAATCTTTTGAGGTTTTACATATCATATC
>QUFP01000021.1 GCA_003478935.1 Firmicutes bacterium AF25-13AC
AAATCAAGCCAATTCCACACAAAAAGTACGTATAATATTCATTATACGTACTTTATTTTAATATAAATGTAAACGTGTACTTTACAAAGTAAACATTATGTATTACAATAGAAATATAGATTAAAAACAGGAGGCTTATCATGACTGGAATCAAATCATTTCGTATCTCAGATGAGACAAAGGAACGCTTGGAATTACTATCAGCTTCAATCGGAGGCAATAAGGATCGTGTATTTAATACACTGATGGATACCTATTCGCTTGAACAAGAAAAGGCGACAGTGGCTGCATCTGATCAAGAAAAAAATGTAGAAACATTCGAGCAGTATGCAAATACACTTGTTCGTCTTTATTTAGAGGCCTTACGTGCCGTATCATCATCTGATGATCGAATCCGCGGTGAATTTCATAATCAGCTTGAAGAAAATGCCAAGACAATAAAAGAGCTTAGAAACCAACGTGATCGCATGGTAAATGAACTTACACTTGAAAAGACAAATGCACAAAAAGAAGCTGTCGAATTTCAGGCTAAAAATAAAGAATTGACAGCTGTAATAGAACGGTTGGAAAAGTCACTGGCTGCTGCTAGCGAACAAGTTGATGCAAAGCAGGCAATGAATGAGGTACTTCTTTCTCAGGTAAAGCAGACTGAAAAAGAGAAAGAAGAATATAACCAGATGGCAACACGCTTCCATGAGCTTGAAAAGCAATTGGAAGATCAAAAAACTTCTTCCAGGAAGGAAAAACAAACATTTGAAGAAGAATTACGCAAAGCTATTTCCGAAAAAGAGAAAGCTGCTTATGAAGCTGAGTTATTAAAAAAAGAAGAAATACATAAAGCAGAAGAAACAATCCGAAAGGAAAAAGATGAAGAAATTGCTGCTCTGCAAAAACAACTCTTTGATATGCAGACCAGACAGCTTTCTGATCAGGCTGCCCTTCAAGAAGCTAAAACTGCACTGCTCTCTCTTCGTTTAGAATTATCACAAGCACATCAAAAAGAACTTAATGAAGTGCGTATAGAAAAAGATAAGAAAATTGAGGCACTGCAAAATGAACTGTTAAAGGCTTTAGATAAAAAATAAAGAACACAATATTTGTAATTGACATTAGAATATAGTTGTCTATAATAAAGTTGAATTTACTATTCAGAATGCATAAAAAATAATTTTATGCTTCTCTGTATAATTACAAGTTGGAGGCTTATTATGAGTACACATGAAGATTTTGAAGATTGCCCACTGCAGAATATAATTCGAGATGGAGGCATGATGAACATCTTTCGCACGATTGGATGCATTGGAGACAGTCTTGCGAGCGGTGAATTTGAATATTGGGATAATGGTCAAAAGGGCTACTGGGACTTTTATGAATACTCCTGGGGTAAACAAATTGAGCGCATCACGGGTATTTCAGTAACGAACTTTTCGCGCGGTGGTATGACTGCTTTTCATATGTATCAGGAAGCAGACAAGCAGGACGGACCAAATGCAGATATTGCACACTTATTTGACCCATTTAATTTAAAGCAGGGTTATATCATTGCACTCGGTGTAAATGATTTAAAGGGTAAAAATAACTTAAATGATCTGTACGAAGGAAATGTCGGTTCAGCAAAAACAGACATTTGTCTTGAAGATTATAATAAGAATGCAAATACGTTTGTTGGCTGGTACGCAAAGATTATCCAGCGTATTCAGAAGATGCAGCCTCACACCAAATTTTTTCTGGTAACAATGCCAGATGAAGGTACTGGAAACTGGAAAGAGGAATCACACGCAAAGGCACTTCATGAAATCGCTGATTATTTGAAAAACTGTTACGTAATTGACTTGTATCATGAGGCTCCGAAATATGATGAAGAATTTCGCAGTAAGTATTTTTGCGGTCATATGAATGCAATGGGCTATTTATTAACTGCTCATTATTTCATGACATATATTGACTGGATCATCCGCCACAATGTACATGATTTTCGTTTTGTCCAGTTTATCGGAAGCGATAAAATTCCGTTTGCTCTTGGTAAAGAAGCTGCTGAAAAACAACAGCAAGAAAATGACAAAAAGAATGCCACAAAAGAAAAAGTTCTTGTGAGTGGTATGTCTAACGACTAATATAAACGAAAAAGAGGAGAAATACGAATTGTTTCTCCTCTTCTATTTTTTTGCTTTTTTGTGTGTTAGAAATGTTGTTTTGAAGGAGAAGTTCTGGGTGGAAAATTTTATACTACTTAAGTTATGCTACTTTTATGTTATTATATTTTCACAAACAAGAAGCTATGACATCGAATTATTGTAAGATGTCATAGCTTCTTGTAACAAAATTAGATTCGATAATACCCCTCTCCCGCCCTCGTTGTGTGTTAATATCTGGTAGTAACGATAAAGAATTTCTATGCGCATGTAACGATGCTGGAGATTACAATGATTTTATACTGCTCTCCCTCACATGTTTTTCCTCTCTATTTTCTGTATGTTTTGCTGCTTTGTGCTCTGCAGCTGAGCTGATATTCACTCACACAGCTACCGCTATCTTATCTTATTTTTTGCGGTTTCTAATTACCTTACAATCTTTTCATTCTTCTATCAGATCTGCTGTCCAGTTTGCTGCCTGAATTCGATTATCCAATATTCGATAGTCGCGACTCAAGGCATCTACCTTTTTTTGCAGTGCCTTCACATCAACTGCTGATAATTGGCGAATTTCATCACCGCGTGATCTAAAGCACAGATTACTTGCAATTGAAATTGTATTTTGAAAACTTGCAATACGCAATTTTAAAACATCACGCTTTGCAAGCAGATCTGACAGCAATTCACCGTCTGATACGACTGCCATATTTGTTTTATTAATTACGATGATCAACTTTTCAAGCTGATTAAGGCATTCATCGAGTTCCTTTAAAAGCTGTTCTGGATCTTCTACTGGCAAAACTCCCTCCTGCATCAATGCATTGCTCGTAATACGAGAACGAAGCTGCTCAATTTTCTTATTTAAATCTGCTCTTTCCTGTAATGCTTCTGCAAGCTTCATGTTTTCTCCTCTCTTATACGCTATCCTATTATGGTAGTATTTTTCTTGTTTTATAAGTTATGCTACTTTTGTGTTATATTGTTTATTATAATATCTTTTGGGGATCAATTTTAGCGCTGCAAGTTTACATCATTTGATTTCATAACATGAATAATATCTTCTTCTGTTACAATATTAAAATCATGTTGAATCATCAGCTTCAATACACTGGCTGCAATTGAAAAATCAATCGTATACTGTGGATTTTCTTTCTTTTTCAGCATATGAATCAATGCTGCTGCAAATGCATCTCCTGCTCCCACTGCTTCTAAACTATGTACATGATGTACTGGTGTCTCATAAAACTGATCACCATTCAGATAAATGGCCATCCAATCTCCATCTTCAACTGTATGCATACTGCGAAGCACACTTGCTACTGCTTTGCAATTTGGAAACTGTCTTGTAATTTCCTGCATTCCCTCTCGATATGTATCAATCTGTTCAATTCCCCTTGACATATCTCCATCAAATGCATGAATTCCAAGAGAAGCTTCAAAATCTTCATCATTCGCAATGCAAAGTGTTACATATGGCATAAGCTCTCGCATAACGCACTGGGCTGTATTTTTATCCCACATCTTAGCACGATAATTTAAATCACAGACTACTTCGATTCCCTTTCTTTTGCAGCATCGAAGTGCATCCAAAACCGTTTCCTTGACGCTCTCACTGACTGCCGGCGTTACTCCAGAGAAAAAGAAAATATCAGTATCTTCCAGAATCTTATCCCAGTCATATTCGTCTGGCTTTGAACAGGCAAATGCACTGTCAGCACGGTCATACACCACATTTGTAGGACGAATATTATTTCCCTTTTCAAAATAGTAAATGCCAAGACGTTTTCCGCCCCTTAAAATATGAGTGGTATCCGTTCCATAACGGCGAAGCTCATTTAATGCTGCCTGACCAACTGGATTATCTGGAAGCTTCGTAACCAATGCTGCTTCTTCTTTTAACATGGCAAGTCCTGCTGCCACATTTGCCTCTGCCCCACCATAACTTGCTTCAAAATTCTGTGCCTGCACAATACGAAGATATTCAGGTGTCTTAAGGCGCAGCATGATTTCTCCAAACGTTACCGCTTTCATTATAAAATTTACTCCTTCCCATCTTCATTTTATACAAGTATACCACTTATCTGATTGTTTTTCAACACAAGAAAAATTGCTTTATCACTTTCTTCTCATGCGTATTTGCATTCTTATATCGCAGCTTTACAAATTTTATTATCATTTCTGGTGCATCTGCAAAATATTTTCGCACTTCTAACTCATGCAAAACAAAACAATTGGATTACTTGCCAGATTTATCAGATCCATATAGGTGCTGGGACTTTTTTCTTTTCTCAAAATTTCGTAGTTCAAAAATCTCTCTGCTTTTGAATCTGAGATTGCTATGCCATCACACAGGTTCTTGCGTACTTGTTCTTGCTTTGTCTCTGTCCAACTACTCTGCTCATCCCCCATCAAGGTATTCAGTTCTTCCAACTCCTGCCGTGTCTTTTGAGGTATCTTCAAAATGTAGAAATAGCCGTATGTGCCTTTAATCTCTTTTGACATCAGTATTTCTGAATCAAGCATCTCTGTTACCATGTCTGAAACCTCATCTGCACTGTATACGCTGTAGAATCCATGCCCACGTGATTCAAGAACGTTGGCATTCAATGTCACTTTGGTACCGCGCATTAACTGCACCACTGCATTTTGTGTAATATAAGTTTCATTTTTGGAAACACACTCAAAAATATCGCGTGCAAGATAAGAATCCAGATACAGATGATATTGCTTTTTAAGCTCATTTTTCCGTTCTTCTTTGGTGGTTGCTGCCAACATCTTAATCTGTTTCACATTCCTTTGCAGTGTCTTTTTCCATTCGGGAACAGATTGCTGATAAGAGGCAGTCTTATACAAATATGAAAATGCCGGAATACCAGCCATATGGAAGGTAAGCTTTGTGTCCCCGTTTAAGATTCCCGCATTCTTTGATTTACATTTAATGCGTCCAAATCCTGAAAAAACTTCAATGGCATGTTGTCTGCAGCGTTCACGGAGCTTGGTATTCTTTAATAGCTGGTACTTTCTAAATTGTTCCGATGCCGTATACTTCGAACCCTTTCCGTTAACCGTAATGCTGCCGGCTTCATTTGTAAAAATTACTTTCTGCTGCTCAATGTAAAGTTTTCCATCAACAGCCTTCTCCATTCCTGTACTAAAGCCATCCAGCCATGAAATCGCCCAACTGTTATATTCCTTTACCTTGTCATCCAACTCACGCTTGTATGATACTGGACTTGTGGATGGAGCTAATGGAATGCCTTCTTTTACTTCCTGTTCCAGTTTTTTTACAAACTTTTTTAGTTTTGCTTCAGTCGCAGCATCCCAATCGACACAAATTAAATCCCATAATCTGTCGCTCTGCTCTGTAATCGTTAGATATGATTTTATCCATGTCGGCTCCTGAAAAAAAGATGCAATGGATTTGCCTGAAAAAGTATCGCAAATGAACTTCATTCCTAGGTGCGAGACTGTGATATCTACTCTTTTGTCTTCATATTTGTTGCAATGCAAGGTTCCCTCAAATTTGGCATTGTTCCTGCACAGCTGGCTTAAATACACATTCACGCATTCCTGCCCCTTTCTTTCAATCTCTTCCCAGTAATCTCGAATCAAATCTTTCATTTGTTGGCGCTGCCTGGCTGCTTGCTCTTTGCGGACATCTTCAATTATTTCATCAGTCAGCTCTAAAAGATAAGACTGTACTTCATCTATGTCCGTACACAATCCCAATCGTGTACAATCTATCTTCCTTTCTAACACAACCGGTAGTTCATCTGCATTCAACCATATATGATAAATTTCTTTTTTCTTTCCAATATTTTCAACATCCAATTGGAATTTCCAATCTGGTTTACCTAATTTTTGACGAATATGCTCCCGAAGCTGCGGCAATATCTGCGTTTCTACCTCTGAGGTCGAAAGCCATCGTCCCCATTTGTTTCTCTGTACTTCATTGATTGGAATTGGTTTTCCAAAATCTGACGCATACTGTACGTAGTCCTTCTGCAACGATACCGATTCCAAAAGATCTTGTTTCGTCAAGATCGTCTGCACCTGCAAAGCCCACAAAAGCTTTACATTTCCAACTTTTGAGATTCCGGCCTCTGCTTTTTTGTTGTGCTCAATAAATTCTGGCATCTGTGTGATTGTCTGGTACAGTGACGGATATTTTTTTGCAAATGATTCGTCTACATTGATCCATTTTTCTGGCATTCTCATATTGCTTTTCTGGCGATCTGCCATCCTGCAGACAGCCATCCTCCTTTCTTCTCTTATTGACCCGGCAATTACTTCATTTCAGAAAGAAATCCCAGTAATTGTCGGATATTCCTTATCTCATACATCGCTGCATAGTGTCCATATACAGAGGCAATGGAATCGCCCTGATCCCACTTTTTACGATCATCCGTATTTAACCAATACGCACATTTTGCTTTTCGGCAGATGTTTTTTATATAATTCTCCCCAGCATCGTTTTTGTTGTTTCTTGCATCGCCAATAAAGATGATCATGCTATCCTTGCTGATGCGATTGCGGTACTCTTTCCACATACTTCGCAATGGTCGCTCATAGTTTGAGTACTGCCCGCTGCGCGGAATCATCGTAAGAATCTGTTTTGCAGCATTATCAACATCTTCTGTATCGTACACCCTGGATATATCATAAAGAGAATTGACAAAAGCAAACGCACTGCATCCTCGTGGAAAGACCTCTTTCAAAAGCCCTATGAAGGCGAGCATCATCTCCGAGGCATCCTTGCAGGAACCGGACACATCCAAAATGAGAACCAGATCGGCCTTGTTGCGCCGTGGCTGCTTATATATAAGGTTGATGGGCTGTCCGCAGGTGCGAATAGACTCTCGCATTGTCTCTTCCAGATTCAGAGACAATCGCCTTTTGCTGTTAATATTTCTGGTCATACGCGTCTTAAATGCCAGAAGATTCTGGCGCAGGTATTCGCGCATTTGATTTTTTTCTGCTTCTGTCAGCTTTTTAAACGGCTTCTCGCTAAGTCTCACAAACTCTGCATTCATCGTTTGTATGCTTCCGCCGCCAATGAAATCTGCACGATGGATCATGGAAGACGGCTTAATTGTTAGCGAATCATTGGAACTATCCATGCCTCTTTTCATTTGTTCAAAGGCACTATCCAGTTCTCTGCACGTGTCCTCATAGCGTCGCTGTTCATCCTTCATCTGACGCTGCAGCTTTTTGATTTGCTGGTCCGTTTCTTCTTGTGCCTGACTGATTGCAGACTCCAACTCAGCCGTATTCTTTTGCCTTTTTGTAATAGCAGAACTTAGTTCCTTACTGATATCCATCATTGCGTCTGCCTGTTCCAAATCTCCATCGTACAGACTTTTCTCTGCCTGCTTCATCAATGTCTGATATAAGCAACCTGCCTGTTTCTCATCCAATGGTGTATCACCTAAAAGCATTTTTTTAGCTTGTTCTATCTGCTTTTGAGACTTTGTTTTTGTTTCCGACAATTTCTTTAACTGTGTCTGTGTTTTTCTGCTTACCTTTGGTTTCGACTCATTCTCATGCGCCTTTTGAATTATATTCTTTCGAATCCGTTCTTTTTGTTTTTTCAAATTCTCCAGCTGTTTTTGAGCGTCAGACACAAATAAGTCCAGTTCTTTTCGTTTCTCCTGCTTCTCTTTTTCCTTTTGTTCCTCCCTTTGTGGGATTGTTTTTTTGCTCAGAAACTCTCGAAACAACGCTTTCATCTTTGCTACCTGCTCGCCTGTCTTTGCCAGGCAGACAGAAAGTGCGGCCAACATTTCATCTTCCTCTGTGATATCCACACCGGCTGATTCCACTGATCTTAGCAGATGTGCAAGTGCACTCTCAGAAACTGCAAATTTATGATCTTGGAGAAAAACGGCAAATTCCGAAAGAAAATCAAGAATATCTTTTTGCATCGCATTCCTCCATTAGAACAGTTTTGCATTTTCCATAGTCTGACGGTCTTCCTTGTTTTTCGCAATCATACAGAGAGACGCTTTAAGCGTTTCTTCCTCAAGTTCATCACTATTCAACGTAGACAGATACTTTGCCCACTCACTCAGTTCTGAAATGGAAGGCTGCTGTTTTAACGGCAAAGAGCGAATCTGTTTTGCACAATTTGCTACTGATTCTGCAATTTTCGTGTCAATACTTCTCTGCATTTGAAGGATTTCTTTCAACTCTTCGGCTGTTTTTTGCTTAATGTAAAGATAGTTGCAGCGACGTTTCAATGCCTGCGACAGATCTCTGTAGCGGTTAGATGTGAGAAATACGATTGGACGCATCTCTTCTGGACAGGTCACGGTACCATACTGCGGAATGGAAATGCTGAAATTCTCCAATACCTCCAACAGCGTGTATTCAATCTCCTCTGATGCTTTCTCCACTTCGTCTAACAAAAGGACATAGCGTTTCTTTCCGCTAATTGCCTTTAATATCGGACGTTCAATCAAAAAATCACGTCCATAAAAATTGATTTTGCCTACTGCATCCAGCGATTCCTGCAAGTCTTTTCCTGCAAGTGATTCCTTAATCGTTCCCTGGATCGCCTGAATCGTCAGTAGCTGTTTCTGGTAGTCATAGTCGTACAGAATCTTATCATAAGACAGACCATCGTAGAACTGAACACGCAGAAGCTCCAGATCAAGCATCTTCGCCGTAGCATAGGCAAGTGACGTTTTTCCAACGCCTGGATCACCTTCTACTAGAAGCGGAACCCCGTTTATCGCGCTCATTACAGCAAAATTAATGTACGAATTTGAGAGATACCCATTTTCTCTAAGTTTGTTTCCAATTTCTAACATTGCATTTCCCTCCACTCCATGTAATATTATGTATTTACGTATATTATAGTATACATATTACTATATTTCAAGCCCCAAGATGAATTTTTGAGGAAATTTAAAATTTTCTGCATTATAATGCCGCTAATCCAAAGCTTCTTCTGCTTAGATTAACGGCATTTTTTGTTTTACTTATTGTCATTATGATTTTATATATTTTTTTCTTCTCGATACTTCATTACCGCATGCCAGTCATCACGTCCCAAAAAATGTGTACCTGAGCGAAGGAAAAATGAAATATTTCCTTCATCATATAAGGTATCTGGCAATATTTCATCTGGGCAAATCAGTCCTTTCTGTCCTAATATTTCACCAAGCCTCCAGCTACAAGTTCATTAAACTGCAGATGAAGAAATGCAGGTATCTTTTCCTTTACTGCTTTTGGCAAAATCAATTTAAATATAAACTCGTATGCGTCATTATTATTTGCTAACTGAACTTTTATTGTTTTTTCAGTTGCCTTTCCACCATATGCATCTTCATCCACACCCACACATTCAAATGCAGATTTGATATTTTCTGGTGTTACTCCCATATATTCATGACACAATAGCTTTTTAATTTCTTCCCGACGAAGCTTCCAATCCTCATAGTTTGTTACCGCATCTCCATTCTCCAAACGCATCAGCTCTGGAAGGTGTCTGTTTTCAATTTCTTTTTGCAGTCCATTCATTCTTCTTTTCCGTCCTTTCATTTTCTATGTTTTATGATTTTAGTTTGTTTCAATTTTTATATAGCTGCCAGGACCATCTGTTCCCATCGTCTTTGTGACAAGAATCTTTTTGTTAATAGAATCCTTTAGCTCTGCCACATGTGAAATGATGCCAACCATACGATTTCCATCTGCCAGATTTGCAAGTGCCTTTAACGCCTGCGAAAGCGCTGCTTCATCTAATGAGCCAAATCCCTCATCCACAAACATCGTATCAATCTGAATGCCACCTGCCCTTGACTGTATCTCATCCGAAAGACCAAGTGCAAGAGACAAAGCCGCCTGAAAGCTCTCGCCGCCCGAAAGTGTCCGTACACTTCGCTCACTTCCATTGTAATGATCGATAACATTTAAATCAAGTCCTGCTTTTTCTTTTTTATTTTCGGCATCCTCACGACGCTTTAACTCATACTGTCCCTGACTCATCGTCATTAAACGCACATTCGCACGGCGCAGTATGCGCTCAAAATAAGCCATCTGCACATATGTTTCAAGCTCAATTTTAGGCTTTCCTGTAACCTGACCGTTTGCTGTGTTTGAGAGTTCACGCACCCATACATATTTTTTCTCTGTTTCCTGCATTACTGTCTGGTGTTTCTTAACGCCAAGAAGTACAGCACGATTCTTCTCATTCTCGGCAAACCAAGTCCGACATTCCTGTGAAGTTTTCTCTTTTTTAAGCGACAATTCCTCCTGTTCTTTTTTTATCAGTCCTTCCTCCGGCATTGTACCGCCATTGTCTTCTAGCATCGAAAGAATCTGCTTTTTCCCCTCCTCTATACTGTTTCTTAATATTTGCTCATCTGCCTTCAGGCTGTGCATCTCTTTTTGTGCTGCCTGATATGCCTGCTCAATTTGCTGCTGCTCGAACTCACTTTGTTTCATTTGTTCTTGCAAGCATAAACAAAGTTCATGTACTCTTTGGCCATCCCACTGCGAATTCTGTGCCTGCAAAGAATCATATTTTTGCCTCAGACTGTTTTCTCGCTCCTGATTTGCGGCTCGCTCCTCTGCAATTAAAATCTCTAACTGCTTAAATGCCTCATCTGCTTTTTCTTTTTTTGTCTGTTCCTGCAAAAGTGCTTTTTGCAGCCGATCCTTATTTTCCGTCTCTGCCTTAAGTCTATTTACCTGCTCTTTTTTCTCCTCATACAATTTGGCAATCGCAAAATCACTTTCTACCTCTTTCTGAAGCTTTTCAATTTGAAGCTTTGTAATATCAAGCTTTCCTAGCATACCATCAAGGTTTGTCCTTTGCTCTTGCTCTTTTTGCAGCAAATTTTCTTTGCTTTTCTTAAGCTCATCTTCTTTTTCCTTTAATGATCTTGCATATGAAATCTTCTTGCCCGCCTGCAAAAGCGTCTCCTTTGCCTGCTGCAATTGTTTCGTCAAAAATGTTTCCTTTTCTGTCTCATTTTTATCAGCTGCAATCTGATCAAGCGACTTTTTCATGCTAGCCGCCTTATCAGTCAGCACTGCATAATTTTCTCTTTCTTTTTGAAACTGACTGACAGCAAGCTGCTGTTGTTCCTTGGCTTTTACAAGTTCTGTTTTCACGCAATGATACGTCGAGCTTTGTTGTTCTAAGCTTGTCTGTTGTGTCAAAAGCTGTTCTTTTTTTTGACATAGCTGTTTGAAGCTTTTCTTTAGTAATTCTTCTGCCTGATCACATGTCTTAATTGATTCAAATATTACTTCTTCACTCTTAAGCCATTTTGTAATTTCATCAAACATATTCTGACGCAGCTTTTGAAGCTGAGCGTAACTTGCTTGTGCCGCGGCACTTGCCTTTTCTGCTTTTCTTTGTGCTTCATCTGTTTTCTTTTGCATTTCATCAAGTTCTTCACGGCTCACTGTCTGTAAATTCTTTGCTGCCAGAACAGGATGATGCACAGAACCGCACACTGGACAAGGCTTGCCCTCTTCAAGTCCTTCGGCTAAAATTCCTGCCTGCGCGTTTAAATAGCATGTCCATGCCTGCTTCCACTCTGACTGGCAGCTTTCATATGACGCTATATAAATTTTACACTTTTTTTGAAGCTCTGTATGTATACGCTCCTGCTCTTTTTCTTCTTTCAGCTGTTTTTCAAATTTAGTAAGTTCCTCAAGGCGATAGTCATTCTCCTTTATCTGTGCTTTTTTCTGTTCCAAAAGTACATCGCAGTCTTTAAGTTCTTCACAAAGCTGCTCTTTTTTCTGTATCATCTCATTAAGCTTATCAAGCTGCTCTTTTTGCTGAATGATTGACTGCTCCTTCTTTTTTTGACAGTCGCATGTACTTTTATACTCTGCATAGCTTGTCTGATACTGCTCAAGCTGATGTTTTCTATCCTCTACCAGACTTTGACAGCGCTGTTCCTCTCTTCCTGCGTCAGACAGCTTTTCTATCTCAACTTCACAAGCCTTTATCTGTTCTTCTTGCTGTTTTCTCTGATCAAAGACAGATTGAATAGACTGCTTCAATTCACAAATCGTCTCTTCCGCTTCTAATTTTTGCTTTTGAATCTCTTCCCACTCATTTTTTTGCTTTTCAATCTGCTTCATTTGCAAAAGTGCCTGAGAATATGCCACCTCACAATCCTTTAATAGTTCTAGCTGACGATTCATTTCTTCTATATACTGTGTCTGCTTTTTTCTTTCCTCAGACTGTCTTAATTGCGTGTTTTCTTTCTCTTTAAGATCATTTTTTACTTGTATAAGCTGTTTTTCTTCTGATTGAACTGCCTCGCACAACTGCTTATCCTGCTGCAGACGATGTTTTTTTGCTTCTAACTCTTTTTGTCTTGGCTGTTTGTTAACCTGATCATTAAAAAATTCCCGTGCCTTTATCACCTTTGGCAGCAAAGTTTCTAATCGTTTTTCTTTTTCCTTGACACTCTCACAAGTTTCTTTATACCTCTGAAGCTTTTCTTCATAAACAGCAAGTGTACGCTGTTTGCATGAAAGTTCTTCCTCCTCTTTTTTGAGCATCTGATACTTTTCTTCCCCTGCTGACAAAAATCCTTCAATTAACTCAATTGCCCGAAGTGTCTGACCGTCAAAGCCATTTTTCTTTAATATGTTCCATTCAGGCTCTTCAATAGCACCATTAGGGCAGACTGCCATGCTGAGTTCCTGACTAATGCCTTTTCGCAGATCCTCATATGCTTCTTTTTGTCGGCTAAGTTCTGCCTTAAGAGCATCCTGAAGCTGCTGAAATTTTTCTGTATGAAATATTCGTCTAAAAATTTCTTTTCTAGTCGCCGTGTCAGCAAAAAGAAGCTTTTGAAAATCTCCCTGGGCAATCATAACAATCTGCGTAAATTGGCGATAATCCAGGCCTAAAATTTCTGTTACAGCTTTTGTGACATCCTTAGACTTTGACACAATCGGTCTGCTCGAATCTGACAAATATTCAAGCTCTGCCTCTGCCTTTTGAAGCGTCAAGCCTGTTCCTCTTCCCTTAGGTCGCTGATACTCTGGATTTCTTTTTACGCGATACTTCTCTCCCCTATAGCAAAACGTGAGCTCTACATATGTTTTTGTCTCTGCTTTTGCATATTTGCTGCGAAACATCTGCGGATCACGCACTGCACCGCTGGCTTCTCCATATAATGCAAATGTGATAGCATCAAAAATGCTTGTTTTTCCTGCCCCGGTATCTCCAGTAACCAGATAAAGTCCCTGCGTCCCCAGACGTTCAAAATCAATTGTTATCTCTCCTGCATATGGTCCAAACGCACTGACTGTTAACACTTGTGGTCTCATGATTTGTCCTCCTGTAATCGCGTAAACAGTTCTTCTACAAATTGTTTTTGTTCTATACTCATTGGCTGATTGTTCTGCTTTTCGTAAAGTTCTTCAAACAGCTGTTTCTCACTCTTTTGCTTAATCTTACTGTCAAAATCTATTGTCTGCTGCGTTCTTGTTCTTAGATTGTCATAAGAAAGACCAAGAAGATTTGGATATATAGTGCGAAGCTTCTGCATTCCATCTGGAATATCTTCCTCATCTGTCAGCGTAATCTGCACATAGTCATCCGTAGCTGTCCCCTGATAAAATGTGCGCGCTGTCACTTCCATATAAGAGCCATGAATTGCCCTAAGATCATGCTTTGGAATTAATGGAATTGTGCGAATAACAATATCATTCTTTTTTCCCATCTCGATAACAGTAACTGATTTTTCCTGTCCTGCCTCAGAAACTGAATATTTTAATAAAGTTCCGCAATAACGCACATTTTCTTTTATATTCTGCGGACTATGAATATGACCAAGTGCCGTATAATCAAATGCTTCAAAGATAGATGCATCTATATTGTCAACTCCGCCAACAACAATATTCTCCGAATCACAGCGGCCTGCACCCGTAACAAATTGATGTGCCACCAAAATATTTCGCTTTTTCATATCAATATCCATATGGTTTACTGCCGCAAAAACTGCATCCTGATATGACTCAATTTCCTCTTGTCCCAGTGCACGGCGCACAATAGACGGACGAACAAATGGCAAAAGGTAAACTTGTGCTTCTCCAAATTCATCTGTCAATGTAACCTTCTGTGTACTGCCATCATATACTGTAGACAAGTACACGCCTGATTGCTTCATCAGCCCTGCACCAAACGCAATGCGCTCCATTGAATCATGATTGCCGCTGACAGCACATACTTTAATTTTTTGCGCTGCAAGTACATTAAAAAACCAGTCTAACATCATAACAGCCTCAGTCGGTGGAATAGGTCTGTCATAAATATCTCCCGCCAAAAGGAGTGCGTCTGCATGCTCTTCTACGCAAATTTTGACTACCTGCTCCAAAATATAACGCTGATCTTCCAGCATTGAAAATTCATTGATCCGCTTTCCAAGATGCAGATCAGAAATATGTATAAATTTCATAGCTTCTCCTTTTGTTCTCTACTTGCAAAAAAACAGCACTAAAAGAAGTGGGCCTTGACCCTATCTTCTCTTTTGTACTGTTCTTGTAAAATATATGTTTTTACTGTTTGTATTCTACCTCAAACGGAAGCTGGTCAAGAATATCACGCTTCGCGTCAATACCAGGATACACCTCAATAAGTTTAAGTCCCTTAGGTGTCAGTCTAAATACACAGCGCTCTGTCACATACAAAACCTTCTGCCCATTTTCGATTGCACGCTTTGACGAAAAGCTTATGCTATTAACATGCTCTACAAATTTAGGTACTGATCCTTCTTTTTCAATAGTAATCTCACCACTTTTTTGTGATACAGTTAAGCCTTTTGCATTAAAGCTCATGCAGAATACAACAGTTGGTGTCTTTGCAGTTATATTGGCAAATCCACCAATACCAGCAAATGCACCTGGACCTCTGTGTGCATTAATATTTCCATATTGATCAACCTCAAGTGCACCCATAAAGCATATATCCAAACCGCCATTGTCATAAAGATCAAACTGGTTTGCCATGTCGTAGACGGACGCAGCTCCGATCATCGCGCCAAACGCCTCACCAGAAACTGGAAAACCGCCAATACCACCTGATTCAACAGTCAGTGTTACCATATCGAGCATGCCGCTCTTTCTTGCATAGCGTGAAACCATCTCCGGAATGCCAATTCCAATATTAACAATATCATCAACCTAAGCTCTTTGGCAGCTCGTCTTCCAATGATTTTTCCGATTGTATTATCCTTGAGCATCTTTTCTGATGCCTGATCAATCTTCTCACTCCAGATATGCCATTCCTCATATGGAATTTCAAAGCTTCCAGTCAGCGCTGTATACGCTTCATTTCGCTCTTGTGGCTCTGCAACTACAATCGCATCTACCAGACAGCCCGGAATAATAGCATTTCGCGGTCGTGACGGCGTGTCTACCAGCTATCTACCTGGACAATTACTTTTCCTCTGTTTGCCTTTACAGCCTGACAAATGGAAAGTGCATCGCCTGACATAAACATATCGTCAAAAGTAATATTTCCCTTATGGTCTGCCGCAGTTCCCTTTATCAGCGCAATTGTTATTTTCGGAAGCTTATAATAAAGAAACTCCTCACCATCCACTTCTACATGCTTTACAAGCGAATCGTCAATCGAAACTCGGTTGATTCCTGGTCCCTCCAGTCTCGGATCGACAAATATATCAAGACCAACCTTTGAAAGTGCACCTGAAAGTCCCCCTGCCTGTGCGCGAATCGCATGAGAAATACAGCCAAGCGGCAAATTGTATGCCTCAAAGCGATCCTCCAACACAAGCTTTTTTGTGCTCATCATAGCACCAAAATGACCACAAATCAACCTGTCTACTGCCCCGTCACGAATGTATCCTTCAGCATTGTGTTCAGTATCCCACACGCCAAATCCTGCACTAGAAACAATTGTCAGATGGGTAGGTGACTGCATTTTCTGATAGCGGCGATAAAGTGCCTCATGCAGCTCCACTGGATTTTCAATTCCCACAAAGGAATTAACACATATACAATCTCCATCCCGAATCAAACGGATTGCTTCATCTGATGTCATAATCTCATACATAGATTAAGCCTGCCATTTAACTTTTGCTACGCACTTCTTTACGTGACAAGCTTCTTTTCCAGCACGCATCTGCGGCTTATGAGCAATGCTCGGAGGAAGTACTGCGTAAGAACCTGTTGTCAGAATGGACTGACACATTTCTTCTGGCTCCTTCCAGAATGCAACATCACGCTTTTCATCATATTCCTCATCTGCCTCTAAACCAGTTCTGCTTACTGTGTCGATCTCCTCCTCACCAGAAATGATCCACTGAATATCTGCATAACAATTATGAGTCTCCAGACGGCAATTCTCTGCTGGCTTTGTCTCATACTCCTGAATCATAAAATAAAAATCATCATTTACCTGGTAGGTACCAACTTCAAGTGCTGCTAAATCCTGCTTTTTTAAGTAGCAAACTGCTTCTTCGATTGTCATTTCATATTCCTTCCCAAAAAGCGCCCGCATTGGCACTTTCCTGCGTATACTTTATGTAACTTTTTTGCATCTTTCATGCTTTTCTAGCTTACTTAAAAAATATTTTTTTGTCAAGCATACTACACTATGTTCTTTTTTAAATACACTTTCTGGCTTTATTCATCCACACAAAGAATCCTATATTTAAGACAATTCCAAAAACTGTTGCCACCGGTGCTGCAAATCCTATATTTGTAAGACTTGCATTTGGCTGAATACTCATGTAATATGCCAGCGGAAGACGAACAAGCAATGTCTGGATCAGTCCCTGTGCCATTACCCACATAGTCTGATCGTGTCCGTTAAAATAACCAATCATACTAAATAATATAGAAGTAACAATTGTCTCCAGCGCAAAACCTTTAAGGTAATCATATCCTTTTTGTACAACATTGGCATCTGTTGTAAATATTCCTGTCAGAAGATCTCCCTTAAAAAGAACAATGACAAACACAACTGCTCCAATCAAAACACCGACACCACTTCCAGTAAACATCGCGTTTTTAGCTCTTTTTTCGTTTCCAGCTCCAGCGTTTTGTGATACAAATGATGCCATTGACTGCATTAAGGAACTTGGAATCAACATCGCGAAATTTACAATTTTACATGCAACACCATATCCAGATGAAGCCTCTAATCCCAGACGGTTGACAAATGCACAAAGTGCAAGGAATGAAATCTGAGTCAAGCATTCCTGAAGTGCTAATGGAAGTCCAATTTTAAGTGCGCGTTTACATTGACTGTTAATCTTAAAATCAGCTTTTGTAATTTTAAATGGAAGCTTCTTTTTCATCAGCATCCATAATGCAAACACAACACTTACAGCCTGTGCTGCTACAGTCGCAATCGCTGCACCTGCTGCATCCATACGAAACCCTGCTACTAATATTAAATCTCCTGCAATATTGATAACACATGCAACTGCAACAAATATCAATGGTGACTTACTGTCTCCAAGTCCTCTAAAAATAGCAGAAAGAACATTATAAGCAACAATAAAGAAAATACCACTTCCGCATATCTTTACATAAACAGATGTCAGACTTACTGCTTCCTCTGGTGCCTGCATCAATACAGCAATCGGACGCGAAAACACGATCATTATAACAAACAGCACTGCTGACATTACCGCAAATACAACTACAGAACCGCCAATCAGTGCACCAATTGACTGTGTCCTCTTCTCGCCAATATATCTGGCAATCAAAACTGTAATACCCATTGCGAACTGTGTTATCACAAATGTTACAAGATTTAATACCTGACTTCCTGTCGATACTGCTGAAAGACCAGATGTCGTTCCAAATCTTCCCACCACAAGAAGATCAACTGCGCCATATGCTGCCTGCAGCACAAGTGCACCAAGAATCGGAATCATAAATGGAATTAATTTTCCAAGTATGCTGCCTTGCGTGAAATCTGCCTTATCATTTACTTTTTCTCTACTCAATGTCAACTCTCCTTTCGCTCATGACCTGATAAAATTTCTTTATTGTCTGAATCATACAATCTGCTTCCTCATCAGAAATCATGTCCAGATACGGAGCCAGTCTGCTGTAATAGTTTCTGTCGTACTTATCAGACAATTCTTCTCCACTTTTTGTAATCGCAATATACGTAACTCTCCCGTCTTCGTCTGAAGAAATCTTCTTGAGATATCCCTTCTCTTCCATAGCTTTGACTGTTCTCGTGACACCTGGTCTTGGAAGATTTAACGCATCACTAATATCAGATACCTTCACATACTCTTTTGTTTTCTGCAACGTATGAATAACATCAAGATATTGGATATATGCCGGACTAACACCATCTGGAAGCTTTGGAAGCAGTTCTCTGATTCTTTTTGCCATATAGCAGGCATCAAGCATCCGTTTTATTTTTTCAGAATCCATGTTTTCTCCTTTCTTGTTTTGGTGGTCAATTATAGTAATCTTCTATATAATTACCGCTGATAATTATTTAGTTACCATTGGTAATTATACGATGTTGTTTTTTCAATGTCAAGCTGCTTTTTATAATAAAAAACCGGGGGCAAATTGCTGCCCCTGGTCAAAAAAAGTACACAATCAGTCATGTCTTTCTTCCATATTATCGTATGTTTCACAAAATCGTGCTGCAAAGGATGCCGGCTCATCTGCTGCATATAAATGAGACAGATCTCCAAAGGACTGCATACGGAAGCTTGCAATACCTTCTCTTCTCTCCTCTGTGTACAATGTTGTCACAGAAGACGGTGCCGCTGCTGTCCCATGCCAAAGAACAACTGGTGATATTCCAAGCAAATGTCCAAGCATCACGCACTCTACACCCAAATGGCAAAACAGCACAATCGTATCCCTGTTTGCATGCTCTGCACGATAATAGCCATTCTCTCTTGTATATCCATGCTTTTTTAACAGTGAATCCAGACCATCATACACCCATGCTGATTCAGTATCTGCCTTTGCCCTTTTCATAAATGGTGTGTTCATCCACTGATCCTTATCATAATATGCCGGCTCACTTGTCCAACGAGCAGGAAGCAAATCCCAGCAAACCTTATAAGTACCAGTATCCTCATCAATCGCTGGTGCCTCGAACTCACGAAGCCACTTAAACTCAGTTGCTGTCATACCAAGCTTCTTTAATGTCAGTGATGCTGTATCCTTTGCACGGCCAAGCGGTGATGTATAAATATAGGTATGTTCCTTCTGCAACTGTTTTTCCATGCGAACAGAAAGAAATTCTGCTTCTCTCCATCCTTTTTCTGTCAAAGAGTCAATCTCATAATTTGGATCGCCATGGCGAACAATAATAAGTCTCATTTTTCTTTCCTTTCTATATTTAATAGTTTCAATTTCTACTTATTTTCACCATGATTTTAGCATATCAGCAAAAATGTGACAAGTGCAAATATTGTTAACTTCGAATCATAATCTTCTCTGCTGCCGTGCAGGCATAAAGATCGCCAAGTGTCTTTTGATAAAATTCCCGATACGCTTTTGGGCAGGTAATCGTCAATTTTTCAATAGGATCTTTCATCGACATCTGTTTTTGCGTCTTATCCTTTCTTACCTGTGTCAGTGTTGCCTTTACATGTTCGCCAAATTCAAGATACTCTGTCTGTGTCTTTTTAGTTTGCCAAATAGTCTGATGCAGCGAAATCTCTTTTTCGTATTGACGATAATATTCCTGAAAGATATAGTCTGTCATATACGGTGTATAAATCGCATACAGCTTAAGGATTCCAAGAAGACTGTAATACAGCGCAGTCTGACCAGATCTGCAATTTTCTTCTCCATGCTTTTGTGGCTGATAAAGGCGTTCTTTTGCAATTTCAATATAAAAATCGCAGAAATCGCTCCAAAAAAGCTCATCAATTTCATGGCGTGCCTGTCCGATCTCAAATTCGTTTAGAAGCTGTGCTGCGCGAATCGTTGTCTCATTTACGCGTTCCATGATCCATCGATCTATCGGAAGCATTTTTTCTTCCTTCATCGCATTCTCTGGTGTAAACTCATTCAGCTGAAGTATTGCAAATTTAGATGCATTGTACAGCTTATTTAAAAAACGCTTTGAAATTTTTAGTTCTTCCTCGCTGAAAAATGTATCTGTTCCTAGCTTGCTGTTTGCCGCCCAATAGCGCATCGCATCCGCAGAATGTTTCTCTATCAGCATCATCGGCGAATTGGACGCATTGTTTTTTGACTTGCTAATTTTTTCTCCCGGCTTTGCCAACACAAAACCACTAATCATTATATCTTTCCACGGAATCTGTCCTGTATGATACAGACTCTTTACGATAGTATAGAATGCCCATGTACGAATGATCTCATGTGCCTGGCTGCGCATTCCCATTGGAAAAATCTCATCTGAAATGTCATCTGACTCTTTATAATGTGCATTGATTAATGGTGTTACCGACGATGTTGCCCATGTATCAAACACAGCCGTCTCTGGAATAAACTCATTGCATCCGCACGTACACGCTTTTAACGGATTCTGCTCAAGCGGATTTACTGGCAGTTGGCTCTCCTCTGCAAAAATCGGTTTGCCACACTTTTTGCAGTACCATACAGGAAATGGAACACCAAAGTAACGCTGCCTTGAAATACACCAATCCCACTTTAAGTTTTCAACCCAAATTTTATAGCGGCTCTTCATATGCTCTGGATGCCATCGAATCTCATCTGCTGCCTTTAAAAAACGATCCTTCTCTGAGAGAACATCAATATACCACTGTTTTGACATAATGAACTCAACCTCATGCTGACAGCGCTCATGAACAGCAACCATATGGCGAATCGTCTCTTGTTTTACCAAAAGATTTTGCTTCTTTAGTAATTCAATGATATACGCTCTGGCCTTTTTTACAGTCATTTTCCCTATAAAATCAATCTTCTCGCTGATTGTTCCATCTGCAAGAATCACTTCCTTAGATGTTAACTTATGCTTCTGATACCACTCAACGTCGGCTGAATCACCAAATGATGCACACATAACTACGCCAGTTCCCTTGTCCATCGCTACAGTATCATCTGCAAGAATTGGAATTTCAAAATCATATAACGGAACTATTGCTTTCTGACCGATAAACTTCTTATATCGCGTATCATCTGGATGAACAAAAATGCAGGCGCATCCAGCAAGCAGTTCTGGTCTTGTTGTCGCAATCAGGAGATTGCCAATAGGTGTAGTAAAATTCAGATAGTTAAATACCGTCTCACACTCTTTTGTCTCAAGCTCGGCCTGTGCAATTGAAGTTTGGCATTCAGTACACCACAGTACTGGAGATGTCTTCATGTAGGCTTTTCTCTTATTTGCCAGCTCAATAAAAGAGCGCTGTGAAATTCTTTGTGCCCGATCTGATACTGTCTGATACTGCAAATTCCAGTCTACACTAAAACCCAGACGACTCCACAGTTCTTTAAACTCGCCCTCGTAAGTTCCTATCGTTTTCATACACTTTGCCCGAAATTCACTTCGAGGCATCTGATTTGCCCGAATTTTTCATCGCGCTCAACTAAGCGCTCTGTCGGCAGTCCATTATCATCAAAACCAAATGGATAAAATACATCGTATCCCTGCATCCTCTTAAAACGCGCAATCATCTCTGCCTGTGTATAGGAAAATACATGACCAATATGAAGCTTTCCGCTTACAGTCGGCGGCGGCGTATCAATTGAAAAGATTTTTCTCTCTTTTCCATTCTGATAGCGATAGATCTCATTCTCCTGCCACATTTTCTCCAATGCTTTCTCTGCCTTTTGAAAATCATACTTTTTTTCCATTACAGATTCCTCCTGAATATAAAGATTATCCAACGCAGACAAAAAAAAACGCCCTGAGCCAAACGCCCAGGGCGAACATACATGTCCGTGGTACCACCTAGATTCAGAAATACTTCTGCACTCAATACAATACGGGAATTTTTTTTAATTCCGATATTGCTTCCCTTGATAACGGTGGGAATCTCCGTTGGAGTCTACTAAAGCTATAAAAACTATACCTGTTCGATCCAAAGCTCAAAGGCTACTTCCATGCGTCCTTCACGAAATTTTTCACCAACCAATTTCTCTCTGTCCATCCGGAAACTGCATGTACTCCTCCTCGTCAATGCTTTTTGTCTGTAATTGTTACGCACAGTATATCACAAAAATATGCAATGTCAAGCTTTTTATTATTTTTATTTATCCCAACGTCTGCACAACTTTTCAATATCTTCTGTGAAACGGCGAATATCTTTATTGGCACCTTCTCTGTATTTTTTTACAATAGCAAGAAGCTGCTGTGCTGCATCAAACAGTTTTCGATATACATCACTCATCCGGCCTTCTCTTGGCTGATAATCCTTCTTAACATACTCTCTTGTTCCTTCACGAATTTTTTGATCTGACAGCAAATCCCACGATTCTCCTGTGTATGGTGCCGTTGCATTAATCCCATAGGTAGTTGTCAAAAGAGATGCAAATGAATCTGTGACAGTATCCTCTCCATGAACAACAAATACATGTGTTGGCTTAGGTGCAATATGGCTTACCCAGCGCACAAGTCCTTCTCTGTCTGCGTGACCGCTTATTCCCGTCATGCGTGCAATTCGTGCCTTTACACAAATTTCTTCTCCAAAAAGTCTTATATTTTTTGCACCGCCTAACAGCACGCAGCCAAGGCTTCCCTCTGCCTGATAACCAGCAAATAAAATGGTGCATTCTGGCCGCCAAAGATTATGTTTTAAATGATGACGGATTCGTCCGGCATCGCACATGCCAGATGCTGAGAGAATGACCTTGGGTTTTGGATCTTCATTGATAGCACGTGATTCCTCTACGCTGACGGACAATCGAAGTCCCGGAAAACGAATCGGATTAATTCCCTGACGCACAAGTGCCATGGCTTCCTCATCAAAGCATTCCTGTGTATTTGTCATAAAAATATTTGTAGCCTCCACAGCAAGCGGACTATCCACAAAGACTTCTGTATGTTCAAATTCTGGCAGTTCATGATCTACCTTAAGCTGCCTTAAAAAATATAATATTTCCTGTGTACGTCCAACGGCAAAACAAGGGATCACTAAATTTCCGCCGGCAGCAAGTGTCTCCTTTAAAATTTGCTTTAACTCACTTTTACAGTCTAAAAGAGAAATGCCCTGATCATGACTTCTATTTCCATACGTTGATTCCATAACAACATAATCGGCATCGTCCACATATAATGGATCTTTAATCAATGGCTGATTCGTATTTCCAATATCACCGGAGAACACAATTTTCTTTGTATGTCCTGCTTCTGTCAACCATACTTCAATAGACGCTGAGCCAAGCAAATGGCCAACATCTCTCATCCTGATTTGAATGCCTGGTGCAATATCAATCTTTTTTTCATATTCACATGGAACAAAATATGTCAGCACATTTTCTGCATCCTCAATGGTATAGACAGGAACCACCGACTCTGCATCACTTCTCTTATTTTTTCTGTTTTTCCACTCTGCTTCAGACTCCTGAATATGAGCGCTATCCTTCAACATGATTCGACATAGCTGCGTCGTTGCCTTTGTTGCAAAAATACTTCCACGAAAACCATTTTTATAAAGATACGGCAGCATTCCAGAGTGATCAATATGCGCATGCGTCAGAAAAACATAATCAATCTGGGAAATTGGAAACGGCAGTTCTTCATTCACATAAATATCACGTCCCTGCTCCATGCCACAATCAACAACAATCTTCTTATTACATGCCTCCAGACAATGACAGCTTCCTGTCACTTCATGAGCAGCTCCATTAAATGTTAATTTCATAGCAAAACCCTCCTTTTTCAGTTTTTCTTATACTTCTATATATATATATATGATATCCACGAATTGCTCCGTTGCTATGCAACTTTCGCAATTCTAAAAACATTCGGATTCGCTGATTTTCCTTGAAAATCGCTGCATCCTCATGTTTTTGCGGGTCCCAAGCTCAAAAACCTAATCGTGCAAGCACGAACGGCTTTTGGAGCTTTTGACCCTAGTATTATATATATTATACTATTTTTATTTTTATAAATCCAGACTATTTTCTTACAATTATATTTCAGGATTTTGTATAAGAGCCATTTCTTTACGGTACGCAGACGGAGTCATTCCCGTTATTTTTAGAAATGTGCGGTTAAAGTAACTTATACTGTTAAAGCCACATAATGATGCTACCTCACTGATTTTTTTAGAAGATCTGGCAAGCATCTGGCTGCTGTTTAACACCCTGCATCTGTTCAGATAACAAAATGGTGTCATTCCTGTCCATGCCTGAAACAATCTGCAAAATTGACCTCTGCTTAGATGAACCTGACTGGCAAGTTCTTCAAGCGTTAAATCTTCCATATAATGTGTCTCAATATATGACACTGATTTTTGCAGATATTCAAGCTGCGGCCTTCTTTGTTTCGCATCTGGATAAAATGACTTTAAATGATGATCATACAGTTTTTGCCAGATCAGTAAAAACGTTCCCTGAATCAAAAGTTCCTTTGCTGCAATTTTCTCTTCATCCATAGAAAATATAAATTTCAGCTGCGTTAATATTTCCTTCTGCCAATTTTTTTCTGACGTAAATGTTACGGCATACTTCCATGATCCACTGCAAACAGGATACATATATTTTTGGAAGCATTCTGAGTTATGCGGTGAAATAAGCCACAGCGGATCAGCTACTGCGGCATGAAATAAAACAGTCCCTTTAGTTCTTGCCCAATGCATCAGCTTTGGAGGCACGAAAATACCATCTCCTTCTTTTAAAAGAAATGCATGATTTTCAATAAAAAACTCTACTTCTCCTTCCTCCACGCAGAAAAACTCCAGTTCTGGATGCCAGTGAAGATAAAGTGCCGGGAAGTTTTTTTCTGACAATGCTGCTGCACTGTCTATTTCTGTCGGCATTTCCATTTTTGTTGTATGAACAGACACCGGAACAAAATGAGATTTATGAGGTACTGTTTCTCTATATTGGTCTTTTTTCTGTGTACTCATTTTCACGCCCCTTTCTTTCCTATATCGTAGCACATTTTTAAAAAATGCGCAATATAGTGCTACTTTTTGATACCATTTTTCAAGTATTCCTTTTTTATTTTTTGTATGATAAAGCTATCAAATGATGTCAATACAAGATGAGAATTGACAGAAAGGTGGGATTTATGAATACTATACATCAAGAGGGCAATGCCCTTATTTACGAAAATGATGGAGAACTTTTACGCATTGAGCCTTGGGGCAAGAATAGTCTGCGTGTTCGCTCTGTTATGCAGGGTCCAATCTGTGATACTGACTATGCACTTATTGAGCTGAATGAAGCTGATAAAGCAATTGTGCCATCGATTTCAGTATCAGAATATGAAGCAAGTATTACAAATGGAAAAATAACAGCACACATTGAAGTAAGCAACTGGAATCACAAATGTGTCATTTCCTACTACAACCAGAACAAAAAGCTGCTGCTTAAAGAAACTGGCGACGGCGGTGCTCTTAATAAAGACAGCAGACGCTTCCACGGAATTATTGGCGGTGCTTACAACCTGCATGTTTCTTTCGCATCTGCTCAAAATGAAAAGCTGTTTGGAATGGGTCAGTATCAGCAGGATGATCTTGACTTAAAATATACTACACTTGAACTTGCACATAGAAATTCTCAGGCAAGTGTTCCTTTTGTTCTTTCAAGTCTTGGCTATGGCTTCTTATGGCATAACCCGGCTATTGGTCAGGTTACATTTGGAAAAAATGTAACAGACTGGTATGCAGCAAGCACCAAGCAGATGGATTATTGGATTACAGCCGGAGATACTCCTGATGAAATTGAGCAGGCATACGGACGAGCTGTTGGAACTACACCAATGATGCCAGAATATGGACTTGGCTTTTGGCAGTGTAAACTTCGTTATTGGAACCAGGAGCAGCTTCTTTCTGTTGCCAGAAAGTACCATGAGAAAAAAATCCCAGTCGATGTGATTGTATGTGATTTCTTCCACTGGCCAAAAATGGGTGATTTCCGATTTGAAGAAGAATTTTTCCCAGATCCTGATGCAATGGTTAAAGAATTAAAAGAGATGGGCATGGAGCTTATGGTTTCTGTATGGCCGCAGATTGACACACAAAGTGAAAATTTTGCAGAAATGAAGCAAAAAGGACTCCTCGTTAAAACAGAGCACGGTGTTGAAATTTGTATGCGTTTTGGCGGTGAAAGTGTTTTCTTTGATCCTACTAATCCTGCTGCACGCCGCTATGTATGGGATAAATGCCGTCAAAACTATTATGATAAAGGTATCCGCGTATTCTGGCTGGATGAAGCAGAGCCTGAATATCTTGGCTATGATTATGACAACTATCGCTACTATCTTGGACCAGATATCCAGATTGGAAATGTTTATCCTCAGTATTTTTCCCGTACCTTCTATGAAGGTCTGAAGGAGCAAGGTGAAAAAACAGTTGTAAATCTTGTCCGCTGTGCGTGGGCTGGCAGCCAGCGCTATGGTGCACTCGTTTGGTCTGGTGATATCCACAGTGACTGGCCAACATTCCGTCGTCAGGTCAGTGCAGGATTAAATATGGGAATTGCTGGTATTCCGTGGTGGACAACTGATATCGGCGGCTTTTCAGGTGCACGTCCAGAAGATCCACGTTTCCAACAGCTTTTTGTTCGTTGGTTTGAGTGGGGAACATTTTGCCCTGTTATGCGTCTGCACGGTGATCGTGACTGCGATGACAGACGTGTATTTCACGCAGATGGTCGTCCGGCACTCTTTACTGGCGGTGACAATGAAATTTGGAGCTATGGTGCAGAAAATGAAATAATTTTAACACGCTATATCTTCTTAAGAGAGCTGATGCGTCCATATACAAGAAAACTGATGGAGGAAGCTCATCTGTACGGCAAGCCTGTTATGCGTCCAATGTTTTACGATTTCCCAGAGCAGGATGTTTGCTGGGAATTAAAGGAACAATATATGTTTGGACCTTCTATCCTCGTTGCACCGATTCTTTACGAGGATCAGAATGAGCGCGATGTTTATCTTCCATCTGGCAATAAATGGACATTGCTCATGAATGGTGAAGTTTACGAGGGCGGTCAGACACTTCATGTAACTGCTCCAATCGATGAAATACCTGTATTTATTCGAGAGGACGGTCCAGATCTTGTTGATGGTTGGAAAAAAATTAGAGAAAATCACGAAATTTAACTTTTTTTTGAATTTCCCTCTATCATATTTTTGAATTTTCCTTTATAATAAGAAAGGTTAAGGAAGTCTCTTATCCCGCTTTGATCTACAAAAAACGACTAAAGGAGAATATCATGTCAAAGAGAACAGACATCAACAAAGTTTTGATTATCGGATCTGGCCCAATTATTATTGGTCAGGCCTGCGAATTTGACTATTCCGGAACACAGGCTTGTAAGGCTCTTCGCAAGTTAGGTTATGAAATTGTCCTGGTTAACTCCAACCCGGCAACCATCATGACAGACCCGGAAATTGCCGATGTTACCTACATTGAACCGCTCAATGTACATCGTCTTGAACAGATTATCGCAAAAGAGCGTCCGGACGCACTTCTTCCAAATCTTGGCGGTCAGTCCGGTTTGAATCTTTGTTCCGAACTTGCAAAAGAGGGCATTCTGGACAAGTACAACGTTCAGGTAATCGGTGTTCAGATCGACGCCATTGAACGTGGTGAGGATCGTATTGAATTTAAAAAGTCAATGAATGAAATTGGCATTGAGATGGCACGCAGTGAAGTTTCTTATTCCGTTGATGAGGCACTTGCAATCGCTGATAAGCTTGGTTATCCGGTTGTTCTTCGTCCTGCTTACACAATGGGCGGTGCCGGCGGCGGTCTTGTATACAATAAGGAAGAGCTGAAGACCGTTTGTGCAAGAGGTCTTCAGGCCAGTCTTGTAGGCCAGGTTCTTGTTGAAGAATCCATTCTTGGTTGGGAAGAGCTTGAGTTAGAGGTTGTTCGTGATGAAGAAGGAAACATGATTACTGTATGTTTCATTGAAAATATTGACCCTCTTGGTGTTCATACAGGTGATTCCTTCTGTGCAGCTCCAATGTTAACCATTTCAAAAGAGCTTCAGGCACGTCTTCAGGAGCAGGCTTACCGCATCGTTGACTCAGTACGTGTAATTGGTGGTACAAACGTACAGTTTGCTCATGATCCGGTTAGTGATCGTATCGTTGTCATTGAGATCAATCCAAGAACTTCTCGTTCTTCTGCGCTTGCATCTAAGGCAACTGGTTTCCCGATCGCTCTTGTTTCTGCTATGCTGGCAGCTGGACTGACCTTAAAAGATATTGAATGCGGAAAGTATGGCACACTTGATAAATATGTTCCAGATGGTGACTACGTTGTTATCAAGTTTGCTCGCTGGGCATTTGAGAAATTTAAGGGTGTTCAAGATAAACTTGGTACACAGATGCGTGCTGTTGGTGAAGTTATGAGTGTCGGAAAGACTTACAAAGAGGCTTTCCAGAAGGCAATCCGAAGCCTTGAAATTGGTCGTTATGGTCTTGGCTTTGCAAAGGACTTCAATGCAAAAACAAAGGAAGATCTGTTAAAGCTTTTAATTACACCATCAAGTGAACGTCATTTCATCATGTATGAAGCACTTAGAAAGGGTGCTACTGTTGATGAAATCTTTGAGATTACAAAGGTAAAGAAGTATTTCATCGAGCAGATGAAGGAGCTTGTCGATGAAGAAGAGGCACTGATTGCATGCAAGGGTGCACTTCCATCTGATGCACAGCTTATCTCTGCAAAGAAGAATGGTTTCTCTGATAAATATTTAAGCCAGCTTCTTGCTGTATCTGAAGATGATGTTCGCAACCGCCGCATTGAGCTTGGTGTTGAAGAAGCTTGGGAAGGTATTCATGTAAGCGGTACAAAGGACAGCGCATACTACTACTCTACCTATAATGCACCAGATAAGAACCCAGTAAATAGCGATAAGCCAAAGATCATGATTCTTGGCGGTGGTCCAAACCGTATTGGTCAGGGTATTGAGTTCGATTATTGCTGCGTTCATGCATCTCTTGCTTTAAAGAAGCTTGGATTTGAAACTATTATTGTAAACTGTAATCCAGAAACCGTTTCTACAGACTACGATACATCTGATAAGCTGTACTTTGAGCCATTAACACTTGAAGATGTATTAAGCATCTATAAAAAGGAAAAGCCGGTTGGCGTTATCGCTCAGTTCGGTGGACAGACTCCATTAAACTTAGCTGCACAGCTTGAGAAAAATGGTGTAAAGATTCTGGGAACCTCTCCTGCAGTTATTGATCTTGCTGAGGACCGTGACCTGTTCCGTGCTATGATGGACAAGTTAGAGATTCCAATGCCAGAGTCTGGTATGGCTACTACTGTAGATGAAGCTCTTGCAATCGCAAAGAGAATTGGTTATCCGGTTATGGTTCGTCCTTCCTACGTTCTTGGCGGACGTGGTATGGAGGTCGTTTACGATGACGAAAGCCTGACAAGCTATATGAAGGCAGCCGTTGGCGTAACACCAGACCGCCCGATTCTGATTGATCGCTTCTTAAATCATGCACTCGAGTGTGAGGCTGATGCAATCAGTGATGGTACACACGCATTCGTTCCAGCTGTAATGGAGCATATTGAGCTTGCTGGTATTCACTCCGGTGACTCCGCATGTATCATTCCTTCTGTTCACATTACACCTAAAAATGTTGAAACTATTAAGGAATACACCAGAAAGATCGCTGAGGAAATGCATGTAAAGGGTCTTATGAACATGCAGTATGCAATCGAAAACGGTAAGGTTTATGTGCTTGAGGCAAATCCACGTGCATCACGTACCGTTCCGCTTGTTTCTAAGGTATGTAATATCCGCATGGTTCCGCTTGCAACTGACATCATTACCTCTGAGCTGACAGGACGTCCATCACCAGTTCCAATGTTAAAGGAGCAGAGCATTCCTTACTATGGTGTTAAGGAAGCTGTATTCCCATTCAACATGTTCCCAGAGGTTGACCCTCTGCTCGGACCGGAGATGCGTTCTACTGGTGAGGTACTTGGTCTTTCTACCTACTATGGAGAAGCATTCTACAAGGCACAGGAAGCTACTCAGACATCTCTCCCACTTTCTGGAACTGTTCTGATTTCTGTAAACCGCAAGGACAAGGATGAAGTTGTTGAGATTGGAAAGCTCTTCCATGAATGTGGATTTAAGATTCTGGCAACAGAAGGCACCTGCAGACTGATTAATGAAGCCGGCATTCCAGCTGAGCGTGTTAATAAGCTTCAGGAAGGCCGTCCAAATATCTTAGACCTTATCACTAATGGAAAGATTGATCTGATCGTTAACTCACCAGTTGGTAAGGACAGCGCTCACGATGACAGTTACCTGCGTAAGGCAGCTATCAAGGGCAAGATTCCTTACATGACTACAATCGCTGCAGCAAGAGCTACCGCAAAGGGTATCCACTATGTTCAGCAGCATTCTGATTCTGATGTAAAATCTCTTCAGGAGATTCACAGCATGATCTGCGATAAGAACTAAATTATAAAAACTAAATTTCTTCAAAAAAACCGCGGTGAGCGAAATCACCGCGGTTTTCTTTAAAATTTAATTAATTCATACTCTCTATTTCCAAGTCCAATCTTTTCTGCATGTTCCAGCGTTTCCTTCCAACGCACATTCGGATTAGAATCCATAAAATGATCATGATGATGATGCCAATCTGGTTTTTCAAGATTATCTGACAGCTGAGAGTTTGGCATTGGATCTGCCTTAAGACATGCATCTGCACATGCCTGATCTAACGCTACCGGATCAAATGATGCAAACATACCGATATTTGGCAGAATAGCCGCATCATTTTCTGGATGACAGTCACAGTTTGGAGAAACATCTACAATCAAACTTATATGAAAATGAGGACGACCATCTACAACTGCTTTTGTATACTCTGCAATCTTGCATCCCAAAATTTCATTTGCATTATCATTTGGATTATGAATTGCATCAAATGAACAGGCACCGATACAGCGTCCACATCCCTTACAAATATCCTCATGAATCACAGCCTTTCCTGTATCAAAGAAAATCGCATCTGATCCACATTCCTTTGCACAGCGCTTGCAGCATCTGCAAAGATCTGCATTTACAACTGGCTTTCCCTGACTGTGCTGATGCATCTTTCCTGCACGGCTTCCGCATCCCATACCGATATTTTTCAGTGCTCCTCCAAAACCTGTTGATTCATGACCTTTAAAATGTGTCAAAGAAATAAACACGTCTGCATCCATAACAGCTCTTCCGATGTACGCTTCCTTGCAATATACACCGCCCTCAACAGGAACAATACAATCATCTGTACCGCGAAGACCATCTCCGATAATAACATGACAGCCTGTTGTTATTTCATTAAAGCCATTTTCCTGCGCACAATCTAAGTGCTCCAATGCATTCTTTCTGGAACCAGGATACAAAGTATTGCAGTCTGTCAAAAATGGCTTTCCGCCTGCTTCCTTAACAAGATCTGCTACTGCCTTTGCATAATTAGGACGCAGATATGCAATATTTCCCAGCTCACCAAAATGCATCTTAATCGCTACAAACTTATTTTCAAGATCTATTGTTTGAAGACCTGCCTTACGGCACAATCTCTTTAGCTTTTCCGGGAGTCCAACTCCATTTGATGTTCTAAAATCAGTAAAATAAACTTTTGCCTTTTCCATGTTGTCTCCTATTCTATTATTTAATTTGCTCTGCCAGCATTGGCATAAAAATGCCGCCCTGAACACTTCGAGCAATAAAATAGCAATACCTTCCACTATCAGTCTGATACCAGTCTGAAAATGGCACTCGTGTTGTTGTTTCCTTTAAATATGCTGCCACCGGCTGTATAAGTGCTGCTGTATTGTCCATCGCTGCACACCAAAGAATCCAGTCACTCTTTGTATAAGCTGCTCTGCTGTCAAGCGGTGTTCCATATCGGTTTGCTTTCTTTTTATAATAAGCAATCTCCTTTTCATACACCTCATCCAAAAACAGTCCGCTCTTCCACAGCTTGTCCCAAATCAGGTTATATTTTAAGCTCCAGGTATCTTTTTTTCCTTCTCCAAATACAAGCTGATAATGATCGTCTGCTTTTGCGCGCTTTTCCCAGTCTGATGCCATATCTGCTGCTATCTTATGGTACTTCTTTGCCTCATCTTTTTCACCTGCCAAAGCTGCTATCTGAGCATATCCTTCGATTCCCATAATCGCTTTCACAGAAAGGTTTGTATTATGTGAAAGATGACCGGCAAAATCATCTGTACACAACTGCTCACCCGGATCTGCACCATAACGTATCAGGTATTCACGCCATTTTTTTAATGTTTCCATATATGGCAGTGCAAAGGAAGCTTTTTGCTCCATACGGCAAACCATTGCCGTCATAATAAGCATATTTCCACATTCCTCTACAGGCATTTGGTCACGCAGGCCATATACATTACTTCCTGACGGATACATATAGTAAGGCGGGTACACAAATTGATTTTCTGATCGAAAACGCTTATTTTCCTCATCTGAGCGGCCATATACCTGTCCCCACGCATATGGATAACGTCCTACATCATGAGGTGCAAAATCATATGTCCACACATCGCAGTCTGCAAATCTAAAAATTGGACGCAGCATTCCCTTAACATATTCTGTATTATAAAGCATAAATAACGGCACTGACGGATAACTTACATCAACAGTTCCAATGCAGCCATTAGAATCATTTTCCTTTGAGAGAAAAATTAAATTCTGATCTTCATCTGTGATCAGCTTGTGCGCTGCAATAGCATGACGATAGCTCATAACACATAAAAATGCATACTCATCGCCGCCAATCTTTTTCGCCTTCGCTTCTATCTCACAATCTATTTCTGATGCCTGCTTGCAAACCTTTTTCTGATCTGCAAAGGCAGCTGAAATTGCTTCCAGAATTGTCTTATATTTTGTTGTCCAGTACGCCTTTCTCCACTCTCCGAAATAATTGATTGATGCAAGATCATCATATGCCAGGATAAGTGTAGTCTGACCATTTAAATTTGCTGCCTGACAGCGAATTGTTTCATTTGCTGCATCATATGTAATCGTGCTTTTATCATTTCCTGCAAGATACACATAACCCCAGTCAATTGTCGTATGATCACCACTGCTTCCAAGCGGCTGCTGACGCATACGTCCCATAGACGCATAGGAAAATTTCTGCTTAAAAGTTCCAGCAAAGCCTGCCACTTCGTCCTTTTCTTGGCGCACAAGATCAGCTGATACAATAAAATCAAGCTGTACATTGTCCGCATTCTTTTTCTCAACCATAAAATCAATATATGTACACGGCCTTGATACAAGCAATGGATCACTCAGAATAAGCGGTGACGTAAAACGACAGCATAATCGCACCTTATCGTTTTCAAATATATATGTTGTCGCAGTAGCTGTCACGTCCAATGATATCTGAGGTAATATTTGGTGAAATTCCTTATCTCCCATAAAACAATATACAGTTTTATCCACAGTCAAATATCCTCGAATCTGCTGGCGCTTACCAGTCCAGTGAACAGTATCTGTATCATATAAATTATCACTTGATGACCAGATTGAAAAATATGGATCATGCGTAATAAGCGGTATACTTGCCGCTCTTGTAACCTTCATAATAAACCTCCGTTTTTTATTTTAATTCCCTTTCTTTTATTTTATCGTAACTATTCAGAACCTTCGATTGCATTTTCAAGCTGATTTTGTTACAATAATTAACGCATTAACTGAAAGGACATTAAGCTTTAATGAAAAAACATATCAATAAAATATCTACTATACAAAAAGCCGCTGCCGGAATTGGCGGCGCAGTTGTCGTTTTGGCCTCTGCCACAGATTTTTTTGCTGGAAATTACCTTGTCAACTATGCTATTGGCCGCGGCGGCGACGGTGGAAACCGTACAGTTTCTGATGATGCAAACGCAAAGATTGAAGCAGAAAAAAGTGCTGACGCAGAGACTATCATAAATGACACAAAAAAACAAATGGGACTTTCAGCCGCCCTTTTTGAAGAGGCTCATCCTGCTAAAGATATTACCATTTTGTCAAACGACAATTTAAATCTGTATGGTGCATACTACAAAAATGAAGCTGCTGCCAGCGATCACCTTTGGGCCATTGTTATTCACGGCTATCGCTGTGATCACAATTCAATGACAGAGTTTTCACAGCGCTACTATGAGAATGGCTATCAGGTAGTAGCACCTGACCTTCGTGCCTGCGGAAAAAGTGAGGGCGATTATGTAGGTATGGGCTGGCTTGACCGCCTCGATATTATTTCATGGATCAACTGGATCATTGAGCAGGATCCTGATGCCCAAATTGTGCTGCACGGTGTCTCCATGGGGGCTGCAACTGTTATGATGACCTCTGGTGAATCACTTCCAGAAAATGTAAAAGTATTTGTTGAGGACTGCGGCTACACAAGCACTTGGGAAATTTTTGCAAACGAATTAAAGCTTCGTTTTCATCTTCCAGAATTTCCGCTTATGCAGACTGCAAATTTTATTGCATCTAACAAGGCAGGCTATGATTTTAAAGAAGCAAGCTCACTTACTGCTGTATCTAAATGTGAAAGACCTATGCTTTTTATTCATGGAACAGCAGATGACTTTATCCCATATTCTATGGTGAATGAGCTTTATGAAGCAAAGCCTGGCACAAACAAGCAAATGCTGACAGCCGAAGGTGCTACCCACGCTAACTCACTTTATCTTCTTGGCGAAAGCTATTGGAATACCGTTTTTGATTTTATTGACAGCTATATAAAATAAATTGTAACTATTCAGAGCCATGCAAAATTGCTTTCTGTGAATGCTTGCATTCAGACAGAATAGCAATTTTATATGGCGAGGTAACCACATGAGCAAAATAGAAGCATCGAAGATGCGATTTTGCGAATGGGGTTCTGAATAGTTACAATAAATTTTTGTAAAACAATGTTTACCCCCGCTTGTATCATTTGTACTTTTTAGGACATGAAAATCATATTAGAATAAACGCTGTTTTCTGGATTGCCGCCCTTTATAAATTCAGCATCTACTGTTTTGCGATAAAACATCTCGGCATCACCAACCCAGCCAATAACTGCATAACCATATCCATATTCCTTCATAGCATAAAGCGTTCTTAATAGAAGGGACTGACCAACATTTTTTCCACGATAATCGGGATGCACACCAATAGGTCCGAAAAAGCCCTTCGCTGATGAATCATAACATGCAAATCCGATAACCTTTTTATTTTCTACCGCAATAAAACACTTTGGCATCTCCTGCATAATGGCATGCTCTGCTTCATATACCCAGCTGTCTGAAAAATTGCTCTTGATAAAGTTTAAAATTGCTCCCTTATCACCTACAAATGCTCTCTTAATCTGAATTGTATCCTTCCTATCCTCTAACTTCGGAAGTCTGTACAAATTTGTGATCATATCATTGCCTTCCATATTTGACTCTCCTTTTTATTCCCTTTATCTTTTAACTATCTTTTCTTATTGTTCACACGATTCTTTAATCGTATTCCAGATGCAGTCAGCTGCAAATTCTGAGCCTTCTCTTGATGCATGAGCATTATCTTCTGCATACATTTCCACTTCCGGATGATTTTTACGATATTCCCACCACAACTCTCCGACTGGTGCTAAAAGCGCATTTGCCTCTTCTGCAGCCTGACGAAATGCTTTTGTCATGCGCGCCTGCTGATCCGGCTCATCCTTCTTTGCCCATGTCATATACACAAGCGGCTTTGCATTTGCCTCGCGAATCCATGTATTCAGCTGTCTAACTGCATCAAACAATTTTTCCTCTGGTCCAAATGGATGTGAGTGCTCCTGAAGTACAACATAATCATAGTGACCATATAAAATGTTAAATCTCACATCTGGCTCCTGAACATGCTGCTCCAAAAACCATCCTCCGTGAGCAATCATCGTTACCTCACAATCATATCCTTCTTTTCTGGATTTTTCTGCCACCATATTTGGCATATCATTGTAATAGGTATGACTGTTTCCGATAAATAAAATGCGTAATTTTTTCATTGTTTACCTCCGACAAATATATACATATAAATTACTTTATTAGTATCTTAGCGTACTTAAATAGCAAAGTCAAGCCAAAACACTTACCTAAGCCAAAAGCAGCACAAGCTGATATCGCCTGTCATTTGTATACTTACTGTCTGACTTTCTTGTTTAATTGATCCAATCTGTTCAAACGGAACTGTGATATCTGAATAGATTGGCTCACAAATCTTTTGCTGTTCTCCTCGCTCTTTTTTCGCATTGTTATCTAGTCCAAACATTGATATTGGTTCATACAGGCGCGTATCACCGCTCCAAAAGGCTGCTCTTTTTCCATTCACACATAGTTCGATACTGCCGCCCTTTGCGCTCTTTGCCAGAAAATGGACTTCGCGCGCCTCCATTACTTGACAGTCACGCCATTGCAGTAGCGCTGGCTTTTCTTTATCTTTTGCTGTTGCTGCTGTAAATGTCATGATTCCCTGTGTCAGTTCAATGTTCTCATATTCGTCAAAATGATCTGCTCTGATGCGCTTTGTCAATACTCGCGTTTTAGTTTTTTCACCAGCAAGGAAAATAGTATCATAAAGTTGTGTCTCTTTGCTTGATGAACCCACAAAAATCATATAATTTCCTTCCTCTACTAAAAAACTTTCACTTATGCAGTCATAAAAACGAAGCTCATTAATAGAAATACGCTTTATAACATGTCTTACTTCATCTGGCGCAATATCATGAAGTCGTTCAAATGCAAGAAGCTGACAGCGTGGCTTCGGAACACGAGATTTTGGTGCTGATGCATAAATCTGAATAACCTCATCGCTAGTCTGTTTTCCCGTGTTTTTAACATCAAATGCCACTTCTATATGTGCTAGATCTGACATATAAACAGAGAGATTTGAATATAAGAACTTTGTATAAGTCAGTCCATGACCAAACGGATACAGCACCTCTTTGTCAAAATAACGATAAGTCCTCTTTCCCTGAATAATGTCGTAATCATCAATATCAGGCAAATCATCATCGCTGTTATACCATGTCATATTCAATCGCCCAGCTGGTGCATTTTTACCATATAATGTCTGAGCCATTGCTGTTCCCATATCTTGGCTTCCTGTCGCGCTCCATACAATCGCTGGAAGCGTATTCTGTACAGTATGAATCGTGTACGGATAATTGGAGAATAAAACACAAATAGCATCTGGCTTTATTTTACAAATCATTTTTGCCAGTTTTTCCTGATGCGGCGGCAATGCGAGTGTTGTGCGGTCAATTTCTTCCTTTGCATTAACCATAGGATGACAGCCAAGTGCAAGAATTACTGTCTTTGCACACTGCATAAGACGCTGTACTTCTTCAAAGCCATCTACGACAGTCTCCATTAAAAAGCTGCTTCCCTCTCCAGTCAGTGCAGAATAGAGTTTTTTATCCTTGCTAATCTGAATTGGCTGATCAAAACGATTAGTAAGCTGTACTACTCCATTCTCTGCAGGAATGATATGAAAAATCGCCGTGACAAACCAGTCAAACGCAGCATCCTTCACTGCCACCAGTGCGCCGTCCTCCTCTTCGCTTTGACGGCGCCCCTTTGAAATAGTTGTCACATACTTTCCTGTACGCTCACATCTAAGATTGATACGTCCATCGCCCCAATCCTCTTTCACAAACAGATCTGCCTTATCTGACAGACAAAGCGTGCCATCTTCCTGAACTGCCACATACTGATCGCCAGCACGAAGCGTTATGCGATCCCAGCCATCCACACAGCGAATTTTCGTATTCAAAAGCTTTTCTAGGCCTTCTTTTAGCGTACTCTTATGATGTGGCTCACCACCGTACCAATCCTGATACCAGGCATCACAAATCGGTCCAACTAAAACTGGATCTTTATGAAGAATTTCTGACAATGGCAAACGATTATCTTCATTTTTAAGAAGAACAATTGATTTTTTTGTCAGCTCCAGACAAATTTTCTGCGCTTCGTTGCTGCATAGATCTTTTTCTGTAACTCTGTCATACGGATTTTGTACTGTATCATCAAACATACCTAGCTTTAATTTTGTACGAAATACATTACGAATAGCCTCATCCATCTCATCTTCAGATAAAAGACCATATTCCAATGCTTCCCGCGCTGCTTCCTCTACAACTAGCATAGGATCGGACATTGCATCAACACCAGCCTTTACAGATGCGGCAAGTGACTGTGCGTGTGTTCCAAAATAGTGATGCAGATTTCTAACAAGCTCCATTGCACCGCCATCGCACACTGCATGCTTTAAACCATATTGCTTCTTTAAAATAGATTTCACCTGCGGATTTAACATTCCCGGAATACCATTGATTTTATTGTATGCCGTCATAACTGCTTCAGCACCATGCTCTTTGATGCAGCGCCTAAATGGTTCAAGATACAGCTCATACATATTTCTTGGATCAATAGACGCATTTTTCCAGCCTCTGCCACGTTCTGTGTTATTTGCATAAAAATGTTTCAGCGTTGCCGCAATGCGCAAATAGTTAGGGTCATCACCCTGCATACCCTCTATGTATGCTCCTGCCATTGCTCCTGTCAACACAGGATCCTCTCCATAGCCTTCCTCATTTCGTCCCCAGCGCGGATCTCTCTCCAGATCAACCGTCGGTGCCCAACGGCTTAACCCACCAGCCGGATGGCGGTGCCACAGTACTCTTGCCTCTGTTCCAGTGACTTCTCCCGCCTTCTTTATAATCTCTGTATCCCAGCTAGCACTCATGCCAATTGGCTGTGGAAATGAAGTAGTTGGCTCAGGTATATTTCGCCCATTCTGATCATTTCGAGCCTCAACACCGTGAGCAGCCTCACCACCTACATAACTCATATCAATTCCAAAACGCGGCAGCTCAGGCATAGTTGAAGCCATACATGTTATCTTTTCTTCCAGTGTCATATTGGCTAAAAGCCAGTCTAATCTCTCTTCACTCGTAAGCTTGGCATTCCAAAATGGATTTTTTCTGTTTTTTTCTTCCATGTTTTTACGACTCCTTTTGTTGCTTTAACCAACATTGCACTTACTGACCAAGCAATACCATTTTTACAGGTCCACTTGAATGCCTTCCATTAAGTGATACATCTACAATCAGCTCCAGCCTTCCATACATAAATGATTCTGTATTTAACTCAAATTCCTTTTCCGCACAAGAAAGATAAAGATTATTTAGTGGCATTTCCACTTCTGATACACCCACTGCTGTGACACCATCTGGCAAATACAGCTTTATTTTAACCCACTGCTGTTCTCTCATTGTATTCGAGTTGATCACTTTTACTTTAAATTTTCGATTTTCTCCTTTTTTAAAGAAAGCTGATCCCTCATAATCAATCAAAACCTGAAATGCGGTAAATTTATATCTGGCTACATATGGCTGCGCACAAAGCTCATTTAAAGGTGTCTCATACATTCTGCCGCTTAAATTAATATATGGAAGATAGTCATCTATTTTCTTGCAAAACAGTGCTTCTCTTTCACAACACTCAATTTTCATACCGCCCTCTGCAAATACATCGCAAAGATCCTGTCCAAGAAATCCTGGAATATCTCTCAAAATACGCTCTGCAAGCTGAGTTGCCGTTTCTGGCACCCAAATGCCGCCACCTGTTTTATTTATACACATCGTAACAATTTTATCATTCAGCGGATCAGTCCATTTCTTTGGAAGTTTCGATGCTCCATTCATAATACCTAAAAGTGCGCCTAACGTTGCACATGTGCAGTCAGTATCCTCACCGCAATTATTTGCCAAAATAAGACTCTTTCCAAAATCGCCTTCTCCATACAAAAGACCGAGCACAACAAATGCCACATTCTCCGGTGCATCAAAACCAGCTGCACCAAATTCCATTCCTTCATTATTCTCTGTCGGAATTTCACTAATCGCGATTCCCTGAATGCCAAAGGTTCCAGGTGCTGTATTATGAATCAGTTTTCTAGCCTCAATGAAATCAACTCCCGAATGATAGCAGTCAACTGCCTTTCGTATTGTCTGCGCAGTTATACAGTTCTCTGGGAGATAAGAAAGACCTATTTCAACAAGCTTCTCTCTATCATTCTCTACAAAAGCCGCACTTTGTATTGCTGATGTAAAAATTTCTGCATACATTCCCTCATCAGCATGATCTACAATTGCATCCTCAAATGCATAGCGCGTTGCTATTTCAGGATGTCCCGGTGCAAGGCAAGCCCACAGCTCTGAACGAATCCAACAGCCATTGCTGTTCTTATAAGTATTATCTACATCACCACTCAATGGCGGAACTAAACCTGCACGAAGATTTGTTTTTCCAGTTCCATACTCAACCCAGTTTGGGATAACAAAGGATAGCCAATATTCGCCAAGAATTGACGCATTTACATTTCTTCCATACCGCTCAACAGCAGCCAGCCACACAATCTGTAAATCTAGGTCATCATTTGCCGGCGGTCCCTGAGTAAGATCCTGTACATAAAAATCTACATTTGGAATCATTCGCTTGCACTCAAACGGTGCTCCAAGCACACCTCCTACATTTTTTCCGGTCCAACATCCAGCCAGCTTGTCACGCAACTCATTTAACTTTAAAATCATTTTACGTCCTCCTTCTATTATTGATTTTAACTGACTTTTATCTGCATTTTTACAAGTATTCTGCTGTAAGTATATTCCAGAAATCAAATTTATTCAATGTACTATATTTTCATTTTTGTTAAACAAAATTAGCCGCCAGGGCTATCCCAGCGGCTAAAATAATTTAATTTTATGAGCGCATTGCTCCATCAACGGATAAAATTTCGCCTGTCACATAACTTGCCAGATCACTTGCCAGATATAAGAAGGCATTTGCAACATCCTCAGGCTCACCAATTCTTCTAAGCGGAATCATCTTGATCAGTGGTGCAATCATCTGCTCTGGCAAAGCGGCAACCATATCAGTTTTTGTGATACCAGGTGCAACTGCATTTACACGAATATTGCTTGGTCCAAGTTCTCTTGCAAGAGACCATGTCAAACCATTCACTGCTGTTTTGCTTGTCGGATAGGCAACGCCACTCGGCTGACCACTTATGCTTACCATTGAGCTTGTATTGATAATGCAGCCACCACCCTGCTCCTTCATGATCTTAACCGTTGGCAGAATAGCATTGAAAATTGCCTTCACATTCAAGTCCATGACCTTTGCGAACTGCTCTGCAGTATAATCATCAATCTTTGTACTGTCTGAGATTCCTGCATTGTTTACAAGAATGTCAATTCTTCCATATTGCTCCTTAATCTTAGCAATTGTTTCCTCCAATGCCTTTGGATCAAGCAAATTCGGTGCATATCCAGAAACTTCCCAGTCCGGATTTTCCTCCTTCAATGCAGCCAATGCTTTGTTAACGGTCTCATCTCTTGATCCAAAAAGCACTACCTTCGCACCATTTTCAAGATACTTCTTAACAATGGCATATCCAATTCCCCTCGTTCCTCCTGTTACAACTGCAACTTTCCCTTTTAACATAATGTCTCCCTTCTACACAAATGATTTGGTACATATTTTATATCTGTACTGTATCATGGTTTCCATACTTTGTCAATCTTTTAACAATTTTTTAAAGAGCTGTCTTTGCTCTTTTGCCACATGCTCCATATCTGGATAAACCGTGCTGTCATGAATTCCAAAGACGTTCAATTCCTTTACAAATTCACGCTTTATCTGTGCCGGAATCCGGATTTTATATAAATAATTGCATCCCGGATCCTTGTCTAAGAATTCCAATCTTTGATCCCATATTCCTTAATCATATTGAACGTTTACCTTACTTTACCTTATTTTACTTACTTTGTTTCACTTTCTTTTGCCTTACTTCATTTTACTTTAATTTTTATTTTGGATTTTTCATCTTATCACCGACAAACCAATAATCACAAACCTTTCCGCCGCTTGCCAATGTGTATTTTCTATTTAATTTTGCATGCATCAGGGAAGCTGTTATATGGTCAATATCGCACATAACCGGCAATACATCCAGATAGCCCTCTCTTCTTGCAAATGTATTCAATGGACACTGTGTAAAATAATAGTAGAAGCCATCCTTGTGTTTCTTTTCATCGAAATGGAAATCCCACGAATATTTTTTATACTGCGGATGCTCGTCCAGCCACTTCGCATCTCTTTCCATCATTTTTTGAATTCGTTTTATACCGCTCGCCTTATTGGCATTGATCAAAATGCCCATTACCTTCATGATCGGAGCGGACAGCACATCTTTTGAAATCGCACGCAGATCTTCTACTGAAATTTTTCCATCAGCAGCTTTCCATATTGCCAAGAAGACCAGACATTCATATGTGTTGGACGCCATCGGATTGTCCCTTCCAATATCATCTGAGCGATTTAACATATCTCGATATTCTGCATCTGCTTTTGGAATCAACGCTTTCGTATATGCTTTTCCATAGCGCTTATTTAAGCTCTTTTTGATAAACGGCATAAGCATGTTCCAATATTTGTTGGTATATTCCATCATAATTTTTGTTCTCCTTTCCTATGCGTTCACACATTCTTTATGCTTATTATTATCTATACATATACATATTACTTTCACATATTACTTCCGTACACATTCTGTATACACAAGCGGAATGCGCGCTCCCAACTCTTTTGAAAACCGCACACGCCAACCATGAAATTCCAACCATCGAAGATATTCCTCTGATGTCCATTGATGTTCAAAGCGAATTCCTGCAATTTTCAAAATTCCTGACCAAATGCGGCTGATAACACCCTTCTTATGTCCCACAAAATTCGGCGCAATCAGCAAGCTCCATCTTTGAGCACACGATCAATTTCTTTCAGCGCCTTTTGCGGTTCTGGCATCACATGGAGCGCATTGGCAATTATGACCACATCAAATGAGTTGTTCTCATACGGCAGACACGTCGCATCTGCCACTTCAAATTTCAGCTGTTTGGGATAGGTTCCCTTTAATGCCTCGCAAATCATCCCTTCTGAGTAATCCGTCGCGATCATTCGCTTCGATACCTGCGCTACATGCTTCGCCAAAAGTCCCGGACCAGTTGCAATTTCCAACACTTCTTTATCCACTACTCGTCTTGAAATGCGCTTATACATATACGCATAATATTTCTGATCCATACGCATTGCCTTCTCATAAATCGGTGCATACAAATCCCATATTTTTTTATTCATATATGATGCTCCTTTCCGTTACCGGTTCTGTTCCATTGGGATATTCGTTCTGCTCAGCTTACGATAAAATAGCGGGGCCCTTTGCTGTCATCTTACAAATTCCTCTCGGTGTAATCCGAAGCTCTGGAATTACTGGAAGTGCCAGAAATGAAAGTGTTACAAATGGATCAATCTTCGAAGCCACACCCATTTGATGCGCTTTTTGAATCATTCGCTGCAATGCTTCATTCACATTTTCAAAGCCAGCATCGCTCATCAAGCCCATAATCGGCAGCGCTAATGTCTCATATACCTTTCCATTTTCCACCACGGTATAACCGCCCTGAGTTCGTATAATCTCATTGACTGCAATCGCCATATCGGCATCATTGTCTCCGATTACAATAATATTGTGCGAGTCATGTGACACGGATGATGCCACCGCGCCATTTCTGATTCCATACCCTTTTGCCACGGCAACGCCGATCTTACCTGTATTGTGATGCCGCTCAACCGCTGCAATTTTTGAATATCCGCCGAATGGTTCAAAGTTTAATGTAGGAGGAAGTGAAATCGTCAAATCGGTCGTCGTGATCTGTCCTGCATGAATTTCAATCACATGCGTCTTTTTCTTTGAAATTGGCAAAAGAAATCGCTCTGCCTTGACTTTATCCAGATGAACGGTATGCTTTAACACGTGGCTGCAAGGACGCACACGAATCGGTGCATCCTCGTTCAATCGTTTTCCTTTATAAAATACATCTGTCACATTTAAATCTGTCAAATTATCAAGTACCACAAAATCCGCCTGAAATCCCGGTGAAATTGCACCCAAATGCTTTAATCCATAACACTTTGCAGTATTGATCGTTGCCATTTTAATAGCACGAATCGGATCAAGTCCAAGCTTTACCGCCATTTTTACGCTATAGTCAATGTGACCATCTCTTAAAATATCTTCAATATGTTTGTCATCTGTGCAGAAAGAAAAATATTCCGTGTCAATTCCAGTTCGTACAATTCCCTCTACGATATCCTTCAGATTATGTGCCGCACTTCCTTCACGGATGTGGACATGCAGTCCCCTGCGCACCTCCTCCAATGCATATTCAAAGGTTGTCGCTTCATGGTCGGTATCCACGCCAGCCATCTTATACGCGCTCAACTCCTTGTTCGGCAAATACGGTGCATGTCCGTCAATTGTTCTGTTCTCAAAGAGATTCATCTTTACAAACATGCTCTCCTCTGCATGAATAACAGCCGGATCATCCATTACCTCTCCTAAGCCCAACACTCTTGGGTTTCTCACATACGGATACATGTCGTTTGCGGAAAATACACATCCATTGTCATCCACACTCGTCGATGGCACACAAGATGGCATCATTACATAGACGTTTGCCGGTGATTTTTCTGTCTGATTCAAAATGTAATCAATGCCAGCCGCGCCGCTCACATTTGCTGCTTCGTGCGGGTCGACAATAAACGTCGTCGTTCCATGCTTTGCAGCCGTGCAAACGAGTTCATTTGGTGTCACCATCGTGGACTCTAAGTGCAGATGTGCATCAATGTAGCCCGGAGCCAGATACCGACCACCCAGATCAATCTCCTTTTTCCCACGATAGCTTCTCGACACACCGGCAATCAAACCATCTTTGACTGCCACATTTGATTCTACAATTTCACCAGTAAACACGTCCACTAACTTTAAATTCTTTAAAACCAAATCTGCTTTCTGTTTTCCAAGCGTTACATTGGCAAGTTTCTTATACTGAGTATACTCCATAAAATCTCCTTTGCTTTTTTCTAAGCATATCGCCTAAAAAACAGTTTGTCAACGCAATTTGATAGCAGAAATTTCATATAAAGCGAAATTAATCAATTTAAATTTCGTTTTGTTTTTCGTTTTTAGCGAAAATGTAGCAACAAAATAGCCACTATGGTCAGATAAAAAATCATTTTCCCTGATCCTAGTGACTATCAAATACACAACACATTATTCATGCATAAAAACTTGAATCTTAATTCGCAGCCAATTTCCCTTCTTTTCTTTTTCCGTAATTTTTCCAAAAAGAAGCTTTCCTGCATCCATCAAGCGTGCAAATATGATATTATCTTTTTGAGGGATATATCCAATCTTTACTCCATCCATTGTTTTAATAAGAATTGCAAACTCATCATATGGATTATCTGGTTCTCGAAAAAGATTCAATCTGTCACCACTTTTTAAATAAGGCTCCAGTTCATCAATTCCCTCAATATGAGTTGTTCCTGCCACATGAGTATCTAAAAGAAAAATGTCTCTCTCAAACGGCTTTGGAATCAAAGACTCTCCGTTCTTTCCATGAAATAACGCAAGCAGTCCATCTCCCCCTAATTCAATCAAGTTATTCATGCGATTCCCCCATCATTTCCTCAATTTTTATTCTGTAGAATAAAATACGCTCTTCATATTGGCCCAAAATCTCCTCATATTGCTGACGCAGCTGCTCTGTTTTCTCCTCATCCTCCAAAATTTCCTTCATTGTATATGGATATCTTGTTTTTATCTGAGCAATACTTTCCTGTATTTTTTTCAATAAATTCTGTAGACGTCTTTTTTCCTCGTTAAGCTGCTCAATTGTATCACCCGACTGTTTTACAAGTGTTTCGCTTCCCACCATTGCATCAATCATCCTTAATGTTGCCAAATCTCCATTTTTATAGGCTGTTACTGCATGCTCAAACAATTCTCTTTGAGCGTCTGTTCTCTCTGGATTCATATCAGAATGTAGGATTTTAACCAACTTACGATATAGCATTTTCAATTCCTTGCTATCCGATTCTGACAAAGCATCCGATTCCTTCCATTGTAACGCCTCATTCATTTTACTGATTCGTTCATCAAGCTGCTTTTGATATGAGGCAAATTCCTGATCAAGTATTTCTTCTATTGCTACAATACTGACCGGTTCCTGCCGATTTCTTTTTGCCTGAATCAATTCAATTTTTCGTTTCAAACGCAGTGCTGTACACTGCGCTTCATACGCCCGATATTCAATACTTCCAAATTCTAACGTATATTTTGCTTCTATATTCCTGCAAATCACAAATTGAAGTTCGTCGCGTTCCAATAAAAGCATTGACAGTTCGATACGAAGTCTTTCAATTTCGTTTTTTATCTTATCGAACTCTGGAAATATAATTATGTCATCTGCCATTTCTATTTGCTCCATTCCCCACAAAGCCATTCTCTTTCAGTCGATCAGTAGTATTTCGCCTCCTCGATTAAGCTCACATTTCCGTTTTTAATTTCAAACTTGTTTACCGCACAATTTCCCTGATATACACCACTCCAGAAATCCTTTAACTGTTTATGAAGCAAATGCAGAAAAAGTGCTTTGTTCAATGCGCCATGACCAGATATTAGAACTGTTGCATCTGGTTTATTTTCTTCAATTGGAAAAAGTACATTTTCAATAAACGCCTTTGTTCTTGCCAACAATGACTCATATGACTCTGCTCCTTTCTCTGCTACATAATTCTGTGGATCATCAAAGAAAAGTGCAAAGCTTCCTTTACGTTCATCTACTACGGTTCCTTCGTACAGCCCAAAGCCAACCTCAATCAATCGTTCATCTTTCACGATTTCTATATCTCGGTCCCCTTTGATAATGCATGCTGTCTCATAGGCACGCTCCAATGGACTGGAGAAAATATAATCAAACTTTATGTTTTTCAATCCATCTGCCGTTTTTTGTGCAAGCTTTCTTCCATCCTCCGAAAGACTGATATCCGTTTTTCCTTGCATTTTTCCCATCTTATTCCACTCTGTCTCACCATGTCGAATAATGTACAAAATCATAACTATTTTTCCTTCCTATGGTCAGTGGTTCATCTTGTTACTCCAACAAATTTGCAAAGTTTCTCCGTCACGTGATCTCTCCAGTTAGGATTCTGTGTTTCATATTGTATTAATTCCAACCACTGGCTGTCATTTACAATATTTTCTTCATAACGTGCTTTCTGCCAGTCCGTCTCTTGTGTAATGCAGAAAACATTATGGTCAAAATAGAAATTTTCACCTTCATCAAAACAACAAATCTGGATTGGCTTTTCATTGAAAAATAAATTTCCATACCATTCCGTTAAAATGCCCTGATCATATACGGCAATGCCTCTTCCATCTCTCATACTGATATTGTAGCGCAAAATAGTCTTTTCACAGTCTCTATTATGATTCAGCTTCATGCAGTCCAGCCAAAATCCCCCTTCATTATCATGCGAATAGTTATACTGAAAAACTGTCGTGCCTGCAGTTCCCCAGTCTGTATCAAACGCTGTTCCATCATTTTCAAACATTCTAGTTCGTGCCACTTCATTTCGCTGAATCAGCGCATCCCGTGTCGCACAAACCCAGATACCAGCAATCAACTGAGTATCTTCAAGTGTACCGAGTGCTCCTGCATCAAAACATACATTACTGTCAATCAATGGAGAAATACAATTTGCCACAATAATTCCATCTGATCCAGTTCGTTCAATCCTATTTCCACGCACAACTACATGTGTATGATGAATATCATTTATAAAATCTTCCTGCTGATTTACACGTATACCACTTGTTCTAACATCGTGAATGTAGTTATTGCTAATAATAATGTCATGAAGATGATCTTGAGATGATGTACGACCTGGAAAGGTAACATACACAGCCCCATTCCAATACATGCTCTGGTATACTGGCATTGCCCGTCGATTTTCACCCTCTACTTCAAAGATTTCGCAATCAGAAATTTCGATTCCTGCTGTAATTCCCTCTGACTTTGCACTAATGCAAATTCCCTGACGCACACATCTTTCGCTGCTATGATTACAAATACGAAGTCCCTTTACTTTCCAATAGCTCACTCCATCCAGTAATATCGCTGCATATGCACCATTTCCATCAATTAACGGTGCTTCTCCATCCCCATATGTTCCAATCTGTGCAAATTGAAAACGATCTCCATCCCCGTGTGGGCAAAGCATTCCTTTCCACTCACAACCACATTTTAAAATCAACTTATCTCCAGCCCCAAATAAAATCTGATTCGCAGCTTCAAGACTTTTCAGCGCTGCATCCGGTGTAATTCCACTGTTTTCATCATTTCCATTCACAGCATCCAGATAAAATATTCTTCCCATATTTCTTCTCCTCTTTCTTTTCTCTGCTTTCGCAGTATGTTTGAATTTTTTTGTACGGTTTCGGCATTCAATGTCCTACCTGTGCAAATGTACGTCCATCTAATTTCGTCCATTCTGTGCGTCCATTGGCTGAACGTCCAAGGATTACCACTGCTGCCGCAGATACACTCGTAAACGTATAGTCCTCTTTAAATGTTCCATCTACAATCATTCCATCTGCAATCAACTGATTTCTCAAAATCAAATACCCAGTTTGTAATCCATCTGTGATATCTGGTGCAATATGACTGCCTTTCATTACAACAAAATTGTCTCCATCTAGTGAATATCCCGATGCATTTCCACCACGTCCTGCTAATTTATATATTGGATTCTCCGAAGAATTTTCTTTGGAAATTTTCAGATCCCATTTACTGATGAAGATCTCTTCCAGATCTTTTTGACGAGCTTCTACAACCTCAGGCGTCCACGCCGCAATATTAATCACTTGTGTTGTAAGTGTATATGAGCTAGTTCCATTCTTGGACTGGAAGTATTTGATTTTTTTCGTATTAAAATCATAATTCTGTGCTGCCGAATTGCGCTGCCTTGTTAACGGTACCAGATTGGCAATCTTATTCAGCCAAAATCGTTGCGTTTGCGTATCCGGCCATAACTTCATCCATTCACTATCTGCACTCGGATGCTGTGGCAAAACATGCTCGATCGTAAATAACTTTGTGTTGTAAGTGGCACCGCCATCACTCAGAAACGAATCTAATCTTTGTATGATATAGTTTCTTCGCTTAGCTGTCATCGAATAGATTTCTCCATTCAATGCGTCAATAAACTGCTGTTTTTCCCAATCTGTCAATTCGATATTTTCCAAAGGTGCTGTTAAATTGTTATCTGGTCTACTCTCCATCTCAACCAAAATCCATTTATAGCGTTCCATACGCTGATTAACATCCTTCGCTGTCACCAAAAGATAAGAAGCCAATCGCTCAAGTTTACGAATAAACCACAGTATGTAAACAGAATCATTTTTATGATCCGTTAAAAATTTTATAGCAGGCGGCATCCAGTCATGATTGTTTGTCTTATTCAGCCATAGAAGAAGCTCATTGATTTCTTCTGCATTTTGTGTTGAAGAAAAATCACAATTCTTCAGGCATACATAAGCCTCTGTATATGGAATCAAATACTCATCAACCAAAGACTTTGGCGATGTTTGCTTTATAACGTATTCCTTAAATTCGTCAAGTAAATTCTTCTTTGGACGTTCCTTCGCAAAAATAGTACGTGTATGCGTAAATACTTCATTAAAACCATCGCGTCCTGTCAGATTCTCAAGTTCCTCCCATTTTTCCGTGTATTTCTGTTCCTCGTCCTTTGGCAGCTTACCAATTGTCATAGATTTAATAATATCGGTAGGTAGCAAATCAAGGCCTCGACTATTCATAACAGAAAATATACGAAAAGCAGATTCTTGATTTGGCGTCGATACCACTACCAAAAAGCATCTTGTCAGAATAAACTGAGTAAACTTTAAAAGATCATTTTCATCATTAAATACTTCGCTAAACTTCTCACGCAAAACGGTACAGTTTTTCTGGATATGCCTTTTCGCCTCAGTATCCAAAGTTACCGGATCAATTTGCACAAGCGCATCAAGCTGAATATCCTGAATATATTTTGAAAAGAAATCCTGATCCCAATCACGTAAAAAGATTCGTGGCTGGGCCGCAATCCCCTCTAATATATTTCCTTCTTCCTGCAAGTACTTTTTGCAATTATTTCGATAGGCCTCCGTATGAAACGAGTTTGCCATAACAGAAAACAAAATGGACAATGTCGTTAATCTCTGCTGACCATCAATCACATCCGCATATGGCTTATTTTCATCCTTGATCAGCACAATACTTCCAAGAAAATAATTATCTATAGCCTCTGTTTGAAAAAATTCATAAAGATCATCAAATAAGATTCCAGTTTCTTCTTCCGTCCAAGCATACGGACGCTGATATCCTGGAATATGATACTCGAAATCGGCACTGAATATTTTGGATAACGGATATTCCTTACCGGTAATTTTGTTGCTCATGGTACTCATGACAATTCTCCCGTTTTTTTAATTATTTTTTCTCTATTTATCTAAAAATCATATCAAGCTTTCTTTCAAACGTATATATGCCTCATACGTAGGCGTCGTTCCCTCAAGGAAACCACTTTGATAAGCATAACTTCTTTTAATATCATTACGAGTCAAAATATAACTTAAATTTTCTACCGTAATTCCATTACAATTCCTTACAATGTATATTCCGTCATTTCGATCATACTCATCTAACAGCTCTGGATAATGTGTTGTAAAAATCAAGATCCCCCCATTTTGGTTAAAGCGGCTGTCCATAAAGAAACGAACCAAAGTCGTCACTATTTCTTTATTGAAATGATTTTCAATCTCATCCACCAGAAGATATCCACCTGATTGAAGTACTTCTTTTACCATTGAAAATGTAATAATACCCTTAATTGTACCAGAGGACAAATATTGTTCAAGGTCCAATGCATTATTTAAAATAATTTCTTCTTCATTTTTAAACTTCAAATGAATGAAAATTTTTCCCTCTACTTGCTCAAAACATAGTTTCTCAATTGTAGGATCAAGAAAAGCAATCACTTCTAGCGGAATATCCTCCGTAAATGGTAGTACATTTATATTCGTATAAGAAAGTAAACTGAATACTTCTACTGTATCATTTACCTTTTTGTTATGTGCAATAATAAAACTAACATCATCTGGCAGATATATCTCATCCTGATTGCGGATTGCTGTTGGTTTCATCCCTGCAAAGTCTGTCAAATATTTCTTTGATCTAACGCTGCCAATTGGCTTCTCCCACAATCTTTCAGATATTATTGAATAAATATATTCTCCTGTCTTCGATTTCTTTGCTGTGATTTCAGTCTCCAGGCAGCAAACATGCTTATGTTTGTCATAAAAATATGTGCAAATTGTAGCTTTTTTTGCTCCTCCAAGGATGCTCTTAGTTTCCGCATGATTGATAGGCTCATTTTTTATAATGCTTAATGCTAAGTTGACCACTTTAAGTACAGATGTTTTTCCAGATGCATTAATACCAATAAAGGCACATGCTGAATGAAGATAATAATTTTCAATCATATTATATAAATTATTCTTATCATCCTCACTCACACGCTGCTGTGCATAAAAACAAATATCCAGATCTTCCTTAAACAATGGAAGTCCCTGTGCTGTAATACGAAGTATTTTCATTCACTTGTTTCTCCTATTAAAAACGGTTTTATCGTTTTTATTACTATGTAATATTATTATATCTCTCAGTAATAAAAATATCAACGTATTTTGCGTTTTTATTTTAGTCCTAATCAATTTTCATGTTCTATCAACAATCTCTGTATTTGCAATCTTCAAGATGATCATTTACCATCCCTATGGATTGTAAGAATGAATAGGTAATCACAGGGCCTACAAAAGCAATTCCTTTTTTCTTCATGTCAAGAGCCATCTTACGAGACACATCTGAAACTGTCGGTATCTGCTCTACCGTCTTCCAATGACCATCTATGACATTATTCTCAGTAAAATGCCACAAGTATGCGTCAAATGATCCGTATTGAGCTTGAATTTTTTTTACTGCCTGTGCATTCTTGCGCACACTGAATATCTTACTGCGATTGCGTATGATTCCTGAATCCAGCATAAGATTCTCAAGTTCCTCATCTGTCATTTCACTGCATGCATCGATTTGAAAATCATGGAATGCAGCACGATAATTTGCTCTCTTATGCAAAATTGTTTTCCACGATAAACCTACACTTGCGCCTTCAAGACAAAGCATCTCAAACTGAAAATTGTCATCATGATTTACTTTGCACCACTCATTGTCGTGATATTCCTCCAATATCGGATCGCCCTCATACCACGCGCGACATCTATTTTTTTCTCTTTCCATATATACTACTGTATGTCCTCTCTCATTATTTGCTATCATGAAACAGCTACTATATAGACTCTTATCAAAGCATCAACCTGATTTTCTCTATCAATGCTTTATCCGCTGGAAGCCAATCCACACTATCAAGAGATTCCTTCGTCATCCACCTTGCCGCTTCATGTTCTTTTAACTCAAGTTTGCCGCTAACGATTTCACACCAAAAGCAATCCATCGACAAATGGAAATTCGCATAATCGTATTCAATCGTGTCAATGCGTTCTTTCACTGATATCTCAGTATCGAGTTCTTCCTGTATTTCTCTTTTTAATGCTGCCTCGGGTGTTTCCCCGGTTTCTATCTTTCCACCAGGGAATTCCCATCCATCTTTCCATTCACCGTAACCGCGCTGCGTGGCAAATATCTTTCCATTCTGGCGAATGACGGCTGCTACTACTCGTATTGTCTTCATACTTTTTATTTTCATGTTTTTGCATTTCCTTTTTAAAAACATATTTTTCATTTTTATTTATAGTCTTACCGCTGTACTACAAATCATTCAGCTATGCGTACTCGTCGTACCTGTACAGCTGAACTCTCTCTAGTTATTCACAAACTCATAAATCACTGTGAGCACAGAAAAAATTTTTCATGTTACTAACTGCTTAAGATTATCTTCTCATCCGCGTTAGTTCTTCACTCATCCTTCATACGTATCCTCTATGTATGTTTTTACACTATTCCATAACTCGCCTAAGAACCAATGGGTATAAAGTCCTTCAACCTTATCAACAACGTGTTTGAACAGATCATCCAACATAATGTTGGAAGTCTCCAGACTCTTTTGGAAGCTCATGTGGAACAAACGGTAATAGGTATCCATCTGATAGTAGCTTTCCGTATATTCTTTCCAGATGCCTTTTGCTTCTGCGGTATGAAATCCAGCAGAATGTTCCTTAAAGAAACTTTGCATATTTGCCACTTGCAAAATACCGTCATAGAAATTTTCAAACGGCTCATACCATGCACAAGTTCTTCGCTTTTCAACGGTTGAAGTAATCGTATCCACATCAATGATATGGTCGCTTATCTCTGTCATCAGTTTTGTCAGAATCACTTCGTTGATACATGGGAAGCATTCCGTTCCCACCAAATCATCCACAGTCAGCTTTTCAAATCGCTGATGCAGACGGGCTTCATCCTCAACATAACGTGCTACATCATACAATTGCTGCTTGTCTTCACTGTGAAGCCATTCAGAAATAAAATCGTAGCAATATGCCTGGTGTGGCATGGAAATAAATCCATCCAGTCCGGCAAGATATTCCTGCCGCATCGTGCAGGTAGCAGTGGTCAGCAGCAAATGGATTGCCAGCCGTCCAAGATCTGGTTCTTCCTCTGCAAATCCGCAGCCCTGTCGAACTTTCTCCCAAAATGCACCGTCTGCATGATATTTTACAAAATCTTGATAAATAATATTATTCTTTAAATCCAGTCCGGCACGGAATACACTGCGTAAAATTTGGCTCAGCTGTGGTTTTTTTAATCCACAGATTGCCGCCATGACAGTTATATTCAATTGATCGGGTGTTGCTGGATCTTTGCTTTGTGTGCTTATTTCAAACGCCGATCTTTCGCATTGAAATAAGCACGGTAATTCTTGACCTGCTTTCGCATGGCCGGATTTGATGGAAGTCCAATCTCATCCATCCAGATGGAAATCAGGTCTGCCCTAAACTCCTCACTATAAAGCTCCACATCCAGAAGCCAGTTGTCATCCGGGCGATTATAGCTACAAGTACTGTAAATCAAATAGTTTGTGGTCAAGTCGTCTACCGAAAGCAGTTTCTTCACGGAAAACGAATTGTTTCTGGTCAATGCAATCACTTTTGCGTTTTCCAGAACTACTTCGTCCAGCTTGTCCTCAAATTCTTTATCTTCATCGTACCAAAAGATGATACGACGCTTATAAAATTCCGGCAGTGGTGCTGCAAAACGCCGGTTCAAATCTTGTACTACTTTATCGGTGTCCATGCGTAGTTGTTTTCCTTCTCTTGTGTTATCAAGAACTTTTTTATTGACAAATATGTTTTACATTTTATAATTAGATGCAGGTTTATAGTGCATCGCGGTGTTTGTTTACAGATGCTTCGGTGCCTGTATCCTAGCCATATGAGGCTCCGTGATGGTGTCTGCTTGCAGGTGCTTGAATTACGGGGTCTCTTTATTTATGGCTTAGATTTTATATATCAATTATCCTCTTATTTTTTTCAGATACATTGACTTTTTTCTCTTCATCACATATTATAATGACATAACTCATCTAACATGTTTAGAAGGAGCATCCAGTTTTCGCATAGCGATTACCGGTTTTTGTTTTATCTCGATCCTTTTTCCATTCTTTACTTCAATTTTGGAAAATTTTCTGCTAATAGCAAATAAAAGACCGCTGGATAAATACCTTCTCTTAATGCAATTCTACTGACAGCTCTAAATTGCTTGTAAAATCCTTCTTCATTCTTAGGTGCTATCTGTATCTCTTTTAAATTCATAGCTTCCTGACATAACGGCACTGCGATAAAATCAGGAATTGAATTTGCCTCTTTTATAAGCTCATCTTCTGTAATTGGATCAAAGGATACCTCATTTAAAATTTTGAAAAACCTCTTTGCCCTTTCAGAATTTGGATACTTTCTTCCACAATTATATTTGGGCATGTCTGCATCCAGTGATTTCCACAGTTTCTTTATATCAGCAAACTCATATGGCTTAGTTAAAGGCAATGCTTTGGGTGGTTCACCATAACAATAGAAAATAACTTTATCGACACTACTTTTTTCGATACATTCAAAGATATGACTATCATTTTGCGGAGAAAGACCTATAATATATAACTCACCAGAAAGCTGCTCCAACTCACTAAAATGATAATCTGTAGCTATCTTCAGTTCTGGATGCTCAATATAGGTATCAATAATTTTAGCAGCTTTACTTGATCGACTTTCTATTGATAATCTTTCTAACTGAAATACCTCAATATCATTATCATGTAATTGTTTTAATCGCTGTAGGATCTTAATGCACTCTAAATTTTTCTGTGCCGCTTCGTATTTATGCTGACCACTAAAATTAAGCAATGCATTGCAATAACATTGTGGATATTCTGGATTTGCTACTATTTGTCCTGTTTGCATATGGTAAAATCCTGAAACAAATTCTGTGTTTTCCGAATCAGCAAGAACGGCATAATCTCCATGCAAATGATATACAGTTCTATTAGTCAATCGCTCTATATTATCATCATAATTCAATGTGAATATCGAATCAAATGCCTTGAAAAAACGCTTGACTGGCTTTTTCATTTTTTGATAAACCTCTTGAAGGCGCCCTTCATTATATATAGCATCAAGAATCATCCATTCTAATCCTCGCTTCGCTGCCACCCATCTATCTGTAAAATCCGAATCTTTTAAAAGATTTAATCGCAACAGTAAAAACCAATCTTCTAAAGGAATATCATAGTAATGTTCAAACTTACTACGATATGCATTTTGTTTTTTAAATTCTGCAATAGCTTCCTTCACTTCACATTCATCCGTACCAATTTCATCATATTTTCCATCAAGTACAGCATTAGCAGTAGGAAGAAGTCCATAAAAAAGCTGTTTTATTTCTTTTCCTGATAACGTACCTTCAAACAAATTATCATATTTATCGCACTGTGCATTAAATACAATTCTTGATAAAATAAATCGGTTTGAATAAGCTTTTCCTCCGAATTGAATATTTATTCCGTTTCCCAAAAGAACTGATTTCTTTTTCATTTGCTCCATATAATTATTTTCCTCCCTATTTACTCTATACGATTGTTAATTTTCTCAATCCACTCAATGTCAACACGCTCAAACAGCTTTATGAATTTTCCAAAATTGCTACTTCCAGTCATAAAATCCTGCGATTCCAAACTTTCCACTCGTCGAGACATTTCCACATAATTCTCTTTAGTAACATGTTTCATAATCTCTCCAATTTGGTCTGCCCTTCCTTTGTAATTCTCCACATCAGTATATTTCTTTATTAATGGAGCATTTACCGGTTTCGCAGGTGATTTCAGATTTTCATCTGTCTAGTGTTTCGATATAATCTGCATTGTACAGGGATTACCAAATATAATCACTTCTTTTGCAGCATTATCTACGCCATGAAATTCGTTAATTTTTCGTTTGATATCTTCGTACTGCTCATGCGGTTTCTTTTCCGTATCACAAAATACAAGCACAAGTTCATCTGCTCCATTTTGATATCTGTCTTGATACCTAGCTGGAATATTTCCATTACCACCAGCATTAACTAACGAAATATCATACTGTTCATTCCAGACTTTCAAATCTTTCAAGCGTTTAAGATACTGATATTCCTCATTGCCTTCGCATATAATACAGATTTTATGCTTATCAAAAAACTTAGGCATTTTATTCAGCATCGGCACCATCACTATCCCCCTTCACATCACCTTTGATACTCAACAACGAATTGATTAGTTCTGGATCTGGCAATGCGCCAAGGGCTCCCCTCCTATATTTTTCCATAACGTCTGTCGTATCTCTCACACCCTTCTGTGCTGTGAAATCGGCAAGTGAGTACACATATACTCCTTCTTCATCTTTATGAACAAACCAAATCTGTTCCTTTCGAAACATTCTCTTGCAATCCATAAGATTGATATCATGGACAGTAAATATCATCTGCGCGCCTGTATTCAGTTCATTGTTAAACATCGCCACAATTGCCCTAGTCAGTTTGAAATGAATACTGCTATCTAGCTCATCCACAACGAGAATTCTGCCTTGTTCAAGTGCTTCGATCACATAACTAGCAATAGCAGCAATTTTTTTTGTTCCTGTGGAATCAAACATCATACTTGGCACATGGACTCCTTTATACGTTGAAACAAGGCGAATCTGATCCATAATATTTTCTGGAATATCTAGTACCTTTTCGTCTGGCTTTTCGTCACCTTCCCCTTTTTTGAGCTGCATCTTATCAATGTCCACATACTCGAAGTTATCCATATACAAGTCTGCATTTTTGATAAAATCGACAACCTTCTGCTGTAATTGATCCTTATTCTTCATAAGTTCAATCGTATGCCTCATAGGTATATTATTCATATTGATGATATCAATTTTCTCTGCAAACCTGACAAGAATTTTCTTCATCTCGTTCATATACTCAAACTTGCTTGTATCGATCAAATAGCATAGCAAATTATTTTTTGATATAACTGGGATCATAGCCTGTACAGTCTCGTCAAGGCATTCATAGATTTCACTAGCCGAATCCTTTTTCAGCCAACAAACCTCTTTTTCGTTGCCGTATTGATCTTTCAGTATCTCAGAAAAGGATTCATATATATATTCTTCTTTTTCTGCATCATACTTAAAATCATAAGAAAATTTTCTTCCAAATGATAAAAATGTAACGCCTAACTCACAGATAGGACTGGCAGCAAATATATTAGGCATCACACCATTTTTCTTATTTAAAAGTACATTCTTAATCACCTTAATGCACTTAATCAAGCAAGTTTTTCCGGCATTATTTGGGCCGTATATTCCTACTGTTTTCAGCACATTAAAATTATTCTCTTTATAAACATTTGCTCCAAATTTTTTATTTCTCATGTCCGCTTTCATTGAAAATGTAATGGCATTCTCAAATGCATAGCAGTTTTTCGCTCTCACCTCTACAATCATGTCTCATTCCTCCAAAACATTGGTCTTATCTTCCTTCTGATATTAGTATATCATTATAATATTTTTTATGCAATTATTTTTCACAAAAAATATTATAATTCAGTTGGCGGTTTCGCCTTTACAAAAAAATCCCCTTTGAGTAAATTTAGGTTGTTGACCACCTCTACTCAAAGAGAAAATTTATTAGCAAGACATTATTCCATATTCTGATTATATTCCTGTTCCAGTTCATCCACCAAATATGCGTCGCTCATGCAGTGCATATCTGATACACCGTCCCGTATCAACTGATAGACTTCAGAATGGTAGAAAAAATCCAATGCTGCATCCAGTGAAAGTCCTTGTTGTTTTGCAAAACACTCGATGACACGGCTATATTTTTTCTGAAGTAAAATCGGATTTGCTGTCATCATACGCAACCTCCTTTCCTGAAATTTCAGTGTTACCCACTGTTGATGTGAGAAGCTTTGAAATACCAGATTTTAACATCAATCAAATTTTCGCAACGATATACTCTTCAAATGTTTTTCCAAGTAACCGCATAATCTCAAGTTCATCAGCTGCGTCATATAGGGCGTTATGTACTTCCGTATATCTACAATTACCAGACAGCAACTGCATCATAGGTTCCACGCCATAATTACGCTTCATTTTTCCTGTTTTACAGCATTCTATACTGGCAGGAATCTTATCGTTATACTGCCTATATGCAGCAATTTTCATAATGTCAAACCATCTATAGGACGCTAATTCGTTCAGCAAATTCTTATCAAAAGCGCCATTATAAGCAAATAAATCTTTTACGCCATATTTTTCAAAAGCTTCTTTAAATTTTTCCATAGCTATCTTACGTGTAAATAAAAGATCTTTAGGTGCTCGTCCTTTTACCGGAAGTACCATAGAAAACATACCGCCAATCTTATACTCTGGATCAAATATAAAATATAGATCATCAACTTTTTTGAATGTATCCTTCTCCGCTATCACAACGCCTATGGACATTACTTCATTGTTCCAGTTTGTCTCAGTATCAATTACAGCAAAATAATCCATTTAATCATCCTTTCTTAACCGTTTTAGAAAGTTCAATAATTGCCATGTGGAATTCAATACTGTTATTCAACACAGATTACTGCCCAGTTCTTTCAATTCAGCAATAGCATCTGTGTTATTACTCAAATCCGCTCTATCACTTGCGGAGTATGATTTCATAAACAGCATATTCCAAGACAGATAATCTGCCATGCACTGGAACTGCTTATTGATCAGCTCATATTGGATGCTGCCGACCTGAGCAGCTCCGACAACAATGACACCGACCTTCTTGTTTTTTAGATGGAGTCCTTTGCAATAACATTTATCAATAATGAGCTTCAGCTGTGCTGACATCCCCCACCAATAAACAGGTGTGGCAAAGACAATCACATCCGCTACAACGATTTTATCTATTGTCGGATTCGTATCGTCCTGATCAACACAGCCCTTGCTGCATTGACAGACTCCGCAACCTTTGCACGGAGCAACGTTCAGCTTCTCCGGTGCGATGATTTCAATTTCATTTTTTTCTGCAACACCTTCAGCAAATGCCTGGATCGCTGTTAATGTGTTTCCTTTTCTCGCACTTCCGTTTACGATTACTATTTTCATGTATATCCCCCAACTTCCGATTTTCTTAATTCTACAAACTGGAATTTGAGCAAAAACCCAAGGGATTTTAATGCCCCTTATGCTTTTCTCTTTTCTTTTGCTGTTTTAACTCAAACATTCGCTGTTCTTCTGCCTCTTTCTTCTTGCGGCTTCTCTCTTTACGCTCCTGTTTATTCTGTTCCTGTTGTAATTTCAATGCCTGTTGCGATTTTGTGCCGATGCCTATTTCTATTGTCTGCTTTCTTGTCTCTCGCTGCATCCGTTTCGGATTTCTTTTTATATCCTTTACAATAGTTTCAACAGCCGGACTGAATTTCAAACTGAAATAGTATTTTTGAATATATTCCTGCACTTCGTAATCTTTTGGTTCTGCACCAAATGTTACCTTTGCCACAGATAATTTACCATCTTCAATACGCTCAAATACACCTACCCAAAATGGTTCTTCAAAATACACCGTCAGTTTTCCACTTACTTTGTTCATAAAATTCCCTCCTAAAACTTATTGAACAAAGAACGGACAACCCGGAGGGGCAGGTTACTTACCCTATTATAAATAGGACGGCCGGGCTACCTACCGGCTCTAGTACATCAAAGATGCACGTTGCGTTTTTATCTTTGCGTTTATAATCAAGCCATATGGCACGATTAGCTTAATTCGTTAAATTTTTGATTTATCCCGTATAAGCATCTTCTGCAGTGTTCTTGAAATTCTGCTTCTCCAGCCACTGCCTTTCCTCTTCGCTTTCAGGGATGTCAATTCTTTCTATTTTGAATATGACAGGTCTTGTCCCATCATTACAGCAGGTGATCATCATACGCTCATCATTTGTCCAGCCGTGCATGATGGAGCCGCCCTGCAAAGCAGTATAGACATATCGACTCACTGCGTCCCATGCCTCACCGCAAAACTTGCCGTTCATCAGATGATAGAAATCGTCCTGCTGCGGCGTTCTCCTTAGCAAAAATGTATCGCCTGCCTTGAAGCAGGGACACGGTCCCGACTTTGGATCAGCCAGATATTTTTCCTGCAGTTCCGGGAATACCTTTGTTTCCAGAACTGTTATTCTACATTCATGCTGCATATTATTACTCCTCCCGTTTTACATAGGTAAGCTGAATATCATAGCCGAGAGCTCGAGCATCTGAACAAAGGTTTTGTTTACAATGGAATCTTTCTTTTTAATAAGTCGATTCACATACTGCCCCGTTGTGCCGACCGTTTCTCCAAGCTTTGCCTGTGTCATATCTTCCTCTATGCACTTTACCTTTACATCGACTTCAAAGTTGTTTTTAATCGAATAATTGAACTAAAGTTATACTAATAATGTCATTTATTATAACACTGTTTGAAATTTATTTCTACCGAATTTTCCCCAAACGCATAAAAAGACACCCGACTTTCTATTCTGCCCCTAATACTTTGAACAATGCATCCTCCACACTTTGATATGGAATCAAATGCTCGACTCCAGATCAAGCGCTTCACTAGCTCAATAAGTTTGTTTTCTAAATATCGTCTATCTTTATATTATGTCCACTGCTGCATCGAACATACACTCCATATTGTCCCAGTTTAGCTTCTATTGAACAACTATGAATTGGACACTTCAGTGACTCCTTTTCAATATATCTATTCACAAGCTCTGGAGTTAAATATGCTACCTCGTCACATGATTTACATTTCAAAAAACATTTACCACTTCTGCCTTTTGTAAGTATCATTGATTTTCTACATTTTTGACAGTTTGAGTTTTCCTTTACAAATTTTTCTAAACCGTATGATTGATCTCCATTATCTTCTTTCTGATTCAATGCACTTTGCATACCATATCCTTTCTTCTCCTTTAGAGAACTCAAATGCTTATCAACTACACGATTTTCCAATCCAGAAAGCGACTTAATCATTTCAACAGTATGTTCTCCTGTAAATCGAAAAATAGTCTTACATACCGTCATATATCCCCAGCTACCATCACTAAAAATTTGTTTTGAATCTGGTACCCCATACCAAATAATCCGATCATCTATCATAAGAAGTGGAAATACTGCATCCTCTGTTCCCCAACAATATGCTTTCCATTCATCTGGTAAACTTGTATAATCATTCGTTTTCATTAAAATGCGAACTCCATACAGTTCCTGCAACTCTTTTAAAATTATTTCAGAAGTCTTTTTATCCAAATTTCCATCTGGAAGCGAAATTACAATCTTTTCATGTGCGGTATGAATATCCTTTATCAAATCTTTAATACTTTCCTTCATATCTGAATAATAATGAATATTTTTTCCAGTATTTAAATTTCTAAAATAATTCTCAAGCACTTGATCTTTTATATCTACTACATTACCCTTACATTTTAAATGTTGAATCAGATTATAAAAGATATGACTAGTTCCTTCAAATTTATTTGCCCAAAACTTGCTATTAGCCACTGTAATCAGTTTTCCTCTTGCTCTTGTTACTGCAACATTGACTAATCGTGTCACATGACCATTCTCATTTTTTGACATCAACCATCCTGCCTTTTGAGATGGGTAACTTTCAACAGCATCAAAAATAATTGCATCTCGCTCTGATCCCTGAAATTGATGAACCGTAGAACAAGCAACTTCTATTTTATGCTTGTTATCATAATCTTTCAACATCGCTCGAATCAAACGTGTTTGAGCCGCATATGGTGTAATAATACCCACACTAAGTTTTTTCCCACTTCCATCTATTGCTGTTCCCAATGAAACAACTGCACTAAGAATATTAAATCGAGAATTATCACTATTTTTTCCTGCTGCACAATAAGTTCCTCTTAAATCAATCAGATTCATCGCATGTCCCGCAAATGGAACTTGACGAGCAACATCAATTCTGCTTTTATAAACACTCTCATGATTTTTAAGCATTTTATTGTAAACATATTGATTTACGAACTCTGAAATTTCTGGATGCATTCTTCTCTGCTCATTCAACATCACAAGCCATGGATGATTGTAAATTATAGATTTACTTACAGAAATTTTTAAATATGTAAAGATATCCACTTCTAATACTTTTTGAGCTTCTGATTGTGCGATTGGTGCTAACTGTCGAAAATCTCCTACTGCAATAAAATGTTCTTTCGCATAAGTAGCAGCACAGATAAGCTGTGGCACATAAGCCATACTAACCTCATCAAACATAACTACATCAAATTTTCTATTTTCAAAGATTTTATCAATATTAACTTTAGAGATTGTTGTTGCAATTAATTGTGCCTTTTCTACATATCGACCTTCAAATGACCGTACCTGCACACGAATTTCTTTTAGTTTCTTTTCAATATCCAAATACTGTTGACTATTTTGTTGTCCCTTTCCACGCAAATTATCTTTTTCCTTTAATAATTGTTCCCTCTTTTTCTTAAGTTCTTGATTTTGATTCAACGCAAAGTTGAACGCAACAGTATCTACAGCATCCGTCAACTCATTATCTCGAACATAGCCATATCGAAGCACTTTTCCTTTTTTCAATACGTTTTCCATCCCAGCCATTTTCATTAGCTCGGCCACTTTTTTAATAACGCCATCTACAGAAATATTACTATGTGAAACAACCAAAACAGATTTATTCTGTTTAAAAAATTCAATTGCAATTTCCGACATTGTATGTGTTTTACCCGTACCAGGCGGTCCCCAAATTACAGTAATATCTGATATGTACCCCCAATACTGGACACCCAGTATTGGGGGTATTTTTATGAAATATAGTTATGAATACAAGAAAAAGTGTGTGGAATTGTACCGCCAAGGAAAATGGCCAGAAACACCAGAGGGAGTAAATGAAAAACGATTTCATGATACAATTCGGATTTGGGTTCGTACAGAAGATGCTTGTGGTCCAGAAGCACTTCGACATAAAAATCAAAACAAAGTATTGGCAACAGAAGAAAAGTATGAGCTGATTGCTAAAATTTTGGCCGGTGCATCGTGTAAAGAAACGGCAATTTCGGCTGGAATCAGTGACGGTCTCTTGTATCAATGGGTCAGATGTTATAAAATGAAAGGGTATCAGGGATTGGCCGCACAGCAAAAAGGACGGCCACCCAAGGAGCCTGCCATGAAGAAGAAAATCGTACCAGCAGAACTGACCCCTTCAGAGCGAGAAGAAATGATTCGGCTCAGAGCAGAGAATGAGCGTCTGAGAGCGGAGATTACCGTCGTAAAAAAAGAGATTGCCTTGAGAGAAGAGAGATGCGCAGCGCAACTCAAGGCGAAAAGGCTGCGCTCGTCCAAGAACTCCACAAAGAAGGACACAGACTGAATGATCTGTTGGATGCCATTGGGCTGTCCAGGTCGACATATTATTATGAGCTCGGCAGAACCGACAAAGTCAAAGAACGAAACGCCGATCTATCGTCTGAAATTGTTTCCATTTTCAACGAGAACAGGAAGCGATATGGCGTAAGAAGGGTACATCGGGAGCTTCTGAACCGTGGCTTTCTGGTAAATCATAAGCGTGTCCAGCGAATTATGAATCAGTTTGCACTATGCGGCAAACGCCCCAAGGAAAAGTACCATTCCTACAAAGGCGATGTGGGCAAGGTCGCTGATAACATTATCAATCGGGATTTCAGTACTGAGAAGCCGCTTCAAAAGTGGACAACAGATGTATCGCAATTCAATCTGCCTTGGGGTAAATGCTACATTTCTCCGATTCTTGACATGAATACCAATGAGATTATTTCCTACAATCTCTCTACCAGTCCGAACATGGAACAAATCAAGGATATGCTGAATAAAGCGTTTGAACGATTTCCTTCTGTACAAGGTTTGATTATGCACTCGGATCAGGGCTGGCAGTACCAGCACGCATTTTACCGGAGCGAACTTCAAAAGCATGGAATTATACAATCTATGTCCCGAAAGGCAACTGCTATGACAACTGCATTATGGAGACTTTCTTTGGCAGGCTGAAAAACGAAATGTTCTATGGATTAGAGAAGGATTATCCCTCCTTTGAATCCTTCTCTAAGGCGATTGCCGAGTATATCGACTATTACAATAACACCAGAATCCAAGCTAAAACAAAATGGATGCCTCCCTCTAAGTTCAGGGAAGCATCCATGATGGAAGCTTAATTATTCAATTTTGACCCGGTGTCCAGAAAACTGGGTACATATCAATCCTGCTGCACTGCTTTTCTTTTTGCAATTTCTTGTCCCTTTGAAATCATCGTGTACGGCTCCATTGTTGCTAGTTTTGGTCCATCTTCCAACAACTTAATTGCAATATAATCTGATCTTGAAATACTTCCAATTTTATTAACCTGTGCTTCTAAAAGCTTCCATGGTTCTACACTAATATAAGCAACACCAATCTTATTACCAAAATCTTTATCAATTGTGACAATAATTTCAAAGCCTTCACATGTCAGAACGCTTCCAACCGCATCTCTTCCATTAGCAACAAATGTAATTGGTGCGTCATCTGCCAAATTCAGTTCAGTTTCTAGCTCAAAACGATATACATAAGTATTTTTACTGTTATCAATACGTGTACCATTCGTAATCTTATATTTCCGCCCACCATTATTCTTTAAAAAATACATTTCTTGAAGCAGCGCTTTTTTATATTCTTCTAATGTAGGCGTTGTATACATAGACTTTTCATTCGCTGCTTGGCCAATCACTTCATCACTCTTGCTTTGTTTCTTTTCCTTATTTTCTATAATTTTTCTATAACGTGCTTTATCTTCTGCACTCATTTTCAGTTCCATGACATATTCAAACTGAAGTTTTGATGCAGTATCGCATAAATAAGAAATTTCATATTTAACTCCAGAAGACGATAACAACATTAATAATACCTTAGCATTTTTCCATATAATTTTTTTATTAAGCGTTGCAATTTCAAATTCTACTGTGCTTATTCCCTTTTGTCGAAGAACAATATCAGAAGGATATTCTGAATATTCTCTTTTCGTTTGATCAACAATTTTTCCAAAATCAAGCACCAAATTACATGATGCCCCAGGCTTATACCGCACAGAAAATTTCACCAAAACAACTTGCTCAGTAATCAAAAGCGTTGGAATGACGACCGAGAAACTACAGTTTCCATAACTGCGAATTTTTTGTCCATAACAGATTTCATCCTCTTTTCTTATAGATATATTATCCTGATTCTGCTTTAACATTTGTACCTCCCCAATATGTTTATTTCACTTCTCCCAAATGTCTTGTATTATATAGCTTCTTCTCCTGATTTTCAATCTACCTATTACATACAAATTAGTTTTCTTATAAGTAAATTCTTTTTAATTTTG
>QUFP01000022.1 GCA_003478935.1 Firmicutes bacterium AF25-13AC
TGAGAAAGTAGTACACGACGTATGAAATCCCATCAGCATAAATCCTGAACACAGTGGCTATAATTCAGTCTATAAGACTGAATGATGCTGCCGGAACTAGTTAAGGAATCCCACGGTTTTAACCGTGGGAGTATGTCAATTATTGTTAGCTTACCCTTAGAATTAGCTATTGTCAATAGCCACTTAAAAATAAAAAGCCTCCTAACTACAAATGTCAGATAAATATTTGCAATTAAAAGGCTTTTTTATTTAAAGATTTCTCATCTTAGAATCAGAATTGCAATTTCAATATTGATTATTTTTTATGTGACTCATTCCACAACTTCTCTGCTGACGGGGTCCAGTTCTTTGCATACTCATCGCACTTGCTGCAAAGGTGCTCTGCACTCTCTGGACTTTGCATGTCAGTTGATTTTGCCTGTGTCTTTGCTACCATCTCGCGTAACTTCTGCGGATTCTCAAGCATTGGACATGGGCGAAGATGATTCTCGTTAAATGGCTGATTCTCATGATATGCCATAAATAACGGAGACTGCAGACACTCAAGAAGTGTTTTCTCACGAATGTTGCTGTCGGAATAATGAATAAATACACAAGGATCTACATCACCATTTGCATTGATATGCAGATAACGGCGTCCTCCGGCTACACATCCGCCAACATACTCGCCATCGTTCTGGAAGTCGATTGCAAAGAGCGGCTTTGTACGTCTGCAATAACGAACACGGTCATACATCATCTCTCTCTGAGCTGGTGTCGGCATAAGCTGCGGTACTGCATCATTTCCAACTGGCATATAGTGGAAATACCATGCAAATAATACACCTTTATCAACAAGCCAATCATAAAACTCATCACTGCTGATACTGTCACAATTTGCACTTGTATAACAGCATGAAACACCAAATGGAAGCTTCTTCTCCTTTAACAGCTTCATTGCCTTTTCTACCTTCTCGTAGGAGCCTTTTCCTCGTCTGCCGTCATGTGCTGCCATATCACCTTCTACACTGATTGCTGGAACAAAATTCTTTACGCGAAGCATATCATCAGCAAAAGCCTCATCAATCAGCGTTGCGTTTGTAAATGAAAGGAAAATACAATCAGAATGCTTCTTACACAGTGCAATCAGATCATTCTTTCTGACAAGCGGCTCACCGCCGGTATAAATATAGAAGTAAATGCCAAGCTCTTTTCCCTGTTCAATAATGCTGTCAAGCTCATCAAATGTAAGATTTAATTTATTGCCGTACTCAGCAGCCCAGCATCCTGTACAATGCAGATTACAAGCAGATGTCGGGTCAAGAAGAATAGCCCACGGAATATTGCAATTATATTCAGCTCTTAACTTCTCCTGTTTTGGCCATCCAAGAATAGCTGCATTTAAGAAGAAGTTTGAAAATACTGTCTTCACAACCTCTGGATCAACCTCTTCAATGACACGCATGATCAGCTGATACATATTTGATTCTGGATGATCTAAAATATCCCATATTACCTTTCTTTGCTCCTCAAAGCTATCTGGACCTTCTCCTGCAATGCGGTCCACCCAGGTCATAAGCTTCCTTAAATTATCCTTTGGATTCTTCTCAATATAACGGTATGCAGTGGCAATACCCATTTTCTTTAATTCCTGTCCAAACATATCGATTCCTCCCATCTCTTGATTGCAATTCGTATTTTGTGAACTGTAATCCTTCGTGGCTGCATCTTTTGTATAAATGCTATTGCCTTTGAATTGACTTTATTGTACCTATTGTTGGAAATAAAAGGAATAGACAAAAAAAAGCACTCTGTTTAAATTTAAACAAAGTGCCTGTTTTGTCTAGCTAATTTTTTTTATTTTTTTCTCCTGCCGGCCGCAGTGCTTTGCGATCCTTATTTTCAAATGCCTTCAAACTTTGTGCTATGTACTGGCTAGAGCCCGTCATGACATACATGATCTTTTCAATATCACCTGTCATCTCACTAATCTCCATGCCTGTCTGAATCCATCGCATCAAAAGATCCACCCAAAACAGATCATACATGCGAATCATAAATTCGCGGTTTTCCTCAGAAATATCCACATCCTGAATATATTCAGTTAGAATTTCTTCTACAGCCGGCCGAAAATAATTTTGCATAAAACGGTCAATCTGCATAGGATTTACAGAATAAAATGCATTCAAAATAAGACGTCTATTATCTTCCTTATTCAGTTCATCAATCACAGCATGAAGCCTATCCTGCCAATTTTTCTTTTCTGCTGTTTCTTTTCTGACGCGCTTTCCTTCTTCCACAAAAATCCATTCCAATAATTCATAAATATCCTGAAAGTTATAATAAAAGGTCTGGCGATTTACACCGCAGGTAGCCACCAGCTCTTTTACTGTGATTCTATCTAATGTTTTTTTCTCCAGCAGTTCTTTTAAACCGTCCGCCAGAAGTTTTTTTGTCGCTATAGCCATGAAAAACCCCTTTCCGAAAAGCGGTAAATCGCTTCATACAGCAAGTATACCGCCATTTTCGAAAAGAGGCAAGTTAAATTCGTATAAACACTTTTGCGCTTACTCCGCAAAAATCACATAGTTTTCTTTTCTTGGTGCAGCTGTTGGCTCTTCACAGTCAGCGTAACCCAAAATACAATGACCGATGCCTTCGTAATCACCTGTAATGCCTAAATCTTTTAAGATCTGCTTTCCTTCTGGGCTTTCAAATTCTTCTTTTGCACGGTGGATCCAGCAGCTTGCTATGCCTAGCTCATGTGCGGCTAACATCAGATTACCCATGACAAGGCTTCCATCGTAAACATAAGTGCCATAATTTTTATTTGCCAGAACGATTAAAACTACTGGTGCACCGTAAAACGGATCGCTGTTTGATCCCATAACCTGTGCATTCATTTTGGAAAGACGATCTCTAAGCTCTTTGTTTGTAACGGCAATAATGATTGGAGACTGCTTGCCCATTCCAGTTGCAGCGTATGTTCCAGCCTCTGCAATCTTCTCAATAATTTCCTTCGGAACCATATCCGGCTTATATTTGCGGATACTTCTTCTTGTTTTCATATTCTCTAATACCTGATTTTTTTCTCCACTCATTTTGTTTTCCTCCTAATTTTCTAGCTGTTCATCGCTATTTGACTGGCAGGTGACAATCATGTTTACTCGCCCAAAAGTCCCAAGAGAAGCTTCGCTAATCCGGCAAGCTGTCCTGCACTTTCAGATGCGGCAGGAAGCATCAGCTGTGTTTGCTGTGCTTTCATCATATAATCTACAAGCGCGGCCTCGTTTGACTTTGGATCATCTACGGCGCGTCTTAGCCATTCCCTGCACAGCATAAAAAGAAGACTGCTGTTTTTATAAAGTGCTGCGGCAAGTCCTTCCTCACTCTGATTTTCGATAAGATCAATCACAAACGCATCCTGGTACATATTTTCCTTTGTCTGACTATGTCTGATAAAAGGAACAATTCCCAAAGAAGAATCCTCATCACGATAACATGCCGTAATTTGCCCTTTATTATAAGGAAAGATGGTCGATAACACTTCATTGCAAACTGATGCCAATAACTGCGCAAGCTGTTTTTTCTCTGAACTCTCACTGCACATAATTGTAAGCTGCAAAAAAACTGTCTCGTACTGATCAGGCTGTCTAAATACTGATTTTTCTTCATATTCCTCATGTATCATATGATCATAATCAGAAAGACTCCTTGTTTCTGCAAGGAAATAAACACCCCTGCATGTTCGTTTTATCTTTGCCTCACAAAGCTGCATACGCCAATTGTTTTGCTTAAGCTTGCTTCCAAGTGGCGCCACATCTTCCATTTCATAAACCATATCCGGCAGGCGAATCATTCCTGGTCGAGTGCTGACAAGCTTTTTCTCTGTGTCTCTTCTTGTCAAAATTGCCTCTGCTGCTGCATCGCTTAAGCGAACTTTCCATTTGCCATGCGGCCAGGCTGGCTCCTCCTCAAATGAAAATATATCATAGATGTTCTGCACTGGATAGTCTGGAAGAACAGCTGATAATACGTTTTTTAGAAACTCCTCTGTTGATGCATGCTCCATACCAAAGCGCTTTTTTTGTCTGATAAGCCAACTCTCAGGCACCCCATTTTCTGTCTTCATTAAAAGAAGTAATCTTCTGTAAAGACCTGCCTGTGATATAACAAGCCACGGAACTAATTCTCTGCTCTCCTCATTAGATGCTTCTTTTTCCCAGTCAGCTTGATCTTCAACATCGCTTCCTGCATAATAAACAAGTGCTTCATTTTCCTGTGCGCTCATTGTACAGTCTAAAAACAAATACTGAATTGAAGATTTGCTGCTTCTTTGCGAAAAATCCTGACTAGTCATCTGTCTCCAAAGAGCGAAAAAAGCATCTGCCTGTGTCGTATCTGCCAGAAAACGATGTGAATCAGACAAAATGATAAATCCAACCTGAAAAAACCACTGCGGCCAAATTTGCTGTAAATTTGTATGTAAAAATTCATCCGCATCTGCCACTAGTATATCAATATCTTCGCGATTCTTCAAGTGTATTGCTTCACCAATTCTAATCAAGCAAATTTCACCAAATCGTCCTGTAAGCATATCAGTTAAAGTCATCTGCCAATGCAATTTTTCTTCTTTTCCTCTGCATAGAAAAACTACTCTGCGGCGTCTTTGAAAGCATTCATACAGATAATCTGGAAGCACCATTTTCAAATCACTTCCAGATGCCATCCTCAGATTAACACCCAAAAGCAATCGCTCATATGATGCTTGCTTTTTTTCAACTTTTTGTGCTACTGACTCTTGTGGTGCTCCCTGTTCAAGTGACCATTTGACATCATAGCTAAGCGCCCTGCCAACACCAGCCATTACAAGACTAATCAAAAACGTAAGCCTAAAAAATCCATATAACCACTGTGTTTTTCTTATATAAGAAAACTCTGGAATTTTCACATACACTGCAATCAGTCCGCACACAATCTGAATAAAAAATAAAACAAGCATCGCACTGCTAAGATTCCAGAGCCATTTGCCAAGTATAGTTGTAAATGGACGTTTTCTCATTTTTTCTTTGATATATATGGCTGCATTTTGCACGTACATCAATTTGCTCATAAGTAAAATACACCACCAAATCAAAAGACCAGCAATGCACACTGCAAAATTAATCAGCAGTATATAAAAAAGAAAGTATAAAACCTGCGGATTGCTTCCAGACAAAAAGTTTGTTTTTATATAAGAAAACAATGCTGTCTTTTTCATTGACTGATACATGCCTTCGCTTCCAATTCCACACGCAAATACAGCCACAACACCAAAAATTCCATAGCAGACAGCTGCCGCTGCTCCCTGAATCTTGCTTCCTGCCTTTATGAGCCTCTTTACTGAAACAATCAGAGACAAATCAAGTGCCAGAAATAATAAAGCAAAAATAATCGTCACAATTTCTTTCACCTTCTCTGCCTCCTTTCAACCTCATTTTCTGTCCAAACTGGCCAATAGCATTCATTTCCAAGCTCTTTTTGACTATAATCCATTGGCTGCACAATACGTGATGCAATTGTTGCATCTTCTGTTTGTACAGTCACATAATTATTCTGCTCAAACCCAAATGAATCTAGCAAATCTAAAATGCGCTTGATATTCGCAAGATGCCATGCACGCGCTGACACCTGCTCATTTTTGCTTTGATTTTTTTGTGCCTGATCATTCTTAAACTGCTGCTTATTAAATTCACGCAGCCATTCATTTAGACAATTTTCATAATCCTGTGCTCTAAATTGATACGCATTCAAAACTTGCTCTATCTGATTTTGCAAATGTGCATAGCTTTTACGAATCTCCTTCATAAAATAGCCAGAAATATTAAAACTGCCCGCTGCCAGAAAAATAATGATAACAGCCATAGCACAAATACCTGCATACACAGACTGTACGCCTTCACCCTTATGGACTGGAAAATAGACACCTGCAGCAAATGTCATGCATCCGCACAGATACAAAAATGATGGCAAGAATCCTGTAAGCTTTGCGCAGTGCACAAGAAACTGCATATCTTGCTTCCATTTTGTGATCATTTCCTTTGCAGATGCTTCTGTCTTTTGCTTCTGTATTTTTTTTGTTTGAATAGATGCTTCGCTTAGCTTATTTACTGATGATACTGATTCAAAACCAATTGAAGCAGACTGCTCTATCTCCCGATAAAGTGTCTTCGCTGCCGCCTTTTGATATGCCACAAGCTCATCCTCTAAACCATCTGTTGTCTTAAAAAGAATATCAGAGGCCTGCTCTATACGCTCCTTCATCTCACTTTTCTTTCCTTCTTTTAAAGAAAGCTCACAGATGTCAAGCTGCATCTTTACATTTTTTAAATGCTCCTGATATTCCTGCGGTGCACTTGGAACCATCAAAGGTTCTATACGAATCCTTTGTTCCTGCTCAAAAGATGTTTCTTGGTCATTTGATGCATATAAGTCTGCATGCTCTGCCTGAATTTCACGTATGATCTGCTGACGTTTTTTTCTAAGCTGATATCGGTATCCATCCAGAACATCCAAAAAGTGTTCCTGCAATTGTTTGGCTGCACGAGGATCTCCCTGTGTCAAATAACGCTGTATGCTTTCTTGTGTGATTTCTTTTTGCATACACAAAAGCTCCACAAGCCCAAACATAGCAAGTGTACTCGCCTGGCTGCTATTTGCTGCAACCGGCCAATAAATAACTTCACATACACGCCCTATCTGACTTCCTTCGATTACACTTCTAAGACGATGGCTTATATATTCGCCATAATTGTCATCTGATATTTCATCTGGCGAATCTATATTATCAATCTGTGGAAGTTCCTCCTCTGGCATTCTCATTTTCTCGTCAAGCAGCTTTTCTTCCTCTATTACAGAAAGAATCCTTCTTTGAAGCCATGTCTGTGAAGATTCCCTCTTTGCGTTAAGCACTGCAACATTAAGCGCCTGAAAAAGAGTATTCTCCCACTCCTTAGGAGTAAGCACTGATGGCAGTCCAAAGCTGTCTACCATGACATATGAATTTTTCTCACCAGACATATCTTCATGATCACTCTGATCATTTTGTATAGCCTCACACGCAGCCTGCAGACTTCCTAAAAAGGATCTAAGACCTTCCTGTTCCTCCTCCCAACTGCTTATCTGCTGTGCACTTCCAAAATATTCCTGCTCAGACTGAAAAACAATTTTTATTTTTCTTGTATACGATGAAGTCAGTACAGATGTCATACCAGACTGCTCAAGTGCTCTTGCTGTGAGTGTCTTTGCATATAGTGTTGTGTCATGCCATATAAGCTGAGCATTCATATGATGTCTTGATGCTCTTTTATGTTTTCTTACACATACGATGACCTGATAATCATTATCTTCAAACTCGCGGCGGTTTATATGCGCTGCAATTTGTGAAAACACATCTGTCAGTGACTCAAATGTCCATTTTGCCTCAAACAGCTCTATCTTTTGCTTTGCTGCAGGCTCATAGAAAAAAATACCATAATTTTCCTGATGAATACACGCTTCCACATTCACCACATACAGCATTTTTTCACCCCCTTACTATAGCGCTGCCTTTGTTTAGGCAAGATCATCATAATCATCTGTAAAAATTTTCTCGCCTGGCTCATCTTTTGCGACTGCAGCTTCTGCATCCGGATCATCAGTATCATAAAGGACTTTGCTTAATCCTGCATTTGAATCTGCCATGTCATCTTCTTCATAAAGCTCAAGGAAAACTGACAATAAATGTTCTTCTCTGTATGTAAGCTTTTCCTGTTTGCTTCTTTGATAAAGCTTTGAGAATGTTGCAATAGCATTTCTTATATTTCGGCATGCGTATATTACCTTTACCTCGTCCTTATCAAACATGTACTCACAATACTCACGAATAAACTGTGCCAATCCCTCTAACAAACGATTAAACTGTGCACTTTCCATACTTCTTGACATCTTTTCAAAAATATCAAGCATGTTTTCGTCGTCTGGCTCCTTCTCCTGCTGAATCATATCGGCAATTATCGGCTGCGTGTAAATTTCCTGCTCTAGCTGATCCTGCATGCTTTGAGCCTTTATACGATGCAGATGACTTTTTCCATAATATAAAAGTGTATATTTCATATCCCTGTTAAATTTCATCGCTTCATACAGATCTGCATAAGAGCTTCCAATTGGGACACCTGCTGCCTTGACGCGAATCGTATCCATACCACGAAGAAACCACCATGATATTTTTCCCTTAGTATTTTTCAAACGTACACAGCAAGGTTTTTCAAGTGTTAGTGCATAGAAAAAGGCTCGCATGTTATTTTTTTCATCCACAATTCGCTGCGATGGATAAATACTTGGAAGAAAGCCCTCCTCGCACCAATATTTATTTAAATGAGGATTGATTACAGTAATGATCTCTGACTCTCTTGACGTACCTGGCAGCTGACCAATACGGTTGATTCGCTGCTCATAGTAGCTATGCGCCTCTCCTTCCCGTTTGAATTTATCAAGATTTTCAATGAGCAAGTTGTAGCGTGCCTTATAGCAAATCAATTCATTCTGGCGGAAATTATCATGGATCAGCACAGTAACTGCATGACCTTGTGGTGTTGTGCGTTCTTTTAAATAACGTGCTGCTGTCGCCTCGACAGATGGTGTATTATCCATTCTAACAGCATTGTCAGGATGCATTGCAAGATAAACAGACATAGTTGTAGCACCAACTGTATTGCATATGCCGATCCAAGGCTGCGCCATTGTCATGGCAGCTGATACCTTGCTTTTAATCCATGCATCCAGCATTGCATCATAACGAGCACGATCATGCTCACGCACAATGCCAAGCTCTGTCTGCATCTCAAGTGCAAATGCATCATATATACTTATTTCCACCACAGAAGAAGCCTGCTCACGCGCTTTTTGCTGCATCACCTCTGCCACTGCCTGATTAAATATCGTCCTCATGCGGTTATTATAAGCCATATCTTCTCTGCGGCGGTCTTCCATATTGTTTTTCTTTAATTCCAGCTCCATCTCTCCGTAAATATTTCGAAGAATCATTCTTGCCGACTCCTGCGGAAGCTCGGCTCCTGTATTCTGACACATAAGAGCAAATCTTTCATATAATGCTTCCAGACATGATTCACTGCAGCAAATATATTGTTCTCCTACAGATGACTGTCTTCCCATCGTTTTGAGCTCACGAATCTGTCTTCTAAGATCCTCCGTAGAGCTTTCTAATACATTGAAAAAACGTCTGTACAGATCACACAGCTTTTCAAGACGTTTTTGCAGCGTCTCATAAACATTTGCGCGTAACTGTGCCGACAAATATGCAGTCAAATTTGCAGCTGTTCTTCCAGATGCATCCTCATACACCTCAAGTACCTGACGCATTTGTTTGCGGTTCATCCTTTTTCCAAGAATAGCCTCTATCGGAAGCCCTGGATTTTTGCCGCTTATATCATAATCTGCCGTGCTGATCAGATCAAGCTCAAGTCCAAAGCAATCCTCATTTGCCTCTCTTGCCCGTGCTGCAGTCTGCTCTAAAATCGCATACAAAAGATAACGAGCCGCAATCGGATGCACACGTCCAAGAATCTGAGAAATACAGCTGTCACGGTCACTCATCTGAATCATTGCGCTAAGCGTTGCCGGAATCATTTGGTTTGGAAGTGAATATTTCGTATCATCAATAACCTTCATGACAGCAGCCCTATAATTTCTAATTGACTGCTTATTTGTTGCTACTCCCTGTCTTGCTGCTTCCGGTGACTGAATCCATTGATCAATAGAAATATCCATACAGGATTCTCCAAGGCGCTGCAGGCTTTCCTTTGAAGTTGCATCCTCTATCATCTCCTCAATCTGCTCCAAAAAGCGATCTGCAAGCGAAAAATCCGTTCCATCATCATTCTGCATGAAAACCTGAGCATATAAGGATGCCATACTTGCATGTTCTCCTGATGTCTCCTCCAAAAAAATCTCCTGATAACGCTCGATAATTCCAGGCAGCTGAATACGCGGATTCATTGCCTGTTCTTCCCTTGCCAGAATAAGTTCTTCTTCAAAGCGCTTATCAATACGCATCCAATAAGAATCAACAAGCTCTGTAATCCATCTCATTGAGCAATACTGCATGATCTGCTCGCCTGGATAAATAATCTTGCAAAGACCTGCGCTTCCAAAGCGAGCCATACCATTGCTTCCAATCGTGGAAAGAATAAAGTTATCCTCAACAGACAGCGCATTTTCTCCTACGTCTGTAAGCAGATGCACATATGCCATAGACGCGATCATGCGCTCTACCTCTGCCAGCTGCTTTTGTCCAATCGTGCCGCCATTAAAGCTGCTGTCAAATAAAAACAGATGATCATATGGAATAGTTCCGTTTCGCTTTAGATATTCCTCCTGTACCTCCTCTGGTATTTCTTCATCCAATACAGCTACGCCCTTTGACGAAAGATCCTTTGCAATTGCCTGATACATCTGACGCGACTCCATCACTTCTGCCTCAAGATCCTCATTTTCTCCGTAATCATAATATTCCATGCGAAGAAGTGACGATGAAGCATCACGTCTCTGCAATAAATAAAACGCATTTAATTCTTTTAGGCAGGCATATGCATTAACATATACAGCCTGACGATTTAAATCTCCCGGCTGAATAGGAGCCATAATATCAGGTCCCAAAAACATGCCTCTAACCATCACATTTGGAATTGCAAGCACCTTTTGGATGATTTTTTTTACATAAAATGGGATCTGGATAAACATGCCTGCTCCTGTACCGCCGCATATTGATCCGACAACCATCGTCATGATATTTTCCTTTAATCCACTTCCCGTGACAGCTGCAATTTTTCTGACTGCCTCTTCAATCGGGCGAAACTTTCCTTCTTCCTCAGCAGCTAGTGCTGCGAGTCTAGATATTGCTCTAATCTGTCCAGCGCCCTCAAGCATTCCTCTGTTATTCAAAAAAATGTTATTCGGAAACCAACTCATATACTGAGGATGATCCTTCAAATATTGACGAACCAGACGCTCATCGCTGATCTGAATTGTCTCTATTCCCTGCTCACGCAGCTTTCGAAGATCCTTTACATTTGTGTCAATCGCAAGAATCGCCACCTTATCGCGCCTTGGTGAATCCTTTGCTAACATTTTATCTATCTGTGCCACAATGCGTCCTCCGACACCGCCCATACCAATCAGCAATATCGGTGCACCCTGACTTTTTTCAAAAAGCTCTCTTCCCATCTGCTCATATGCATCCATACCAATACCCATACCTTTCTGCTTACCCTGTAATACGGTATCCAGTCAGCGCCTGCGCATTTTTATCTGGTGCCACATAAAGTTCCATGCCGCGCACCATGCGCACATCACGCTTTGCCGGTTCCATCATACGAATCAAACGTTTCATGTTTCCTGCACTTCTTCCCATAAACCGAACCTTACCTGAATATACAACACGTCCTCTCACACAATCCTTATCTAGTACGATTTTTCGACCTGGCGCTGCAATAAATACAAGATCACCTACACGCATGCGACATGCACGATATGGAATCAATCCGATGCGACGCTTCATAACCTTGATGCGCGGTGATTCCTGAATTGCACTTCCAAACTTTGTATATACCACAATCTCCATGATCTGATTGTTGAATTTAGGCTGACGAATCCACCCTATGATACACCAGAAAAGAAAAAGTGAGAATAAGACAAAACCAATCGGTATCCAATAAAGAAAACTTCTTTCCTCTATTGTAAAGACTGCCGTACACGATGCCTCCTCAGAGAGTGTCAGTGCCACTTCTCCAGTTCCATAAAACCAGCTTAGGCCTTTCGGCTGGTATACACATGTTCCATCATCTTCAATATACCACCGTCCAGAAATGCCATTTCTTTTTTCGCCTGTTTTCCATATAAAAAATGAGCTGTCTGTCATCTTAACAGCTAGCGCAGGCTTTGTCTTTAGTGCATCAATTGCTGCCCTATCAAGTGCCTCTGCATCAGCTGTAATCTTAAACTTTATTGGCTCCATTTGCCCAAGAGATGTCTGAGCTGCATGAGCATCCTGTCCACCAATCTGTATAATCTGATAATGTATTCTTGGAATCACATCAATAATAGCCTGACCTGATGCCTCTAATTCTTCATTTTCTACATAAACCGTAAGTGTGCCAGTACTGTCTGTTTCACCCTTTGGCTTAAAAATCCACTCACCACTATCCTCATCCTGGTACCACTCATACTCCACCTTGGCACCAGTTAATACTGGTGTTGAAAGCGGATAATTCTTTGCTTCATCAGCACTCATTTTCACGCCATCTGCTGTAAGGTAAAAACGAATTTCTTCGCAGGAATCTAACTCATTCTGACGCACAGATACATCAGCTGCATCTGATTCTACACGATATACAACTTTTGACTTTGTCGTAAAACGCTCATCTGCCGTCTTTGGCAAAAATCCTGGCATCTGAATTTGTCCGCTTATGCTCCCCTCACCAAGCTGTAAAGTGATCGGCAGCTCACCTGTATCGGAACGTACAATCTCATTTCCATCTACCTCGTAGACAAGTGTATTGGCAGTTCCTTCCTCCAAAAATGAACTATCAACCACCGTATCTGTTCCGCTCTCAACAGCCTGCGCCGTGATCGTCACTGTCTCACCCTCTGGAATTTCTGCTAATTTTTCTGCCGAAACTGTCTCCCCATTATATTGTACAGCCAGACGGCACTCTACAGCCGGTTCAATCATAACATTCAGACTGGCCGGATCAACTCCTGCTGTAAACTGCACCTGATATGTACCTGCAGGCATATTCGCACCACCTGCATCTGTCACGATTGCATTTCCAAAAAGTGATGGATCGGCATTGTATCCATCTGGTGCAAGAGTCACGTTTCGTCTTATTTCATAGTTTTCGCCATTTGGTCCAGTGACAGAAGATACTGCTGCCTCTCTTCCCTGCGATAAAAAGGATACACTCTTTAATGGAAGTTCGCTAGTAAAACTGACAAGCGTATCATAAACAGAAATCTCTGAAGCATCAAGACGATAGCGGCCTGAAATAGTATCAGCTAACGCTCCTATTGCATGAATCATACTCTGGCCATCTGACGCCGTCTGCGCATGAAAGTTAAGATCTGGCCTATCAGTAAGCGCCACTGCCTCTGCACCAATTGCCAGATAATATGTATTCATATGTGTCTGGTTTGGCATCAAGGTTCCATAAAAGGATTCAAACTGTCCCTGCACAGTCCCAGTGTCAATCGTAATCTGATTTGTCGCATCGTCCATAAAACCACCATCTGACAATACAATCAGATAATATTGTGTGGAAGGATCAGTATCTTCATGAGATACTAATTCATTATATCCCATCTGCACTGCACCAAACGGTGTTCCTGCACCCTGCCACGGATTATTTCTCACCTGATCGGCACCTGATTGCGGATTTGTCAGGTCAATATCTTTTGCAATCGCTGACGGATCAAAATTTCCCGGCTGCGCCGCCAGCTGTCTTGCAGCATCACTCATATAAATTAAATGAAGTTCATCCTCTTCATTTAAAAGCGCAATAAATGCCTGAATCGCATAATTAGCATTCGAGTAGCGATTCTCATTTGCCATACTAAAGGAATCATCAAAAACAATAGTCACGATCTTTCTTCCTGATGACTCGCTTGCATAGCCAATCGTATTCTGTAAAGAAAAAACTCCTGCTGTCATAAGCGACAACAGGAGCACAAAAAGTATAATTCGTTTTTTCATCCGTCCTCCCCATGCGCATCACATTTGACTGCACTGTTTTGCATCTTTCGACACAGCTTTTTCTTTTACTATAACACAGTGATGTATCAAACACAAGGAAGTGATTCTTACGGTTTTTTTAATTTTTTGCGAGGGTTACTGCTGATATGTCGATAAGAAATCACGCAAATTGTTTAATGATTCCTCAAGTATCTCAATACGCGGCAGATATACAATACGGAAATGGTCTGGCTGCTTCCAGTTAAAGCCACCTCCATGTACGATCAGAACCTTCTTCTCCTTTAAGAAATCAAGAGCAAATTTCTCATCATCGACGATATTGAAGCGTTTTGTATCGATCTTTGGGAAGGCATAAAAAGCTGCCTTTGGCTTTACAACACTGATGCCTGGAATATCATTTAATACCTTATATACATACTCTCTCTGCTCATAAATACGACCGCCCGGGACAATATAATTATTTACGCTCTGATAACCTCCAAGTGCAGTCTGAACGATAGACTGTGCTGGAACGTTGGAGCAAAGTCGCATGTTAGACAGCATGTTTAAGCCTTCAATATAATCCTTTGCCATTTCCTTTTTTCCGCTTAAAATCATCCAGCCAATACGAAAACCTGCAATCATGTGAGATTTAGACAGGCCACTGAATGTTACGCAAAACAGATCTGGTGCCAGCGATGCAATTGAGATATGCTCTTCTCCATCCATAACAAGACGATCATAAATTTCATCTGAGAAAATGATTAACTGATGCTCTCTTGCAATTTTTACAATCTCCATCAATACTTCCTTTGGATATAATGCACCCGTCGGATTGTTTGGATTAATCAAAACAATGGCCTTTGTACGGTCTGTTATCTTCTTTTTAATATCATCCATATCAGGATACCATTCTGCCTGTTCATCACAAATATAATGAACAACCTTTCCACCGGCAAGTGTCGCTGTTGCTGTCCACAACGGATAATCAGGTGACGGAATTAAAATCTCATCTCCCTCATCAAGAAGTGCCTGCATAGACAGATTAATAAGCTCACTAACGCCATTTCCTGTATAGATGTCATTGATCGTAACATTCGGAAGATTCTTTAACTGTGCATACTGCATGATAGCCTTTCTTGCTGAGAATAAGCCCTTAGAATCAGAGTATCCCTCACAATCAGTAAGCTGCTGACGCATATCAAAGATAACCTCTTCTGGTGTACGAAAACCAAACGGTGCCGGATTTCCGATGTTTAATTTCAGAACATGCATACCTGCATCTTCCATTCTCTTTGCTTCCTCTACAACCGGTCCTCTCACATCATACAATACATTGTCCAGCTTTGATGATTTATTAAATGTTCTCATACCGTCTTCTCCTATACTCCATGAATTTTTACTCTGCTGCTCTTTTGCTGGATGACTGTCTGCTGTCATTGCCACATCATCGCCTTCAAGCCACAGATAATCTACCTCAAGCGCCTGTGCCAAAACCTTTAAAATATCACGCCTTGGCTCTGTCTTGCCACTTACATACTGACTCATATGGCTCTTGCCGATCCGAATGCCGACCGGCTCTCCAAATGGCTGTGCCAGACGAATAACATCAGCCTGTTTCAGACCCTTTAATTCCATAGCCTCTTTCAATCGTTCTGCAAACGCTGCCATATACACTCCTTATCATCTTAGTTCAATTTCCTACATGCACACTATAGCACGACAATTGTTAAAGTTCAAGTTTTATTTTAAAAGTTCAGTATTTTGAACTTTTCTAGTCTTTTCCCCGAAACTGACAACTTCCGTCATGTTTTTCATCCTTTTTTTGTCCCTTTCGTGCATAGTCCAAAACCACTTTTTGCTTTATAATAATATTTAGTGTATTGCATGTTCTTTGCACTATTATTTTATTAAGGAGATGTTCTGCAATGACTCTGAAATTGAGACATGATTCTTCTGGTTATCTTACATGCGAACATGTAAGTGTTTTCTATCTTTTAATGCTGACGTCCGGTATTATGGGTGCTTACACATATGTTGTACGCGGCGGTGTTTTCTGTAATGCACAGACGGCAAACTTTTTGATGCTGGGAATTTCACTTGGAGAGGGCAACTTTAAGCATGCACTTTTCTATTTTATTCCAATATCCGCTTATGTTCTTGGTGCGATTGCCTCTGAAATTCTCCCTACACCAATTAAGCACTACGGCCTGTTCCGCTGGGACACTTGGCTTGTTGGATTTGAAGCACTTATTCTTTTTATCATTGGATTTATTCCAACAACAGTACCAGATCCTGTTGTTCAGGTTGCTGTTAACTTTATTGCCTCAATGCAGTATAATACATTTCGTCAAGCTGAGGGTATTCCAATGGCAACAACCTTCTGCACCAACCATATTCGCCAGGTTGGTATTGGCGTTGCTAAATTAGTTAGAAAACACGATCAGAAAGGTTTTCATCGTGGTATGGAACATCTTGGCATGATCGTCTGCTTCTGTGTAGGTGCTTTTCTACTTTCAGTCTTCTGTAAGTTTATGAATGAAAAATCAATCTGGATCGCTCTTGTTCCTCTGTTAATTCTTTTCTACAGACTCGCTCATGCGGATCTGACCTGGGAACATGATCTGTTAAACAAAAAACCGGCTGGCCATTAAGGCCACCGGCTTTTTTGTTTAAATTGTAACTACTTAGATCTGTTTAAAATTGTAGTTACTATAAATTTACATTCCGTACCATTTTTTCTGTCAGACGGCAGATCGCCATTCCACTGTCTGGACGCACAAATTTTCTCTGTGCCAGCTTCATTGTCTCACAAAGCTCCTTACCCTGTATTCTATTCACTGCACGAATCAGCTGCCCCTTTGTTTTTTTCACACCTATGCTCATGCCGCATGATTCAAAAAATTCAAGATTTCTTGTTTCACAGCCTGGAATTGCCATTGCATGTATAAATGGTATATTGGCAACTGCAGCCTCTGTACTTGAAAGACCACCAGGCTTTGTAATACACACATCACTTGCCTTCAGATAAAGTGCCATCTGCTTTGTAAATCCAGTCAATATAACACAATCATCATCGCCAACAATTTTTTGCAGTGTCTCATACAGTACCTTATTATTTCCGCATATAATAATCAACTTTGTCTGACGCTGATTTTCATTCTCTTTCTTACGTTTTTTCTCAAGCTTCTTATTTTGCTTTTTGCACCAACGATACAAAAGCTTAATTGTTTTCACAATTCCGCCCGCTCCCATGCTACCTGCACTTACAAGCAAATAAAATGTATCCTCCTCTAATCCAAGCTCTTTTCTGGCTTCCTCTTTTGAAACCTTTTTAGCAAACTCCTTTCGAACAGGAATGCCAAGTGATTTTATCTTTTCTTCTGGTATTCCTCTTCTTAAAAAATCATACCTTACATGTCTTGATGGAATTACATACGCATCACAATTAGTTTCTTCTGTAAATGGAGTACATACATAGTCAGTCGCGACAAAAATCGTTGGAGGAAGATTGATCCCTTTTGCCTTCATCTGCGTTACCATCTCCGCCGGAAACAGATGCGGCATTAAAATCGCGTCATATTTATTTTCCTTTAAATACTTATCCATAACAGGAACCATCTGTGCATTTACAAAATAGACTGGTGAACGCCATGGCAGTCTGCGGTAGGCATCACCAATTTTATAAACACAGCCAAATAATGTCGGAGATATCTGCACCAGCCGTACATAGACAACGTCGATAATTTTGGCTAGCTTATTAGTTTTTAATGTATATGGATTCAATACATCTGCACTGTGACCACGCGCCTCTAACGCTTCCTTCATCGCACTTGCTGCTGCATTATGTCCTCCGCCTGTACCGCACGATAAAATTAATACTCTCATATGGTTTTCCTCCTTCTTTCCATCATTATGATATTTAATACCAGATTACTACGTACTTTGCACTCCCGAACTCTTCATAATAATGCTACCATATCCATTTTAAAATGTCTACACTTAACTTTCTGCTTGCCATTCAGCCTGAATAGTGCTATAAAAAAAGAAAAGCAGCTTTGCTGCAATTTATACGGAAAGGCATGGTATTTTTTTATGAAAACAATTCGTTTTTCAATCTGGGAAGATGGTGAATACACCTGGCCTCAGGGCTACGGATTTGTTCCGTTTCTAACTGGCTATCTTCATGAAGACAATAAAGAGCGTCCTTGTGTGCTCGTTGTTCCAGGAGGCGCCTACTATATTGCATCACCAACAGAGGCAGGCATTGTCGCTCTTGATTTCTACCATAAGGGTTATCAGACTTTTGTTCTCACCTACACGACAAATCTGCTTGGAACGATCCCTCTTAAGGATCAGCCAATGCGTGATCTTGCGCGTGCTGTTCGCATTGTCAGAAGCCGCAGCAATGAATACAGCATCAAGCCAGACTGCATTGCAACATGTGGCTTTTCTGCCGGCGGCCATCTGACTGCCAGCGAGGGCGTACATTATAATGATATTGAAGAAAAAAATCCGCTCTATAGTAATGTCAGTGCAAGACCAGATGCAATGCTTCTATGTTACCCTGTTATTACCTCTGGTCCTTATACACATGAAGGCTCCATGCAAAATCTGCTTGGTACTAACCCAACAGCAGATGAATTAAAATATATGTCTCTTGAAACACAGGTAACTTCACAGACACCTCCTAGCTTTCTGTGGCAGACTGTAACTGATGAAGTAGTTCCTGTTGAAAACAGTTATCTTTTTGCTGATGCCTGCAAGAAAAATGGTGTTTCCTTTGCTCATCATGTTTTCTCACAGGGTCCTCATGGACTTTCTTTGGCAACAGCTTCCTGGGCACAGGGAATCTTCGGTGAACTGTACACACTAGATCCATTCAAATATACTATTGATGCGATTAAAGCTGGTACTGCCAATGTTGACGTATCCAAAGAAAAGCTGGCAGATTTAGAAAGAGAATTTCCAAACCATATGCCTGGTAATCCTTGTTCACGTGAGCCTAACGCAGAAGTTTCCATTTGGCCTTGTCTTGCAGATGCATGGCTTCGCACACAATGGTCACTCTAATATATTGTCTGCATCTTAAATTACAACATATCAGCAGCTAGTCAATTTTCTGTAATATAGTAACAATTATGGCTGCAGTCATTTGCAAACAGCCTGCTTTTCATTTGTTTTTTATAATCTTTTTCGCAGGCTGATTGTTCTAAAATATTAAGAGCATTTTTTAATTGGCGGATATCTTCTATGGTATCCGCCGTATAATTTCCCCGGCTTACAAGCTTAATATGAGTAATGCCTGCATCTCGCAGCTGCCAAAGTGCACACAGACCACATCCGCTTTGTCCAAGCACAAAATTCTCTCCTGCATTTTCCAGATCTGCCTGACCTTGCTGTCTCTTGTAATTCAAAATATCTGCTTGTTCTGTTTTTATAAGTCTATAAGGGAGACGACAGGCTGGTGCTAATTCATCACAATGAAGACTACTGCAAAATGCACCTGTAAAATGACAAAGCTCATTTAATGCAAAAGCTTCATACTCGAGCGGCTGTTTTGGATACTGCATTTTTTGATAATCAATACAGCTTTTCATCTCCTGCGGTGTTACCTTACGATGAAAAATAATCCGCTTTGCACCAAGACTCCTCATCTCATCAATCATTATATGATTTGATTCCGACATTTCACCACTTACATGAATTTCTGCCGGAACTGTCAGATTCTTTTTTAAAAAGACAAGCAGCGCCATATCTCCAACAATAAATGACGAAAAACCCATATGAAACAAACGCTTAATAAGTGCTTCTATAATCGGATATTGATGAGGTGCATAAAATAATCCATTTAACGCTACTGTGACTATTTTTTTCTTTCTTCTGACAAGTGCTGCTAAGATCTCCATTTCACTTTCAGATCCGATCTGCACGTTATAATAAAGCACCTCTCTGCGATTTAGCGGATATGTCAATCCTCCGTTTTTCATCCATTCATATGGCACATAGCCGCAAAAAAATTCATCTGCCCCTGCTTCCACATAAGGAATATAATCATCCACAGAGCCTAATCCTGCCGTAATTTTCATAGCTTTGTCCCCTTTGCCGAATCGTTTTTTAATGGTGTATTTAAAAATCCAGCCACAAGACGAACTCCTTCTTTTTCTATTCTAATCGAATCATTATATCCAAAAATACTGTTATACCGCCCTGTCATGCAAAGAAAATCAGGATACTCAAATGCATATGTCATACATTCACAATGGCAATCATCAACTGCTTTCTGCCTTCCTCTGCTGCCTCTGTAAAGCATTGCCAAAAGCGGACACCATCCAGAAGTATTCATTTGAAAATATGGAAAATGAAGAGTCATGCCAATCATACTGTCCGGCGTAAAAAATGATTGATCAATGCCGCTGTTTTGAAATGACACACGCGTTATATTAAAATGCTTGGCAAGATACTGTCTGTAAAATGGAGCATCTACATGACTTTTTTCTTTACTAAACTCACTGTCATTTCTATTAACATAGTTCATTCTTGTGTCACGTCTTTGTTTTGACAAAAGGCAGCCAAGCGTCAGCAAAAATTGATTCGGATATTTTTTTCTGATCAGACCTGCCATTCCCCAATCATTTATTACAAGCTCGATTTTTACACATTTATTTTGACACCAATCTGAAAGAAGCTTTAATATTTCTTCTATTTTTATAAGGTCTTTTTCTTCAACAGGTGCAAACACACAAACAGGGAAAATATGATCACCCCATGTCTTTTCAAGCATAGCCTCTAACTGTGTCTTTTTAGGAAACAGATGTAAACAATATGCATTTCCAATATAAAAATATTTTGGTACACGCCATGCAATCTTACATAAATCCATATCAATCCATCCACTGCTTTCCCAATAAAGAGAAATAAAATCCTTAAGAGGCTTTGACAGATATGCCTGATACCAGGCCGGGTTATCTAGCTCAATGCCATCTACTCGCTCTGCAAGTGACTTCTTTGTTTCATCAGGCACTTGTGGCCATGCTGCTCGCTGTTTCTTTAATGTATCTGAATAAGTTTGTTCCTTTTCTGCTGGATAGCCAACTAATGCCTGTGACATATCTGCCTCTGTCTCATCAAGCTTTAAATATATATATTTCAGATACTCCTTATTAAAGCGTTCCGTATATATGCGGTATTCTTCGTTTTTTATATCAACACGAATCTCACAAACAAGCCCCTCCATCTGTTTTTGCGGCATCAGTTCAATTTTTACAATGTCCTTTGTACAATCCAGTATCACTTCATGATAGCTTCTTTTCTGAAATTGAAAAAAGGACAGCACTATGTTGCCTTGCTGTCCTGCATCTGATAACTGCTGTGCATATTTTTTTGCCTGTTCTTTTAACAGACGAAAGGTAAAATAATCAGGCGACAGCTCCAAAATACGAATCTCCTTTTCATCTGTCTTTGTCTTTATTTTGCCTGATAAAATCGCAAATGGTATCATCCTAAACCTGCCTTTGCCATCACACGCCTAATGCATGCTATTTATTTTTGTTTTTAAAATGCTCCCACACTAGATAACCTGCAAGACCAAGCGCCATGATATAGCCTAGAAAACCAAGCGCTGGTATTCCAAACAAGTGCGGCTGCATTTGTGTGGTACATAAAATACTTGATGCCAGAAGAAGTGCTGCTATAACAAGTCCCATAACCATCTTCGAGACAAGCTTCTCAAGCATCTGTGACAAATCCTCTGTCGCGTGAAGATCAAGCTTAATTCTCGTCTCATTATTTCGATAGCTCTGTAAAAGATCTGCCATTATTACGGGAATGTCCATTGCCCTATTAATGGAGCGATACAGCTGGCTTCCCTCATTTTTGAGTTCTTCCTTCCAATTTACATTTTCCCAAAATGATGCCGAAATACGTCCCGACGCTACCTCCACGATATTGACCTGAGGGCTTAAATCTGCAATTACACCCTCAATTGTCGTCATTCCTCTTGCGAGAAGTGTCAGCTGTGCCGGCATTGCAAGCTCATTGGCACTCATGATCTCTATCAGCTCTGTTAACAGTGCAGCAATATCAATGCTTCCGATATCCATCGTGCCATAACGCGTCATGAGTCCTTCAATATCAGTATATAATCGGATTCGATTTGGTTTTCCATGAAAAATGCCAAGCGCCAATATCACATCCACTAGCTCAGAATTATTTCCTCTTGCGATTGCCTTTACTGCTTTTGCTATCAGGCTTTTGTCTCTTGGCGTTAGGCGTCCCATCATTCCCATATCAAGCCAAACAATTTTCCCACCGCGAATCCGAAGATTTCCTGGATGTGGATCGGCATGGAAAAATCCATCCTGCATAATCTGGCGCACATAATTGTCAGCAAGCTTTTCTCCTATTTCAACTAGGTCGTAGCCCTCCTGCTCTAATGTATGCGTATCTGAAACGCTGTAGCCATCAATATACTCCATGACAAGAACCTGTGCTGTTGTCAGCTCACTGTACAGCTTAGGAGACGCAACAAAAACGACATTCTCATTGTTTTTTGAAAATGTTTCCATATTTGCAGCTTCAAGAAGAAAATCCATTTCCTCTTTAGCTGCTGACCAAAACTCACTTATCACTCGCTCTAAATCAACAAGACCTTTCAGGGCAGGCGGCACAAAACGAAGCATACGCTGCATCATGGCAACATCTCTTTCCATGGTGCCATAAATGCCGCGCCTTTGAACCTTGAGAACCACATGCTCACCACTTTTAAGAAAGGCTTCATGAACCTGCGCAATCGAAGCAGACCCGATTGGAGTCTTTACAATTGATGCAAAAACATCCTCCGGGTCTTTTTTGTATGCTTCGTAAAGTACAGCCCTAACCTCATCATATGGCATTGGGCTGACCTGAGAGCGCAATTTCTGCAGCTCTTTGCAATACTCAGATGAAATTAAATCTGTTCGTATTGAAAGAATTTGTCCCAGCTTTACATAAGTTGGTCCTAGTTCTTCTAATATCTCACGTACTTTTACCGGCGTTATCCCTTTTGTAATGCGATAACGCCGCAGTACCTGCATGATTTCAGAAAGTCTCGATCTGTCTTCTCTCTCACTCATCCTGTGTATTCTCTTTTTGCTCTGCCTTTTGTTCTTCATCCTGTGGTGCTTCTGCCTTTTGCTCTTTATCCTGTGGCTTAGCTGCCTTATTTAACAGCTCCTTTAAAGCATCAATCTGATCTGGTGTCATCGCTGACAGCAGTTCCTCAACAGAAGCATCCTTTTTTTTCTTATTATCCAAGGTTTCTTTAATGTTGTGTTTAAGTTCCTCGTTTAACACCTTTCCCTGCTCTACGGTCAGGCTTCCCTTTTTTACGAGTTCATCCGCAACATCCTTTGCCTTCTCGGTTGTCACTGCTGCTGCACCAATACCTGCCAAAACTACATTCTTTACAAGATCTGTTACCTTAAAATCCATACTGTTACCTGCCTTTCTACTTGTGTTAAATTTATAATCCAAAAAGCTGTGCCAATTTAGGGAAGAAAATTAATCCGCCTACAATGGCTGCCGTGATGGCTGCTACAAGCACAGCGCCTGCCGCCGTGTCTTTCGCTAAACGTGCCAGCTCTTTGTGTTCCTCTGTCACCAGATCAACTACTGCTTCTATTGCAGTATTGACCTGCTCAAGTGCAATGACCATTCCACATAATATAAGGCAAATGCCCCATTCGGTCACTGTCAGCTTTAATGTGACACCAAAAACTACAACTAATACAACTACTGAATAATGTATCATCATATTTCGTTCATTTTTGATGCCATCAAATATACCTCGAAATGCATAGGCAAAACTTAAAACAAGCTCTTGCTTTACATCTAAATGATGATGTGCCGCATCTAATGCCTCTGCTGCAAAGTAATGACTAATAACCTCAGTATATAAAATCAGATACATTACTGAAACGCAAAATCCACCAATAACGTCAGTTGCATAATGCACGCCAAGATAAATTCGGCTGCAGCCAACTAAAAATACAATCAGCGCATTAAGCACTGTAAACGCATATCTTTGACTTTTTTTCAAGTCTGCCTGCTTAAGCATATATGCAAGAAATCCATAAAATGACGCTGCCACCATGGCATGTCCACTCGGAAAGCTATAACCACTCTCCATAACAAGATGCATCTCCTGCGGCGGACGTATTCTCATAAAACTACCCTTGATTGCTACATTCAAAAGGACTGTCAAAATCAAATTTCCAAGCAAAGCTATAAAATATTTACGCTGCTTTAAAATATGAATCATCGAAAGACTTATTACTAAAAGTACTACTGGATGAACCATGTTAGTCATTATTTTGAAAAATCCTGTCGCTGCACTGCTCTCAAATGACCTTAAAATATGATACGCTGCAACATCAATCGGTGCAGTCACATATGATCCACTGATATCAGCCGCCAATAGTCCAAATAAAACTGCACATACGACAAGCGTTGGAATCTTCCACAATTTTCCTTTTTTATATTTCACTACATCACCTGCCTGTCTTTTCTTTTGTCGTCATTATAGTACAGCACGACAAAAATGGCAAGACCATATTCTTCCAAAAAGTATATCATTTAAGTAAAATCCTACATGGAAAAACATATTAAACCATGATATACTAGCGCTGCTTCTGCATTTTATTATTGTTTTTGGGGAGGTTTTTCTTATGAAGCAGAAAAAATTTGACTGGGGGTACTTTCTAAAGCACATTGCAATTATTGCGATACCAGTAGCCCTCCAGAATCTGCTCACCACCACAGGCAGTATGGTTGACACCATTATGCTGGCTTCTATCGGAGAAAAAGCGGTCGGTGCTGTCGGATTATGTGCTCAATTTTCCAGTTTGATGTTCTCTGGATACTGGGGGTTTATTGGCGGAGGCATGCTGTTTTTCGCTCAATACTGGGGAGCAAAGGATCATAATGGAATTACTCGCTCTTATGGAATGACGCTTCTTTTTATGATGACCGTTGCTCTTGTTTTTGCCGGCCTTGCAATCGGAGCACCTTCTTTTATCATGGGAGTCTACACCGACAAACCTGAAATTCAGGCGATTGGTATTTCTTACCTTAGAATTGTTGGCTTTGCGTACCCACTCCAAGTTTTGTCAATGGCAATGAGTGCGCTGCTTCGTTCCATTGAGCGCGTAAAAATTCCGCTTTATGGCGGCATCGCCTCTGTTATCGCCAATTGCTTTTTTAACTATCTTTTCATTTTTGGAAAATTTGGACTTCCAGAGATGGGTGCCGCTGGTGCCGCTGTCGGAACTGTTCTTGCCGGTATTGTAAATCTTTTAATTTTGATTGGCTTTATCCTTCATCAAAGGATTCCATTTGTCTTGGAATTTTCCAAACATTTTCGTTGGACAAAGGAATCTCTGCAAAATTATCTGATCAAGTGCTTCCCAATCATATGCAACGAAGTTCTGATTGGTATTGGAAATATGATGATTAACGTTGTTCTTGGACGTCAAAGTGAACAGGCAATTGCCGCTGTCGCTGTCTTTCGTACTATGGAAGGTCTCGTCATTGCATTCTTCAGCGGTTTTTCCAATGCAGCCTCAATTCTTGTTGGAAAAGAAGTTGGTGCCGGCAATCACGAGCTTGCCTTTGAGCGTGCTAAACGTCTGGTTTATCTATGCAGTGCCATTATAAGTATTGCCTGTCTGACACTTTTGCTCGTTCACAATCCACTTCTTCATACGCTCGGACTTTCAGGAAAATCATATGAAATTGGTACTGGCATGCTTATCATTTACAGCATTGCCGCCATCATTCGTATGGGAAACTGGGCACAAAACGACACCTACCGTTCTGCCGGAGATGCCGCTTTTGGTTCTATTATGGAGATTACATTCATGTATCTTATGGTGCTTCCATTTGTATATCTTTCTAATTTTTATTTTCATGCACCATTTCTTCTTGTGTTTGCCTTCTGCTATATTGATGAGCCGATTCGCTACATTATCATGCAGTGTCATCTCTACTCTGGAAAGTGGATCCGTCCTGTATCTGATGCCGGGCTTGCCACCATTGATAAATTTCGGACGCAACACCACATTGAAGTTAAAAGGCAGAAGCAATCACACAATAAAAGTTAATTTCACTGCTAGTCTAATTGTGTGATCTACTATATTTTTCGATTTATCATGATTCGTTGTCATTACGCTTTTTCAAACGCTGGTTCAGCTTTTGTGCCTCTCGATTTCCCTTCGTCCACGAATACAAGGAAATAATAAAAAAGATAATGGCAACGGATAATGCCATCATAGCAACCTGCAGCGGCTCATGAATATCAAACCAGCCAAACAAGCTGCCGCCACCAAGCACAATCCCATTCATAATCATATAGTGAATGGCAATGCGAATCACAAACTCTTTTCTTGTCATGCTGCGATCCCAAGGATAAATCAGAGAGGAAAGTGCTCCCAAAAATGACAATACTGGAATCTGCCATAGAATAGAAGCCGAAACCATGCCGTCGCCTCCGTTTAATACTGTCATAGCAATCGCCGCAAACAGCGACCAAACCGTAATTTCATAAAATTTATTCAAAACGAACTCAAATTTTGTCATGTTCCTTCTCCCTTCTAATTTTTCAGTCCTAATCGAACCTTTAAAAGTGAAACGTACTGTCTAGATATTACGACATGCTCTTTATTTGTCATGCAGGCATCCATGCGTCCCTGAAACATTGGACTAAAATGATCGACCTTTGATAAATTTACGATGACTGATTTTGAGACTCTGAAAAAATCTGCATTTCCATACTGCTGCTCTAACTCATACAACTTTGAATGAATTTCAAATACTTTTGTATCCAGATAGGCAAACACACGATTGTCAACTGCCTCAAAATAGCAGATATCGCGAAGCTGTACTTGATGCATTTTTTCTCCGTCAAATACCGTCAATTTTTCCTGATCGGATTGGAGTGCCTTAAGAAGTCGACTGATTCTTTCATCTATTCCACGGCATCGGATGATGACTTCCTCTTCCTCCTCTGCCGAACACTCCTGTATTGTTACTTTCATAAAATCCCACCTCTCAGACCTTTAGCGATCTTTTAATTTTCTTCGTTTTGCGATTGCAGCTGCAATTACGATGACAACCACTGCCCAAACAATCAATAGTAAAATCTGTCCCAATATACTGATTGTCTGTGAGCCATTTTTTAGTGTGACACCCATCTGTTCGAAAAATACAGTCTGTACGGTATCTGACATTCCTGCAAAAACTGTTTTAGATGCACTTTGCATACAAAATCTTCGCATCAGAGCAGTTCCATGAATCACTGGAAGAAGTTTTACCACATTTTGAAGCCATTCAGACATGGACGCCACTGGAATGTAAGTACCACCCAAGAAACCTACAAGTGTACCAGCCACAGTCAACATACCACTCCATGCACTTCCTGTGCGTATAAACAATGCTGCCAAATAGCCAATTGTTGAAAATACAAACGTATTTAATGCAATCACACCGACAAGTGATACCAGATCAACAATTCCAAGTACTGGATGTCCTTTTAATGCAAAGAACCCTTCTCCCACTGCCAATGTCGTAAGGCAAATCACCATACCACTAACCCAAGCTGACAAAATATAACCCAGTGACAGATAAAAACGACTTGCTGGTGTCACATAAAAGGCACGAAGCCGACCTCTTTCCTCATCTTCTACCATTGCACCAATCGCAGTTAGCGATACTGTTACGCTGTTAATACCCAGAATACCACCCATGATCCACAATTGAACCAGCCACGAGGCATTTTTTGCATTTTCCTCTGCTGTGCCAGTTCCATATTGATTCAATGCGTCAAGCAAACCCTCTGATGACGACTCTCCAAGAAAGACAACCATAATAGCAAGCAAAATCAGTGCTGATAATATCGAAAAAAAGACAGCACTTTTGTCTCGAAAATAAATTAACAGATTTCTCTTTGTCATTGCTTTGATCTCGTTCATATGTTGCCTCCTTTCAAGCTCTTTCCAGTAACTGCAAGAAATACGTCATCCATCGTTCCCTGTTGTAGTTCAAAGCCCTCAAGCTGATCTGATAACTGATTTAAAATTGGGATTGCTTCCATGCTGTTTTCTAATACACGGATCTCTGATTTTGCTGTTATCGGTATTGTATCATATGTTTTTTCATTATCAGAAGTAAGTGTGTCTTTCTCTTGTTTATAATACAACGTCAATGTATCCTTTGCATAGCGCATTTTTAATTCCTGTGGTGTGCCAAACTCACAAATTTTCCCTTTATCGATAATTACAATATGACCGGCCGCGGCTGCCTCTTCCATATAGTGAGTGGTCAAAAAGACCGTCACTTTGTCATCTCTTTGCAGAGATTTCACACTTGCCCATACTTGCTTTCTTGTTGCTGGATCAAGCCCCGTCGTCGGCTCATCCAAGAACAAAACCTCTGGATCATTTAGCAGTGCTGCCGCAATCTCACATCGCCTCTTTTGTCCACCAGAAAGCTTCATATATCGTCTTGTATAAATGTCTTCTAAATGAAGCTTTTCGCAGACGGTTTGGATGCGCTCTTTTTGCCAAGAACTCTTTGTCTGATACATTGCTGCGCGTACCTGCAAATTTTCCTTAACTGTCAGTCGATCGTCTAACACATTCTCCTGCCAAACGACACCAATTTTCTGACGAATCTCTTCATCATGTACTCCAACCTGCTGTCCTCCAATCCAAATCTCTCCGCCTGTCGGCGAAAACAACGTGCACATCATGCGAATTGTTGTGGATTTTCCAGCTCCATTTACACCTAGAAAACCAAATAATTCACCCTTTTGCACGGTAAAACTGATGTCATCGACGGCTTTGATTTCAGCGAAGTACTTTTTTAGATTTTTTACGGTGATCTCTGATTGCATATGCGTTCCTCCCTTATATGTTCACAGGCTCGCCTGCGTAGTGATTATCCCATGAATATCATTCACTAATATAAAGATAGCGAAATTAGGAATATACAGCAAGCAATTCGCGGCAAGATGCGCAAAGGCAGCGGTAAGATGCAAATTGCCGCATCTTATCGCTGCCGAATGTCCCCCTCGGTGAAGTGATTGCCCACGAGCCTAACCGTTTCACTTTACGGCGTCGTGGGCAAAGCACTTCCACCTCGGAAAGCTATATTCATAAGAGGTGTATATCTGCGCCTTCTCTCCAGATCTGCACGGCCATATACGGCTTTGCTGGGAGTGTTACCTTAAATTTGCCTTGGAAGCTACCGCGATCTTCGATTGTCATGTTCCAAGTATCGAGTACACGCACATGCCAGCTTGACTTGTCGTCGAAATGAAACTCGCGGAAGGTTGGACGCATGAAGCTATAATAAATCAGATAGTATTCTTTGCAGCCACACTCTGCCTCTCCTGCTGTCAACTGTTGTGGCACAGCGCACACCTCGTCCCAGCTTCGATTGCATGGCTGAAGACCGAGTCCTGGTGTTTCTTTTAATCGGTCAAGCAAAAATCCAAAGCGCTTATGGCTCTCTCCGTGAAGCTTGCCACCATGTGACCACCACAAAATATTTTCTTTATTTAAATAGGTTTCACCGTGACCCGGATAGCCGCCTCTGCAAGCTGCCTCCCAGAAACGTCTTAGCATTTCCTCTCCGGTTAAATTTCCCCATCCGTGCTGAATATCACCCTCATAGGCAATCTCATCGAGCACAACTGGCTTATGATAACGCTCACGGAGTTCATTTGTAATTTCAGAACTCTTATATAAATCAGTGCGCTGTACGCTGCAATGCGTAATCCATGGTCTTGAAAAATCGTACAATGACACACAGTTATGTATGGAACGCATATGATGATATGGATCCTTTTCACACAGAATTGACGCATATCGCTCCCAATCCTGAATTGCTTTATGTGGCATCAGATCATACTCATTTGCCAATGACCACCATACATTTGCAAAAGCACTAAAGCGAGCAATTGCATAGTTCCAGTAAAGATCGTCCTGCTCTTTTGTCATCTGCGAGAAGCCCCAGCGGTCATACGGGTGCATCATGATAAGATCGGCTTCGATTCCAAGCTCGCCTAGACGACGAATGCAGTTTTCAATATGCTGGAAATGTGCTGGATTAAAACGAGTCAAATCCCAGTGATTTCCTTCTGTTTTTCCCGTATAGTCCCAGAAATTTTCCGTTGTCAACACACTTGAATCCATTGGTATTCCCTCATACGGATAAGAACGTGGCTCACGCAGGTTATAATCATAGTGCTTTGGAAAGATACAAAAACGAATTTTGTTAAACGCACTATTTTTCAATGTCTCAAATGTCTGCTCAATCAGCTCATCGCTTTGAAGCTCCCAAACATAGCAGGTCGTTCCAATTGAATAGTATGGTGTGCCATCCTCGTAGGCCATATGGTAGGTGTTTGCAACACGCACTGGGCCATGTGCATTTTCTTTTGGGGCTGTTACAGTAAAGTTACCAGTACAATCACCTCCAAATGTGGTCTGAATCTGATAGGTGTAAGCTCCCTCAAAGGACGGCATAAAACGGATGCGATAAACTCCATCCCCCTCATAAAAGCCATCACAAGATACTGTCTCATTTGTACCATGAAAGGTTCCCGTCACATGCTGTTCGGTAAACGGATTGCCCTCCTTTGGGCCATCAAGTGCTACCTCATAAATTCCCCATCGGTTGCAGGTGTCCATGCCAAACTTCTGCATTTTTTCTTTAAAATTCTCCATTCTACATCTTTTCCTCCTGCTTTTTTTTATTTTATGTTCTATTTTTCTTCGACTTTATTATAGTAGATTTTCTATTTTAAAACACTGACTCTTTATCGGTTTATTTTTCACTTTATCTGACTTAATCTCGTGATCTCTGTCGTCAACATTTCGATTTCTCTTGTGTATTTTTCTTTTCTTTCCGTAAGCAAGCCAATTTTTTCAAAACTGCGCATGGTATCCGCATCTTCGATCTTTAAAAAGCCTTTTGCCACTGCATCTGGAAGCACAAACTTCTTTGTACCGGCTAAAAATTCCACGGTGAGATATTTGCCACTTTGCTCTGCTACGGTTCCTGCTCCATATCGAATATTTTTTACGCTCATACCTTTAATATCTGGAAGCGGGTTTTCTTTTAGCAAATTTTCTACCTGCTCAATCTGTTCCTTTGCCTCATCACGCTGTGATGCTAGTTCCTGTATCCGAATTTTTCTGTCCTGCTTTTTCTGCTCAATGCTGCTTAATTTTGTCTTTTTACGAACTGGAATATCGCCATACAGATTATAGGCATGTGCACAATAAATGATATCATAAGCATATATATTGTAGCGGCCAGCAACCTCTGTGATTGAGTTTGTTTCATACTCATCGACATTTGCTTCGGCTTGCAGTTTATCCTCTAAAAGCGCACACAGTTTCTCATTCTTCTTAATTTCTTCTGCCAGCTCCCTGCACATCCGATAATACACATCTAATCGAAACATCTGGCCACTTCCGATATCTTCCCCAAATTCATATCTATTTGCAAAGGCTCTTGCCTCAGTTGATTTAAACATGAAATTGTCATCTGGAGAAATAAAACTCAGATACATAATAACAGATCTTCTGTCCTGATCATACTTCCATTTGCCAGGCGCAGCATTCTGTAACTTTTCATTAATTGCTGCAGCAAATGTATCAATCCGATCCTGTCTCGCCCTGATATCACCACCATCTGGTGCGAGCAGCTTTCTAAATTCTTCCCGTACTTCCTCTTCTGTTTTCTTATCTTGCTTACACAGAAAAACAATTCCGTTTGCTGGCTGCACAATACTGTTATTTACAATATTAAAGGACTGCTCCATCGCCTGTTTAAACATCTCACCAAATTCATCGGCTTCAAGATTCCAATGCTTCTGAAAATGATTTACCGCTCTCCACTTATAAAGCTCATCGTGTTCCGCATCTGTCAATACATTGTAACTTTCAATGTAATTATGAAACAATTTAGCTAAGTTTGCCTGATTCATTTTGGTACCTCCATTTTATTTTTCCTTGTACAATTAGTTGCTGATTTTATTATAAACAGGCAGGATGCAAGCTGCAATGTATTTTTTTTAAAAAACAGGAAGAGATTTTCAAATTAGTTAAAATTCGTTGCAAATATCCATTTTGTAGTAGAATAAAAATCTCGTCTACTCCAGCATACTAGCGCTGAAACAAACGAGATTTTTCATTATTCATATGCAACTTTCCATCATAGTATTTTCCTTAGCATCTGAAACTTCTGCTTTATATTTATATTGTTTTCAACAGTCAGTTTCTTTATCCACTCCGTATCTTCATTTCTATATGGATCCTTAAAAAATCTTTTAATAAACTTTATCAATTGACTTTTAAAAGACCAGTTAAGATTAGACGCTACATTAATTGAATCAAAATCATTTATTGTTTGATTTTCATCTACCGTACCAAGCAAGTATCTGAGAATAAACAATCTGCAAAAGTAAATGGCATGATATCATCTTCAAACTGCAAGAGCGACATATATGGTCCTCCCTGTTTGGTGTCATTTGTTACTAACGAATATGCACCAAGTGTTTGTGCTAACGATATTGCATATACTTCCCCTAAATCACCCGTACCATACAAATTTCTATTCTCATTTACATTGTACTCAAAAATCTTATATACCTGTAATTTTTTTAACTTTTGATCTGTATATAACTCAATCTTTCCAGCCGCAATATCAATGTCAACCTGAAAAAGCACATCCTGCCCATGATTTTCTAACTCAATTTTGCGAATCTGCTCATAGATAAACACACCTTCATCAAAAAAATCGAATAATATATCTTGTAGTCCAGCCTTGTAAAAATGAATTATAGCATTCGTGTCCAAAGAGGCTCTCAATTGTCTAAACCTCCTATCAACTCATCCAAATCATCGTCATCATCACACTGCTCAACAAGCTTATCACTAACATCATCAATGGTAAGATGATAACAGTCTAAGACCTTTTCCAATGTTTCCTTTGGTACTGCGTTGTGATTATAATTATATATCACATAATCAATATACTCATACGGAATATGAATCTCATTACTAGGCAAATTTAATCTTGCATTTCCACCAACACTGCGAAGCAGATTTCCAACCTTCTTCTCAATTTTTTCATTGTCGAGACACAATCTCTGCTCTGAGCCTATAAATTTTAAATGTTCCAGTCGGTTTAATGCCATATCAAAGCTTACATTAAACTCTGACATAATACGGGCAATGTCCATTGCAGATAATCCTTTTCCAGGAATTTTCTCTATTTCTAAATCAATAAACCGATTCACCTGATCAAATGGCATTAACAAACAAGCGGCAAAGTAATTCGCCTCTTCTTCTTTTTCATCTGTACTTCGACCATTTATTGTCATATTATCATCAATAAAAGATTTACCATCCTTTAAATGAAAAAGAATATGACCGATTTCATGAGCAAGTGTAAAAATCTCTCTCGATAATCGAATACAACTATTTGTAAAAATTATAGTATCATTATCTTTTTTTACACTAAAGCCAAGATCTGCATTCTCTCCAAGAGGATATCTTAATAATTTATATCCTAAGCTTTCGCAATCCTTGAACAAATCAACGATTCCATATCTGCTGACATTACACTTTTCTCTAAGTGAATTCGCTTTAATACGAATTTCCCGCTCTGTACTCTCTTGCATTTGAGCACCTCCTAAATCATATCCTTGTGCTGAAGTTTTTCGCATACATGCTTATTTGCATAAAATAGATCAAGCATATCAAATATTTTTTTAGAAGACCCGTGCTCTTCTCCTGCTCTGTACTCGACTGTTGGAGTTTCATCCAGTACTTTTGTTATGTCACCTACCGTTACATCAAGAACTGCTGCAATTTTAGAAAGAATATCCAACGTAACGCTATTAACGCCACTCTCAATTCTTGCATATTTTTGTCTGCTCACTCCGATTTGCTCTGCAATTTGCTCCTGCGTGAATTGCTTTGCACTTCTTAGCTCTTTAATACGGTTACCCAACTTTTCATTCATAATCAGCCCTCCTTTTCTCATCTCTGTGTACTATTATTCTATCACAAAAATGAGTAAAGTCAACCGTTCATGTTATATTTTTATAACATTTTTAATTGACTATGTTATATTTTTGTTTCATTATCTACCTATATGTCTTTGCATCGCCACTTCCAATTAACACAGTCTTTCCTTCAAAAGCAAAACCGTAGTGACGAATCTGATCCTTATGGATTCCCACATCAACTAAAACAGCTCTGCCTCCCTTCGTCTCACCCAAAAATCATCAATCCCTTGAACACTTTTCTGCATCCATGGCTAGTACAAACATCAAGACATGGAGCGCATCTTTCGGATTTTGTATATCAAGCACATAGGTATCTGTCATATGTAACAGTTCCTTTGTGATCGTTGCAACAGTACTTCCATTTGAGCGCAAGATTGTGTAATCCCACTCTAGCCAGTTTCCTTCTACCTGCCATCCATTAAAATCAATATTATATTTCGGTCTAAAAAAAGTAAATTCTTTGCTGATGCAGCCAAGATACTGCTCTCGCTCGTATATTTCAAATTTCGGCAAAAATGTCAAGATCCTCTCCTGCACATAGCCAAGCTTATTTTCATAGGCATCATAAATATTTAAAAGATGCCCCCAAGAAAACTGCCCTTTGACTACATATACAGTATTGCCATTTTCATCGTAAATATCGTAACTGTCAAACCAAGAAACATACGTTGACGGAATAATAGTCTCATAGTTTCACCTCATTTTAGAATTTTTCAATATTTATTTGTCAGCTTGCATGTATTCTCTCAACATCGGCACAAATGTATCGTAGAACTTTTTGCTCCACTCTGCTAAAAATCGAGTCATCTGGCCCCAATCAACCTCGCGTTGAATGCTAACTCCTTCCAACTTAATCGATACATATGAGCTCTTTCCCTGATCGTAACGATCCCAATTCAGCTCTGCTCCTACTTTTCTCTCAATTTGTTCCTTATTCGAAAACAAATAATCATAAGTTGCTTTATTTCGTGTTTGATCACCATTTGAGAGAGCCAAGTGAACCCGAACCTTATCATAATTAGCAGTACATAAAATGCTAAAGCCACTCATTCCAAATGTTCTTGCTGCCAAGTTCGCATTTCCACCAGACATCACTTTCCACTCTTTTCCATTTTCTCCATTTGCTTGCTGGATAATTGGTAATGCGTAATTCCAGTATCGATAGCGCAATTCATTACTTGCACTGTTTTCCTGCTCACTACTATCATTTTGCTCTTTTAAATAGAAAACAAGATCCTCTGGATTTGCTCCAAATGCCTTAAAAAATTTTCGAAGCATCGATAGTTTCATATTTGTGTTGGTATTGCGCTCCATGTAGATGTCCTCGTCAATTTTTAATGCATTTCGAAGTGCCTTTGGATCTGTACTTACATAAGAGCTAATCTCATTGTCATCATCTGTCACAGATGCCATCTGTGTCAATACCGACTTGTCATCCGTATGGAGTATCTTTAAAATCTGCCCCATCATATCAACCCAACTACTTATCGGTTGCTCTGCATTTTTGTAAGCAAATCGAATAATCTGACGTCCAGTGAGATCCACATCATCCTCCAACGTATACAGATCCATTTGTCTTTCTGTAGGCTTAAAATTTGAGATTGGCATTGGCCATATTTTTAATGCCAATTTTCGTAATTGCTGATCACGAGCCTGCAATTCTTTTAAGCCCCAATGTTCTTGCTGACCAATCCACCCATTCAAACGAAGACCACTTTGTTTGAAACCATGCTCCATATCACGTTTTTCTACAAATGTATTATTACTGTAATTAGAGTTGTAGCCAGTAAGCGTTAAATTTGCAATGCGATGCAGCCAATCCGTATGAATTTCATCATAGTTTTCACCTAGTTCTCTTATCCATGCTGGCGTTAAATGCTGAGGCATAATGTGTTCAATTGAATAATCCCCTCTGTCACAGTGAATATAAATACTTTTATCCTCAATTGTATTGCTATTTTCCAGACGTTCCAGCAAATAAATCTTATTTTTGCTGTTCATCTGATAAACTTGCCGTTTAGAAAATGCCTCCTCAAATTCTACGTCATCTGGAAAACGAACACGCTCATTCTTCGAGCTAATTGCATACTTGAATTTTTCAACATAATCATTTGCAGTTCCATCAAACCGGATGATTTCTCGATGCAGCATCAAAAAAATTTTACTTAGCGTATTGGTCGGCAAGTCACAAATCACACGGCGAAACAGATAATTTTCCGTATACTGAAAGATCTCTCGCACCTGCACGATTGTCAACGTATTCTCACTTTCCAACCGCAATACTTCAAGAAAAAATGGACGTGTAACCGTTGTCTCTAACCGATTGATTCGATAAATGCAAGCATTTAAACTTTCATTTTTCGTTTTTCCTTTTAACAAAATCTCATACCATTTTGCATAAGAATACATCTCGCGAAGCAAGCTCTCTGTATCAAGCTTACTTTCTTCCACATACGCTTTAAAGGTAAAATATACCTTATTAATAGAAGAAATTGCCAGCTGCTTTACACTCAGATAATCTCTCACAAAACTGCTTACATCATGGTCTGTGCAAGCTTCAATCTTGCTCCAATATTTTTCATAAAACTCATTCTGTTGCTTTGACGGAAGTCCCATTAAAATAAAGTTTCGAATCTTGTCACCCTCATTTAAAGCCAATCCTGTAGAATTCAAACTTTCAAAGATCAGTTGAGGATTGTCCTCCTGATTTAAAGAGATATTAATGATCTCCAACCTCGTGATTGCATCAAAAAGCTCATCCACTGAAAGTTCTTCTTTTTGAATCCGCTCATAAAAATACTGATAATTAATGGTCAAATTTGAATTTGCCACCAATTCCGCGTCCTCGTCAAACAGCTTATAAAACGCTTCACGATCATTTTTAACTGGCTTTAGCTTAATGCGCGCATCCCCCTCTGCATACTCATCCACCAGATAATCCTTGTAAATTTTTCCTGCAAGATATTTCTTTTCAGAACTCGCAACACCTTTTTGTAGCAAATGATACATCGCCAAAAAGAGTAGCGAAATAGTCGTAACTCTCTGCTGACCATCAATCACAAGATACTCATTAAAGCCTCCATCATTATTGACAGACACAACACTACCAAAGAAATGACTAGAGCGCTCATTTCTGATGACCTTTATCAAATCATTATACAACTGCTTGCAATTTTCAATCTTCCACTCATAGTTTCGTTGATATACAGGTATAATAAAGCGCTTGTCCGATCCCTGCATATACGCAACAAGCTTCATCTCGAATCCCTTCATACAAATTTTCCTCTGTCCCTTTCCGTATTTAATCCTATTATACCAAACCATTCCCGCTCTTCAATACATTTTTGCACAAAAAAACACCTGTCTCAGTGGACAATATCCATTGAAACAGGTGGGTATATAAAATTATTAGTTGCAGTGTGAACACTCCCCGTGTCCGCTGCACTTGTCACATTTAAGCATTTCTTCCATTGTATGCCATCCGAGCACTGCACACTTTACACGTGCCGGCATATGGGAGATGTCCTCAAGAGCAGATGCTTCTTCAAGACTTTCAATTTCTTCTTCTGTAGCTGTTCCCTTGATCATCTTTAAGAAGTTATCTGCCAATTTCTCGGCATCCTCTACCTTCTGTCCGATAATCAGATCGAGCATCATATCAGCAGATGCCTGAGAAACTGCACAGCCCTCGCCTACGAAGGAGCCATCTACGATCACGCCATCTTCAACCTTGAGCTTCAGCCAAATATGATCACCACATGTTGGATTTAAGCCTTCCATCACCATGTTTGCATCGTCTAAATCATGCTTGTGACCCGGATGCATGTTGTGATCTATTAAAATTTCATTATAAAAGGTTTTGTTAGTCAACGTAACCCATCCTCCTTCTTACCTGAGCGAGGCTCTCTGCCAGAGCATCAACCTCTTCCATTGTATTATAAAATGCAAAACTTGCACGTGTGGTTGCTGACGTATTTAAATGCTGCAGAAGCGGCTGTGCACAATGATGACCTGCGCGTACTGCAATGTGATCCATATCAAGAATAGATGCAACATCATGCGGATGCACATTGTCAACAAGGAATGTCACAATGCTGTGATGCTCAATTGGATCCTGTGAACCAAGAATATGCACGCCAGGAATTGCCAACAGGCGCTTTACTGCATACTGCGTTAATTCTGCCTCACGTCTTTCAATAGTATCAAATCCAATCTCTTTTAAGTAACGGATCGCTGCCATAAGTCCAACTGCACCTGCTGCATTAACAGTGCCTGCCTCAAATTTATGCGGAACTGGTGCATACACGGCACCCTCTCTTGTGACAGTATTAATCATCTCTCCACCAAATAAAAACGGCGGCATTGATTCCAACAGTTCCTTCTTTCCATACAGCGCACCAATACCCATTGGTCCCATCATCTTGTGACCGGAAAATGCCAGAAAATCAACATCAAGTGCCTTGACATCGACATCAATATGAGGAACGCTCTGCGCGCCATCTGCTACAATCAGACAGCCCTTTCTATGACAGATCTCTGCAAATGATTTAATATCATTTTTCCATCCCAGTACATTTGAAATCTGAGTCACAGCGAAGATTTTTGTTTTATCAGTAATAGCAGACTCTACCATCTCTGCGGTAATCTTTCCATCCTGTGTGCAGTCAAGATAGCGAAGTGTTGCACCAGTGCGCTTTGCTGCCTGCTGCCATACAAGCAGATTGCTGTGATGTTCCATAATGCTGACAAGAACCTCATCGCCAGGACGAAGCACAAGATTTCCTAAACTGTATGCAATCAAATTCAGACTCTCTGATGCATTTCTGGTAAAAACGATCTCATCTGCATTTGCATGAAGAAGCTTTGCTACCTCTGCTCTAGCCTCCTCATAATGCTCTGTAGCAAACTCGGCCAGCTCATAAACACCACGGAATGGGTTAGCATTATATTTTTCATAAAATGCTGATTCTGCCTGAATGACACATGATGGCTTTTGCGTGGTCGCTGCGTTATCCAGATAAATCAGCTCTGGATACTGTGCAAACAGTGGATATTCCTGGCGAAAGCGTGCATCTTCTGCCTTTCTTTCTTCTGTCGTCATTTTACTGCTCCTCTCCAACCGGCTCCTCGCCATCTAACATTTCATTAAGTTCTGCGCGAAGACCTTCAACCGGAATCTTCTTGCAGACAGCCTTTAATCTTGCCTTTGCCATCAGCTCATATGCAGCCTCTTCACTGATTCCTCTTGATTCCAGATAGAAAATCAGCTCATCATCAAGGCTTCCGATGGATGCGCCATGATTTCCTTCTACATCCTCCTCTGCACAAAGAATCAACGGGATTGTCTGATTCTGAACGCCATCATCCAGAAGAAGTACATCCTCTAACTCATCACCCTTTGCACCTTTTGCCCCCTTCTTAAAATCAATGGTACCGCGAAACAGTTTCTTTGCATGATCGCGAAGCACACCATTTGCTGTCATGCTGCTCGTTGTCTTCTTGCCCTCATGAACAGCATTGTAATTCATATCAAGACGATTTTCGCCTGTCACCTGATAGCCTATTGCTGCTGTAAAATCAGATTCCTTTCCGGCAAGTGTTGTCTCTGCACCCATATAGACATTTTTTCCACCGATGATCAGCTGTACAAGTTCAACCCCTGCGCCATCTTCGCAGTAGGCACCAATATCATTCATGCAGTCAAAACCTTCTCCAAGACGCTCAATCTGAATCAACTTTAACTTTGCATTCTTCTCTGCGTGAATCTTTGTCTGAATTGCAGCAGTACCAGTACCCTCGCTGCTGTGGTAATCCATTACAACTGTCATCTCACTATTTTCTTTCAAATACAGATCAATTCTGTTTCCCTTGCGGTCAGTATCCTGATAGCCAAATGAAAGTGTTACTGGAGCTGCCTCCTTTACACCTTCCTCTGCTGTAAAACAGATTGCCTGTGTTTTAGACTCCTGCAGCAGCTTTGTCATATCTTCGCCCATACCTGTACGAATTTGATTAAGCTGTTCCTCTGATGTTTCTGTCTTCACAATCGCATCTGGACATTGAATCGCAACCTGACATAACGCCAGATCTGCTTCCTGCTCAATGCGAGCATTATTCATATGCAGCCATCTCCATGTTCCGGCCGGCAATTTATTTATCTTCATCTCCAAAACGTGTTCACCTCTCTCCATCATCCGATGCTGCCCTTCATCTCCAGGCGAATCAGATTGTTCATCTCCATTGCATACTCAAGCGGCAGTTCCTTTGATACTTCATCTGCAAATCCGCTGACGATCATCGCTCTTGCATCTTCCTCTGAAATACCTCTTGACATCAGATAGAATACAGCCTCATCGCTGATTCGTCCGATTCTTGCCTCATGACCGATATTGGCATCCTTTGTGCGGATATCCATAGCCGGAATTGTATCAGAACGTGAAATATCATCAAGCATCAGTGACTGACATGAGACAGCTGACTTGCTGTGCTTTGCCTTGCTGTTTACAACAACGCTGCTTCTAAAGGTACTTACACCGCCATCCTTGGAAATGGACTTGGTGTTGACATAGGAGGATGTGTTCGGTGCATTGTGAACAACCTTTGTACCGGTATCCAGATTCTGTCCCTTTCCGGCAAAGGTAATTCCAGTAAACTCAGCGCTTGCGCCCTCACCATTTAAGATGCTCATCGGGTACAAATAAGATACATGGGAACCGAAGGAACCAGATACCCACTCAATCTTTCCACCTTCCTCAACTCTTGCACGCTTTGTATTTAAGTTGTACATGTTCTTAGACCAGTTCTCGATTGTCGAATAGCGAAGTGTCGCATTCTTTCCGACAAACAGCTCAACGCAGCCTGCATGAAGATTGGCTACATTGTACTTTGGTGCAGAACATCCCTCGATAAAGTGCAGATAAGCACCCTCATCGACAATAATTAACGTATGCTCAAACTGTCCTGCTCCCGGTGCGTTCAATCTAAAATAGGACTGAAGCGGAATGGTAACCGATACGCCCTTTGGAACATAGACGAAGGAACCGCCAGACCATACAGCACCATGAAGTGCGGCAAATTTATGATCAGTCGGCGGAACAAGCTTCATAAAGTGCTTGTGTACCATATCTGCATACTCGCCATTTAATGCGCTCTCCATATCAGTATAGATAACGCCCTGTGCTGCTACCTCTTCCTTTACATTGTGATAAACAAGCTCAGAGTCGTACTGAGCACCAACACCAGCCAGAGACTCACGCTCTGCCTTCGGGATACCAAGCTTTTCAAAAGTATCCTTAATTTCTTCCGGAACCTCTGACCACTTTGCTGCCATATGAGTGTTTGGACGAACATAAGTTACAATGTTATCCATATCAAGTCCCTCAATGGATGGACCCCATTCATCCGGCATCGTACTATTATTGAAAATCTCAAGAGATTTCATACGAAATTCTTTCATCCACTCTGGATCATGCTTCTCGCTTGAAATCTGCTCTACAATTTCAGGATTCAAACCTTCCTTTACTTTATAAGCATCTTTGTCTTCATTTCTAAAGTCATACATGCTTCTATCGACATCTTCTACATAAGTCTTTTCTTTCATAATCGCTTTGCGTCTCCTTCTATCCTATTACAGAAAACGCTCAAAACCGTTTTCGTTGATCTCGTCTACTAAAGATCCATCTCCTGATGCCACAATACGTCCATCTACAAGAACGTGAGTAGCATCTACGTGAAGAGACTCTAAAATTCTTGTGCTGTGTGTGATAATTAAAAGACCGCCGTGAATGCTCTTCTGGTACTCCTCGACACCGCTTGATACGGTTCTTACTGCATCGACATCCAAACCGGAATCGGTCTCATCAAGGATTGCAAAAGATGGCTTTAACATTAACATCTGTAAGATCTCTGCCTTCTTCTTCTCACCGCCGGAGAAACCTACATTCAAATCTCTCTCTGCATAAGACGGGTCCATCTGCAGAACCTTCATCATCTCTTCAAGCTCCTTCTTATATGCGAAGAAACGAATTCTCTTTCCGGTGCGCTGCTCTACGCCGCTTCTGATGAAATTGGTTAAGGATACGCCTGGAATCTCAATCGGATTCTGGAAGGATAAGAACATGCCATCCTTTGCTCTCTTATCTGGTGTCTCCTCGGAAATATCCTTGCCCTCAAACAGGATCTTTCCTCCGGTGATCTGATACTTTGGATTTCCCATCAGTGCATAGCCAAGTGTGGACTTTCCAGCTCCGTTTGGTCCCATCAGTACGTGGGTCTCTCCCTTTTTGATCTGCAGATCAATTCCGTGCAGAATCTCTTTGTCCTCTACGCGAACCGTTAATCCTTCTATCTGTAATAATGGTGCTGACATCGCAGTGCCTCCTCAATGATAAAATATTATACTATATTAATGCCCATGAATCTTTCCCGTACAAGCACAATCGGCTTTTAAGTTTGAAACCCTGGCATTACAAAACCTATTTCCTACAGTTTTTATAGGTTGATACGGGGCTATTATACAGCATTGTTAAAAAAAAGGCAAGCGAAAGTTCGCATAGATGCGACTTTCTAGGTTACAAAGGGCATTGAGGTGAAGCAGTTCACCTCAACGCCCACTACTTTTTATTTGCTACATCCTTGAATTTACAACTAGCCCATCTGCTTCCAACCGATATACTTTATCGCACACTTCCTCGATATACTTGCGATCATGGGAGATGCTAATGATTGCACCTGGAAATTCGGCTAACATTTTGCGAATCACTGGGCCAGATAGTGGTGAGAAATTTCTTGTTGGCTCGTCGAGAATCAATACATTTGCACCTGATAAGCTCATTTTGAGTAGCAATACCTTTGCCTTCTGTCCTCCAGAAAGTTCCCTAATTGGATGATCCATCTCCTCTGCCGTATATTTGAGGGAACCAAGATAGGTGCGAATCCTTGTTGTTTCCTCTTTATCGCCTACTACTGACAAAAATGTAACTGGCGTTTTTGACAGATCAAGAGAATCCTCATAGTTTTGTGGCATGTATTCAGCATGAATGTCATTTCTTTGCAAGAGTTCTTCCGCTATCTTTTTAATGAGTGTCGTTTTTCCGGCTCCATTCTTTCCAATGACGCAAATCTTTTCATTTCCTCGGATGCGAAGAAAGATGTTTGTAGCAAGAATACGACTGCCATCTGGTGATTGCAATTGATCTAACGAAAATTCAAGCACAGTTTTTCCTGCTGGTATCTGAGCTTTTGCTCCAAGCTCAAAATAAATTGCAGTCTCCTCATCTGGCATTTCCGTCATTTTATGATCTTCTCGATCAAAACGACGCCCCATTGACTTAACAGCATGCATTTTTTTCTTCAGAAGACGCCCTCCTGATGGATTTTGTCTTGTGATGACTGCCTGCGCATGCTCAACGCTTTGATAAATTCTTTGATATTTTTCGTCGCGTATCTGCTTCTGTCGCCGTTCATCAGCTGCCTGTCTTGCCTGATTTTCCATTTCACTGCTTCGTTTTTTCAAATATTCCAAGTAGCTCATATTTGCGATGCAATATCGACTTTTTGTTTTACGCCTAATTTGCTCAATATGGATGATTTTATTTGCAGTCCGTTCAATGAGTGTCTCGTCATGCGAAATATAAATTACAATTTTATCCCAGTTAAGAATCAGTTCTTCTAATGTCTCTAGTGTTTCAATGTCGATATCATTTGATGGCTCATCCAGTAAGAGTACAGTTGGTTCTGAAAAAAGGATTCGCATTAACTGTGCCTTTACCTTTTCACCACCAGAAAGAGTAGCCATTTTTTGATCCTGATAAAAAAAATTAGGTGATAGTTGAAATCTTGATGCCATTTTATTCAGCTCTTTTGGTGTCTGATTCCAAAAGTAATCTTTTTCTGAAAAGAACTCATATATACTTTTATCTTGGTCTTCTGTTGGAAGCTCTTGAGAAAGATAGCCTAATACCTCTCCACTTACAAGCCGATCACCCTCTGCATCACAGTATTCCTCAATCAATTCTGGATGATAGATCCATTTTAATAAGGTCGATTTTCCATTTCCCTCTTCACCGATCACGACTGCCTTATCGCCATTATTGAATACACAGGAAAAGTCTGATAAGATCTCTCGTAGGTCTTTTTTATGTGTCAATGTCAATTTTTTTATTTGCAGCATATATTGCACCTGTACCCTTCTGGTGCACCAAAGCAGCACAAAAAAAGGGAATACCCCTCAATAAGCTGATTCGGTGCACACAAACAAGACCCTTATGGCCTTATATTTGTTGTAACTCCAAATCTACTTATCGAATAATCATTCCCTCACCGTACATGTAGCTTCTCGCATACATGCCTTTCTTTTTTCTGATTTTCAGTATAGCAGACTTTTTCTTTTTGTCAACTTAATTTGTAGCGGTTAAGCAAAGCATTGCAATAATTAATAAAATACCAACACCAAAGAAACACCAACTGATTCCGACTGCAGTTAACGCAGCGGATGCAAACAGAGCGAAAATCTCGATGATGCTGACACCCATATTTAATAAAGAAAGTGCCGCTGCTCTCTGTGTATCTGCACCAAGCATATCCACTAATACATTTTCTTGCTCCATCACAAAATACTCTGGCAGTTTCAGTAAAAGCGGTAGTATTAACATGAGGGCTACTACTAGAATTTTATGAGAAATAAATCCAAAAAGAAGAAATCCGATACCACTGGCAACTTCAAAGACAAATGCCCATGTATTTGAGAATGCATTGCCAATCTTTCGTATAATTGGCTCTGCGAGCATCTCAACTGCTGAATAGCCGAGTATCACAGCTGACATCCACTCCACTGAAATACCACATGTTTCTAATTTTTCGACATAAAAGAAGTTAATTAATAGCCACGATACTTGAAAAACAGAAAGTTCCACTGCAAATAGGAGTGCTTTTGGATGCTTCATTGTGGAAAAGAGTCGCTTAAGTGGATGGCAATTTTCCATATTTTTATTATCCTGATCGTTTTCTGTGTAACTGGTTGTTTTATTTTGGGGTTCTTTTTGACCAATTACTTTTGATGGCTCTTTCTTTAGTTTGAACGAAAAAAATGCCGCTGCCATACTAGTTGCAATTGTAGAAAGAAGAAGTCCTTCTATATTAAATACGTGATAAATCACAACATAGACAACTGTGCTAATGAGAAAACCTGCCGTGCCACAGTTGGACGCATGTGTCATTTTGGAAAGATAATTTTTTGTTCCATATACCTCGTACACATAGGCACTGTCTGTACCAGATACAAAACAATAGGAAAGCCCCTCTACTATCGCCTCTACTGAAAAAAGTACTGGACTTTTGCAAATGAAACTGACAAATAAAAGAAAACGTGCTAAAAGCAAGAGTCCCTGCGAAAGTACAAGCGAACGCTTATAGCCGATTCGATCTGTCAAAAAACCAGTTGGAATTTCACCCAAAAACGTGATTACAGAAAGCAATGCCTGTAATAAAAAGAACATGCTCTGAGACACACCTGCTTGTGTTCGTACCAAAAGTGACACTGGTGCAAAAAACACAAGACCATTAAAGAAGGATACCGCATCGTAGCTATCCATCTTGATTATTCTATTCAATTTTTTCATCTTAATTTCTCCTGTTATCACAAAAAATATATACAAAAAAGCGTTCACTTAAAAACCCTATGCGTTTGCATAAAGCTTTGTGACGCTTTTATTTCGTTTCCATGTGATAACAGTTAATGCGGCATAGTATCTCCTTCTCCTTTTTGTATGATCACAAAAGTCAGATTTCTGGCGAATCTGGCTTTCAGTATAGCATGTCATTTTTAATTGTCAATTATAAACATACATTATTTCATGGCTTTTATTATGTCGTTTAATTTATAAAAAATGCTCTCGCTTCCATCCTGGGCTCTCGATTACAAGTCGCGAAAGTGACTCTTTAATATTGGGAAGAATGACTGTCTGTGTCTCACCTGGCTTTAATGTATCTAGCTTCTGTTGTCAGTTCGCTAATATGAGAGAAGTTGTTGAAAATTCCTGAAATTGTGAATACACTGCTTGCTTCCTCATTGCTATCTTCTGGCATATCTGGACGCTCACCATTCGGTTCTCCGTTTGGTGCGCCGCCCATTTCTCCGAAACCGCCTGCTCCGTAGGTGCTATCTTGTCCTTCCTTGAATCTAATTGCTCTGAAGTCATTACTTTAAATCAACTCTTTCGACTCTGCATCAGAATTTATTTGCTGTGCTCTTTCTTTGCTATGGTTATAATATAGAAAAGCAAGGTGTTCGCTATTTGTTGGATTCGTTAAGATTTTGTGTCCGTTTTATTTACGATGTGTGTTTTTACTACTAAATTATGGTAAGCGAAGTGCTTCGTGGATTTAAGGTAAGATGTGACAAAGATAGGTCAAAGAGTCTGACAAATTTAAATTAAAATTTATTTATGTATACAGTAAACTACTAAATCGTGATTTACTAAATTACGATTTAGTAGTTAAAATTTTATTTCAAATACTCGTTATGAGCTAAAACACCCTCCATGTTATCGAGTTTTTAATTTTCCCACTGTGTGGAGTGCTTGTAGTAATTTTTCTTGTTCCATCTTAAATGATAATTCCTTCCAAATGATCTAACTCATGCTGACAAATTTGTGCTTCCCAGCCACTGAGACGTATTCTTTTTTTGTTCCAGTTCTTATCAAAATATTCTACTTCAATATTCTTATACCGAGTTGTTTTTCTGACTCCAACAAGCGATAGGCAACCTTCCTCTGTCTCATACGGCGTATCCTTCTTTAACAGAACTGGATTAAACATTACAATATCCACAAATCCCATATTCACGATTATGACGCGTTTTCTAACGCCAATCATATTGGCAGCCATGCCTACACATCCCTCACGGTTTGCTTCAAGTGTATCCTCTAAATCCTTTCCGATCTGTAAATCTTCTTTCGTCGCTTCCTCTGACTTTTGACTTAAGAAAAATATATCTTTCATAATTGGTTTGACCATGTTGTTCTCCTTCTTCATCCATCGAAAATACAGTAAATACGTGACGTATTCTCAACGGAAACTCTATCTTCCATTTATTTTTTTCTTCATTTTACCATCAGAACTTGAGCTTTACAATACTTGAAAATTTCTACATTCATGAAGCATACCTTTTTACAAAAAAAGATGGCATTCCAAAGTTTTCATGGAGTGCCATCTTGCTGAATCAAACTTATTTATGAATATACATTCTCGTCATCTCTTGTATACTGGTCAAGATTTTTTGTAACACTTTGTTCGATAACTACCTATTACCTATAATACGATTATAGTCGTAATAAACACACTTTATTTTGCACTGTTTTTTGCATCAGTTCAATCCGCGGAAGCCTTTTCCAATGATTTCACTTGAATTTACAATGGCAATAAATGCGCCTGGCTGATAGCGCTTTACAAAGTTTCTAAGCTGCACTGCCTGTCCACGCTTCATAACTGACATAATAATCATCTTCTGGTTATGCGTGAAAGCACCATGTGCTTTATAAACGGTTGCGCTGCGCTTAAGATCCTGGTAAATAAATTCACAAATTGGATCTGGATCATCGCAGACAATTAAAAATACCTTACAACGATTAATACTCTCAATTACGTTATCGATGACAAGTGACTTTGCCAAAAGACCTGTCAGTGAGAACAGACCTGTCTGAATATCAAATACAAAGCAAGATGATATAACAATAACACAATCTACTAAAAAAAGTGCTGTGCCAATCGGCACGCTTGTATATTTCTTTAAGATCATTGCAATGATATCGGTACCACCGCCGGATGCACCAATATTGAATAAAATGGCTGCGCTAAGCGCCGGAAGAAAGATTGCAAAAATCAGTTCCAATACAGGCTCAGTCGTAAGTGGTGCACTCATAGGAAACAACTTTTCAAGTGCTGACAATCCTACTGATGTTAATACACTGACATAGACTGTCTTGGCACCAAAACTTTTTCCTAAGAATAAAAAGCCAAATACCAGAAGCGCCATATTAATAATAAATGTGTAGGAACTTGCCGATGCTTTGCTCATTGCTGAAAGCACAACAGCAATACCAGTTACTCCTCCAAATGAAAAATTATTTGGAAACTTAAAAAAATACACGCCAACTACTAAAAGCAGTGTTGCAAATGTGATCACACTATACTCAAATGACGCCCTCGCAAGCTTCGCCCTCATAAATAAATCCCCTATTCTCTTTTGTTATCATTTTCCCTGACTGCTATTATAGCATATGAATTTTGTTTGTCAATTGAAAGCAGCCTGATTTACAGCTTTATAAATCCAGTTAAAATCCCCTGTACAACTTCTGCCCCAACTGCACACCCTGTCGGAATTACCATAGTCAATTGTGATTGTGATAACTGTATGCTCAGCTGCCTCTTCCTCAGAATGACCATCATCCTCATCGCCTGCACCATAAGTGCTGTCCTGTCCTTCTTTATAATAAATAATATCTGCTCCAGCATAAACAGAATCCTCTGGATTCTCGGAAATTGTCTCACCATCGACTAAGATGTCATTATCAGAAAGTTCAATCTTGCACTCCTTGGTCTTTGTTTCTGCGGTGTTAGACGCTTCATCAGTATCTGTGCTCTTTTTTGTATGATCAGAGTATAAAAAAGCAAGGTGTTCGCTGTTTGTTAGATTCGTTAAAAATTCGTGTTCTTTTTATTTAGAGTATGTGTTCACCATGGCTTTCCTGATAAACACGAATTGTACCGTTTTCTATCACAAGTGCACTGAGCTTTTGACCGTAAACACAGCCAGTATCCATGTTTATACAGCCCTGCTTTGGCAATTCATAAGTTTCTCCTGGAAGCAGCTGAAGCTTTGTGCCATCTGGCTGCGATATGTTACTTCCTCTGTCTCAGTATGTCCGAAAATTACAAGCTTTCCATCATACTGATGACCATGCGCCATCTCTCGATCCCAGATCAAATCATGCAGAGAATTTTCTTCTGGCTTCTCATGCACTAATCCGGCATGAACAAAAATGGCATCCTCATTCTCATAATACGGACACATTTCATAAAACCAGCGAAGCTGTTTTTCCAGGTCACAGTGATGCTCCTCAAAGGAGTCGAGTGTCGTCTGTCCCTGATTTCGCATCCATCTGGCATAAACCACTGGATCATAAAATGAGTTCATCATCATGTCATCATGATTGCCCAAAATCATAATACAGCGCTCTCCCATCTTGCGCTTCAAGCTGCGAAAGCGATCAAATACACCAAAACTGTAAGGACCACGATCCATCAAATCCCCAAGGCAGATCAGCTTGTCTGTCTCTGGGTCAAATCCTGCCTGTGCCCATACACTTTCAAGTTCCTCTAAGCATCCATGAATATCTGTTACAACAATTGTTTTCATTAGTAGTTTCTACTGCGGCAAGCCGCTCATCCTTTTTATTAATTTTACTTTGAAAAGACAAAAAGTTTTAAAAAATAGAACGATGCCTTTTTATAGTATAATGTAATCACCACAAAAACATTACGAAAGAAGGCATCGCTCTGCGTATAACAGTATACAGTATTTTACAGAAAAAGTAATACCCAAAATTGGAAAAAAGTGAGAAAATTTTTTTGGAGAATCCAACCAAGTTCGAAAAATTACTTTTGAAACAGTCGCTGTGCTAAGACCTAACGCATCTGCAACATCCACAATTCGAACCCTATCCTGTTCCATGCTAATTCCCTCTTTTCCTAATCTTGTAATTACATGGTACAACAGAAATATTATTTTTTCAAAGGTTAAACGTGTAACCCGTGACAAAATCTGCAGCTATTTTTTGTGATATTTTACTGCAGTTGACATGTCATGTTATGAAAGCACTTTACTGCAATGGTTTCTTTGTTTGCATAAATCCAGACATCATGCAGCAACCTGCAGCTCCCGCGTCTATGACAAGAGGCAGCCTTTGCAGATTCATTCCGCCTATAGCGTATACCGGAAGCGGACACTTTTGACATATTTCTCTGACAAACTCCACACCCTTGCCTAGAACACCTTTTTTACACTCTGTCTCAAAAATAGTTCCCAGAATAATCTGTGTAGCACCTCCTGCCATTGCAATTTCCACATCTTCCATGCTGTGGCAGGAAATACTGATTTCACAAAAATCTTCTGTTAAAGCTTTCTTTTCTGTCTCTGATAATCCTTTTAGCACAGGAATAGACAGATGAATGTTTTGACATCCTATTTTTCGGGCAATTTCAATCTTAGTATGTAAAAAGAAAGTTATATCTTCTCTCTTGCATAAATCAAAAACTTTTTTTGCCAGGCTTTCATAAGCATCATCTGTAAGATCTTTTTCTCTCAGAATCAATGCATGGGGATGCAGCTTTGTTACTTTTTCGAGCTGCTTCAGGAAATCCCCCTGCACAAGATGACGGTTAGTAATTACAATAGTATATTTGTAGCTGTTACACATAGAGGTAATCATTCAACACAGGCTGCAGACCTTCCTGTTCCATGTCCTGATACATGGATTCAAAAGAGCGGGAATCGTTAATTTCAAACTGCTCGTCTCCTACATCTGCATCTTTTGTTCCTTCATATTTTTCTTCATGATCACCTATACCTGTTGATACTCCTGCTGATACTTTTGTTGCACAAATTTTTGCAATACCATTTCTGAAATCAGCACTTTCACGACTAGATACTGTAATTCCAACAAAAGGAAGAAACATACGATATGCACATAATACTTGGCAGAGTTCTTTTTCGCCTACATCACGGGGATTGATCTTATCATTATTTACAATAGGACGCAGTCTTGGACAGCTTAGAGAAAGCTCTGCATGCGGATATTTACGGTTTATATAATAAACATGAAGCGCAGTCGCCAGTGCATCCTTCCTGAAATCATCAACCCCAGAAGGGCAGAAAATCCAGCGCCTCTCATACCTCCCATCAATGCGCGTTCCTGAGAATCAAAACGATACGGCCATACACGCTTATGTCCGAGCAAATGCAGTGTCTCATACTTATCTGCATTATAGGTTTCCTGAAAAACAGTTACATAATCTACGCCGCATTCATGAAGATACTTATACTCATCTACGTTTACCGGATAAATTTCAATTCCGATGTTTTTGAAATATTTCCGAGCAATTTTTACTGCCTCGCCAATATATTCCACATCAGAATATTTCCGGCTTTCTCCTGTAAGCAGCAGTATCTCTTCCATTCCAGTTTTGGCTATAACCTGCATTTCATGCTCTATTTCCTGGAAATTTAATTTCTTTCTGCGAATATTGTTATAACAATTGAATCCACAGTAAATGCAGTAATTCTGACAATAATTGGCTATATAAAGTGGTGTAAAAATATAAACAGTGTTTCCAAAATGATTTTTTGTTATCTCTTCTGCTTTTCTTGCCATCTGCTCCAGATACGGTGCTGCAGCAGGTGACAAAAAGGCTTTAAAGTCTTCTATTGAACATGTCTCGTGAGAAAGTGCTCTCTCAACATCAGCTGCAGTGTAGGAATTGTAATCATACTCTCCCATGGCTTTTAACACTTTATCTTTAATGTCTGATTCGATTACCTGCATTCCATCCATGTATTTCATATGGTCAGCACGAAAAGAGGGATCCTGCTCCAAGCGATGTTTTCTTTCCAATGCGGAAGGCGGCAGTTGATCACTGTCAATAAAATATACCTGATTTTCTTCATTCATGACTACAACCTCCTACCGTAAAAATCCTGTTAACGGATCTGATGCGCTTCCACCTCTTGCAAGAACTCTTCCCATTCCAGTAAGATATGCTTTTCTGCCAGCCTGAATTGCAAGCTTAAAAGCCTCTGCCATATTAGGTATATTCCCTGCTGTTGCAATTGCCGTATTTGCCATAATTGCTGCTGCTCCCATTTCCATTGCTTCACAAGCCTGAGATGGTTTTCCAATTCCTGCATCCACAATAACTGGCAGATCGATCTCATCAATAAGTACCTGAATCATGGCTTTTGTTGCCAGACCTTTATTGCTTCCAATAGGAGCAGCCAGCGGCATTACAGCAGCAGCTCCGGCGTTTTGCAGATCTCTTGCAACATTTAAATCAGGATTCATATACGGCAGAACTACAAATCCTTCCTTTGCCAAAATTTCTGTTGCTTTTATTGTTTCCTGATTATCTGGGAAAAGATATTTAGCATCTCGCATTATCTCTATCTTTACAAAATCACCACAGCCCATTGCACGGCTCAGTCTCGCAATACGAACTGCCTCCTCTGCATTTCGTGCACCGGAAGTATTTGGAAGCAGTGTGACACCCTTTGGAATATAATCCAAAATATTTTCACTTTCCTTGGTATTTGCACGTCTAAGAGCAAGTGTTATGATTTCTGCACCACCCTGCTCTACTGCTGCGTTAATCAGATTCAAATTATATTTTCCTGATCCCAGAATAAAACGACTTTTGAATTCTTTTCCACCTAATATCAGTTTATCTTCCATGTTTGTCTCCTCATTAAACTTTTATTTTTAAGTTTTTATTTCATGCTTCCATAATAAGCTGTATCACTTTATTGGCTTCATGTGCAGCGCAAGCTGCTACTCTCGGAGCCATAAGACCAATTCCCTCACCTACATCTGTATGCTGATCTCCGCACACATAAAGGTGTCTCATTTTTCTGCTCGTCTGTATTTCATTGATATCTCCATATCCAGCCATTCCATTTCCCGATACAACTGTAGTATTGGGACACTGAGTAAGTACTTCCCTTACCAGCATTGCTTTCTGATCTGGTGCGTCAAAAGCTTCACATACAATTGGATATTGCGAAAACAACTCGTGTACATTTCGCTCTGTTACTTTCACAGAACATGACTGATAATTACTATATGGATTAATCTGATATAATATTTCAGGCAGTGCCTGAGCTTTTGGTTTTCCAATATGCTGAATATAGTACATCTGTCTATTCAGATTTGTCACATCTACCACATCATAATCTACAAGTAAAAGCTGACCTACCCCACTTCTTGCAAGCATAACTGCAATATTGGAGCCAAGTCCGCCAAGTCCTGCTATGGCAACCTTTGCATTATGCAGCTTTACCTGCATCTCTTTTGGAAACCTTGCATCAAAAGCTTTATCCAATTCGTCTTTTGAAATAAGTTTCTGCATCTCTTTCTGCATTTCAGTCATTATATCAGCCTCCACCAACAAAACTCAGTACTTCAATGGAATCATTTTCCTGAATCACCACATTTTCTAACTGATCTCGCGGAATGATTTCCAGATTTCGTTCTACCACAATCTTTTCCAGTTGGTATCCAGCATCTTTTAAGTATTCCAAGAGATTGATTCCTGCAAGTGCCTTATCTTCTCCATTTATCCTTACCATATGGCTTATCTCCTTTCTTATATTCGGCACCTTTATTAGCAAATTAAAAACAAAAAAAGCGCCGAATGATACAATACAAGTATCATCCGGCGCCTAGTCTGTTCTGCGAAAAGTGGTGCCCCCAGTTCACAAAAAAACAGAGAGCAAAAAACACACAACATTATTGTGCAAGACATGTATTTCCCTACGTTGGCATTATCCAAATCAGGTTTCAGGTCAAGACTACCAAGTCTACTCTCAGCCCATCTATTTGAGCTCCCTATTTAGGCATATCATATCGCATTTATTTTGTTTTGTAAAGTATTAGTTAAAGAACCGCAAGGGATAAAACGTTTTTTTCCAAACTCCCTTTTGTACCCATCTTATAGCGCCTGATATGCAAACCATTCATAATCTGCATAGGCAGTGCTTTCTATACCATTTGAAGATGCATACATTCCAATCGTATCACCAGTAAAACCATCTGCATCTTCAATACTCATAAATGCATAATCTATATTTTCCGCAACCGTCACAGTCTCTTCACCTGCCTGTGCATAGAAAGAACATTTCATATCTCTTTCAACTATGCGAAGCAATACTTTTCCTTCTCCGATCGGCTCTCTTGCAATCTCTTCCTCAATTCCCTTCTGGCATCTAATTAAAATTATCGCGCGGTCACTGCCTTCTTTTCTTATTTCCATACGGATGTGATTGTCATTATCCATCATAACTGCAGCACCAGCACATTCATTTTCTTTTATCGGCTCATAGTCAAGCATCCATTCTGCCTGCCAATCAAAATCACTGATTCTGCGTGCAAGATATGCACATGCCGCCCTTTCTTTCAGTGATTCTGGACAAAGATGTATACGCAGGTATCCCTCTCTTTCAGCCAGCGACGCAAAATCTTCCCTTGGTCCTCTGAGGCTCATCCAGTTAACAGGCAATTTTTTCGTGTAAAAATGTGTAACAATCGGTGTGGCAAAATCTGGTTCTTCCGTTGTATTCAGCTCAACAATATCCTCAAGATGTCCGATTCCTGGATTAATCACTGGCCAGCCATCTTCCCACTCTACTTTAGCAATAAAGGTCTCTCTTCCGATTACCGTCTTTCCCTTATATGGTCTGGTTCCAAGCATAACTACATACCAGTCACCTTCAATACTCTCCACAAAATCTCCATGTCCTACACAAGCAATCGGATACTCTTTTCCCATATGTCTATGTGTCAGAATCGGATTATTGAGATTGTTTTCATACGGTCCCGTAATATTTCTACTTCTTGCAACACAAATGCTGTGATTTGGTCCTGTTCCTCCCTCTGCGTTAATCACATAATACCAACCGTCTTTCTTCAACAGATGTGGACCCTCAGGCCAAATCACATCACGCATGGCACCTTTCCATATATTATAACTTTCCCCTATAAGCTGCATCGTCTCAAGATCTAGACGTTGAATCCAGATCACCCAATCTCCATTGTAACGCACTCCGTCTGGATTTGGACGGGTTCCGATATACCAGCATGTTTCATCATCATCGAAGAAAAGACTCGGATCAATTCCCTGCGCAGCTTCTCCTAGCCAGTAAGGATCTGACCATGGTCCTTTAGGATCTTTTGCTGTGACCACAAAATTTCCTCCGCCAGAAATATTGGTCGTGATCATATAAAATGTTCCATTATAGTACCGAATTGTCGGTGCAAAAATTCCTTCTGAATGTCCACATCCATCCAACGGAAGCTGTTCTTTTCTCTCTAACACACTTCCAATCTGCTTCCAGTGTTTTAAATCACTGCTCTCCATCACAGATACTCCTGGGAAATATGCAAAAGTAGAATTCACAAGATAATACTGAGTACCCACTCTGCAAATAGAGGGATCTGGATAAAATCCTGATAAAATCGGATTACTTACAGTCGTCATTGATATATCCTCCTATGTCATTCCAAAGTTATTTAACCTTTTACGCCTCCAAGCGTAATACCTTTTACAAAATATTTCTGTACAAAAGGATAAACAACGAGGATCGGCAATACACCTACCGTCGCCATGGCCATTCGTACGGACGCAGTTGGAATGGCATTGAGTCCTACACCTGCCTGCTGAATATTAGAACTATTCTGTGAAAGATACTGTATGTTCTGCATCATACGGTTCAGAAGATTCTGCACAGAATACAAATCTGTATTCTTTGTAATATAGATGTAACCGTTCATCCAGTCGTTCCAGTACGCGATACCTACAAATAATGCAATTGTTGCAACGATTGGTTTTGCAAGTGGAAGTGCAACCTTATAAAATGCCTGAAATTCTGTTGCACCATCAATATATGCTGCATCCAAGATTTCATCTGGAATATTTGTGCAAAAATATGATTTCATAAGCATAATATTAAAGCCGTTCATCAAAAGACCAGGTACTAGCAATGCCATGAACGTATTTTTTACATTAAAAATCTTGGCATAGACCATATAAGTCGGTACAAGACCACCATTAAATAACATGGTAAATACAACAAGAAAAGTAATAACTCCTCGCCCTGGAAGTCCTTTTCTGGAAATCACATAAGAAAGCATTGTTGTCAGAATCAGTGCAATTAAAGTTCCAACTATGGTTAATACAATAGAAATTCCATAAGCATGTAATACTGAGTTACCTGTATTGAATATGTATTCATAGGCATAAAGACTCCATTTTTCAGGCCAGAAAGAATATCCATTTGCAACAAGTGTATTATTATCCGTCAGTGATGATACAATCATAAGAACAAATGGTATAACTGCTAAAGCAGACAGTAGTGCCAGTATAATATGTGCCAGAATTTGAAATCTTTTCTCTTCTTTTCCTCTCATCTCTGTCACTCCCCCCCTTTAAAACATTGCACTTTCCGGATCAATCTTACGGATTGCCCAGTTTGCACTTAAGATAAGTATAAATCCAATGACGGACTGATACAGACCTGCTGCTGATGCCATTGACATATCACCTAATTCTAGCAATCCACGATACACATACGTATCAATGGTGTTTGTTACAGAAAACAATGCTCCCTGATTCTGCGGCACCTGATAAAACAATCCAAAATCAGAATAGAAAATTCTTCCTATTGCAAGTAATGTCAGCATAATTGCAGTCGGTTTTAACAGTGGAATTGTAATATTTTTAATCTGAGCCCATTTGCTCGCACCATCAATTGCTGCTGACTCATAAATACTACGATCAATTCCAAGAATTGCTGCAAGATAAATAATACAGTTATAGCCAATTACTTTCCATGCGTTTACAAAAACAAGAATGAATGGCCAATACTGTTTTTTCATATACCAGGAAATTGGCTCCATTCCAAGCGTCCTTAAAACGGTATTGTTGATAAATCCATTCTCTGTAGAAAGGAATCCAAATACAAGATAACTTACGATGACCATAGAAATCATATATGGCAACAAAATCAGACACTGATATACCTTTTTCATCTTGGATGTCATCTCCGCAAGCAGAATTGCTACTGCAATCGCCAATATCGTATTAATCACAATGAATGCTAAATTGTAAAGGATGGTGTTTCTTGTAATTATAAATGCATCTTTGGTTACAAACAGGTATTTAAAGTTCTTAAGTCCGACAAATGGTGAGCCAAAGATTCCTTTTTTTGCATTATACTTTTTAAATGCCAGAACAAGACCTGGTAATGGCATAAAATTATTAATAAACAGATAAATCAATCCAGGTAATGCCATAACATATAGGGACAGATATCTTTTTAGATGTTTCCTTTTTTTCATAAAATCTCCATTCTGCTGCTACCTTCTGGCAGCATTTTTAAAGCATTGTTTCAGAAAGAATCCTGCCAGAAGACTTTTTTCCACACCAGAACATTTCAGCAAGCTTCCTGTTGTACAAAAAAGCGGAGTAAAAAGATTTCTTTTTACTTCTCCGCCTTTTTGTCATTTTATAGTTTCATTTCATTATTTAATATTATTCTCTGCCGCCCATTTATCAAGAGCTTCCTGTTTTGCTGCCATATACTCTTCCAAGCCTGCTGCTTTTAATGCCTCATTTAATTCAGCAATTGCTTTTTCAGGTTTTTCGAATCCATATACAGCTATTAATCCATACTGATCGTATGCATTCTGAAGAGCTGTGAACTCTGCGGAATAGTCGCTGTTATCCCAGGTAAAACCAAGTGCTTTAGATTTATTCGGGCAGTTGTCATTGAAATCAGACATCTGCTGTCCAATATCTAAAGAATCACCTTCCCATACATGTGCTACATATGGATTTGGCATCATCCACAGTACGTTTGGATAATACTCAGAATTATTAGCGTCAACACCTTCTGCGTAGTTGATGGTGCCTTCATCATTTACCGTATATTCAACGCCTTCCTGTCCCCAACAGATTAAGTTTTCAACAACAGAATCTGTATAGAGAGCATCTAATACCTGCATAGCTGCAACCGGATCATCAGTGTTCTGGTTGATGCACCATGGGAAAGAAGACACGGAAGAAGATGACATGAAACTTTCACCTACATCGAATACTTTCATTGAACGTCCGCACTCACCGGTGATCTGTGTTTCATAACCAGGTTTGCAGCAAGCCATCATAGCCATGTAAGCGCCAGATTTTACCTTTGCAGAAGCACCTGTCTTATCTGTCATAGCATCTTTGGAAATATATCCATTCTGATTCCACTCATATGCACGCTCGCACCATTCTTTAAAAACATCTGACTCATAAACGTTTTCAACCTTGAGGCTGTTTACTGGATCAAGAAGTGTTCCATAGTAATCGCCACCGATATTATCTACGGTACTTCCCTGTGTCAGCTCATTATCCTGAATAGCCATTACATACTTATCTGGGAATGCTTCATGGATCTGTGCAAAAATTTTATTAATTTCATCCCAGTCAACTTTTGCATATCCAAGATCATCTTTTTCTGCAGCATCATAATCATATCCGATCGCATCGAGATACTCCTGTCCAATACACACTGCTGATGTCTGGATTGCATAGTCTTTAATTGGCGGAGCACCATATAATACACCGCCTACACGACATGCATCCAGATATTCTGCTCTGACTTTTTCCTGAATTCCCTTTCCATACGTCTGGAAAATATCATCTTCCTCGAAATCTAATGTATATCCGTTATTTACACATGTCATGTATCCCGGTCCACATGTTGAGAAGATATCTACCTGCTCACCAGAGGAAAGCATTAACTTCATATCCTCACTGTAAGCTGCTGAATCAATGATCATAAGTTCAACATCCACTCCCAATGTCTCTCTAGTATGCTCGCTGAGTGCCTCATTGATACGGTCAATTCCTGCCGGAGCTCCTGTCCAATCAAAAAAAGAAATAACAATCTTCTGATACTCTCCGGTCTTCTCTGCTTCTTCTTTTCTCGCATCAATTGCTTCTTGAGCTACATCTTTCTGCTCGCTTCCAGTCTCTCCAGCCTGTGCCGTAGCGAATAAAGACATTGTCATTGTTCCACACATGAGCGCTGCTGCTAACTTCTTCATACATAACCCTCCTTGGTTAATTGATTTACTTGTTGTTAATGTCATAATAGCATGCAGTACTTACATTGTCAATAGTGTATTTTTTATTTATATCACAATATTCAGTCTTTATTTTTATTTATTTTGCACATCTCTTCCCGTCGCTTTTTCTTTTTTTAGTAACACCCCTTGAATTATAGTTAATCGTTTAACGCTTTATTAAATCAACTACTGAGTCTCGCTCTATCAGTTGACATTCCATCCTAATTTCCATATTTTCTGGCAGTTCATTTTTTTCCAGTATACCAATAAGTATATCTGCCGATTTATAGCCAATCTGTTCTAACGGTAGCCTCATAGTTGTCAGTTTGGGCACCAAATATTCGGAAATCATTCTGTTATCATATCCCACAACTGAAATATCTTTTCCGATGACAACCCCATTTTCGCTCATATAGTCGTATACACCTCCAGCAATCGTATCTGACATACAAAAAATAGCACTTACTTTCTGCTCTGCCATTTTTTTCGCCACAGAGTATCCTCCTTCACGTTCCCATCTGACATATTCCACCCAATCTGGATCAAACGGTTTTCCATGCTCAAAGAACGCTTTCTGTATACCTTTCATTCTGTGAATCGCGTGTAGATTATCCTGTTCACCTGCAATCACACCGATCCGCTCATGCCCCTTGGAAAGCAGATACTCAGTCATCGCATAACCACCATTGTAATCATCCAGCATAACTGACGGTATATTTTTTGAAATTGCCTGTGTATATGCTACCACCGTAGGAAGATTTGTATATTTTTGAAAAACTTCCATCCGTCGCTCATGACCCGCTACGTAAATAATCCCATCAACATTAACTGATTCCACTTGCTTTAATGAGTCCCTCAATTCATTCTCTCTCAGCTCATCATTATGAAACCATTCTCCATGCCATCTCACATACAGACGCAGGTTTTCCAGAATGATCTTATATTCATTTTTTTCACAGCATTTCATAATTCCTTCAATAATAGCTGGTATATTGAATAACATCAGATCCTCTACAATAATTCCTATCGTTCTCGTTCTTTTGCTTCTGAGATTCTTTGCCAAATAACTCGGCTGATAACCAGATTCCCGAATCACATCCATGATCTTTTTTGTTGTCTCATTACTTGACTTATTTTTTCCATTGATAACATTAGACACTGTCGCTGTAGATACATTACATATCTTTGCAATCTCTTTGATTGTCATCTTCTTCACCTCGTTGTTTCATATTCTCCTCATCGTCACTACTGCATGTAGACCATCAGGATTTTCTCTGCATTTTCTCCCTGTCCTCAGTTGATTCTCCATTAGCAAGAAGTATCTCTGTGTTTTCCTGTGCAATATCAAGTATACGCTGCGTAAATCCACATTTGCTTAATATATCATAAATGACTTCATAAGCAAATGCAACTAATTTTCTCGCAAATCCTTATTCATTTCATCCAACACGATCTACTTATTGTCCAGCTCCAGCTTACCTTTGTATGTATAAACATAAGTCAACCAAAAACATATAAAAATGGGAGACTATAATATGCGCAGTCTCCCATTACAATAAACCATTTTATGATAATTTATTTTATATTATAATTCTTCCTCTTTTGTATATTCCTCTATTTCTGTCTTTGTCACCTGCTTGATATTTTGTTTTTTCAGGCGCAGATATACAAATTCCCGAAAAATAGTATATAGCACTGACAACAGCGGAATAAAAACAAGCATTCCAACTATTCCCATAAGATTTCCACCAATCGTAACTGCCGCCAAAACCCATATTGATGGAAGACCTACAGATTCACCAACAACATGAGGATATATCAGATTTCCCTCAATCTGCTGCAGCACAAGAAATACTATTACGAATAAAATTGCTTGTTGTGGGTTTACCATAAAGATTAAAAAGCTTCCTACTGCACATCCGATGAAAGCTCCAAAAATAGGAATTAATGCCGTAAACGCAATTAAAATTCCAATCAAAAGTGCATATGGCATCCTCAAAATACTTAATGTAACAACAAACATACTTCCTAGAATCACAGCTTCCAGACACTGGCCTGCAAGAAAGTTTGCAAATGTCCGATAAGTCAGAGAACACACTTTAAGGAAAACGTCTGCTTTTTGTCTTGGAAGAAAAGCGAAAAATACTTTTCTAATCTGTACATGCAGCTTTTCTTTCTGAAAAAGAATATAGCAGGCAAACGCGAATGCAATGAAAAAGGTTGCTACTCCACTGACTATGGAACCAACTGCTGACATTGTCGTATTCATCATATTTCCTGCACCATTTCCGAGAAGGCTTATTCCCCACTTAATCGCTTGATCTGGATCAAACTCTATTGGATCTACCAGATTCATAATTTCCTGATTATTATGGAAAAATTCTCCAATCCAACTTTGCATCTGCGGAATAAAATCATTGATGCTCGTCACCAAAGTTCCCGTTGTCCGTGTAAGCTGAGGAATCACACCGAACATCACCAATGCGATCACACCAACTACTAATACAATAGTAAGAATCAAACTTATCGGTCTTTCCAATTTTCTAACTATCTTATTTTTCTTTTTATCTTTTCAAAAATTTTCTTTTCCAAAAAGCTCATCGGTACATTGGTAAGAAATGCGATTGCTCCACCAAGCACAAACGGAAATATAATATCCCATATTGTTTTTAGCACACCAAGCACTACATCAAACTTCCACAAAGCGACCACAAGAAGTGCTGTAAACACAATAAGCTCACGGATTTTTTTAATAGACATTTTACTTAGATCCATTATGTTTCCTCCTTCTGATAAAAAAAGAAACCTTTATTGCATGACAAAACATGCAATAAAAGTCTCACCAGTTCCTTGCAGTGCCGGATGTCTCCACCGTACTGACGGCACTGCAAACGTATGTTTTAAAACGCAGGTTACTCCCCTTTATTAAAGGGGATTGTACACTAAAATCTGTATATTTGTCAAGCACCCTCAAAAAGATAACTTACGTATTTCAATAGATACGATACAAAATACATATTAAAAAAGGCAGCAACGCTTGTGCGTTGACCAGGTTTTAGCTCTTTGATTTGTACAAATCCCATTGCATTGCGTGCATTCTCAAAAACACCTGAGACTTCATCCGCAAAGCTTAATGCGCCATCTTTGCTTGCAAATAAATACCCATGCTTCATTCATGCTTTCAACATCAGGATATGACCGCTCACACATTTTTACTATATTCGCATGGCCAAAATGCGTATCTGCAGTAAAATAAATCATTGTTTTGATCTCCTCTCTCATGTAAAGCTGTCAGGTAGTTTTATTGATATCTCATCAATCAGTTTTTTTGATTATATACAGAAACGTTCCGGAAATCAATTATATTTTTTGCCAACCCTCTGGAAACGTGTCAATCCGCACCCCCGAATCTGTTAGCGTAAGAGTTCTTGGCACTCTTACATCCACGCCTGTGTCCTAAAAAAATAGAGCATATCGATTTCTCGACACACTCTATCTTGTCATCTTTTAATTATAAGGATTCGTTTTATTTATTCTGCAAGATTCTCGCTGCAAAACAGTTCAACACAATCACTGATTACATCCTCAGATGCATCTTTCTTAATTCCTGATGCCATCCAGTAAGCATAATCTCCATCGTAGAAAGAATTGATCTTGTACTCGGTATATCCGTAGCGAAACTCAATATGATAGGTCGTATCTGGCGTATCTGCTGCAAATGCAAAATAAGTAAAATCACCAGAGTTCTCGTCATCGCTCTTATAAATTGCAAAGCTTCCATCCTCTGCATCGCCAACATAAGTATAGGTGTGAG
>QUFP01000023.1 GCA_003478935.1 Firmicutes bacterium AF25-13AC
TCGACTATTTTTACTTTTTCTACTGGTTCTATCTTACTCTTTCTGAACATGAAAATACCCCCATATAGGACTTTTATATTTCATTGTCCTATATGAGGGTAGCATATCAAACTTTGCTTTGCGGGCTTTTCTTTTGCGCACGAGTACGGTATAATAAAAAAGGCTGATTTCTAGCGGAATCGAGTTGAAAATATGGCATAGTGTAAAGATTTGTTCAATGCCGGTAAGGAGAGGTACAGCTATGGTAGATCGCGTAAAAGGAGTAGAGAAGGTAACTGATAATCCATTTTTAAATCTCTATAATTTCGATGTTGAAAAAAGAAATGGAAAAACAGGCAAATATTATGTGGCATCCAGAAAGAAGGATCCAACGCAGCTTAAAGCAGCAACTCATAAAAATACATCTGATGGTGTAATTATTTATAGTGTATATGGAGAAAAAAAGGATAAAATCGTGCTTATAAAGCAGTTTCGTTATCCAATCAATGCATATGTGTATGAGTTTCCGGCAGGACTTGTAGAGCCAGGTGAGGAGATGGCACAGGCAGGTATACGTGAAATTTACGAGGAGACAGGGCTTGTTTTCGAGCCAAAGGTTACAGAAGGTGCATACACAAGACCATTTTTTACGACAGTCGGTATGACAGACGAAAGCTGCGGAACAATCTATGGCTACTGTAGTGGAACACCAACAAACGAGCACGAGGAAGAATCAGAGGATATCGAGATTGTATTAGCAGACCGTGAAGAATGTAAGCGAATTTTAAAGGAAGAAAATGTAGCAATTATGTGTGCATACATGCTTATGCACTTTATTCATACCAAAGGAGATCCGCTGGCATTTTTGGATGAGCAGTAAGAAAGTGTAATTGCCTTGATGTTTTTCATGAACCGTGGTATGATAGCCTTGTTTCGCAAAAATATAAAAAAGCTCTTTTAATGTGTAAGGTTGGAAAGAGAGGCAAATCATGAAAGAGGTAAAAACAGGACTTGTTCTTGAAGGCGGTGCATGAGAGGACTGTATACGGCAGGTATTCTGGATGTTTTGATGGAAGAAAAAATCCAGGTGGACGGCGTGATTGGAGTTTCGGCGGGAGCTGTATTTGGCTGTAACTATAAGTCTGGACAGATAGGAAGAACTCTGCGTTACAATATGAAGTTTTGTGGTGATAAGCGTTATGGCACACTTCATTCACTTTTAAAAACAGGTGATATTTATGATGTTGATTTATGCTATCATCAGATACCAGAGATTCTTGATCCATTTGACAATGAGGCATTTGCCAAAAATCCAGCAGAATTTTTTGTGGTTTGCACAGATGTGGAAACAGGAAAGGCTGTTTATCACAAATGCACAGATTGCGGCAGAGATGATCTTAAGTGGATGCAGGCATCTGCATCAATGCCGCTTGTATCAAAGGTGGTAGAAATAGATGGATATAAGCTGCTTGACGGCGGCGTTGCCGATTCTATTCCGATCATGTGGTTTCGCAGACAGGGATACAAAAAAGATCTTGTCATTTTAACAAGACCTGAAGGGTACCAAAAGAAAAAAATGAAATTTCAAGGTGCCATAAACAAAATCCTTCATCGTTATCCAAATCTTGCTAAGGCGATGGCACACCGCTATGTGATATACAACAAAACACTAAAGAAGATTGATGAATTAAAGGAAAAAGGTGAAGTCATGGTGCTTCGCCCAAGTCGTCTGATCGAAGTGTCAAGACTTGAAAAGGATCCAGAAAAGTTAAAAGCATTGTATCAGCTTGGCCGAGAGGATGCAATGAAAAATTTGGATCAGATTCACGCATTTTTAAGTAAATGAGCCGCATAGGCGGCAGAATGGGAGGGCAGTATGGTAGCACAAAAATATAAAGACATGCTTCAGAAAAAATCAGTGATCCGTACATTATCCGAATTTGCAACAAAGAGAGGACAGGAGATTGGATACGAGAACGTTTTTGATTACAGTTTAGGAAATCCATCCGTTCCTGTTGTGCAGGACTACACAGACAATACTATTCGCCTGCTTCAGACAAAGACATCGAGCGAGCTTCACGGCTACAGCCCGAGTGTCGGACTGCCTTCATTTAAAGAAAAGGTGGCTGCATCGCTTAACAAGCGTTTTGATATGAACTATACGGCAAATCATATTTTTCCAACCTCAGGAGCTGCGGGAGCCTTAGCTCATGCACTTCGTGCAGTAACATCTCCGGGAGACGATGTGCTTACATTTGCACCGTATTTTCCAGAGTATAACTGCTATGTAGGCATGACAGGCGCAAATCTGAGAGTGGTACCTGCAAACACAGCTGATTTTCAGGTGGATTTTGAACAGTTTGAAAAGATGCTGACGTCAAATGTGTCAGCTGTTTTGATCAACACACCGAACAATCCATCTGGTGCTGTATACTCAGCAGAAACGCTAAAAAAGTTGGCGCAGCTAATGGAAGACAAGCAAAAAGAGTATGGCCATGATATTTTTATAATCTCCGATGAGCCATACAGAGAAATCGTATTTGATGGAAAGAAAGCACCATATGTATCAAAATTTTATGATAATACGCTTTCATGCTATTCGTTTTCCAAGTCACTTTCTCTTCCAGGTGAGCGTATAGGTTATGTTGCTGTTAATCCAACATGTACCGATGCAGATTTGTTAGTGCCAATGATGTCCCAAATCTCAAGAGGAATCGGACATAACTGCCCGTCATCACTTATTATGATGGGTGTGGAGGATGTGTTAGACGAGACGTCTGATATGGCTGTCTATGAGACTAACATGAATCTTTTGTATGATAAACTCATTGAGTTAGGATTCTCCTGTGTACGTCCGTCAGGAACATTTTATATTTTCCCAAAGGCGCTTGAGGAGGATGCAGTGGCATTTTGCAACAAGGCATTAAAGTATGACCTGGTATTAGTTCCAAGTGATTCCTTTGGATGCCCTGGATATTTCCGTATGGCATACTGCATCGATACAGAGAAGGTTGTGCGCTCACTCGATGCATTGGAGCGCTTTGTGAAGACAGAGTATCCAAATCGCTAAGCTAGCAAAATCGCTAACTAGCGAACAAGAAGCAAATGAACAAGGAGTGTTTTGAAGATGAACAAAAAAGAAGTATCCGAGATTAAAAGTCTTTTTAAGAGAGACGGCGGTGCAATTGATCGCATTTGCGGCTGCCTGATTGATGGTGAGCAGCAGATCCGTATGACATTTAGCGATATGTTTTTGTCGCTGTCACAGGAGGAAATCGACAAATATTTTGAAATTTTCCGAAAGGCGCTTTCTGGAAGTCTGGGTAAAAATCTTCATTCACTCGATTACACGCTTGATCAGGAACTTTCGGGGGAAGGCCATAAGCGTTTGATGCAGCTAAAGGCGACTGGATTAAAGGATGAAACTGTTTTAGAGGAGTTTTACAAATCAGTAGCAGAGACATATCATTTTGGCGAAAGCTACTACGTAGTTATGATCCATTGTAATTATGATGTTCCGGGAAGAGGAAGTGACAACTTAGATATGGATGATGCTTCAGAGGAGGTATACGAATTTATCCTTTGCTGTATCTGCCCTGTTAAGCTGTCAGAGGCAGGTCTTTGCTACAATACACAGACAAACCGCGTCGAGGAACGTATGCGTGATCAGTGGATAGAGGCCCCTGTAAATGCCTTTTTATTTCCAGCATTTGACGATCGCAGCAGTAATATTCACAGCCTTTTGTACTATACAAAAAAGACAGAGGAGCTTCACGAGGACTTTATCAATGATTGTATCGGTGGCCCAGCACCTATGTCCTTTAAGACACAGAAGGCTGTATTTCAGGAGATCATAGAGGAGACTGTCGGAGATGTTGTAAACTATGATACTGTTTGCCAGATTCAGGAGAATCTGACAGAGCTGATTGAGGAGCATAAGGAAGAGCCGCAGCCTTTCAAGCTTCAAAAATCAGATGTAAAAAAGCTTCTTCAAAATAGTGGAATCAAAGAAGAAAAGCTTGAAAATTTCGAGCAAGTCTATGAGGAGACTGCAGGAGAAGATGCTTTCTTTCAGGCGGCAAACTTAGTTGAGGCAAAAAGCGTTGCCGTCAAGACGCCGGATGTGACAATAAAGGTCAGTCCGCAGCGCATGGATCTTGTACAGATCCAATTAGTAGAGGGACGCCGCTGCATCGTAATTCCGATGGAGGACGGCGTACAAATTAATGGAATGAATGTAACTATGGAGGGTACAAATGGAACAGATTGAGAAGATCTTTAAGATCAGGGAGAACCATACAACAGTGAAAACAGAAATCATTGCCGGTTTGACCACATTTATGACGATGGCGTACATCATCGCCTTAAATCCGAATCTTTTGACTGGATTTGGTGCAGAGGGACAGAATTTATGGAATGGTGTATTTTTAGCGACTTGTATCGCATCCTTTATCGGTATGATGGTAATGGCGTTTGTTGCAAATAAGCCATTTGCTATGGCTCCTGGTATGGGATTAAACAGCTTTTTTGCTGTAGTTGTTGCCAATATTGTTGGTTTGACGGGCATGAGCTATCTGGAGTCTTTCCAGTCAGCACTGTGCATCATTTTACTTGAAGGAATTATCTTTATTATCCTGTCTGTATTAAATATTCGAGACAAGATTGTAAATGCGATTCCGCTTGGTGTTCGTCTTGGTATCTCCCCGGCAATCGGTCTTATGCTTTTAAATATCGGTGTTGGTTCCAACGCTGGTATCTATTCAGAGAATGGCGGACCATTCTTTGTAATGAGAGATTTCTTTGGTGCGTTGACACCGAGTGTTGCTCAGGATGCAATGGGAAGCGGCTACACCCAGATGGTTCTGACAGTAGTAACTATGTTTATCGGTTTATTTGTCATCATCGTTCTGGCACAGAAGGGCGTAAAGGCAGCTGTAATTCTTGGTATGCTTGCAGCATCTGTTATTTACTGGGCAGGTGAGGCAATCTTCCTTGGAACTAATCCATTTGCAGGTCTTGAGGGTGCAAGCTTCGTACCTCCATTTGCAGATATGGCAGAGACAACTCTGTTCCATTTTGATTTTGCAGGCTTTGTAAAGATCGGCTGGTTCACAGCAATCACACTTATCATTACCTTCTGCATTATCGATATGTTCGATACCATCGGAACACTTGTTGGTACTGCATCACGTGCAGGTATGGTTGATAAGGACGGAAATATGCCGCAGATGAAGGAAGCCCTGTTAGCAGATGCAGTTGGAACTGTAGCAGGTGCGCTGACTGGTACCTCAACAGTCACAACATTCGTAGAGTCTGCATCTGGCGTTGAGGCAGGCGGAAGAACTGGTCTGACTGCATTTACAACTGGAATCTTATTCTTGGCATGTATGTTCATCGCACCAATCGCAGCAATTATCCCGGCAGCAGCTACATCTTCAGCACTGATTTATGTTGGTATACTGATGATCTCTGGTCTGTCAAAGGTAGACTTTACTGATATATATCAGACTGTTCCAGCAGCAATCATGTTAATCTCTATGCCAATCTCCGGATCTATCGGACATGGTATTGGTCTTGCACTGATCTCATATACAATCATGAAGGTATTCACCGGAAAGGCAAAGGACGTATCTGTACTGACCTATATTATTTCAGCAATCTTCTTATTAAAGTTCTTCTTAGTAGTTTAAAAATAAAAAAGCATCGCCATCGAAAGGTGGCGGTGCTTTTTTTTTAAAACTAAAAAATAATTAAAGCTCAACAATAACCTCAACCTCGCAAAGAGCGCCCTTTGGGAGAACAGCCTGTACGCAGGAACGTGCCGGCTTATTGTTTGAAAAATACTGAGCATATACTTCATTAAAGTTTCCAAACTCCTTCATATCAGCGATGAAGCATGTTGTCTTTACAACATTGTCAAATGTTGCACCGGCATTCTCAAGAAGTGCCTTAACATTTTCCATAACCTGCTTTGCCTGCTCAGCAACAGTTGTGCCAACCATTTCGCCTGTAGAAGGATTAAGTCCAATCTGACCAGAGCAGAAAAGAAGATTTCCTGTCTTTACAGCCTGACTATATGGGCCAACTGCTGCTGGTGCCTTATCTGTATGCATGATTTCCATAATAAAAAACCTCCTAAAAAATTGTTTCTAGTTTTTATTATAAGCGTTGAGGTTCTGTTTGTAAATAAGGAACTGTAAAACTAAAGTTTTTATAAAAATATTGGGTTGCGCTTGAAGAAAAAAATAGGCAATGTTACAATGGAATAAGTAAAAAGAGAATAAAAGAAATGGAGAATATTATGGAGCAGTCATATGTAATTTTGAAGGATGTGCGAAAAACATATCATATGGGCGAAGTTTCAATTAATGCAGCAGATGGCGTGAATTTTGAAATAAAAAAAGGAGAATTTGTAGTGATTGTCGGTCCGTCTGGTGCAGGAAAGACAACCATATTAAATATTTTAGGCGGAATGGATACTGTTACGAGCGGAGAGGTCATTGTAGATGGTGTTCATATTGAGTCTTTTAAGAACCGTCAGCTGACGAAATATCGCAGAGAGGATATTGGATTCATTTTCCAGTTTTATAATCTTGTTCCGAACTTGACAGCAAAGGAGAATGTTGAGCTTGCACTTCAAATCTGCAAAAATCCAAGAGATGCAGAAACAGTATTAAAAGAGGTTGGACTAGGAGAGCGCTTAAACAACTTCCCATCACAGCTATCAGGCGGCGAGCAGCAGCGTGTTTCAATTGCTCGTGCACTTGCCAAAAATCCCAAAATGCTTTTATGTGATGAGCCAACTGGTGCGCTAGATTATGTAACAGGAAAGCAGATTTTAAAGCTTTTGCAGGATACGTGCCGCAAGCAAAAGATGACTGTTCTTGTCATTACGCATAACTCTGCAATCGCGCCAATGGCAGATCGTGTGATCCGTATTAAAAACGGAAAAGCAGCCAGCGTGTGTACTAATCCATCTCCTGTGTCAGTAGAAGATATTGAGTGGTAATAAAGGGGGGAGCATATGGCAAGAAAAAAAGCATTAAATAAAGATATACGGGTAGAGATCAAAAAAAGTCTTGGCCGCTACATTTCAATTTTTTTGATTGTTGCACTTGGCGTATCATTTTTTTCAGGACTTCGTTCAACGGAAAGTGATATGCGCTATACAGGAGATGCGTTTTCAGACAGAAGCAATTTGATGGATATTCGTGTGATAAGCACGATGGGTCTGACAGATGATGATGTAGAAGTGCTCTCACAAGTAGAAGGCATATCAGGTGCAGAGCCAGGTTATATGAAGGATGTAATCACAAAGCAAAATGAGACAGATTATGTAGTTGAGCTGTTATCAATGCCGGAAAGAATGAACCAGATTCAAGTGACAGAAGGCCGTCTTCCTGAAAAGGAAAATGAGTGTCTGCTTGATAATCGTCTGAAAAAGGCATTTGAAGTAAAAGTAGGTGACACGATTTCATTTGTATCAGGAACTGATACTGAGCTGAGTGAGGATTTGACACAGACAAGCTATACAGTCACCGGATTTGGTGACAGCCCGCTTTTTATTTCCATGGAGCGTGGAAGCAGTATGGTAGGAAGTGGTCAGATTAATGGCTTTGCAATTCTTGAGAAGGATGTGTTTACACAGGATTATTATACTCAGATTTATCTTACTGCAGCCGATGCTTATGATGAGATAGCATTTACAGATGCATATACACAGGCAGTAGAGCCAGTGCAAAAGCGAGTGGAAGCACTTGAAGAAGAACGATGTCAGGCACGATATGATGAAGTGACAAAAGAGCCGAGGCAAGAGCTTAATGATGCAAGAAAAACCTGGCAGGAAGAAAAAGATAATGCTGACAGTGAGCTTGATGATGCCAGAGCAAAGCTTGATGATGGCTGGGCGCAGCTTTCAGACGCAAAGAATCAATTAGCTGAGGGCAGAAAAGAATACGAGCAAAATTATGAGACAACAGTGGAACAGTTAAAACAGCAGCAGGCTCAGCTCGATGCTGGAAAGGCCATGATGAGCGAGGATCAGATTGCGCAGGCACAGGGACAGATTGATGCGGCGTATACGGCGCTTGACGAGGCAAAAAATACACTTGATCAATCAGAAGCGCAGATAAAAGAAAATGAGGAAGAACTTACAAAACAGGAAGAAACTTATGAGAGCAGTAAGGCAGAGGCTTGGCAAAAGCTAGATGATGCATGGAAGGAAATTGAAGATGGTCAAAAAGAGCTTGATGATATCAAGATGCCGACATGGCAGGTAATCAATCGCGAAAGTCTTCCAGGATATACTGATTACGGCAGCAATGCTGAGCGTATGGGTGCAATTGGAAAGGTATTTCCAGCAATCTTTTTCTTAGTGGCAGCACTTGTTGCATTGACAGCCATTACACGTATGGTAGAAGAGCAGCGTACACTTATTGGAACATACAAGGCTCTTGGCTACAGCAAGGCAGCCATCGCAAAAAAGTATCTTCTTTATGCGCTTTCAGCAACACTAGGCGGCAGTATTGTTGGTGTGCTCATTGGTGAAAAGCTGTTTCCATTTATAATTATCATATCATACCGCCTTATGTATGCGTCATTATTAAAGTTAGTAATTCCATATAACTGGCATTATGCAATTTTATCTACTGCGCTTGCCGTGTTCAGTGTTACATTTGCTGCGATTGTGGCATGCTACAGAGAGCTTTATGCGCAGCCAGCAGTACTTATGCGCCCAGTAGCACCAAAGCCAGGAAAGCGTGTTTTATTAGAACGAATTGGTTTTATTTGGAAACATTTGTCTTTCTCACAGAAAAATACGTTTAGAAACCTGTTCCGTTATAAAAAGCGTCTGATTATGACAGTTTTTGGAATAGGATGCACAACAGGTCTGATGGTTGTTGGATTTGGCCTTAAAGATTCCATTATGAATATTGCATCGCTTCAATATGATAATATTCAGCTGTATGATGCGATGGCAGCATTAAATACAGACGAGACAGATAAACTAGAGGACTCGGATAAAACACTTAATGAAATCATGGAAAATGAATCAGGCATTGAAACGTTTGCAAAGGTCAGCATGAAGTCGATGGATATTTCATCTGGTTCAAATGTGCGAACTGCTTACACTGTTGTATGTAAGGATGCGCAGGCATTGGAATCCATGATGGTTTTTCAGAGTCGTACAACAAAGAAAACATATGAACTGACTGATGATGGTGTCATTTTGACAGAGCAGATGGCAGAAGCGCTTGGTGTGGGCGAGGGAGATACTGTGTCAATAACAAGCGGTGAAAATGAACCAGTCACAGCAGTTGTCGCACATGTTATGGAAAATTATCTGATGCATTATGTTTATATGACGGAAGGATGTTATGAAAAAGTGTTCCAGACTGAACCAGAATATAACATGTACTGGTTAAAGCTAAATAAAGACGGCCGCGCAAATGAAGATGTGTTAGGACAGCGTCTTATGGATCATGATGAGATTTTAACAGTTACTTATGTTAGTACGACAAGAGAGATGATTGATGGCATGTTAAGCAGTCTGTATATTATTGTTGTAGTGCTCGTGATTTCAGCAAGCCTTCTGGCATTTGTTGTAATCTATAACTTAAATAACATCAATATCAGTGAGAGAAAACGAGAATTGGCAACAATAAAGCTGCTAGGTTTTTATGATTCTGAGGTTGCTATGTATGTCTACAGGGAAAATATCTGGCTGACTTTAATTGGCGCCTTTGTAGGAATTTTTATCGGAAAGGTACTTCATGGATTTATCATCAAGACAGTACAGGTTAATCAGGTCATGTTTGGACATGATATTTCTGTGCCAAGCTATATCTACAGTATGGTACTCGCATTTATCTTCTCAATGGCAGTCAATGCAGTAATGTACTTCCAATTAAAGAAGATTGATATGATTGAGTCATTAAAGAGTGTGGAGTAAGCCTAGGGGAAAAAGCTACAAAATCCGATTGTGCTTGCACAATGAGGATTTTGAGCTTGAGACCCGCAAAACCATGAGGATGCAGCGATTTTCAAAGAAAATCAGCGAATCCGAATGGTTTTAGAATTGCGAGAATTGCGAAGCAATGAAGCAATTTATAGGCTTATAGTAAGCCCAGCAAACAAGAAAGGAAAAAATATGCCGAAGAAATTTTATGCCGTCCGAAAAGGACGTAAGACTGGAATTTTTACCACATGGGACGAGTGCCGTGCGCAGGTGCATGGCTTTCCGTGTGCGGAATATAAAAGCTTTCCAACAATGGAAGGCGCAAAAGGATTCATGGAGCTTGGGATGGAAGGTGAAAATCAGCTGCCATTCGATGAAGATACTAAACAGCCATCTAATAATGCAAATTCGTCAATTGATTCCAATCAAATCACACAGACCATATCAAACGAGCCAGAACTAGTTGCTTACGTTGATGGTAGCTACGATCAGTCCACCAAGCGTTTCTCTTATGGAATGGTAATATTGGAAAATGGCGAAGAAAAAGCCTTTAACAAAAGCTTTTCTGATCCTAGCCTTGCAGGTATGAGAAACGTAGCAGGTGAGATCATGGGAGCCAGAGCTGCTATGGAATATGCGATTGCAAATAATAAGAGGAGATTAGTCATTTATCACGATTATGAAGGTATCGCAAAATGGCCGCTTGGTATATGGAAAACAAATAAAGAAGGAACAATTGCCTATAAAGCTTATTACGACGAAGCCAAAACAAAAGTCTCAATTCGCTTCCAGAAGGTGACAGGTCATTCAGGAGACAAATACAATGATTATGCTGACAAGCTTGCAAAGCAGGCGCTGGGGCTAGCGTGATTAAATTACAAATTCAATATTGCAAAACATAGGTTCTGATGATACAATGAAACTGAGAGGAGATCTTTTATACACGTACAAATGATAAAGCGGCATTAGCCATCAAAATACACCAGATAAAAGCCCCAATTTGGGAAATACATATAGAAAGAATTGGAGGACTTTTGATGGTCAAACCAAAGGAAAAGCAGCCAGATGCAAAGATACAGTGGCATCCAGCATTCTGCGCAGCGGCAGAGCTTGAACTTCGCTTAAACAAAGCAGATCTCGAATTTAAACGAGAATACAATTTAAGCAAGAAGCCGCTGCAGATGGATCTGTTAATCATTGAGAAGCGAAAGAATGCGCAGATTCAAAACGAAATCGGAACGATCTTTCGCGGACATAATGTAATTGAGTACAAGTCACCAGATGATGGCATGACGATTGATGATTTTTTCAAGACACTTGGATATGCCTGCTTGTACAAAGGATTGGGAGAGAAGGTCAATCAGATTCCATTAGAAGAACTGACAGTTTCCCTTTTCAGAGCATCAGCACCAAAGCAGCTGATGAAGCAGCTTATTGATTATGGATATAAAATTGAGCTACACACGTCTGGCATATACTATGTGCAAGGCTTTTCGATTCCAATCCAGATCATTGTAACAAAGGAACTTGATTCAAAGAATCATGAAAGTCTAAAGGTATTGTCGAGGAGCGCAGAGAAGGAAGATATCCAGAAGTTTACAGAACTGGCAAGAGACTTTTCAGAGCCGGGTGATAAGGAAAAGGCAGATGCAGTGTTGCAGGTAAGTGTAGCTGCAAACAGAGAAAAATATGACGAAGTCAGGAGGTCAGAAAATATGTGTGAAGCATTGCGAGAGCTTATGAAGGAAGAGATTGAGCAGGAATTAGAAAAGGCACGTAAAGAAGGCCTGCGATTGGGAAAGGAGGAAGGTCGAGAGAAAGGCCGAGAAGAAGGCCGAGAAGAAGGCAGACAAGAAGGCCGAGAAGAAGGTCGAGAGGAAGGCAGACAAGAAAAAATTCAGGTAAAAAAAGAAATGGCCTATGAGCTTTATCACGAAGAAGGCTTTAGCATTGAGCGAATTGCAAAGTTAGTTAAGCAAGATCGTGAAACAGTAGAGCAGTGGCTGCAGGAAAAGACCAATGCGTAAGTAAACTAACAAAAAATATATATAAACATATTTAGAGGGCAGACATCTGGTATGATCTGCCCTCTTTACTAAAATGAAAAATTATATTATTATAGTAGCATGGTCAAAAGTTCAATCTATCTGACAAAAACCTTGAAAGGGGGACTCCATGGACTTTTTGGAAGCACAAAATTATCTGGAAAAGGTGCGAAGTCAAAAGGGAATCGTTCTGGGACTTGACACAATGCGCCATCTGATGGCTAAACTTAATAATCCGCAGGATAAAGTCAAATTTATTCAGGTTGCAGGAACAAACGGCAAGGGATCAACAGCTGCCTATCTCACTTCAATCTTATCAGAGGCAGGAATTAAAGTAGGAAGATATACATCTCCGGCTGTATTTTCAAGCACAGAGCAGTATTTCGCATGTGGAAGCTGTATAAGTGAAAGCGAATATGCACAAGGCATGACAGCAGTGGCAGAGGCTGCAGCGAGTCTTGACGGCGAAACACCTACTGCTTTTGAACAGGAAACAGCATTGGCGTTTTGGTATTTTGCCAAAAAAGGCTGCGAGCTGGCAATTTTAGAGGCAGGTCTTGGCGGTGACATGGATGCTACAAATATTGTAACGACAACAGTATGCAGTATCATAACATCAATTAGCATGGATCATTGCCGTATCCTTGGAAATAAGATCAGCGAGATTGCAGCACATAAGGCTGGTATTATAAAGCCGGGTGCACCTGTTATTTGCATCGAGCAGAGGGAAGATGCGATGGAGCCAATTCGTGCAGCAGCAAAAGCAGCAGATACGCCGCTTTACGAGGTACACCGCGATGAGGTGCGTCAGATATTTTCTGATAAGCGAGAGAGCATTGTATTTTTCCGAGAATTTGAAAATCTGCATTTAAAGATGCTTGGAAGTTGTCAGCCTGAGAATGCTGCACTTGCCGTACAGGCAGCAAGCGTACTTAGCCGCAGCTATCCAATTGAAAAAAAGCACATTTATGATGGCATTGAAAAAACACGCTGGGGCGGACGCTTTGAGCTTCATAGCGGTTCACCTGATATAATATTAGATGGTGCGCATAATCCAGATGGCATAAGACGCCTCGTGAGTCTGTAAATCAAATGTTTGGTGCAGTGCCGATTTGCTATGTCTGTGGTGTTCTGGCAGATAAAGATTACGAAAAAGAAATTGAAATTTTATTTGGCCGCGCATCAAACGTGTTTACTGTGACACCGCCATCACCAAGGGCGATGAAAAGTACAGATTTAAAGGCTGCTATAAAAGAACGTTTTCCACAGTTAAAGGTTACTTCATTTGACAGTGAGGATGGTATTGAAAAAGCAATGGAAGCGGCTGTATCGCAGAACAATCCAGTGGTTGTGTGCGGAACTCTTACAATTCTTGCAAGGGTAAAAGAGTGGATGAATTGCAATAACCGGCTGTAAACAAACAAAATAGAGACGAGGAATTATGGATAAAGAAAAGATTGAACAGGCTGTGCGCTTGTTTTTAGAAGGAATCGGTGAAGATCCAAACAGAGAGGGACTGTTAGGAACTCCCGACCGCGTTGCACGTATGTGCAGCGAAATATATGGCGGACTGGGGCAGGATGCAGGACAATATTTGCATACAACATTTGAAGCAAAGAATAACGAGCTGATATTAGAAAAAGATATTGATCTTTATTCAGTGTGTGAACATCATTTGCTCCCATTTTATGGAAAAGCACATATAGCATATATCCCAGATGGCAGAGTTGCAGGACTTTCCAAGCTGGCAAGAACAATAGAAGTATTTGCAAAGCGCCCACAGATTCAGGAGCAGCTGACAGCTCAGACGGCTGATGCACTTATGGAACATTTAAAGCCAAAGGGTGTTATGGTTGTAATAGAAGCAGAGCATATGTGCATGACAATGCGCGGCGTGAGAAAGCCAGGTACCAAGACGTTAACATATGTGTGCAGAGGCGTCTTTGAAAATAATGACGAGCTGATCAATCGTGTTTTGATGATGGTTCGCTAAGTTGGAGGAAAAAATGAGAATAGGAAACAGAGACTTTCAGACAAGCGGTCATACCTACGTAATGGGAATTTTAAATGTTACACCAGACTCATTTTCAGATGGTGGACGCTGGAATCATATGGACGATGCACTTTTTCATGCACAGCGCATGATTGAAGAAGGTGCAGATATCTTAGATATTGGCGGCGAATCGACAAGACCTGGTTATACACGAATTTCAGATGAAGAGGAAATTTCTCGTGTGGCACCCGTTATCGAGGCATTAAAGAATCGTTTTGACATTCCAATTTCCGTAGATACTTATAAGTCAGAGGTGGCTAAAGCAGCTATTTTGGCTGGAGCTGATCTGATCAATGATATCTGGGGATTAAAGGCAGATAAAAAAATGGCAGAAGTGATTGCAAAGGCAAAGCTGCCGTCATGCCTTATGCATAATCGAGAGACAATGGATTATAACAACTTTTTAGAGGATGTTGTATCAGATTTGCAGGAGACATTAAATATTGCAAAAAAAGCAGGAATTTCAAAGGATACCATTATCCTTGATCCAGGCGTTGGTTTTGCAAAGAATTATGAGCAGAACTTAGCCATCACAAATCATCTTGAAGTATTAGATACACTTGGCTGCCCGGTGCTTCTTGGAACAAGCCGCAAATCAATGATTGGACTGACACTTGATTTGCCATCAGACCAGAGAGAAGAAGGCACTATGGTAACGACCGTCTGGGCAGTACAGAAGGGCTGTATGTTTGTACGTGTCCACAATGTACAGGCAAATGTGAGAGCAATTAAGATGGCAGAAGCACTGCTTAGAAACTAACGCTACATGATATTGGAAAAACATTGCTTTAAATTTAATAATATAGAAGGAAATTTGATATAGAATGGATAAAATAGAAATAAAGGGGCTTGAAGTATTTGCCCATCATGGTGTGTATGAAGAGGAGCAGCGTCTAGGACAAAAATTTGTTGTGTCAGCTGTTTTATCTCTTGATACAACCGCAGCTGCACAGACAGATGATCTTGATAAGACAGTAAATTATGGAGCAATCTCAAGACAGATCACGCAGATTTTGCAGCGTGAAAACCATAAGCTCTTAGAGCGCGCAGCAGCAGTTACAGCTGAAGAAATTTTGCTGACAAATCCGCTCATTAACGGCATCACAATCAAAATTGAAAAGCCGTGGGCGCCTGTTGGTCTGCCGCTTGAAACTGTGGCAGTCGAGACAACAAGAAAGTGGCATACTGCATATATTGCGCTTGGCTCAAATCTTGGAGAAAAGAAAAACTATCTTGATGTTGCCATTGAAGAATTAAAAGCAGTAAAAGGCATTGAGATAGAAAGTGTTTCCGACTGGATTGAGACAGAGCCATATGGCTATCTTGATCAGCCAAATTTTTTAAATGGCTGTGCATGTCTTCGTACCTGGCTGGAGCCATTTGCACTTTTAGATGTGCTTCAGAGTATTGAAGCAAAGGCAGGACGTGAGCGCAAGATTCATTGGGGACCGAGAACACTTGATTTAGATTTGCTTTTCTACGATGATCAGATCCTTGGAACAAAGAGACTGATTGTACCGCATCCAGAAATTGAAAAGAGAAGTTTTGTGTTAGTGCCGATGGCACAGATTGCACCATGGCTTCGTCATCCGGTAAGTAAAAGCACGATCAAACAGCTGCTTGAAGAATTGAACGCAGAGCAGTAAATAAGAAACAGTTCACTGTGAGAAGCATAGTTGCTTGCAAAATAGCATTAACAAAAATACAGGTTATAAGTGAGGAATAAAAAATATATGTTAGATTTATCAGAATCAAGAGCACAGATTGACGTGATAGATAAAGAAATCACACGCCTGTTTCAGAAACGAATTGATGTCTGCAGGGATGTAGCCGCATACAAGATACAGAATAATAAAAAGGTGCTTGATAAAACAAGAGAAAACCAGAAGCTAGAAGCTTTGTCAAAGCTTGCAGAGGATGGTTTTAAAGAACATGGCATCTGCGATTTGTTTACACAGGTCATGGCAATTTGCCGCAAGCGTCAGTATCAGATCATGAAGGAAGAGGGCGTTGCTCAGCCGGTTCCATTTGACTGTGTGGATGAGATTGACAAAACAAATGCGACTGTTGTATTTCAGGGAGTAGAGGGAGCATACAGTCATGCTGCTTCCATGGCATATTTTGGAGACTTGGCAACATATTTTCATGTGCCAAACTTCGAGGAGGTCATGAAGGCAGTTGCAAATAAAGAAGCTGATTTTGGCGTGCTGCCTCTTGAAAATTCCAGTGCCGGACAGGTTGGTGATGTGTATGATCTTTTGACACGCTACGATAATACTATTGTAGGCGAGTATTATCTTCCTGTACGTCATTGTCTGCTAGGATTAAAGGGTGCAGACATAGATAAGATTCAGACAGTTTACTCTCATCCGCAGGGACTTATGCAGTGTGGAAAATTTTTAAATGAGCATTCATCATGGCAGCAGATCAGTCAGGCAAATACGGCAATGGCTGCACAGAAGGTCATTAAGGAAAATAATCCAAAGACAGCTGCAATAGCAAGCGAAACAGCGGCAAAGCTGTATGGATTAGAGATTCTTGAGGAAGGAATCAATGACAACAAGACTAATACAACAAGATTTATTATTGTAAGCAGAAAAAAATGCTACCGCAGGGATGCATCAAAGATTTCTATCATGTTTGAGATTCCTCATGAGAGCGGAAGTTTGTACACGATTTTGTCTCATATGATTTATAATGATTTGAATATGACAAAAATCGAATCAAGACCGATTCCAGAGCAGCCATTTGAGTATCGCTTCTTTGTTGATTTCGAAGGAAATCTGGCTGATGCAGCTGTAGAAAATGCGATTCTTGGCATCAAAGAAGAGGCTGCACGCTTGAAAATCTTGGGAAATTATTAATACTAGGGTTAAAAGCTCACAAGCCGATCGTGCTTGCACGAAAAGGATTGTGAGTTTGGTAAGTATTAGTTAACATTATAGAGGAAAATGACATGAACAGATTATTATTATACAGAAACTTTGAACACGAAGATCTGGTTTACCAGATGAGAACATTGGCAAAAAAGGCACAGATTGATGCGCTTACCGAGGATGATTTAGAATGCTATGAAAACTGCATCCATCAGATGATCGAGATGGCAGCAGCCTATGGACTGCAGGAAAATCTGTGGCACAGCGTACTTGCATGTATATTGGCAAATGCAGAAAATGCGTTTTCTAAGGCCTGTGAGAAAAAGGGTCTTCCGCAGGGAACATTATCAAAGCTTGTTCTTCCAGATATTTCATTTTGGAAAGAAATGTTTGTAGTAAGCCTTGAAGATTTAGACCGTGCATTTGGATGCAGCTTGGCAGCTCTTTTGGAGAATTATGTAAACTCTAATACAAATGGTCATGTATTTAACAAGCGTATTCGCGACAGCATCACAGAGCTTGGAAAAAATCTTGGTGCATGTGACAGTGAGGAAGATTTTTTACATACGCTGACAGATTTTTATCGCGATTATGGTGTTGGAAAGCTTGGTCTTCATAAGGCATTCCGCATAGGCCAGGATAATGATGGAGAGCCAATCATCGAGCCAATCACATGTACTGAGCATGTGCATTTAGATGATCTTGTAGGTTACGAGCGTCAGAAGAAAAAGTTAGTTGATAATACACTTAGTTTTGTTAATGGACAGGCCGCAAACAATTGCCTTTTGTTTGGTGATGCCGGAACAGGAAAATCCTCTAGCATAAAGGCAATCATGAACGAGTTTTATTCTAAGGGACTTCGTCTGATCGAGGTGTATAAGCATCAGTTCAAAGATTTGCCAAAAATTATTTCTCAGATTAAAAGCCGCAATTATAAATTCATCATTTATATGGATGATTTGTCATTTGAGGAGTTTGAGATCGAGTACAAATATTTAAAGGCTGTTATCGAGGGCGGTCTTGAGACAAAACCAGATAATGTGCTGATTTATGCTACAAGTAATCGCCGTCATTTAATTAAGGAAAGCTTCGATGATGTAAAGGATTATAAGCCAGAGCTTCATTCTTCAGACACAGTGCAGGAAAAGCTGTCTTTGGTGGCACGTTTTGGCGTAACTATCTATTATGGTGCACCAGAAAAGCAGGAGTACGATGATATCGTGATCAATCTTGCAAAAAAGAATGGCATCGAAATGGACACAGACGAGCTTTTGTTAGAGGCAGGCAGATGGGAATTAAATCATGGAGGCAGAAGCGGAAGGTGTGCACAGCAGTTTATTATTTATCTGCTTGGACAAAAGGCATTAAAAAAACAGTAAAGCAATAGAAAGGACGTGAAATTATGGCAGCAGTGCGTATGGCAGTAATGGAGATCGGGGCACAGGACGTGATTATGAAAGTGTACGAGATTGCTCCTAGAAAGGGAATGCAGGTGATTGACAGCCTGCGCCGAATGGTTCCGGTAGGAAAAGATACTTATTCAGAGGGGCGAATCAGTACACAGGTCTTAGAACAGATCTGTAATGCATTTACTCATTTTAAGCAGACGCTGGCTGAGTATGGAATAACAGAGTATTATGCACTTGCAAACAGTGCCGTGCGTGAGGCAAAAAACTGTGCAATGGTCGTGGACCAGATCGAGGTGCGCACAGGAATCCGCGTGCGAGTGCTTAGTAATTCCGAGCAGCGTTATGTAAGAATTAAGGGTGTAATTGCAAGAGAAAATGATTTCAAGCTTCCAGAAAAAGGAACAGCTATGGTTGATATTGGTGCAGGAAGCTTACAGATTTCTATCTACGAGAAAAAAGCTCTTGCAACTACACAGAATATTCGTCTTGGAATGGCAAAGATTGGCGAAATGTTCTCTGCATTTTCTTGGGAATATCCTGTTGTTGAGCTTGTGTTAAAAGAGATGATCGACAATGATGTACAGACTTTTGAGAAAATGTTCTTAAAGGATCACACGATTCGCAGTCTGATTCTAGTTGGTGATACACTTATTTCTCAGATTAGAAAGGTGCTTGAGCATACTGGAGATCCAGGCATTACCGCAGAGGATATCAGAAACTTGTACTCACAGATTCGCGGAAAATCAACAAGTGAGATTAGTCAGATGCTTGACATGCCGTTTGAGTATGCAGCGATGGTGCTTCCTGTCATGATTTTGGCGCAGACACTTCTTGATGCAAGTCAGGCAGAGAGAATATGGATTCCGCAGTCTGATCTTTGTGACGGTTATGCAATTGACTACATGGAAAAGCATAAGCTTGGTCGCATCACCTACAATTTCGAAGAAGACATAATTGCATCAGCGAAGACAATCTGCAAGCGCTACAAAGGAAATCAGGCTCATGCAGAATATCTTGAGCAGATGGCAGGCAAGTTTTTTGATCTGCTGCAAAAATATCATGGTCTTGGGGAGCGTGAGCGTTTGCTTCTTCGTCTGGCTGCCATTTTACATGACTGTGGAAAATTTATAAGTATGAGTGCACCAGGCGAGTGTGCATATCAAATTATCATGTCTACAGAAATTCTTGGAATTTCACATATGGAGCGTGAGATGGTTGCAAGCATTGTCCGTTACAACACGATGGAGCTTCCAAATTTCAGTGAATTTGATGGAAAGCTTGGCAATGACGAATATTTGATTGTTATGAAATTAGCAGCTATCTTAAGAGTATGCAATGCGCTTGATCGAAGCCACCGCCAGAAATTTGCCGATATGAAGCTGACTATTAAGGACTCAAATATCGTGATCACGACAGCTTATCCGGACAACATTACGCTCGAGAAAAAGACCTTACAGGATAAGCAGGGTTTCTTTGAGGAAGTATACGGACTTGGGTTTGAAATTAAGCAGAAGAAAAAGAAACAGTGAGAAAATAGAAAAAAATAGAAAGGCAGGTTGGCAAGATGGATTTTGAAAATAGTCAATATTATACAAATCGAGAATTAAGCTGGATTCAGTTCAACTATCGTGTGTTGGAAGAAGCAAGGGATAAGAGTAATCCGTTGTTTGAGCGCCTTAAATTCTTGAGCATCACATCATCAAATCTTGATGAATTTTTCATGGTGCGTGTGGCATCATTAAAGGATATGGTAAATGCCGGCTACAAAAAGCCGGACATTGCAGGTATGACACCAAAGGAGCAGCTTTCAGCTATCAGCGAAGCACTTCATGAATTTACTCAGACACAATATTCAACATATAACAGAAGTCTTTTGCCGTTGTTGGCAAAGGAGCATATCACCGTGTTAACTTCATTTGAGCAGATGAACGATGAGGAAGCATCATTTGCAGACAATTTCTTTATGGAAAAGGTGTACCCTGTTTTAACACCGATGGCTGTAGATGCATCAAGACCATTTCCGTTAATCAGAAATAAGTCATTAAATATTGCTGCACTCATTAAGACAAAGAACCAAAGCGAAGAGGAAATGGAGCCAGAGCTTGAGTTTGCGACAGTTCAGGTGCCGTCCGTAATGGGACGAATTGTACAGCTACCATGTACAGAGGGTGTTAAGCTGATTCTTCTTGAAGAAATCATCCGCAGAAATATCAGCAAGCTGTTTTTAAATTATGATGTCATAAGTACTGCTGCATACCGTATTGAAAGAAACGCAGATCTTAGCATCGACGAGGAGGAAGCAGAGGATCTTCTTCAGGAGATTGAAAAGCAGTTAAAGCAGCGCCAGTGGGGCGAGGCAATCAAGCTTGAGGTCAGTGAGGAGATTGACAAATATCTGCTCAAATATCTTAAAAAAGAGCTGGCAATATCAGACGAGGAAATTTATAAGATCCAAGGACCGCTCGATCTTACATTTTTAATGAAGCTCTATGGAATGGAAGGCTTTGATGCATTCAAGCAGCCAAAGTATAAGCCACAGAGATGCCCGCAGATTGACCCAGAGCTGTCCATCTTTGACAACATTAAAAAAGGTGATATTTTCCTGCATCATCCATACATCACATTCGACCCTGTTGTAAACTTTATTAAAGAAGCAGCAGTTGATCCAAAGGTGTTGGCGATCAAACAGACATTGTACCGTGTCAGCGGCAATTCACCAATCGTTGCAGCACTTGCAAAGGCAGCAGAAAATGGCAAGCAGGTAACAGTTCTTGTCGAGTTAAAGGCACGTTTTGATGAGGAACACAATATTGTATGGGCAAAGATGCTTGAGAAAGCAGGCTGCCATGTAATTTATGGTCTTCGCGGCTTAAAGACGCATAGCAAGATTACACTTATCGTTCGTGATGAGGAAGATGGAATCTGCCGTTATGTACATTTAGGAACTGGAAATTATAATGATGCGACTGCAAAGCTTTACACTGACTGTGGTATCATGACATGCAACCGCATGATCGGTGAGGATGCTACTGCTGTATTTAACATGCTGTCTGGTTATTCAGAGCCGGAGTCTTGGAACCAGCTTGCTGTAGCACCGCTGTGGCTAAGAGAAAAGTTTTTGTCATGGATTAAAAGAGAAACTGAGTTTGCAAAGAGCGGTCGTCCGGCATATATCATTGCTAAGATGAACTCCCTTTGTGATAAAGGCATCATTGCAGCACTTTATGAGGCTTCAGCAGCCGGGGTTAAGATTGATTTAATAATTCGTGGTATCTGCTGTGTAAAGGCTGGTATACCAGGAGTCAGTGAAAACATCCATGTGCGCTCTATAGTAGGAACCTTCCTTGAGCACAGCCGTATTTTCTGTTTTGGAAATGGCGGAAATGAAGAAATTTATATGGGAAGTGCAGACTGGATGCCAAGAAATCTTGACAGAAGAGTAGAGATTACATTCCCGGTGCTTGATCCATCTGTGCGCGCAAAGGTACGTCACATTTTAGAGGTTGAGCTTGAAGATACTGTACGTGCAAGAATCATGAAGATGGATGAAAGCGGTCAGTATGAGCGCATTGACAAAAGAGGAAAGGAAATTGTTGATTCTCAGAGTGTTTTCTGTAAAGAAGCAGAAGCAGAGGCTGTAAGAGATGATGAAAATGAAGGGCTGCAAAAGCAGCGCGTATTTGAGCCGCTTACGGCAGAGGATGCGCAAGATTAATAAAAATTTGCTGCTGTCGTCTGGTTTAGGCAGCAGCAAAGAGAAACGGAGAAAAACATGGATCAAATTAATATATTAGTAACAGATGACGAGAGAGAAATTGCTGATCTTCTTGAAATCTATCTTGTCAGCGATGGATATCGTGTCTGGAAGGCATACAGTGCAAAAGAAGGTCTTCAGATTTTACAGGAGCATGATATTCAGCTGGCTATTTTAGACATTATGATGCCGGAGATGGATGGCATCGAGATGTGCAGACAGATTAGAAAATTCAGCAACATTCCAGTTATCTTTTTAAGCGCCAAGTCAGCTGACCTTGATAAAATTCTTGGCCTTGGCTGCGGAGCAGATGACTACGTGACAAAGCCGTTTAGCCCATTAGAGCTTACTGCAAGAGTCAAGTCACAGCTTCGCCGTTATACGGAATTTAATCCAGATGGCGTACAAAAAAAGGACGCAAGTGAAGTCATTTCAATACGAGGTGTTGTGATTAATCGCACAACTCATGTTGTTACTGTAGATGGTGAGGAAATTAAGCTGACACCGCTTGAATTTGATATTCTTTGTCTGTTGGCACAAAACCCAGGCAAGGTATTCAGTACAGACGAAATCTTTAAAAACGTCTGGAATGAAACTGTTTACGAGGCAAATAATACTGTTATGGTACATATCCGCCGTCTTCGTACAAAAATCAAGGACGATAATCGTGAGGATAAGATCATAACAACCGTATGGGGAGTTGGATACAAAATTGACCAGTAAAAATAAAGTGAAATACAGAGGCAGTCTGCTGCTTAACACTGTGTTAAGTGCAGCTGCCGCGCTGGCGGCTGAAGTAGCACTTTTGCTAAACAGCAAGCTGGCCGACGTGATTTTGTGTCAGTTCGGTTTTCAGGGGAGCGTCGCCAGTTTGTCAGGTGAGTATAACGCGCCCCTGATTTTTGTTTATCTGCTGATTGGCATATGCGTGTTTGCTTTTGTGTTTGGTATGCTTCAGCATCGAACACTCAAATATACAAGAAAGATTTCAGCATCTCTTCAGGAGATTTCAGAAGGACATTTTAATACGCGTATTCCAGTGCGAGGCGATAATGAGCTGTCAGATATTGCAATGCAGGTCAATCACATGGCAGAGGAGATAGAGCAGCTTCTTGAAAAAGAAAAGCAGGCAGAGGAGACAAAAAACGAGCTGATAACTAATATTGCACATGATTTGCGTACACCGCTCACATCAATTTTAGGATATCTTGATATTCTTTCCACGAGAAAGGATCTCCCAGAAGAGACGCGTCAGAATTACATCAGGATTGCTCATGACAAGGCAAAACATTTGCAGCAGATGATAGAAGATTTGTTTGGATTTACTAAGCTTAGCTACAGTAAGCAGACTACAAATATGCAGCCAATTGATATAATAACACTTTTAGCGCAGCTTCTTGATGAATTTTATCCGGTATTTGAGAATAACGAGATGGACTACGAGTACCATCCCGATGCATCAAATTTTGTAATTCAGGGTGACGCTACGCTTCTTGTGCGTCTTTTTGACAACTTGATTAACAATGCAATCAAGTATGGAAAAGAGGGAAAGCTTCTGATTGTAAAGACGAGAACACAAAAAGAAGCAATCACAGTAGATATCATTAACTTTGGAAAGGTAATTCCGCAAAAGGATTTAGACCGCGTATTTGAAAAGTTTTACCGTGCTGAAAGTTCAAGAAATTCCGCTACAGGAGGAACAGGTCTTGGTCTTGCGATTGCAGCAAATGTGGCGCGTATACACGGAGGTTCAATTGCGGCAAAAAGCAGCCTTGAGGGAACTGTTTTTAGTGTGATGCTGCCAAGCACACATGAAGAAAATATCGAGGACGACAATCACGCTAAGCAGGAGGTGTCAGATGAGAGCTAAAACTACCCATCGCACTGCAGTCACAGTACTGTTTTTTACAATTGTCCTATGTTTACTTACAGCAGGTGGCTGTAAAAATGCTTCAAAACGCGCGTACCGCGCCTATTCAGGAACAGTCAGTGTCAGTCTTGGTCTTGGAAGAGAAGGTATTCTTGTGGAAGAACATCCTTTTCCAGTTACGGTGCATGTTGATGGAGATTATGCAAAAGAGGGAAGTTCATGTGTTCTTACAGTGCCGACAAATGCAAGTGATTACTATGCGTACCGAAAGCCGCTGTCAGATGAGAATGAACAGACGATCTCGTTTATTGTCCCCGCAGCGAAATACAGCAGTCAGATTACAATTGAACTTCTTGATAGCTATGAGCGTGTCATTTACAGCAGAACATGTACCTATCAGGCATATGATGAATGGCAGAATATGCTTTTAGCAGGCCATATGGGAAAACAGACAGATACCGTATCATGGCCAGAGCAAATTAAAAGAAATGATCTTGGAACAGCAGTTTCAGTACGAACTGTCACACTCACAGAAGACAATTTGTATACCGAAAAAGAGGGCTACGGTATGCTAGATTTTTTATCGGTTGATGTTGCCTATTTTGAAGAACTAAGCAGTGATGTGAAAAATGCATTGTTAGATTGGGTAAAAGAGGGCGGTACGATTGTATTTGAGGGAAGCGGCGGATGGACAGCACTCCAGAAAATGAATATAAACGGATTTGGCAGCTCCAAAACTTTTAGTGCAGGCAGTAACCAAAAGCTGCTTTACCGAAGTCTTGGAGATGGAAGTGTATGGTTTCTTGGAAAAACACTCAGCCAGACTGTGTCACGTCTTACAGATGAAAGAAAGTCGCAGTTTATTCTAATCTTGAGCAAAGGAGCAAGCGGAAGCTACTCAGAAGATTTTAGCTCTCTTAGTGTTTACGAAAATTCATCGCTGCTTTACAGACTCAGGACACATAAATCATCTGCTGAGACACCAAAGGTATGGATATATGTAGCCATTTTGATTTTATATCTGGTAGTTGGCATTCCTGGAATTTATCTTTTGATGCGCAAGAAAAAAAGGATACGCTGGTTTCGCCCGCTTGTCTGTCTGCTTGCTGCATGCTTTTCCATTTTGATATTCATATTAGGAACAAGCACACGTTATTCACAGCCATTTATTCGAAGCCTCACTGTATTATCTGATGAGAACAGCAGAGAAAATGAGAATAGTGAAACAATCTATACAAGCATTCAGGCACCGTTTAACAGCAGCTATGAGGTAAGTATTAATCCAGCATACCATGTTACATCACTTATGGAAGAGTATTATTGGGGAAGCGGCACACAAAACGGAACTGTCAATGCAAAGCGTGTCGTGTCGTTTGATTTTTCTAAAGAGCAGACACTTTTGTCTTTGGAAAACCTGACAGCCTTTTCCTCACGCTGTTTTGCACTTGGAAATAATATTTCAGGTATCGGAACTATTACAGGCACAGTTGAAGAAAATGCGTCAGGAGTTTTTGGAACACTTGTAAATAATACTGAATACGAACTTATATCGGCTGTAGTAAATACAGGAAATGAGCTTGCACTGATCGAGCACTGGAAGCCGGGGGAGACAATTGATTTGGAGACAGAACAGCAAAATGGACGTGTTCATATGATGACAAAAGATCAGTTTTCAGATGGGGCATACAAAAACCGCGGTCAGTGGATTGGAAAGCTAGCAGATTATTATGAATACTATTTGTATACAAAAAAAGAGCAGTTATATGTTATGGCGCAAATTGATTATATGCCTGCTATACAGCAGTATACAGATTATCCGGTAGAAAATGATACCATTATTTGTTTGTCTGTCACACAGAACTGACGGATGTAACATGATAACTATGAGATAGGAGGCATGTATGCTGTCTGTAAATCAGCTTACATTTAAGGTAAAAAATAAGACTTTGATCGACGAGCTTACGCTAAACGTTACGCCGGGCAGCTTTTATGCGCTTCTTGGCAGAAAAGGGTCAGGTAAGACAACACTTCTTCGTCTTTGTTCTGGTCTTTTAGAGCCGCAAAGCGGAAATATTTACATTAATGGGATGGATGTGTCAAAACGAGAAAATAAGAAAAATATTCTTCGTATTCTGGGCTATATGGGATCGCAGGATGGTTATTTTCCGCGTCTTCAGGTAATGGAGTATCTCGAAGTGTATGCACATGCGCAGGGACTTTATGGTCTTGCAGCGAGAGAGCGCTGCATGGAGGTGCTTCAGATGGGGCACCTTGAGCGAAGAGCAGAGCAGCTTGTGGAGGAGCAGTCTGCTAGTGTCAGAAGAGAACTTTCCTTTTTGCGGGCGATTATTCATCGTCCGCGCCTGCTGCTTCTTGATGATCCATTTAATGGGATGGAGAGTGCACAAAAGCTTGCGATGGAGGAATTGTTTGCTATTCTTGCAGAGGATGAGGTAACTGTCTTAATGGCATCGCAGTCACTTCCAGATGCAGCGCATCTTTGCGGTGAGATCGGTATTATTGAGAAGGGACGCATTATAAGTGAAGGAAATCTGTCAGATATTCTTCGTCAGGCAAGAAGCGAGGCACTTTTATATCTTCGTGTCTGTGAAGCGCCTGAGGCAGCTGTTGCCATTTTGCGAAAGGAAGCGCTTGTGCGCACGATTTCAAGAGATGGTAATTTTATCGTTATGCATTTTGCTGGAGGCATCAAAGATGAAGCTGCACTTTTAAAAAAACTTATAGAAAGCAATGTCAAGGTATACTCATTTAGCCGTGGGCAGAGCAGTCTGGAAAATCTGTTAGAGCGTGAAATTTCAGGCGGAAAGGGGAGAAGATGAGCAAATTCCATAATCCAATATATGAAAAGGATCGTTGGGCAGCAAACCGCAGCAAGGCATTTCTAATTGCTGTTCTTTCTGTTAACAGTGTGATTGCTGTTATAGCAATAGTTGTATTCATGAACATGGTAAGTTACATGAAGACGAGCAGTGAAAATGATTATGCCGCACTGCTTCAGCTATATCTTACGCTTGCGATGGCAGAATGTTTGATGATCGTTTTTATCGCCCCGGCACTTGCAGGAACTGGCATCAGTCAGGAGCGCGAAAATGGAAATCTGGAGCTGTTTTTATCGACGGGTGTTTCGCCATGGCAGGTGATTTTAGGAAAGCTTGTTTCTTGCATGAATATGATGTTTGTGCTTATTGTGACATCACTTCCAGTTTTTTCACTTGTATTTGTGTACGGTGGTGTTCAGATGCGCGATCTTATTGCAATGATCAGCGTGCTTCTTGTTGTTGCACTTGAGATTTGTTCGCTCTCCATTCTATGCTCAGCAGGTGCAAATCGTTCAGTCTACGCGGCGCTTTCTGCCTACGCTTCAAATCTGATTTTGATCGGTGGAACATTATTTGTTCATCTTGCACCGAGCCTTTTGTACAGCTCATCAGTCTATGGAGATCAGTTGGGAAGTCCTGTATCTTGGTATCATTATCTGCTTCTTACTAATCCAGTTGTCACATTTTATGGTGTATTAAATTACCAGGCGGGAAGCCGCAGTGCAATTTTTGATATGATTAATTACATGGGAAATTATAAACAAAACTGGGTTACGCAGCATTGGCTGCCCGTAAGCTTATTAGTACAGGCAGCCATCGTAGCATTTGAGTTATTATATGCCGTTCATATCTTATACAGTAAGCGAAGAGGCAACTATCGCGAAATCCGATTAAGATAAGAATCAGAAATACTTCTGAGCTGGTCGATTGTTTCTTTTAATATTGAAACAACCGTGTCCAGCTCTTTTTTTGTTGTGTTTCGTCCAAGTGTCAGACGAAGCGAAGCATGTGCAAGCTCATCAGACAATCCGATTGCAGTCAGTACATGGGACGGCGCCGCAGATGAAGAGGCACAGGCAGAACCAGATGATGCACAGACACCTTGCGCGTCAAGCATCATAAGAAGGGAGCTGCCCTCGACATATTCGAATGAAAAGTTTGCATTGCCAGGAAGACGATTTTGGTGACTGCCGTTTAATTGACAAAATGGAATTTCATGCAGTACTCGTTGAATCAGATAATTGCGAAGGGCAATTTCGTGGCGCATTGTGGCGCGCATCTGATTAAATGCGATTTTTGCTGCCACGCCAAAGCCTGCAATTGCCGGTACATTTTCTGTGCCTCCGCGAATGCCGCTTTCCTGCCCACCGCCAAATATAAGTGGTGTTAGTGTAATGCCATCGCGGATATACAAAAGACCGATGCCCTTTGGTCCATAAATTTTATGTGCACTGGCACTTAAAAGATCAACTCCAAGACGTTTTACGTCAATAGGAATTTGTCCGTATGCCTGAACAGCATCAGTGTGAAAAAGACAGCCCTCACAGCCGTTTGTATGAGCAATATAAGCTAAATCAGAAATTGGCTGTATCGTACCAATTTCATTATTTGCCATCATAATTGACACAAGAATCGTATCAGGGCGCATTGCCTTTAGAAGATTTTCAGGGTGAATGAAGCCTGCTGCATCAGGCATTAGATAAGTGACATCAAAGCCTTCATCTTCAAGGAAGGCGGCTGCATGCAAAATTGCATGATGTTCAATAGCAGAGACGATGATGTGATTTCCTTTACAGCGAAGCAGCCGTGCGCAGCCAATAAGTGCCCAGCTGTCAGATTCAGAGCCGCCGGAAGTAAAGAATATGCGCTTTGGATCAGCATGGATCAGGGCGGCAGTATGTGCACGCGCGTCCAAAACGGCGCGTCGTGGTTCATCAGAAAAATCATACAGCGAAGAGGGATTTCCCCATTCACTTTTCATATAAGAGATCATAGTGTCGCAGACTCTGGTAGAGGTGGGGTCGTTGCGGCATGATCAAGATAGATTTGGTTCATAAAAAAGGATCCTTTCTTTATGGAAGTTGCTGCCTTCTATTTTATCTTATGAAAAAACAACTGTAAAGTACCGGGATTGCGAAAAAAGGCAGTTGTCATATTCGTTTATTCGCGGTATAATTAAAAACAACTGTGTGCAGCTGTTATGAAAAAAATTTGCTGCCGCAATTTCATTTACTAAAAGGAGGCAATTATGGAATTAATTACAGTCCGCGAAATTTTTGCGCAGCCGGACGCGTATATGGATAAGGAAGTAACAGTAGGAGGATGGATTCGCAGTATCCGTGATTCCAAGACATTTGGATTTATCGTACTCAGCGATGGAACTAGCTTTGAGCCAATTCAGGTTGTATATCATGATACCATGGAGAACTTTGCAGAGATCTCAAAGTGCAATGTAGGTACAGCCCTGATTGTAAAGGGAACATTAGTTGCTACACCGCAGGCAAAGCAGCCATTCGAGATTCAGGCAGTGACTGTTACAGTTGAGGGTGCATCTACACCAGACTATCCGTTACAGAAGAAGCGTCACAGCATGGAATATCTGCGTACCATTTCCCATCTGCGTCCGCGTACAAACACCTTCCAGGCAGTTTTCCGTGTTCGTTCTTTGATCGCATTTGCTATTCATCAGTTCTTCCAGGAGAAGGGCTTTGTATATGTGCACACTCCATTGATCACTGGAAGTGACTGCGAGGGTGCAGGCGAGATGTTCCAGGTAACAACTATGGATTTAAACAACATCCCGAAGACAGAGGATGGAAAGGTTGACTACTCACAGGACTTCTTTGGAAAGCCAACTAACCTGACTGTAAGTGGACAGTTAAACGGTGAGACCTATGCAATGGCATTTCGAAACATCTATACCTTCGGACCGACCTTCCGTGCAGAAAACTCCAACACCACTCGTCATGCAGCAGAGTTCTGGATGATCGAGCCGGAGATGGCATTTGCAGATCTGAACGATGATATGAAGTTAGCAGAGGAAATGTTAAAGTATGTAATTCGCTATGTATTAGAGAAGGCACCAAAGGAGATGGAGTTCTTCAATTCCTTCATCGACAAGGGATTATTAGATCGCTTAAATCACGTATTAAACTCTGAGTTTGGTCATGTCACCTACACAGAGGCAATCGAGATTTTAGAGAAGCACAATGATAAGTTTGATTATAAGGTAAGCTGGGGCTGTGATTTACAGACAGAGCATGAGCGTTATCTGACAGAGGAGATCTTCAAGCGTCCTGTATTTGTAACTGATTATCCGAAGGAAATCAAGGCATTCTACATGAAGCAAAATGAAGATGGAAAGACAGTTGCTGCAATGGACTGCCTCGTACCAGGTATCGGAGAAATCATCGGAGGAAGCCAGAGAGAGGACGACTATACAAAGCTGACAGAGCGTATGAAAGAACTTGGCTTAAACGAAGAAGATTATGGCTTCTATCTGGATTTAAGAAAGTATGGAAGTGCACGTCATGCAGGCTTTGGTCTGGGATTTGAGCGCTGCGTTATGTACCTGACAGGAATGGGCAACATCCGCGACGTAATTCCATTCCCAAGAACTGTAAATAACTGTGATATCTAATGTATATTTATAACAAGGACAACCTTGCTGGGCAGATGAGTATAGTTTATGGTGGCAACATCGTAATCTGAATTAGCGGTGAGACGAGTTGATTTTACGAGGCGGAACGTTGTAGCAGGACTTTCAAAACAAAGTATGATAATAAATACGGTAACAGGTACCTGCGGAAAAGTGACGCCGACAAAACAATCGTCGAACCGCCTTCGTCGAACTTGCGGGTTGCATAAAACAAGAGAGGAGACCAAATGCGCTTTATACACATAGCAGACTTGCATCTGGGCAGCAGCCCTGAAGCAGAATTTCTCTGGGGAAAGAACCGTGCAGAAGAAATTTGGGACTCATTTGCTGCAGTGATAGATGCGTGTAATGAAAAGGAGATCGACCTGTTATTAATCGCAGGAGATCTCTTTGATCGACCTCCCGTCTGGGCAGATCTTGACCGGGCAGCAAAGCTGTTTGCCAGACTGACCGCCACAGAAGTTGTCATGATTGCCGGTGCATCTGACTATATCACAGAAGATAGTCCGTGGAAGACATATCCGTGGCAGTCATGGGTACATATGCTGTCTGATAAGCATTGCATGAATGTGCAGTTGGGAAACATAAATACATCTGTTCATGGATGCAGCTACTATGCTCCGACAGAAGGCAAGCCGTATCTGGAGGATGCAAGACCAGATAAAGAAAGTGAATATCAGATTTTGCTTGGCTATACAGGTGATGATAATCATATGCCGGCAGATCTTTCAGAGTTGTCTGAAAAAGGCTTTGATTATATTGCACTTGGCTACGAGCACAAGGCAAGCGTTATGCAAAGTATGCACATGGCTTATGCCGGATCACTTGAGCCTCTTAGCGTACAGGAAACAGGCAAGCATGGATTTATTCTCGGAGAGATTAACGAGGATAGTACAACGATTAGGTTTGTACCTTTTGCCTGCCGTGAATACATCAATATTAAGGTGCGCCTGTCAAGTGATATTACAGAAGAAGAGCTTGAAGAAAAGCTGGCAGCTGCAATAAATCAGTATGGCAGCGATAACATTTTCACGATTAGTCTTGAAGGACGTTATCAGCCAAAAGAGCCATATGACAGAGCACGTCTTCTTGCGCTTGGCAATGTGGCAGATGTAAAGGACGGCACAATGCCAGACTACAATCTGGTGGCACTTTTAGATGAGCATAAGGATGATATGATCGGTATGTATCTGGAAGAGTTTTTAAAAGAACCGGCAGGAACGCGTGAGCAAAAAGCACTTTACTGCGGCTTGGAGGCACTTTTAAATGCCGTACAGAAGACACAGTAACAGACAGGGAAGTGGGGTAGCAAGTGAATATTCTAAAGCTGGAATTGACACATTTTGGAAAATTCCATTTAAAAACAATTACATTTACGTCCGGCCTGAATATTGTGTATGGCAAAAATGAGGCTGGAAAATCCACGATTCATGCATTTGTGCGCAGTATGCTGTTTGGTATCCAGGATACAGAGGAGGGAAATGAGCGTTACAGCCATTATCTTCCATGGGAGACACCGCATGATTTTTGCGGAAAAATGTGGATTAAAAAAGATGATAAAGTATACAGAATCGAGCGAAACTTTTTAAGACCGCAGCCAACGGTTCGTGTATTTGATGATGAGACAGGCGAGTCGCTTCAGCCGGCAAAGCAGCATTTAAGACAGATTTTGAGCGTCTCACTGAGACAAGTTATCTTAATACTATCTGTATTGAGCAGCTAAAGAGTGCTACAGATCCGCAGCTTGCAAAGGAGCTTGAGGATATGGCAGTCAATGCCAGTCAGAGCAAAAATCTGAACATCGACGTCAAGCAGGCAAAACAGGAGCTGTTATTAAAAAAGCAGAGTCTGCAGTCACAGATCGTAAATGATGTGGACAGCGTTCATCAAAAGAATCAAAAGATGGCAGATGAGTCAGGCAAGCGTCTGAGCCGCCTGCAGCGTTCACGTTATATTAGAGAAAAGCAAAGCAGTGATTTACAGACAAAAATCGAGACTGAGCGCCGTCAGGCAGAGGAAGAACTGATGGCATATGAGCGCGAGCGAAATGAGCTTCGCCGCCGCTATGAATCAGACAAAAAGGCAAGTGAAAATGCAGCTAATGCCAATATGACGGCAGCAGGCGGACATGGATGGCTTATATGGCTGGTGCTTGCTGTTCTTGCCGGTGCATTTTCCATCTATCGCTACAGCAGTGTCGGTATGACAAACAGAGGCGATTTCTGGATGATTACAATCGGGGCATGTGCAGCATTTGTATGTATTGTTTCCATGTTTTTATGTGTATGGAAGAGTAAGGACAACAAAAAGAATGCGTTTGCGGCCCAGAAGATATCAAAAGAACTAAAAGAAAAGCTTGAACAAAGCTTAAAAGAATTTGAGGAATGTAAAACAAAGATGCCTACGGATGCTGCCGACCGCTGCAAGCCGCTTGAAGAGCAGTATGAAAAGGCACAGCGAGAGCTTTCTTATCTTGTGCATGAGCAAAAAGAAGAAGAAAAGATTTTGCTGTCACTTGAAGAAAACGATCAGAAGCTAAAGGGTGCTGCCGCAGAAAATGCCAGACTTGCAGAAGAAATTGAATCTGTCAATATGGCACTTAAGACAATGGATCACGTATCAGAACGTATCCGTGCCACCTTTGGAAATCTGTTAAACAGTGAGGCTTCTAAAATCCTGTTTGATATTACAGACGGAAAGTATGAGAAGGTTGTTATTGGACAGGATATGAAGGTGAGAGTGTATGCAGATGAGCGAGAGATCCAGTTAGAAAGTGTGAGCCGAGGAACAATCGAGCAGATTTACTTAAGCATCCGTGTTGCAGCTGCAAAGCTTTTGTGGCAGGACGAACCGATGCCATTTTTGTTTGATGATGTATTTGCGTACTATGATGATGAGCGTCTTGCCGCAGCAATAAATATGCTCAAAAAGTGCGGTCATCAGGTAATCATATTTAGTTGTCATTCAAGAGAAGACAGCTTATTAAGATAAGAGAACAAGAAGACAGGAGTGTATAAGCCGCAGATGCAGCAGGCAGGCGGCGGAATGAGAGGGAAACATGATTAGTGCAAATGGAGTAACATTACGTCTGGGCAAACGCGCCCTTTTCGAAGATGTAAATATCAAATTTACAGAAGGAAACTGTTATGGAATTATCGGTGCAAACGGTGCCGGAAAATCAACATTTTTAAAGATTTTGTCTGGTCAGCTTGAGCCGACAAACGGAAGCATCACAATGACACCGGGACAGCGTCTTTCCGTATTGGAGCAGGATCACTTTAAGTATGATGACTGTGTAGTACTAGATACTGTTATGATGGGAAATGCCCGCCTTTTTGAAATCATGAAGGAAAAGGATGCTATCTATGCAAAAGAGGATTTCTCTGATGAAGATGGTATTCGTGCAAGTGAGCTGGAGGCAGAATTTGCACAGATGAATGGATGGGAGGCAGATTCTGATGCTGCATCTTTGTTAAATGGTCTTGGTATTGAAACTGATCTTCATTATAAGAAGATGGGTGAGCTTGATGGTCCAGACAAGGTAAAGGTTCTTCTTGCAAGAGCTTTGTTTGGAAATCCAGATATTCTATTAATGGACGAGCCGACCAACCATTTGGACTTAGCAGCAATCGACTGGTTAGAGGAGTTTTTGATCAACTTTGAAAACACTGTCATTGTTGTTTCCCATGACCGTTATTTCTTAAATAAGGTATGTACACAGATCGCTGATATTGACTATGCAAAGATTCAGCTGTATTCTGGTAACTATGATTTCTGGTATGAGTCTTCTCAGCTTATGATTAAGCAGATGAAGGAAGCAAATCGCAAGAAGGAAGAAAAGATTAAGGAGTTACAGGAGTTCATCCAGCGTTTCTCCGCAAATGCATCTAAGAGCAAGCAGGCAACATCACGTAAGAGAGCACTTGAGAAGATCCAGCTTGACGATATGCGTCCATCGTCCAGAAAGTATCCATACATCGACTTTAGACCAGACCGTACTATCGGAAATGAGGTTCTGATAGTCGAGAATTTAAGTAAGACAATCGATGGTGTAAAGGTGCTTGACAATATCAGCTTTACACTGCGTCATGACGATAAGGTTGCATTTGTTGGTTCAAACGAGCTGGCAAAGACAACATTATTCCAGATCTTAATGGGTGAGATGGAGCCAGATTCAGGTAGCTTCAAGTGGGGTGTAACAACATCTCAGGCATACTTCCCGAAGGATAACTCCGCTGAGTTTGACAGCGATCTTGTGATCTATGACTGGCTGCAGCAGTACTCCCCTGTAAAGGATATCACTTATGTAAGAGGTTTCCTTGGACGTATGCTTTTTGCTGGTGATGACGGTGCGAAGAAGGTTCGCGTTTTATCAGGAGGAGAGAAGGTTCGCTGTATGCTCTCCAAGATGATGATTTCTGGTGCAAACGTATTAGTATTTGATGAGCCAACAAACCACTTAGACATGGAGTCTATCACAGCATTAAATAACGGTATGATGAAGTTCCCAGGTGTAATTTTGTTCTCCTCAAGAGACCATCAGATCGTTCAGACAACTGCAAACCGTATTATCGAGCTGCTTCCAGGCGGATTTATTGATAAGATTACCACATACGACGAGTATCTGGCAAGTGATGAGATGGCAATGAAGCGTCAGGTTTACACTGCAAATCTCGAGGATGATGTAGAACCGGATGGCGAAGAATAATCTTGTTACTAAAGAGAAAGGCGGTGAAGCATGAGTGCATTTGCATTAAAGATCATTGCAATGGTCACAATGTTTATCGATCATCTCTTTGCCTCCTGTATCGATCCATATGGTGTCGATGTATGGAACATTTCAAGGCATATCGTGCCAGGAACTGGAACTACACTTTACTGGATTGGCAGAATGATCGGACGCATTGCTTTTCCTATATTCTGCTTCCAGATAGTGGAGGGAGTGCGGTACACAAAAAACTGGAAGCGCTACATGGCGCGTCTGGCACTGCTTGCCTTAATTTCTGAGATTCCATTTGATCTGGCATTAAAAAATTTTCAGATTGATATGTCTTCACAAAATGTATTTCTTACGCTGCTGTTTGGCATGATGATTGTTACATTTATGAAGGTAGTTGATCAAGACTGGAAATATCTGGTGTGGCCAGTCCTTGTATTTGGCTACGGTTACATGGCAAAATTCATCTTTCATACTGACTATGACTGGAGCGGAGTTGTGTGCATCGCTGTCATGGGTCTTATGAATGAGCCATGGGAGAAGGTTTTTAGGCCATACACACCGGCAGTCTCTCAGATGATTCACGTAGTATTTGCGGCACTTGGAATATTTGTACTTTATTATAAGAACAGCTTCGAAATATATGGATTTTTTGCATTGCTTCCAATCGCCCTTTATAATGGGAGAAAAGGCTATTCAAGCAAAAAGGTACAATATGCATTTTATTTTTTCTATCCTGTGCATCTGATAGTGCTGTTTGTGATCGCGTATACATTCAGGTAAGGAATAAAAAATAAACAAAGGTGGAAAAACGAATGAAAAGAATTGAAGATTATGTAATCAGTATTCCGGATTTTCCGGAGCCAGGTATCATTTTCCGTGACATAACTGGAATCCTTCGTGATGCTGACGGATTAAAGCTGTCCATAGACAAGATTCAGGAAATGTTAGAGGGGGTTGAGTTTGATGCAGTACTTGGCTTAGAGTCAAGAGGCTTTATCTTTGGTATGCCGATTGCCTACAATTTGCATAAAGCATTTATCCCAGTAAGAAAAAAGGGAAAGCTGCCAAGAGAGACTGTTTCTGCAAAGTACGATCTTGAATACGGCACAGCGGAGATTGAGATTCATAAGGAAGATCTTCGTCCAGGCATGAAGGTTGTCATCATCGACGATTTGATTGCAACAGGCGGAACAGTAGAGGCGGCTGTAAAGTTAGCAGAGAGCCTTGGTGCAGAAGTTGTAAAGATTGCATTTGTCATGGAGCTGGCTGGATTAAAGGGAAGAGAGCGCCTGGCAGGTTATGATGTAGAGTCCGTTATCACATACGAAGGAAAGTAAGGTAAAAACGATGCCAAGACAAGTAGATCTTGATATGATAGAATTGATCGACAATAAGCTGACAGTAGACGAATATCTAAAGCTTCGTGCGCTTGTCGGTTGGAAGAAATTATCACGTGAGCAGGCACAGAAGGCACTCGATAATAGTCTTCTTGTTGTCGGCGCCTATCTGGCAGGACAGCCAATTGGCATGGGACGCCTGGTGGGAGACGGTGCAGTCATCTGCTACGTGCAGGATCTTGTCATTCCGCCGCAGGCGCAAGGGTATGGAATCGGATCACTTGTTCTTTCAAGACTGACCCAGTACGTCGAAAGTCTTCGTCTTCCAGGTACTGAGATGATGTTTGATCTGATGTGCGCAAAAGGACGAGAGCGCTTCTACGAAGCGCACGGCTTTCTGGCACGCCCAACAGAAAAGTTAGGACCAGGAATGATTCAATATATCAACGATAACAGGGGATAAAAGTCAAAGAATCATTCTGCTTGCAGGGATGATTCTTTGACTTTGAGACCCGAACGAACATGAGGATGCAGCGGCTTCTTTAGAAGCCAGCGAATCCGAATGGTCGTAGAATTGCGAGAGCTGCATAGCAGCGGAGCAATTCGTAGTTATCGTAAGAACAATAATAAGTAAGGTAATGATTCACTGCGGCTTCATTCTTGCGCGATACTGCGTAGGAGTGAGGCCGTATTCCTGTTTAAAGACCTTCATGAAGTTCTCTGAACAGCTGTAGCCAAGCTGTTCAGCAATAATATTTACTGGTGTATCCGCATATAAAAGGTAACTGACTGCCTTTTGCATGCGGATCTTTTTTTGCAGCTGTTTAAAGGTAAAGCCAGTATTCTCCAGAACAAAATGAGAGCAGTAGGAAAGAGAATAGTTAAGCTGATCTGCCAGTCCGGCAAGCGATGCGCATGTATAGTTTTGCAGCAAATATCGTGCAATGACAGCCATATGAGTCTTCTTAGCAAAATCATGTGATCCAAGAATCGTCATCTCACCGTTTCGCATTAATTTATAAAAAAGTGTAAGCAGCAGATGAAAAAGCATTTTATCACTGTAAAGATCAGCTTTCTGACATTCCTGCGCCATTGCATCAAGCAGTACCCAAGTATCAGGTTCTGCGCTGTCAGTATGGCTGATCAGGCAGTCAGTGCTTTCCTTAGCAAAGACAGACTGCAGAAAAAATTCGCAGAAAATATTGTTGTCAAAAGAAAAAGAAAGCAACTGCTCAAGAACATCAGGTGCGATCAGAAGCTGATACCAGATGCAGTCTTGATTTGGATGAACAAGATGAGCTGTATCAGGTGGCAAAAAAGCAAAGGAATCAGCGGGCAGAAAAAACGAATCCCCCCCCCAACTCAGCAAGACAGCGTCCTGTTTTTATACAATCAAGCTCAAAAAAGGTATGATTGTGGCGGCCTTCTGCAGCAGAAGGATTCTTGATGATCGTTATCTGATGGTGGGCAGGAAATAAGATATCACAAGAATACATATGAACACCTCACAAATTTTTCTAATTTATCATACAAAAGAGACAAAAAGCAAAAATAAGAAAACGATTGCGCTTTGCATATTGTACTACAAAGCAAAGAAGAAAACAAGTAAAATAATAAAAAACACCAGTATACACCTCAAAAAACACCAGTGCAAATTTAAACGATCAGCATTATAATAAAAACAATATCAAGTTGTCTTTGAAAAAAATAATATAACATGATTTATCATTATTTTTTTTAAGAAAAAGCGAAAACGTTACCGCAGACAACAGACAGAAAGGGGAAGAAAATGAATCAAAAAAAAGCAAAACAGCGCCAGGCTTATGATTATCTCTATTATGTAATTCGCGCTGCCGTTCTGCTGTCGGTTGTCTTTTTGTTTATACCGAGTTTGAATCCGGCAAGAATTAGTGGAATGATCAATAAGAATCTGTCACTCTTTACGTCAGGTATTTCATATAGTACGTTGACAAATGGTTTTGGCCGTGCATTTAAGAAGGGATGGGTATCACAAGAAAGCTTCATGCTTGACTGTGCAGGCGCAATCGTTATGTGTGTTGGCATTGCATCAGGCGTAGCAGCAGCCTGTATGTCACTAGGAAATATACGCTTAAAGAAGCTAGGAAATATTTTTTCTTTGATAAGCGGTGTGGTGATGACAGCTGGTATAGTGATGATTTCTACTGCATACAAGCAGATAAGCGCCAGTGAAAAGGTTGATAAAATCGAGCCTATGCTGCCAAAGAGTGTCACAATTATGACCGCATTTGCAGTCATTTTAATCATTTCGTCTATTACAGCCATACTTCTTCTTAAAAAGCAAAAGAGCGAAAAGAAGTTTGAGATGGAGACAAAGTATACTCTATTTTTGATGCTTATGCCATTTTTGGCACTTGTTGCAGTATTTTCATATTTGCCGCTTTGGGGCTGGAGATATGCATTCTTTGACTACAAAGCCGGCGATTCTCTGAGCATGGCAAACTTTGTTGGATTTAAGTGGTTCACAGAGCTTTTGAAAAATCCGGCAACAGTAAAGGATATTGGAAATGTAATGAAAAATACGCTTGGCATGAGCGGAATCGGAATTTTAACAAGCTGGATGCCAATGGCATTTGCAATATTCCTTTGTGAGATTAAAAACCTTAAGTTTAGACGTTTTGTTCAGACCTTTACTACTGTTCCAAATTTTATCAGCTGGGTATTAGTATACTCAATTGCAACATGCATCTTCTCTACAGATGGATTTTTAAGCAGTATTCTTGTTAATCTTGGAATATGGAGTGAAGGACATAATCTTCTTATGAACGGTTCACATACATGGCTTAAGATGTGGCTTTGGGGAACCTGGAAGGGAATCGGATGGAGCGCAATCATTTACATAGCTGGTATCTCAGGTATTGACCAGCAGCTCTATGAGGCAGCAACAGTTGACGGCGCAGGACGCTTCCAGCGTATGTGGCACATCACAGTGCCAGGTCTTATTCCGACCTTTTGTGTATTGCTTTTGATGTCCATTGCAAATGTATTAAGCAACGGCATGGATCAGTATCTTGTGTTCAAGAATGCGACTAATGCGACATCTATACGTGTTTTGGATCTGTATGTGTATGAGCTTGGTATTGGACAAGGCTCCATACCGCTGACCACCGTTGTCAGTATGCTCAAATCGGTTATCAGTGTTACGCTTTTGTTTTTAGCAAATAGTGCGTCTAAGCTGATCCGTGGTGAGAGTATCGTATAAGGAGGGGACAATGGCAAAGACAGCACAGGAAAAGGCCGATTTAAAGGCCGAGAAATTATATGAAAAAACACATAAAAATATATACCGCACTAGTGTGGGAGATCAAATTTTTAATGTAATCAATTATGTTGTATACACGTTGTTTACGATTATATGTATCTTTCCATTCTACTATCTGTTTATCAATACGATCAGCGACAACGATCTGGTTGTAAAGGGATTAATAAACTTCATCCCAAGAGGCATTCATTTTGGAAATTATGCGGCACTTTTAAATGTAAGTGATTTGATGAGCTCCTTTATCGTATCAGTCACCAGAACTGTGTTTGGTACAGCGCTTATGGTTGCCGCATCAGCCTTCATAGGCTATCTCGTAACACAGCAGGAGATGTGGGGACGAAAAGTCTGGTACCGTTTTATCGTAATCACGATGTATTTCAATGCCGGATTAATTCCGTGGTTTTTGAATATGCAGATGCTTGGTCTGACAAATACCTACTGGGCATATATCATCCCAGGTATTGTGGCACCATACAATATTATTCTTGTAAAAACCTACATCGAATCTATTCCGAAGGAGCTTGAGGAAAGCGCAAAGATTGACGGCGCTTCTCATATCCGTATATTTGCACAGATTATATGGCCGCTCAGCAAGCCAATTTTAGCGACCATTGCGATCTTCGGTGCAGTTGGAAACTGGAACTCATTCACTGATTCTTTGATATTGATGTCATCAAAGCCAGAGCTCTACACACTGCAGCATCGTCTCTATATTTATTTAAATCAGGCATCCAATTTAAGTGCGTTGATGCAGTCAGGCGGTTCTGTCAGTGATTCAGCAGTAAAGTCAGCACTCAGCGGCAAGGTAATCAAGTACACAATCTCCATGGTAACGGTTATTCCGATTCTTGTTGTATATCCGTTCATGCAGCGTTACTTTGAAAAGGGAATTATGCTGGGAGCTGTCAAGGGATAATAAATGATGTTAACCGCAAGAGCGCGGAGCATATAAAAATTAGGAGGAAGAAAAATATGAAATTGAGAAAAGCGAGTGCACTGTTTATGGCGGCAGCTATGTCTGCATCTATGTTTGTTGTTCCGGCAGCAGCAGATGAGACTGAGGATCCTGCAAAGGCTATTCCGGAGGACGTGATTCCGGATGAGACTGTTACACTGAATGTATTTGACCAGCTGGCAAACTATTCAGGTGAGCAGATTGGTTGGTTTGGACAGGTCATGTTAGAGAAGTTTAATGTAAAGTTAAATATCATTCCTGACAGTGATGGAACTTATGAGACACGTATGGAGTCAGGTGATCTTGGTGATCTGGTTATCTGGGGAAATGATGGAGATGAGTATCTGCAGGCAGTTGATAAGGGCATGCTGTTTGACTGGAATGAGGACGACATTCTTGCCGACTATGGTCCGTACATTGTAGAGCATATGCAGCCGGCGCTTGAGAAGAATACTCAGATTTCTGGTGGCACCACCTATGGAATCGGATTTGATATTGCAACAGATGCTAATCAGCGTCAGGATATCATGTATGAGTGGGATCTTCGTTGGGATCTGTATAAGGAGCTTGGCTATCCAGAAATTAAGAACTTAGACGACATGGTAGATGTTCTGGCACAGATGAAGGAACTTTGCCCGACAGATGATAATGGAAAGACTACCTATGGCGTATCATTATTTGCAGACTGGGACGGCGATATGGTCATGTTTGTAAAGTCGACTGCATCTGCATATTTTGGCTATGATGAATTTGGAATTGGCCTTTATGATTCTGATAAACAGGAGTATCATCCATGCTTAGAGGAGAATGGACCATACCTGACAGCTCTGAAATTCTATAACACTCTGTACCAGAAGGGACTTTTAGATCCAGATTCCCAGACACAGGGATATGATGGCATGGTAGAGGATTATCAGAATGGTACTGCATTCTTAAACGTATTTAACTTCCTTGGATCTTCTCTGTATAATAGCGAAGCACATACAGCAGAGGGCAAGATGATGGCTCCGTGTCCGCCGTCAGAAGCAGAGCCAATCGCTTATGGCCAGAATATTTATGGCGGAAACAGACCGTGGACCATCGGTGCAAATACTGAGTATCCAGAACTTTGTATGGCAATTATCAACTGGCTTGCAACACCAGAAGGACGTATGACACTTGAGTATGGTCCAAAGGATGTATGCTGGTACTATGATGAGGATGGAAATACATGCTTTATCGATCTTGGAAAGAGCGCAAAGCTTGATGGAAAGACAGAAATGTCTGATGGCTACAGCGGCACCTTCGAAGATGGAAACTTCAAGATCAACAATACAACATGGGCACTTGATACAACAAATCTTGATTCAAAGGTTGGCGAGACTTATAACTACAAGAGATGGTCAAGCTTTAACTCTGCAGCAGGTTCTGAGATTGAGCAGGATTGGAGAGATCACAATAACTGCGAACTGTTTGATGATTACTTTAAGAATGTAAATCTTCATATCGCACCTGGTACCATGTATTCTGCAGGCGTAAGATCTGATGAGCTTCAGCTTGTATGGACGCAGGTAACAACATGTATCAAAGAAGGTTCCTGGAAGGCAATCTACGCTTCCTCTGATGAAGAATTTGACAAGATCGTAGCTGATATGGTTGCACAGGCAAACGAGTATGGCTATGATCAGTGTGTAGAGTTCCAGGAGAATGAGGTAACACTTCGTGCAGCAGCAGAAGATGCAGCAAGAGCCGGAGAGGTTGTTGAGTAAAACAAAATAAAAATCACTTTTGTTAAAAAGGGGTCTGACCATTTGGTCAGACCTCTTTTGGCAGATTAATTTAATTCTCCCATTCTCGTAATCCCTACATAGATATAACTAATCTTGTACCAGGTGGCAAAGTCTACCACGCCTGTCTGTGGCAGCCCGAAAATATTCTGAAAGGCGCGAACTGCCTCCGCAGTTGCCTCATCATAGTAGCCAGTTGGCGTGAGGGGAGGAATAGTAGTGTAGACCTCGATATTTCAAGTAATTGCTCCTGAAGCTGCTGTACCTTTGGACCAGAGCTTCCTACTGTCAAATCATAGCGCGGCCATGATGCCGGGATACCTGCGATCTGCTGTGCAGTATTAATATAGAGATCATCACCATAATAATAGCGAAGAATTTCGATAGGTGAATAGCCCTGCTCGCCAAGCGATGCCGATCCCCACTGGCTCATCCAGTTAGGGCATGAAACACGCTTTCCATCGCAGTACTGAGTCAAAATGGGCTGTCGCACATCAGGACGTGACAGATACTGGTCAAAAATCTCATCAACGATAATAGAAATGGAATCAAAAATATTGCGTCCATAAATCCATTTATGATCATATGCAGTTGATGATGTTATTGTAAAATCATAGCCTTGATTGCGGTACCATTCTGTATATACACGGTTGAGCGTGAAAGACATGATTGCCAGGATATTTGACACAAGAGCACTTTCAGGCCACGTTGCATAAATTTCACTGGAAGCTACATTTTTAATATAATCTCTGTAAGGCACGTAGTAATCTGGTGCCGTGCGATCAGATGGTGTGCCGTCATGGACAACAATAGTTTCTGGAATAACTACACGGCTTAATACAACCTCACCTGACTCGTAGGAGGGTTTTACCTCGGCCTCAGGATTTTTAGGGGGATAGGTGCCATAAAGTGTATGCTCAGGAATCTCAATTAAATTATTTAAACTAGATCCAATAGGACGAAGACGTGCCATCTGGATGGCAGTCTGGTCAGGAAGCACCTCAGTACCTCGAATAGTAAGAGGTTCAAAGCCAGGTGCACTGATCGTGAGAATCAGTGCAGAATAAGGGCGTGGTTCATCAGGCTTTAGGCTGTAGTCAATAGGCGGTGTTGCGACAGATAAATCAGGTGTTTGACCGACAGAATTTGTTGAAAGCTCCTCCAAAATCGTGTCAGGATCAGATTCGTCAGCGATAGAAACGCTGGCACCATCAATAGGATAATTATTTTGTGCAGAAAGAACAGTAGTCAAAAGAAAGCCGCTGTCAGGCGTGTCAGAAGAAAACGAGCGAAGAAGACTCATAAATTTAGAAATCCTTTCACATCAGCGTAAATCCCTATTAGTATATGCACAATTCTTCATAGGCATGAAAAAAGCCACGGGAAACCCCGTGGCTTTATATAACTTTATCCCTCAATCGGAACAATCTTACAGCAGTTAGGTGTATCAACTTTAAGCGGACGGCCATTCATAACAAGAAGACCTTTCTCGTAATCAACAGTAAAGAAAGTAATAGAGTTAGAATTCTTGTTAATACTTGCAACATGCTTATTATCCGGGAAGACAGAAATGTGCTTCGGGAAATCACCGCTGATTGGAAGAACGCATTTCATATAAAGAAGGCCGTTCTCCGGATCACGCTCATACAGTGCAAAGCTGTTGTCTCCGGCATTAGAGCAAAACAGATACTTATCATCGCTTGTAAACTGCATTGCACATGCAGCAGACTGCTCGTCATATTTCTTTGGCAGTGTGGATACAAGCTGCTTAAACTGAAACTCAGGCTCATTTGGATGAGGAAGATAATTATAGACTGTTACATAATTCTTCAGCTCAGAGATCATGTACATATGACGGTCATCCTTTGAGAAGAGCATACGAAGCGGTGCAGAATTTAATTCACAGTGAATGATATCGGCAAGTGTAAGATGACCATTAGAGTGATCAAAACGATATGCCTTAATGTTATCAAGACCAGTATCTACCATGCAGAGGAACTTTTCATCAGGAGTAAACTGAACGCATGTGACATGTGGACGGAAATTACGCTCACCGATTGTACCAGTACCGTGATCAAAGATTTCAGATGCAATGCTTCCAACAGAACCATCCTCATTGATATTAAGAATAGTCATCTTACCATCGTGATAACCAGCAGTAACTAAAAACTTTCCAGCCTTATCAACAGTCAGATAACAGGTACGCATACCGCGGATAGAAGCGGTGTTTAAATATTCAAGATCACCATCTGGAAGAATTTTAAATGCGGCAACACCCTCATCAACAACAGAATACAAATATTTGTTATTGCGGGAAGCAACAAGATAAGAAGAATTGTTGACAGAAACTTCCTTTCGTTTTGTAAAGATGCCCTTTTCTACATCTACGTCCATAATGCTGATGCCTTTGCTGGAACCATAATAGGTGTAAGAGCCTACATATGCAACATATTTTTGTGCCATAAAAGTAAACCTCCTAGTTATATAAATGCCGCTGCATCTGCCTGATTTACACTCAAAACGGCTGCAGACAGATTCATTCAAATCATGTGGCAGAGTCTGCTAAACTGCCATACCTAAGCATACCACATTTTGGGAAAATATTCAAATAAAATCGCTTGACAACATAAAAAAAATAGGTATAATTGTCTATTGTGAGTTTAGCAAAACTAAACCTGAGGTTTAATATTAGAATTGCAGAAATGATACAAAACATTTTGTTTAGCTTTACTTCGCTTTTACAAACCATGTTTTATTGTGTGTTTTTTGCAGTCACATGGATGCAATATGGGAGGCAAATGTGGAAATCGGACAGAGGATAAAGCAGCTGAGAATCATGAAGGGGCTGACGCAGGAAGAGCTGGCAGACCGCGCGGAGTTATCGAAGGGCTTTATATCACAGGTAGAGAGGGATCTGACATCTCCGTCGATTGCGACACTGATGGATATTTTACAGTGTCTGGGCGTTTCTGTCAGCGAGTTTTTTACAGAAGAGCCCGAAGAACAGATTGTATTTACAAAGGAGGATTACTTTGTTAAGAAGGATGAAGAGAATAAAAATACGATTGAGTGGATCGTTCCAAATGCACAGAAAAATCAGATGGAACCCATTCTTTTGAAATTAGAGCCAGGAGGATCAACAGATCCAGACAACCCGCATGAGGGAGAGGAGTTTGGATATGTCTTAAACGGCGCTGTCACAATTCATCTGGGAAATAAGGTTTACCGGGCAAAAAAGGGAGAAACCTTTTACTATGTATCTGGTAAGCAGCATTACTTAACATCAAAGCTAGGCGCGACAGTACTTTGGATTAGTTCACCGCCGACGTTTTGATCAGGTATCAGAAAAAATGTGTGAAAGGTATGGTTTTATATTACAATGAAAGAATCACTGGTTAAATTGGAGGGTATCACAAAAAGCTATGATGGGCAGATGATACTAGATGATTTAAATCTTGATATTTATCAAAATTCATTTGTAACGCTGTTAGGACCAAGCGGCTGCGGAAAGACCACAACGCTTCGTATCATCGGCGGTTTTGAGACACCTGACAAGGGAAAGGTTATTTTTGACGGACAGGATATTACATCACTTCCGCCTCATAAGAGAGCATTAAATACTGTATTCCAGAAATATGCACTCTTTCCTAATATGACAATAGAGGAAAACATTGCTTTTGGCTTAAAGATCAAGAAAAAGTCAAAGCAGTATATTAAAGATAAGATTGCATATGCATTAAAGCTTGTTAACCTGAAAGGTTACGAGAAGCGTATGCCAGATTCTCTTTCAGGAGGACAGCAGCAGCGTATTGCGATTGCGCGCGCTATTGTAAATGAGCCTAAGGTGCTTCTTCTTGATGAACCGCTTGGTGCACTTGACTTAAAACTCCGTCAGGACATGCAGTATGAGCTGATTCGTATGAAAAAAGAGCTTGGCATTACCTTTATCTATGTCACACACGACCAGGAAGAGGCACTTACAATGTCCGACCATATCATTGTAATGAACCAGGGCTATATTCAGCAGCAGGGTTCTCCGGAAAAGATCTATAACGAGCCAGAGAATGCATTCGTTGCAGATTTTATCGGTGATAGCAACATCATCGGTGCAACCTTCATTCAAGACGAGCTTGTAGAGATTTTAGGAAGCCGTTTTGCATGTGTGGATAAAGGCTTTGGAAGAAATAAGCCAGTTGATGTCGTGATTCGTCCAGAGGATGTAGATCTTTTGCCAGAGGGTCAGGGAAGTCTCGAGGGAGTAGTTACTCATATGATCTTTAAGGGTGTACATTACGAGATGGAGGTCATGGCCGGAGGTTTTGAGTGGCTTGTCCACAGTACTGACATGTTCCAGGTTGGAACAAAGGTAAGCATCCATGTCGATCCGTTTGACATTCAGATTATGAACAAGCCGGAATCCGAGGATGAGGAGGCGATGGGGGTCCATGAATAAGAAAAAATTGTTATCTGGACCGTACTTTGTCTGGATGATTCTCTTTACGATAATCCCACTTTTAGTGATTGCCTGGTATGGCTTTACAGACCGCACAGGTGCCTTCACGCTTGCAAATGTAAGAGCCATAGCAAGTCCAGAGCATCTAAAGGCACTGGGACTATCACTTAGTCTATCAATTGCCTGTACAATTCTTTGTTTGTTGATTGCATATCCGCTTGCCATGATTTTAAAAAAAACAGGCATGGGCAAGAAAGGCTTTGTTGTATTTATATTTATTCTGCCTATGTGGATGAATTTTCTGCTTCGTACCTACGCATGGTTAAATCTTCTTGATGACGGCGGTATTTTATTTAACATCTGCAGAAACTTAGGTCTTCCGACATTTAGTGTAGTAGGAACAAATGCGGCAATCATTATGGGTATGATCTACAACTTCCTGCCATTTATGGTTCTTCCGCTGTTTAACGTTCTCACAAAAATTGATGAGAATGTATTAAATGCAGCAAGAGATCTTGGTGCAAACAGCGTGCAGGTATTTTTTAAGGTAACATTGCCACTCAGCCTTCCTGGCATTATAAGCGGTATTACTATGGTATTTGTTCCGTCACTGACCACATTTGCCATCTCAGATCTTCTTGGTGCGAGAAAGATTATGTTAATCGGAAACATTATCGAGCAGGAATTTTCCACAGCTGATAACTGGCATCTTGGCTCAGGACTTTCACTTGTCTTAATGGTATTTATCTTAATCAGCATGGCAGTACTTGAGCACTACGATAAAAACGGGGAGGGAACATCATTCTGATGAAAAAATTAAAATCTTTTTTTTCGGGCATGTACCTTACACTGATCTTTATCTTTTTGTATGCCCCGATTGTAACATTAATTATTTTTTCCTTCAATGAAGGAAAAGGAAGCCGCTGGAAAGGATTTTCCTTAAAGTGGTATGAGGATTTATTTGAGAGCAGAATGATCATGGAGGCTCTCAGCAATACATTAATTATAGCATTTGTGTCCGCAATAGTTGCCACACTGGTAGGCACAATTACATGTATCGGTATCAATGCATTAAAAGGAAAGTTTAAGACAACTTATATGGCTATAAACAACATTCCGCTTATGAATTCCGATCTTGTAACAGGACTTTCATTGATGCTTGTATTTATTTCTGTTGGCTGGAAGTTTGGCTTTTCTACTATATTAGTGGCGCATATCACGTTCAATATTCCGTATGTGATCTTAAGCGTTATGCCTCGTCTTCGCCAGACAAATGTAAGTACTTACGAGGCAGCTATGGATTTAGGTGCAACGCCACTGTCTGCTTTTTTTAAGGTTGTGCTTCCAGATCTTGCACCGGGAATTACATCTGGATTTTTACTGGCATTTACGATGTCTCTAGATGATTTTATCATCACCTACTTCACCAGAGGCGCCGGAATCAATACGCTGTCAACATTAATATACAGTGAAGTAAGAAAGGGCATCAAGCCAACAATGAACGCACTGTCAACAGTGATGTTTGTTTCTGTACTGCTGTTGTTAGTTTTAATGAACACGCTTCCGGGCATGCGCGATAAAAGAAAAATAAAACAAGAGGAGAAAGGTTGACTATGAAAAGAAGAGTATGGGCAGCAGCATCTGCTGCAATGATGGCAACTACTGCATTTGGCGCACAGGCTGTATTGGCAGATAAGTATCCAAATGGCCAGGTAAAGGTATTTAACTGGGGCGAATATATTGACGAGGATCTGATTGACGAGTTCGAAGATGAGTATGGTATCGAAGTTATCTATGATACATTTGATACAAACGAGGCTATGTATCCGCGTGTAGAGGCAGATCCAAGTCTTTATGACGTTATCTGTCCATCTGACTATATGATCGAGAAGATGATCCAGAATGATGTTCTGCAGGAGATCGACTGGGATCAGATCACAAACAAGGAAAACATTGGAGAAGTTTACTTAAAGAGCTGTGAAGGCTTTGATCCAGGCAATAAATATTGTGTTCCATATACATTCGGAACAGTTGGCATTCTTTATAATAAGGAATTAGTAGATGAGGATGCTGTAATTGACAGTTGGGATGTACTTTGGGATGAGACATATAAGAACGATATCATCATGCAGGATTCTGTGCGTGATGCATTTATGATCTCCTTAAAGCGTCTTGGATACTCTTGCAACACAACAGATGAGGACGAGTTAAACGAGGCAATGGAGGAGTTAAAGATCCAGTCCAAGTTAAACAAGGCTTACACCATCGACGAGGTGCGTGATAAGATGATCAACGGTGCAGCAGCAATCGGTGTTATCTATTCAGGTGAATATCTGTACTGCCAGGAAGAGAACGAAGACCTTGAATATGTAATTCCAAAAGAGGGAACAAATATCTGGTATGATGGCTGGGTTATCACAAAGGGCTCCGAAAATGTAGAAAACGCGCATAAGTGGATTGATTTTCTGTGCAGTCAGGAAGCAGCTTATGATAACTTCGAATATATCTACTACGGAACACCAAATATCGCAGCACAGGAGTTAATCGACGAAGATATTGTAAACAATCCTGGTGTATTCCCAGATAAAGAGACCATCGAAAAGTGTGAGGTTTATAATTACCTTGGCAAAGAAGCCGAAGATATGTATTATGAGCTTTGGAAGAAGGTAAAATAAAATAGTTGCAAAAAATACAAACCTGTATTAGAATAATGGTGCTGAGAAAAGCGTAAACAAAATTTCCAAGGAGGAAAAACAAATGGCATACAAGATTAGTGATGAGTGTATTATGTGTGGTACCTGTGAGGGTGAGTGCCCAGTAGGTGCAATCGCAGAGGGCGAAGGCAAGTACGAGATCGACGCAGACGCATGCATCGAGTGCGGAAGCTGCGCAGCTGCATGTCCAGTAGGCGCAATCAGCGAATAATTTATTCACTGTCAGCGAAAAGACTGTCCGAGAGGGCAGTCTTTTTTGCTTACGTTTTATGTTTTCTTTTCCAAGGCAGTCGGCTCGCGGCAGCCTCTTTTTGTTCACGCGACTTTTTGCGGCGCATAAAAAGTGTTTCATCAAGCTTGCGAAAGCGCTCCTCTGCCTCATCATCCTGCAGCCGCATCCTATAATCCATCTCCTTAATAACCTTTGTGCTGACCTGTTCCGTGATTTTTTCTGCGATAACATTGTCAAGCTGCACACCTATCTTTTTGCAGATTGTATCTGCAAGCTGTGCGTTAATATCAGCGGAGTGTCGGCACAGTGCCTCATCTAAAATACGGTTCATAACATCTTCAAATTCCTCCATGCGAAGCTTTCGTGCAAGCTCCGTCTGACTTGCAGAGACAGGAAGAATGGCCGGAAGCGTATCAGGCAGCTCACTGGCTCGTTTATTCATCTCATCAGATAATTTCACCAGATAATAAAATTCATCATCATCCAAAAGAGCCAGTCTTGGAACCACCAGCTTAATAGCCTTTAGCTGATAGCCCGCATCACGCAAAATCTTAATCCGCTGAAACATCAGAAGCTGCGCATTTGTGTAGCAGCGATAGCCCTGATCATTTCTCATGATAGGAAGACCAAGCTCCTCCTCCCAGTATCGAAGCACATGAGCCTCCATATTGAGCTGCTTGCAGGCATCCGAAATCAAAATGGGCTGTTCGTCAGCGGCCTTAATACTTTCCTGCAATTGCTGTTCTGTTTTTTCCTCTCGATCCTGCATAAATTCCTTCCTTTCTAAAATGAAAGCTGTGTTCACATGAACATCAAAATATCCTATAGCGATACTATATCAGCTTTTAAGGGCAGCGCGAAAAAATTCCTTCGTTTCATTTCCCCAAATTTTTCGAGGATTCTACATTGCTTTGCATACAAAAAGAGTGGTATCATTTCTTTATATAGAGAGAAAAGAAAGGAGAAAAAACAAATGAAACAGATATTTTCTTATCTGATTCCGTATCGGGCAAGAATGGCAGTCGGTTTTTCAATAAAGGTTGCTGCTACCATTGTTGAACTTTTGATTCCGTGGGCACTTTCCATCATGGTAGATAAGGTGATTCCGACTGAAAACATTGGTTTTGTGTTTGCGTGGGGCGGTGTAATGATTTTATTTGCGCTTCTTGCGCTACTTGGAAATATCGTGGCAAACCGCATGGCATCGCTTGTTGCCAGAAATACAACAGAAAGAATCCGTCTGCAGCTGTTTTCAAAGATCAGCTTTTTATCTGCCAGACAGCAGGAGCAGATAGGACAGGCATCACTAATATCAAGATCAACATCAGATACTTACAATATTCATCAATTTATTGGTATGATGCAGCGCCTTGGCGTGCGTCAGCCTATCATGCTTATCGGAGGTCTTGCCGTCACGCTTTCAATGGATGCGCCGCTTACATGTATCATGCTGGCACTTCTTCCAGTCATGGCATTTCTTGTATATTTGTTTTCAAGTAAGGGTGTGCCAATGTACACAAAGGTGCAGGAGGCAGTAGATCGCTTTGTGCGTCTTGTAAGAGAGGATATTGCAGGTATTCGTGTCATTAAGGCACTGTCAAAGACAGACACAGAAAGAAGTAAATTTGCAAAAATAAATGAAGAAGTTGTAACGCGTGATCAGCATGCCGGAATGATCATGGGTGCAATGAACCCTGTCATGAGCATCATTTTAAATATAGGATTGGTGCTAGTTCTTTTCGTAGGTGCAAAGCGTGTCAATGAAGGATTAACAACACCAGGTGTCATCATGGCATTTATGTCATACGTGACAATTATTTTAAATTCAATTTTGTTTTTGTCACGAATTTTTGTAATGTATTCAAAAGCATCTGCATCAGCAAGACGTATCAGCGAGGTATTAAATCTGCCTGAGGATCTTATGGTAGAGCATCCTGTTGGAAATGTAGATTCAGTAGTAGAAAAGGCAGTGAATGAGGCAGAGGCAGCCGCTGCCAAAGAGACAGGTGCAGAGTTTGTCCTGCCGCAGATTATCTTCGATCATGTATCATTTCGTTATGAGGATGGGGACGGTGAGGACTGTCTGCATGATGTAAGCTTTACAGTAAATAAAGGAGAAACGCTTGGTATCATAGGAGCCACCGGCTCAGGAAAGACAACTATTGTGAATCTTTTGATGCGCTACTATGATCCGGACGAGGGACACATCTATGTCAATGGCCGCGATGTGCGCACCTACACGTCAAAGGAACTCATGCCTCTTTTTGGTGCAGCCTTCCAAAATGACGTTATTTTCCATGATACAATCTATGAGAACATTCGCTTTGGACGTGATGTCTCAAAGAAAGAAGCAATAGCAGCAGCACATGATGCACAGGCTGTCGAGTTTATTGAGGAAAAGGGACTTGATACTATGCTTGCCATCAGGGGAATGGATCTTTCAGGCGGACAAAAGCAGCGTCTTTTAATTACAAGAGCGCTCGTAAAGCATCCGCAGATTCTTGTGCTTGACGATTCATCAAGTGCGCTCGATTATGCGACAGATGCACGTCTTCGCAGGGCAATTCAGGAAAATTATGGCGATCTTACATCCATTATTGTAGCGCAGAGAATCAGTTCAATTTACCGCGCCGATAAGATTATCGTTCTTGAAGATGGAGAAATGATCGGCTATGGAACACATAAAAATCTGATGGAAAGCTGTGAGGTCTATAGGGAAATCAGCCAGTCACAGATGGGAGGTGGTATTGATGAAGCATAAGAATATGAAACAATATGAAGAAAAAAATGCTCCAATGCTTAACCACGATATCACGCTAGAAGAGATCGAGGCTGCATGCCGCGCACATCAAAAGGAAAATGATAACCGCAACATGGCAGAGGAGTGCCGCACTATTGCAAGAGAACAAAAAGAAAAAATGCAGGCACAGTTTACAAAAGGAAAGGGTGAAAAGCGTCATATCCTGCTTCGCCTTGGCCGTTATCTGTGGCAGTTTAAAGGCTGGTTGTTTCTTGCCATCTTGTTAAGTATAAGCTCAAATCTGCTGTCGCTAGCAGGTCCTATGTATTCTGGCTATGCCGTCGATGCGATGGTTGGCAAGGGACAGGTAAATATGGAGCGTGTAATTTACTGCTGTGAGATCATGATTGCGCTGTATTTAGTATCAGCAGCACTTGCCTATATCTTAAATCTTGTCATGCTTCAGATTACAAAGCGCATAGTCTCAACTATGCGAAGCAATATCTTCGACCGTCTGATGCGTCTTCCTGTCAGCTTCTTTGATACGCACGCAGCAGGCGATATTATAAGCCGTATCACCTATGATGTAGATACAATAAACACAAGCCTTTCAAATGATGTTGTGTCACTTGCTGCAAGCTTTATTACAGTAATAGGATCTCTAGTTATGATGCTTTTAATTTCACCGCCGCTTGTATTGATTTTTGTTGTTACTGTGCCGCTTACAATCTTCTTTATTAAAAAGCTTACAGGACTTACAAGACCTCTTTTTCGTGCCCGTTCAGGAAAGCTTGGCGAGTTAAACGGCTTTATAGAGGAGATGCTTGCAGGTCAGAAAAGCTTAAAGGCATATCATCAGGAAGTCAATACAATAGGCAAGTTTCAGGCAAAAAATGAGGAGGCTGTGGATGCCTATTACCGCGCCGATTACATGGGCAGCATGGTAGGACCGTCAGTAAACCTTGTCAACAATATTTCACTTGCACTAGTCACGATCTTTGGAGCGATTCGCTTCATATTTGGTCAGATGACACTTGGAAATATTTCCTCATTTGTTCTATATTCAAGAAAATTTTCCGGACCAATCAATGAGTCTGCAAATATCATGAGCGAGCTGCAGTCAGCACTTGCCGCCGCAGAGCGTGTGTTTAGACTGCTTGATGAGACAGAGGAGCCGGCTGACAGCACAGATGCGAAAGTACTCACCGACATTTACGGAGACGTAGAGCTGTCACATGTAAGCTTCGGTTACACAAAGGATCATACTATTATCCATGATCTGAGTTTACATGCAGAACCGGGTAAGCTTATTGCAATCGTCGGTCCTACAGGAGCTGGAAAGACAACCATCATAAATCTTTTGATGCGTTTTTATGATATTGACAGCGGAAAAATTACTATTGATGGAAACGACATTACAAAGGTTACAAGAGACAGTCTGCGCCGTGCATTTGCCATGGTACTGCAAGATACGTGGCTGTTTCACGGAACAATTTATGAAAATATCGCCTACGGCAAGCCAGATGCCACACTCGAAGATGTGAAACGTGTCTGCAAAGCCGCCCGTATTCATAACTATATAATGCGTCTGCCAAAGCAGTACGACACAGTACTTACGGACGATGGAAGAAATATCTCAAAAGGACAAAAGCAGCTTCTAACTATCGCCAGAGCGATGCTTCTTGATGCACATATGCTGATACTAGATGAAGCTACATCAAATGTCGATACAAGAACAGAGCTTCAAATTCAGGAAGCCATGCTGGAGCTTATGAAAGACAAAACATGCTTTGTCATAGCACATCGCCTCTCGACAATTCAGAATGCAGACTGTATACTAGTTGTAAAAGAAGGCGAAGTAATCGAACAGGGAACACATGATGAACTTATGGAGAAACGCGGCTTCTATCGCTCACTGTATGATTCACAGTTTGCAGGAAAACAGATTTAAGAAAGGAAGAAATTTATGAAAGATTTGTCAAAAACTGAACTTTTAATTATGAAATGTGTATGGGGTTCTGACCATCCGGTGACAGCGACACAGATTCAGCAGATTTTGTTAGAAAAATATCAGACCGAACTTGACCGCAGATCACTCGGCACGCTTATGTATCGTCTTGATCAGAAGGGTTATGTTAACGTAGATGTCAGCACAAGAGTAAACCTCTATACAGCAAAGGTAAAGGAAGAGGAGGCGAGAAAAGAAGGGAAGAGAAATCTTAAAGCTCTGGTATGACGGCTCTCTTGATCAGCTTGTCTCAGATCTTTACAGCGCAGAGGATGAGGACGAAGAAGATAACTGATGAAAAAGAAAGGCAGGTGAAAACATATGGAAACATCAGAGTGGTCTAACTTTTTCCTTCAGTGGGCAGCAACATTATTTTGGATTTTCTTTCTGACTGGAATGACAGGAAGCATAATAGCAAATTTGTGGCGCTTTGCCAGAAAACGTCACTTTATAAACGATACGATCTTTATGAGGATGCTTCTTTGGCCTGTTTTGATCAGCTTCTTTGTCCCAGTAATTTTTTTGTACTGGCAGCAAAAAGAAGGCAGACATGCATTTCAATATGAGATGTTTCGTTCAGCGGGATTTGTGACGCTTATGCTTAGTGCTGTTATAATTATCTGGCTGGCAGGCGCTTTGCGAAGGACAGCTATTACAGTATGTCAGCTTAATAGCCTGTATCAGTTAAAAATAAACGCGAAGCGAGATCTTTTGTGGCAGGAGGATGAACAAAAAGAAACATACAAGCTTTGCGCTAAAATGGGTATTTGCCGCCATGTTACAGTTTTTATAAGCAAAGAGATTGTGTCGCCAATGACAATGGGATTTTTAAATCCATGTATTTTTCTTCCGGCAGGTGAAATCGACAAAGAGACGCTTCGGCTAATTCTAGTGCATGAACTGACGCATATTCATCACAAAGATTTTTTAATGAAGCAGATGATGCTTGTGATTTCAAGTCTTTACTGGTTTTGCCCGGGCATAAAGCAGCTTTTTGCAGAATTAAATGTATGTAATGAATATTATTGCGACCTTGACAGCATCAAACAGCTTGGCATAGAGCAGCATGAATATTTTTCAAAGATTCGTGCCTTTGCAGCCGATCAGAAGCAGCGGCGCGCATATGCGTATTCAGCACTGTGCGAAAACAAAAACACGTTAAAAGCGCGTGAGCGTGCCGCTCAAAAGACTAAACTTGCACAAAACAGCAAGATGTTTACAGCAACAGGACGTATAACAGCTGTAATTCTTGCAGGCATTATCTTATGTACAAGTGCCTATACAATCAGCTTTGCATCAATAGTCAGCTATGATGCTGCGATGAAATTTGTCACATCAGAAGAAACGGAGTATCAGAAAAAGCAGACAGAGCTTGATGCATCTGACCTTTATTTTACTGGTGATGAGATTAAATTTGATGAGCTGCTATCAAAAAATTCAGCCCATAAATATGGTTCGGATGAACAAAAATGGACGCTGCAAAAAGATCAAGAGATTCAGTTTGGCCCGTTCTACAAAGAAAAAGGCGAGAGTATATGGGTTTATACATACGCGAACTATAAAGTAGAATATGGAATCATCCGTGACACGAAAAGACGCTGCCTCGAAGGAAAGAATGAAGGTCATAACTTTGATATAGAAGAGAGCGGGATGTATTATGTCTTTATCAGGAATTGGTCAGGAGAGCGGACAGAGGGTGGATCATTAGTAGTACAGTAAGAAAAAATAGTGCAAAAAGAAAACAATAGACAAAATAGTGAAAAGTAGTTGACAGATTCGTAACATCAAGTTAGTATAAAAACAAGATGTTACGAATTTTTTTTAGCATACATATATTGTTTTCTACTTGCTTACAAACTATTTTACAGCATAACGGAGAGAGTTGAAATACTTTCATTAATATTTGTGCCGCCAGCTGAAGGCGGCGGAATGGAGATTAGTATGAAACATATGAAGTTCATTAAAACAGCAGGCATAATCGTATTGATATTTGTAGTGATAGTTATACTTTTGAGTATTGTAATCTTAGCATTAACTCATAATTGACATACTCCTACGGTTAAAACTGGGGGATTAGTGTAAAAGTGCGGTTGCATGAGTACACTGTACTACAGAGATGATACATATATTTGTGAGAAAACAGAGGACGGGTCACTTGTGGTACAGTAAAAGGATGAAGCCAAATAGGTGCCTTAAGGAAAATGTAAGAAAAAATATATATAAATGTTAATTGACAGATTCGTAACATTGCGTTAGTATAACAACAAGATGTTACGAATCTTTTTTTGATTATACATTGATTGTTTTCTACTTGCAATGTACAAAGGCGCCGAAGGTAAGTAGGGGGGATCAGTTGTGTAAAATATATCACAAAGGCGAAAGCCTAGAAGGAGGCTTCTATGAAAAAGAGAGGCTTAGCAGCTGCTTTGGCTATGCTGACAATGGCAACGACAGGAACTGCGTTTGCAGCGACAAATTATTGGATTCCAGTATACTATAATAATGAAGGGTATAATTCTACACCTGTTAAAAAGGTGATTCCAGCAGATCATGCATACGTAAAGGCTCTGGGAAGCAATCATAATGAATTACCTACAAATTATATTGTTATTGCAAACAATAGTGCGCAGATGACGCAGGGATCTATTAATTTTATGAATTCTGATCGCAGTAAGCATTCAATTCCATACATGGCAGCGTATTATAATTATGCGGATGATTGTATGCTTCGTGCAAATTCAGGCTCTCTGACTGCAAATTATACAGTCTGGGGAGAATGGAATCCAAACGGCTGATTATAATTTTTGACAATATAAATATCCCCTTGGAGTTTATACTCTGAGGGGATATTTTAAAAAGGAGAATCAGAAAATGAAGAATAATCAAAAATATTTGGTAATATTTGTCGGAATGATCGCATTAGCTTTGCCAGGGTGTAGATTTAGAAGAGAAATTTCAGTTTCGATGCCTGCTGAAAGTGAAGAACAGATTCAAGTTGAAAGTAATACCAATATTGAAAAAGAGGATGGTAGGAATTATTTAGAATCTGTAAAATTAAAGAGAAACGACAATACGGATTTAAATCAGTTTGCTCAGCTATTATTAGGGGTACCAACAATAGAAGAAGCAGAGCAGTATAAGCCGAAACATTTCTTGGGTGATTATTATTATGAGAAAGATGGTACGGTTGTAATCTATAACAAGGATTTTGCTATTAGTTATAGCGATGAAAATGATGGAATGGCTTCGACATATAGTCACTTAATGAATCCAATCGGTGATGGAAGTTTGCTAAGAGAAACGTACCCAGAAGAATCGTTGGCTTCTTGTACGAAGGAGCAGGCAGTAAAAGCTTGTGAAAAATATGCAAGATTATGTGGATATGAGGATGCAGAGGTTTCTTCGTATGCAATTACATTAGATGCAATTCAAAATATTGAAAAAAAATTACAGTATACGATTGGTGCTCCAGGAGAAGGCTATGAGGTTATAACAAGAGGACAAGTGGAGCAATTAAGAGATGAAGGGAAAGAGGCAGAGGCGGATGCATTGTACGATAAAATGGATTCGGGATTTAAGAGAAATTTGCCTTGGAAAAAGGAATATGAGGCGATGCTTCTGGTATATAAGTTAAAGTTAAATGGAGTCTTAATGGATAATGAGCAATTAGAAATTATATATCTTCCTTACCAAAATAAAGTAGTTATTTTGAGTGCAGATCTTCCATATGAACCAGAAGAAATTTCAGAAAAACATGAGTTGGTTTCAAAAGAAAAAGCTATGTCACAGGCAATACAGACATTGGGAACAAATATTACAATTGATACGATTTCTCTAGTTTATGTAAAAGAATATAACGCGGATGGAGAAAACTATGCGGTTCCTACATGGCGAGTTGAGTATATTCAAAATAATGAATCTGCAATTGCTGGAAGAACAGGAACAATTTATATTGATGCAGTAAGTGGATTTGTAGTAAATAATTGATGCGATAAGCAATAGAGCGGAGGTGAAAAATATGAACTGCCTTAGAATGGATTTGAGGAGAAGTATTTTTTGCAAAAAATTTGTATTAATTGTAATGGCAACACTTTTGGTTTTATTTGCTTCAACATGGAATGAATTTCAAAGTTATACATGGTGGGGAGATTCAACAGGGATGCAGGGGTGTGTAAATATATTATATAATAGTTTGGCATATGATAAATTTAAGGTAGTTATTGTTTTTTTGTTCGGCGGCATTTACACAGGCAGCTATTGTAGTGATGAAAATAGTCGCTATTTGCGTTCAATTCTTAATAGAACAACTCTTTTGTCATACACGATCAGTCGTTTTCTTGTTAACTTTATAGCGATAATGCTGGGGATGATAATAGTGATTGGACTCTATCTTATTGTCAGTGTTTGCGCGGGTTTGCCATTGATGTCATTGGGAATGAAAGATCTTTACTATGGAAGTTTTTCATGGAATCATCCGATGATTTATTCAATTATGATGGCACTTCAGTTTGGTGTGATCACAGCTGCATGTAGTGGTACTGGATTATTGCTTTCTGTTTATCAGCCTAATTTATTTGTGGCAGTTGGAATGTGTGGGCTTACGTTCTATGCAGCGGCTTCCTATATTCCATATAGCAGTATATTCAGTGTATTGGGGCTGATTTCTATGATGCCAACATTTTCAGCAGGAACTGCTACTCCACATATGCTTATGTTTTTATGGGGGATGCTGTACCCACTGACCGTATATGCATTCTGTGCATTTTTCTTTGCCAGAAGACTAGAATGGAGGAAAAAACATGGGCTTATTTAAACGTTCAATAGCAGTTACTTCCATTAATTTTAATTGTTGGAGACAGGACTTTAGAGTAAAATTTATTCTTTTATTTACTGCGCTTATTGTTTTTAATACATTGAAACCTGTCTTGCAATATGGACTAGATAATGGTGCAGTATCTACACCACTTCTTCTTCCATTACTATTTGGAAGTACAGAGATTTCGATTGGAACACCGAAAATTTGTTTTCATGTTGGACTTATTTTGTTACTCTGTGATGCGCCATTTTATTATCCGATTACACCATATGCAATCATGAGAAGCAAACGCTCTGGTTGGTGTATTGGCACTTGTCTGTACATAGCAGTAGTTTCACTTGTCTATATTGCGTTTATTACAATCTGTGCAGCACTGGTGGCAGTTCCAATTCTTTCTTTGAGGGACAGTTGGGATGGATCAGCAGCGGATCTTATTTATGGAACTTCTCAGATGAGCGCAGCAAGTTTGGCGCAACTTTATCCAACTATTATTCCGATTGCCGTTGTAAAATATCTGTATCCAAGTGGAGCAACACTTTATACGTTTCTGACAGCATGGGCTTCCTTTACACTGCTTGGTATGATTTTGTATTTGGTTAGCTTGATCAGCAAAAATATATTGTGGGGATTAGCTGCGACTGGAATTATTGTTTTTCTCGATCCAATACTCACATGGTTTACATTCCCGAAAAAATTTTGGCTGCAATATTTTTCTCCTGTCTGCTGGACAAGCGTAGAGTCACTAGATTCTGTACAGGCGCATCGGCACTCACGATTCCAGCAATCTCAGCTCTGTATGCAATTTTGTTGTTGGCATCTTTTGTGGCAATCTATTATCAGAGTAAACGAATCATGATAACGGATTTACAGGGAAATAACGACCAATAATGAGTGATCGAAAAGAGAAAGTGAGGAACGCATATAATGATAGAAATAAAAGATCTGACAAAGAGCTTTGATGGTGTAGAAGTTCTTTCACATATTAGCATGACGCTGGAAAAAGGAAAGATTTATGGTCTTGTTGGACGAAACGGATCAGGAAAAACGATGCTGATGAAGCATATTTTGGGTTTCGTTTCGCCCACATCCGGATCAATTACAATTGACGGTAAAATACTTGGAAAAGATATTGATGCACCGGATAATATTGGAGCCATTATTGAAAATCCAGGATTTCTTCCTGGCTACTCAGGCTTTCGCAATTTGAAGATGCTTGCATCAATTCGTCATAAGATTTCCGATGAGGAGATTAAAAATGCGATTCGTCTTGTTGGACTTGACCCAGAGAGTAAGAAGCATGTAGGAAAATATTCACTCGGTATGCGTCAGCGCCTTGGACTAGCGCAGGCACTAATGGAGCACCCAGATATTCTTCTTTTGGATGAGCCATTGTCAGGCTTAGATAACGATGGCGTGCAGGAAATGTACCAGATTCTTCTAAAGCAAAGAGAAGAGGGAAAGCTAATCGTTGTCGCCAGCCACAGCAGCGAGGACATCCGTGTACTTTGCAATGAGATTTTTCATTTTGACAAGGGAAAGATGATCGATCACCAGATCGCAGAAAAGTAGTTCAAAGTAGATTGAAGCTTGTTTGAAGTGACATTGAAGTTGACTTTGAAGTGATATTGAAGTTGACATTGAAGAAAAACTTAAATGACATTGAAGTTTTAAGACAAAACATGAGTCTGTATATTTAAGATGAAAAATCATCACTTTGTTACAGTTTACGGCCAAGCCCGAAGGTGAATGGATTTCACGAGCCGGACACTTGGAGCAGGTCTTTTAAAGTAATGTATGATAATAAAGAACATAAAAGGACCTGCGGAGTTTGGTCCGGCGACGAAACCATTACACCTAAGGGCTTTCGTAGACTAGCTCTGTGAACTGTAATACCACTTCACAGCTTTATTAAATTAAAGTGAAAAAGTGCTTGACAACTAAAACGTTGAATAATATAATAAAAAACAGCTAAACAACAAAAAATAAAAGCAAAGGATAATCAATGGTGATTACACAAGACCTTGATTTCCTTTGCTCTTTTTTGTAATTAGGCAGTAAAGGGCAGCCCTTGGGCAGCGAAAGGAGCAGATTATGAGAAAAAACAAAGCACTTGCATTGGCGCTTGCAGCGGCGATGACAGCATCGATGACACCGATCACGGCAATGGCTGATGAGACAGAGGGGTTAACCTCCTATTATACTTATCAGACTGCTGTGAATGAGATGGAGACATTCTGCGTACAGAATGCGCAGAACGCAAAGGAATTGCAGGTTCTCACAAACTGTATCGATGGACTTCTTTCCATGAATACAAAGGGCGAGCTGATCCTGACTTTTGTAAATGATTATAGCAAGATTTACAGTCTGTACGGTATCGTAAGCGGTTATCGTTATTTGACATACTCCCACGGTTAAAACCGTGGGATTCCTTAGATTCTTGTAGCGTCATCCAGCCCTATAGACTGAAATATAGCCACAGTATTCAGGATTTATGCTGATGGGATTTCATACGTCGTGTACTACTTTCTCAGCAAAAGACCTATGCCGAAGCCTTATGTATGTTCTTAAAATCCAAAACATTGTCTCATCG
>QUFP01000024.1 GCA_003478935.1 Firmicutes bacterium AF25-13AC
GATTTGAATAACCATACTTTTTAATAACAGTACGTATTCCGCCTTCACCATTCAGATAGGCAGTAACGAGTGCCTTCTTTTGTTCAAAACTATATTTAATCATAAAAGCAACCTCCCAAGTGTTAGATTCTTGGTCTAACTCTTGGGGGTCGGCTCATAAATCGGAATTTACTTCTACTTAGACATACAAACTGTTGACAGTAAAACTCCTATATAGTATTATTTAATAAAATACTATATAGGAGTTTTTGTATGAAAATGAATGGCGGATTTCTTGTTACCAAAATAAAACAACTTGGAGATCGAATCTTTGAGAAGATTCTCAGCGAAAAGAATATTGATGCGTTTAACGGAGCCCAAGGGCGTATTCTTTATGTACTGTGGCAGGAAGATGGAATCTCAATCAGGTCACTCTCGATTAAATGTGGATTAGCGATAACTTCTCTTACTACGATGCTGGAAAGAATGGAAAATCAAGGCTGATAAGACGCGTTCAGTCTGAAACGGACAAAAGGAAAACACTCCTGTTTCTGACTGAAAAAGCACATGCCTTAAAGGACGAATATGATTCTGTATCTGATAAAATGGGCAGTATTTACTACAAAGGTTTTTCGGAGGAAGAAATTACCCAGTTTGAGGAATGCCTCGACCGTATCAGAAAGAATCTTGAGGAGTGGCAGAAATCATGAGTATTTGTATCAAAGATCAGATCCAAAACATGAATATCGTTATCGGATGTACAGTGGGGTGTGCATATTGCTATGCCCGCAATAATGTGAAACGCTGGCATATGATTGATGACTTTGCTGACCCTGAATTCTTTCCGGGTAAGCTCAAGATGATGGAAAAGAAACGTCCGCAGAACTTTCTTCTTACCGGCATGAGCGATCTTTCCGGCTGGAAGTCAGAATGGAGAGACGAGGTATTTGAAAAAATCAGTGAAAATCCACAGCATCAGTTCCTGTTCCTTACAAAGCGACCAGATCTGCTGGATTTTGATACAGATTTGGAAAACGCATGGTTTGGTGTTACGGTGACGAGAAAAGCAGAACTGTGGCGTATTGACGCACTACGGGAAAATGTCAGAGCAAAACACTATCATGTTACCTTTGAGCCGCTATTCGACAATCCAGGTTCAGTTGATCTTTCCGGGATCAACTGGATCGTTGTCGGCACCATGACTGGAGTTCAGAGCAGGAAGGTTCATACGGAGCCGGAGTGGGCATGGTCTCTGACAGATCAGGCGCATGTGCTTGACATTCCGGTATTTATGAAGGAAGATCTTGTCCCTATCATAGGGAATGAAAATATGATTCAGGAAATGCCGGATGAATTCAATAAAGTGTTGGAGGTACAGAGATCATGGCAGAAGTAATAAATGGAATCCTCATTAATGAGGCGGAAACAAAGAACATCATGACCAAGTCCAGTCTGCCTGTAGGCGGTTACTCGGTCAATCCATATGTAGGCTGTACACACGCCTGCAAGTATTGCTATGCTTCTTTTATGAAGCGCTTTACCGGACACAAGGAGGAATGGGGCACTTTCCTTGATGTGAAGCATTGGCCGGAAATTAAGAATCCGAAGAAATATGCCGGACAGCGGGTGGTCATCGGTTCTGTGACAGATGGCTACAATCCACAGGAGGAGCAATTCGGGAATACCAGAAAACTTCTGGAGCAGCTGATCGGCAGTGACGCAGATATTCTGATCTGCACAAAGTCGGATCTTGTGGTACGGGATATTGATCTGCTGAAGAAGCTTGGACGAGTAACCGTTTCATGGTCGATCAACACACTAGATGAAAATTTCAAGAACGATATGGACTCTGCTTCTAGCATTGAGCGCCGTATCGCTGCTATGAAGCAGGTATATGAAGCAGGTATCCGTACAGTCTGTTTCGTATCCCCGGTATTCCCAGGTATCACGGATTTTGAAGCAATCTTTGAGCGGGTAAAGGATCAGTGCGATCTGTTCTGGCTCGAAAATCTCAATCTTCGAGGCGGTTTCAAAAAGACAATTATGGATTATATCGCCGGAAAATATCCTGATCTTGTACCACTTTACGACGAGATCTATAACAAGCATAACCGCAGCTACTTTGAAGCACTTGAAGTAAAAGCTGAGGAAATGGCTAAGAAGTATGATTGTCCCTTTGTGGATAATGAAATGCCTTATGGCAGAGTCCCACAGGGACATCCGGTGATCGTAGATTATTTCTATCATGAGGAAATCCGAGGGACAGAGAATACAGGAAAAAGAAATCGTTAATCTAAACGAAAATTAAACTGATGATGGTGGAGAGATTTATTTATCGCCATTTGAAATCGAGAAGTTCCAGTTTATCAGTATCAAAAATAGAATATGAACAACAAAAAACATCGTAGCAATACGGTGTTTTTTGTTACCCAAAACCCACAATTCAATATATAACCACAGGTTAGTACAAAATACCTTGCGTGATTTTTTGAAAGGTTTAGAACGGGAATTTCCCCTGATTTACGCCCCGATAAATGACATAAACAAGGCTTAATGTATCTTTCCTGTGGTTTTTATTTTCAGACGGAAAGGTGGATTGATATGCCGAGAATGAGCAATAAACGGAAACAAGAGTGGGCGTTGTTTCTGAATGATCGAAACCGCATTACTTATAAAGAGCTTTGCAGAAAATGCGAAAATGACTGCAAGCAGAGCTTCCGCTGTGTTGTTGTGCATTGCCCAAAATATTTATCGAAAAGGAGAACAAAGAAATATGAAAATGATTGACAATGAAATGAATGTAACTGTACCTCTTGAAATTATCAAGGCAAGTGAAATCGAGCCGAAAAAAGTAAAGTGGCTGTGGTATCCGTATATTCCCTTTGGTAAGGTTACGCTGTTGCAGGGAGATCCGGGCGATGGGAAAAGCAAGTTAATGCTTTCCATTGCTGCCCTGCTCTCAAAGGGAGAACCGCTACCCTTTACAGAAACGGAAAAATATGAGCCAATGACTATCATTTATCAGACAACGGAAGATGATGCAGACGATACGGTAGTACCCCGTTTCAATTCTGCCGACGGAAACGGAGAAAATCTAATCTTCATCAAAGAAGATGAAAAGACTTTGTCTTTCGGAGATAACCGCATTCGTGAAGCGATTGAAAAGTACAATGCAAAGCTCTTAATTCTTGACCCGTTGAGTTTTGTAGTGGTATAATAAATTTGTAACACATTGTTCGAATAATATATTATAATATTATTCAAACAAGGAGATGTATAGAGAAATATATTTGACAGACAGGAGATTTAATATGATTTCGAGAGCAAAGAAATATGTGGCAGTGTTACTGGTTTTTGTATGCGTGTGTATGATATTTTCTCCCCGGACTGCATATGCAGCCGAGGACAGTTCGCAGCATGAAACTGTCAAAGTCGGTTTCTTTGCCATGGATGGTTATCATGTGATGGATGAAGAAGGCAACCGCAGTGGGTATGGCTATGATTTTCTTCGGCTGATGGCCCGTTATTGGGATGTAGATTACGAGTATGTCGGATACGGTAAGAGCTGGGAAGATATGCAGCAGATGCTCGAAGACGGCGAGATCGACATGGTAACATCTGCCCGCAAAACACCGGACAGAGAAGAAAAGTTTGATTTTTCACGTCCGATCGGAACGAATAATGGGATTCTGACCGTCCGCAGTGACAACAGCACGATTGTGGACGGCAATTACAGCACTTACAACGGTATGCGTGTGGCGCTTTTGAACGGAAACACCCGGAATGAAGAGTTTGCGGATTTTGCAGACAACAAAGGATTTACATATGTTCCATCTTATTTTGATACGACCGCAGAAATGGAGGAAGCCCTTCAGAGCGGAAAAGTTGATGCGATTGTTACCAGTTCTCTGAGAAAAACAAACAATGAGCGTATTGTGGATAAATTTGGCAGCAGCGATTTCTATGTCATTGTTAAAAAAGGCAATACAAAATTGCTGAATGAGATCAATTATGCAATCGACCAGATGAATGCAGTTGAGGGTGACTGGAAAACGACACTTTATAAAAAAAATTATGAAAGCATAGAAACTAAGAATCTGGAATATACGGAGAAAGAAAAAAGCATTATTTCACAGTATTCCAAGGACAACCCGCTTCATGTTCTGTGTGATCCGACCCGTCAGCCATATTCTTATAATGAAAATGGTGAGATGAAGGGTATTATCCCGGATTACTTTAGGAAAATTGCAGACTATGCGGGGATTTCCTATGAGTTTCTTACACCTGCCACCAGAGATGAGTATATTGCCTATCAGAAAAATAGGGAAACCACAGATATAAGCATCGATGCGCGTCTGGAAACAGATAACTATGCTGAGACGAAAAAATGGGGGATTACTGCACCTTTCATTACGATGCAGCTGGCGAGGGTGACACGGCGTGACTTTGATGGAAAAATTAATGTTGTTACTACTGTTGACCAGACAGCATCAAATTCAATTGAAGATGCAATGGCACCCGGTGCAGAAAAACTGATGTGCAGTACCCGACAGGAAATGATGGAAGCTGTCCGTAAGGGTAAAGCAGATGCTGCCTTCGTCTACTATTACATGGCACAGGCGTTTGTGAACAGTGACACTACGGGCACCATGACATATACTCTGCTGGAACAGCCTACATTCACCTACCGCATGGTAATTTCCTCAACTGAGAACCATGCGCTGGCTGGTATTCTGACGAAAGCAATGTATGCCATGCCCAAAAATCTTGTTGAAGATCTTGCAGCACAGTATACTACATACAAAGCAACAGAGCTGACATTTGTTGACTTGATACGTCTGCATCCTGTTGTTACTGTTTGGGTTCTACTTATTTTTGGATGGCTGCTGACTGCTATGGCTGTGATAATGGTGCGTCTCAGTGCAAGAAAAAAAGCTCAGAAGGCGGCCCAGGAGAAAGCTGAGGAAATGGCGGAACTGGCAGAGCATGCACAGGCTGCAAACAAGGCAAAAACAGCATTTCTGTCACACATGTCCCATGATATGAGGACACCGATGAATGCAATCATAGGATTTACCGGTATTGCAATGAAAAACAATCCGTCAGACGAAGTGAAAAATTGTCTGGAAAAGATTGACGAAAGCTCAGAGCATTTACTGTCGCTGATCAATGATGTATTAGATCTGACTCGCATCGAAAGTGGAAAAGTGAATTACAATCCGGTATCGGCGGATGTGAAAAACATTACAGATTCTGCATTGGATATTACAAAAGGCTTTCTTACGAACAGGGATATCAACTTTAAGATTCAGCGTGAAGAAGCAAAGATTCCCAATGTACTTGCGGATTCTGCACGCCTGCGTGATGTGCTGGTCAATATTCTGAGCAATGCCGTAAAATACACTCCGGATGGAGGGACGATTACCTTTGAAGCCCGGTGTCAGGAAAAGGGCGGGGATGGATATATAAATATGCGTTACCGTATTTCGGATACTGGTATTGGCATGAGTGAGGAATTTACAAAAGAAGTTTTTGAGGAATTTGCACAGGAAAATTCCGATGTGAGAACGCAGTACCATGGAGTTGGACTGGGGATGGCTATCGTAAAGAAGTATGTAGATATGATGGGTGGAACCATTTCCGTGCAGAGTAAAAAGCATGAGGGAACCACATTTACTGTGGATATTCCTTTGGAAATTACAGATAAGGAATGTAATAAGTCAGACACAGGTATTTCTGAAAAGGTGAATCTTACAGGTGTGAATGTCCTTCTTGCAGAGGATAATGAACTGAATGCAGAGATTGCTGCCGTGCAGTTGGAAGAGTTCGGGATGAATGTAGAAAGAGCTGTGGATGGAAAGAATGCTGTTGAGATTTTCAGAAATCATCCGGAAGGCACATTTGATGTAATCCTGATGGATATCATGATGCCTGAGATGAATGGTTATGAAGCGGCAAAAGCAATCAGGGCAATGAATGACAGACCGGATGGAAAAAACATTCCTATTATAGCAATGACAGCGAATTCATTTGCAGAAGATGTTCAGGCATCACTGGATGCAGGAATGAACGCACATTTGTCAAAGCCGATTGTGATTGATGAAGTTATAAAAACGATTTTAAAGTATGTATAGAGAACCAGGGGGACATCATTACCTGTCCCCATTGGCTCTAAAAACGGAGGGTATTGGGAATGAGTGAATTGTGGGATGTATATACAATAGATCGGAAGAAAAATGGAAAAATTTGCGCTCGTGGAGAACAGGAGAATCTTTTGAATGATGAATTTCATTTATGGGTTATGGTTTGGATTAAGAATCCTAAAACCGGGAAATATTTGGTGTCACAGCGCTCGGCAGATAAGGATACGGATCCATTAAAGTGGGAAACTGTTGCGGGACATTCCATAGCAGGAGATACCAGTTTAGATGCTGCTTTAAGAGAAGTATTTGAGGAAGTAGGAATCATGTTAGAACGTGAAAAAGCAACTGTTCTTGCTACAAAAGTGGCTCTTACTTATGACGGATTTAGACATAATTGGATAAGAGATTCTTATTATTTTGAAACAACAGAAGAACCAGACCTACAAAGGGCAACAACAAATGAAGTGATTCAAACAAGATGGCTCACAGTAGCGGAAATTAGGAAAATGTATGATCATGGTGATTGCTGTCTGAATATGAAAGATATTTTTGTATTTGAGGACAACCCTGTCCCATCAAACCGATATCAGGATATTATTGGTCAAGTAGTAAGAGGAAAGATAGATCGTCCTAAGGGAAGCTGCCACCCACGCCATAAAGAGATGATTTATCCAATCAATTATGGGTATGTTACCGGGATAAAAGGTGGAGACGGAGCAGAGCAGGATATCTATCTTTTGGGAGAGAATTCGGCTGTTGCAGAATATACAGGAAAAGTTATTGCCGTATATCATCGATATGATGATAATGAAACGAAATGGATTGTGGTTCCTTGTGACGAAAAAGGAGTTATACATAGTGATGTAGAACTTCCGAGTGATGATGAAATATATGCACAGATTGCATTTCAAGAACAGTTTTTTAGTGGCGTTTTGATAAGATAGATGTGTATACGATAGTAACTTGGAACCAGCGTAATTGTGGGAAAAGTTATAGCAAAGAGCAGAACGATGTGGCTTTGACAAAAGACTTGCTTTTAACTGATGGGAAGGAAGTTACAGAGTAAGCGATGAATAAGGCTAAATACAGATATGAGTACATATTTGGATTTTTATTCTTCTGGTGAATTTGCGAGTTTCTCAATCAAGGATAAGGTTGAATATCAAGTTTCTTTCTATAATATAAACGGTGACAGGGATTATCAAACTAATTACAAATTGGCGCAAGAGTATTTTGAAGAAGTAAGCGCACCATATAAACAGATGTTTATTATGGAAGATATGACGCACGGATTACTAGAAAGAAAATCTGGTAACAACTCATAACAAATTATGAAAATTACAACATTTATCACAACAGTATTGATATATGCACTTATGCCGGATATATTCTGCGGATTGACTGTTGGGAGGCAGAAAAGAATTTAAAAATAACTCCTGGTTCTGAATGTGCATTGAATGCGCTTGCCATAGACAACCCTTTGGAGTATGCACGACTTTACCTTGATGGGACTATGCAAATGTGGATTGATGCAGAGGATAGTTTTGAATTGTGGTAATTATACAGGATTGCTAAGAAAGGGGTTCTATGCGATACACAATTAATAAGATTAATAAAGGCGAAGATGAGCTGATTTTAAATTATAAGGAGAAAAATCCTGAGGTTGAGGCGGTGTTGCTTTTTATGGACAAACGTCAAAGAAAACTAATTGGACGAAAAAACGACGAGACAATTGTTTTTACACCGGAGGAAATTCTGTATATAGAAAAGGTGGATAATAAGACATTTGTCTACACAGATGATAATGAAATTCAAGTAGAGATGTCATTATATTCTATCGAATTATTTCTAGACGATGAGAGTTATTTCCGCTGTAGCAAGTCGATGATTATCAATGTAAACAAGGTGGAAATGCTAAAAGTATGCCGTCGAATAGGATTGATGCAACACTTGTCAGCGGTGAGCATATCATTATTTCCCGTACATACGCATCGGATTTTAGGAAGCTTCTGAAAGGAGAAATGGCATGAAAAAAAGTGATAAGAAAAAAGTATCCCTCTGGGAAAGGTATCTTACAAAGGAAATTGGAATCGAGTTTAAGGCATGTCTTTATTTTTTCGGAGTTCTTTTTTACTACTGTACATATCGGCTCTGCATTGGGGTGACTGTGGCAGAAATACTGCATATGGCGGAAATGATTTTTTTGACATATGCAGTTGGGTATCTTCAGGTTTATGTACTTTGGAATTTTGATGAGTCAGATGAAATAAGCAAGAAGGAACTGCTTGGTATAATAATCTGCACAATAATATATACGGCAGTGTCATACATAGGAAAATGGTTTGATAGAAATCCTTATGTGACTTTGGGGTTCGCTGCCTATATTGTATTCGTATATATTTGTGTTTATCTGGTATATAAATGCAGGCGCAGAATTGATGACAAAATATTGAATTCTGATTTAAAATTATTTAAAACAAGGACAGATAATAAATAGTGCAACTTAGAGTTGAAAAAGTGTCACTGATGGGTACAGTTATTGTGCCCATCTTTTTTATGTACTATTCTATCATCAAACGTAAGCGATGAATATGACTACGTTCACGACCTACAGGGAACCTCAAATTGAGAGGTTCCCACGGCTTTCGGGTTTTTCAGCTGAAGTGTCAGTTACACCTGAACATTTCTCTTTTATGAAGTCACTCCATGGCATTAACTGTTCTATGCCTGCGGGCTCATCTTTGTAGTCCGGCATATACAGCAGCAGAGTGTACAGATATTGATAAACATTCAGGTTGTTTGCTTTGGCTGTCTCAATCAGGCTTAGGACAGTTGCACTTGCACGGGCTCCATCTAACGTGTTATGGAACAGGAAGTTCTTTCGTCCCATAACATAAGATTTCACTCGCCTTTCAGCGGCATTGTTGGAAATCTCACATCTTCCGTCCTGCAGATAGTTCATGAGCGTTTCCTTATGATTGAAAGCATAGTTCACTGCCTTCTCCAGCTTGCTTCCGCCTGTTGGTGAAAGTGTTTCAAGCCAGCTCCAGAATTCTTCCCAGATCCGTGGCTGTGTTTCAAGGCGTTTTTGTTTGCGCTCATCTGCCGGAAGGTCTTTATAAAGTCGCTCTTCATAAAACAGTCGGTTACAGAACTCTACACCTTTTTGAGCCGCACTGAGCTTCTCGTTAGAAGCTGTCTTATCATCTGGTTTTTCTTGTGCCTGTTCAGAATTAATATCCAACAGCTTCTGCTTTTTTCGACGTTCCGCAGGAATCGCTTCAAAGAACTTTCGACGACAGTGTGCAAGACAACATACCAGAACAACGTCCTCGATTCTTCCATACGCAGAATAGCCGTCGCATTGAAGCATTCCGGTAAAGCCGGCTAAAAACTTGATTGGATGATCGCCTCCACGTCCTGAGCAATAATCATACAGAACGATTTTGGGTTCACCATCTGTCCCACTCAGATAAACCCACATGTAGGACTTCGATGTTGCAGCCTTTCCTTCTTCATGAAGTACCTGGCATGGAACTTCATCTGCATGAATAACTGATCGGCTGATCAGCTCCACATGCATCGCCTGATAAATCGGTAACAGGTATTCCAAAGCACATGTGTTATACCAGTTAGCGGCGGTCTCGCGCGGAAGTGGAACTCCTTTTTCTTTCCAGTCCTTTTCCTGTCGGTAGAAAGGCAGATGCAAAAAGCTTTTCTGGTACATAACCATAGCGACCATATCCGGTGATGCCGGACTATGCGGCATTAATGCGGTTGGGGTCTTTGCTTGTGTGATTGTGGTATCATCCTCTTCACGGCAGACCGGACAGATCAACTTTTCCTGCATGTAACGGACACGCACTACCTTAGCCGGAGTAATTCGCAGTTCTTCACGGATAAAGGTATATCCCATATGTTCCATTTCTGCACCACAGTCTGGACAAAGGCGCTCTTGCTGTGGAACATCGCATAAGACTTCTTCTATCGGAAGGAGTGCATAAAGATCATCACGTTTAGCCTTTTTCTTTCTGGTACGTGTATGTTCTTTCACAGGGATACCGGATTCCTGCTCGGAGGCTTCTTCACAAACAGGTTCATCAGTTTGTTTTTTTTTACTTTTTTCGCTGGATATTCCAAAAAACTTTCTTTTGAATTCATTCAGTGTTTCGGTCAGATTTGCGATTGTTGCCTTAAGATCAACTGCGTTTTCCTGAAGCATTTTTACTGTTGCCTCAAGATTTTTAATCGTTGCTTGAAGGGTAGCAATCGTTTCATCTTTCTCATTCAGACGTTCTTTCAGCATCTGAATTAATTCCTGAGTCTGATCCAACTCCTGCATTCGTGCCTTCCTCCTTCCTTTTTTCTGAGTGCTATTATAAAGGAAAAACAGGCATGGTGCAACCAGACGCAAAAAGAGCTTCGTCATTCTGACGAATACTGTTTTGTGGATAACTCAGCGAAGACTTGGGGACAAGTCCCCCATACGGGGAAGAAACGATTTTAAAAATTTTTTGAGATTCTCTGTTTTTCATAAAAACTAGAAGTCTTTTCGTTTGTCCCCGGCATGAATAGCTTTCGGTTGGTCAATGCTCAGTCCTTCAGTCAGCCAGCGAAACTGCTGACGGGTTAATTGACGGGCTTCACTGGCATTTGTAGGCCATTGAAAACGTCCGCTTCCATCAAGCCTTTTTTGCAGTAATACAAAGCCGTCTTTATCGAAGTGAAGTGCTTTGATTTTTCGTTTGTCTCTCCCACAGAACAGATACAGTGCATTCGCATATGGATCTAGTTCGTATTTATCACGAATAATCGCCATTAAGCCATCGAAGCTTTTTCTCATATCGGTCCTGCCGGTGATCAGGTAGATCTTCGATACACCGGACAGATCACCTAACACAGGCGATGCAGCGCTGACAGAGTATGAAAGATTGCACTTTCGGACGCTGCATTTGTGATTCCGATCTGAAAGCCATTGATCTGCACAAGAATTGCTGCATCTGCCTTTGCGTCCTTTGATAGACAGGACTGAGGATGTTCCGATACAGTCGGCTGTTCAAATGTAACTTGAACAACTTCCTGTTTTTGTGCAGTCAGAGTTGTTTTTGAATGAGACTCCGGTATTTCACAGGCTCTCTTGCGGAATTTCTGAATCTGGTAATAAAAGTTACTCGGACAGATTTGATGCGTCTCGCACCATTGCTTATCCGTAAGTCCACTCAAGCGGCACTCCTGAATCAGAGAAAGCCACTCCTCATCTGTACGATATTTTCTTTTTGTCATAGGTGTCGTTTACTCCTAATTTTATTTAGAGTGGATATAGCACAGGCTCCAAATGATTTGAAGTAAAATGGTCCTAAGTGCAAAACTGAGAAACAGAAGACTTGCCACTCCATGCAATAATTATGACACGGTTTAGGCAGATATGGAATCCGGGGTGTTATTCATCGCTTACCATCAAACGGAGGTACATAAGAAATGAAAGATATGATAACGATTCAAAATTTAACAAAAACTTATGGAAAACACAGAGGTGTGGAGGATGTAACATTCTCGGTTCGGGAAGGCGAAATTTTTGGGTTCCTTGGACCGAACGGTGCCGGAAAATCAACAACTATTCGGTCAATGCTTGGATTGATAAAGTATGATCAGGGCGAAATAAGAATCAATGGTTTTGACAGCGTAAAGGACAGAGAAAAAATCCTTGCAGACATTGGCTATATGCCAAGTGAAGCATGGTTTTATCCGGGCATGAAAATCAGGGAAATACTGAAGTATTCGGCAGCAATCAGAAAGGTTGATTGCACCGATGAAGCAGAAAAACTTTGCGACAGACTTCAGGTGGACGTAAAAAGAAAAATCAATGAGCTCTCACTTGGGAACAGGAAAAAGGTCAGTATCATCTGTGCAATGCAGCACAGACCAAAGCTTTTTGTTTTTGATGAACCGACCAGCGGACTTGATCCTCTGATGCAAAATGTTTTCTTTGAGTTGATTCAGGAGTATGTGAATGAGGGTGCGACCTGTATGCTTTCCACACACGTTTTATCGGAGGTGAGAAATCACTGTACTCGTGTGGCAATCATGAAGGAAGGAAAGTTGGTTGTCACAGATACCGTCGATAATCTTCTGAGCAGTCGGTCAAAGAGAATCAAAATGATACGGGATGGCGAAAAGCTTGACTATATCTATAAGGATGACCTAAACAATTTATACAAGGAACTGGAAGGACATCATATCGAGGATATTATCATCGAGGAACCGTCCATTGAAGAAGTATTTATGCACTATTATTTGAAGGAGGAAAAATAAATGCCGGTAATATTAAAAAACGAATGGAAATCAGGTTGGAAAAGTCTTTTGATATGGGCGCTTTCCGTGGGTGGAATGGGGCTCATCTGCATCATTTTATATAAGGGCATGGAAGATAGCATGGCAGATATGGCAGAGAGTTTTGCAACAATGGGCACGTTTTCTGATGCTTTTGGAATGAGTACACTCAGTATAGCAACATTAAAAGGATATTTTGCCACAGAAATCGGAACGATTCATGCACTTGGAAGCAGTATGTTTGCAGCTTCCATCGCCACAGTAATTCTTTCAAAAGAAGAGGATGGGCATACTGCGGAATATACGTTTACACTTCCGGTTTCACGGGGCAAGGTAATAGCAATGAAGTTTTTTGCAGTGCTACTAAACCTTATTTGTTTTACATTGATTTGTGGCATGCTTTATGAAGTCGGGTTTGTTTTTCTTGGAGAAACGGATTTTGGAAGCATATTCACAGAGTATATGTTTTTTCAGTTAATTATGAATATCGAAATTGCGGCTATTTGCTTTGTGATCTCTGCGGTAAGCAAAAAGAACAGGTTAGGAATTGGAATTTCAGTTGCCATGCTGCTGTATGTGTATGATTTGATGGCAAGAGTTGTTCCTGATTTAAAGGACGCTATCTTTATTTCTCCGTTTTCCTATTCAAATGCGACATCAATTTTTGCTGGAGAATCAAAGGATTGTGTTGCTTTGATTTTAGGGACGATAATGATTGTGATTATGACTGTGGGAGCTGGTATGATTTACGCAAAAAGGGATCTCGCTTCATAATGATTAGATTTTAGGAATCTGGCGCGGGAATCCGAGGAGGGATTATGCCAAAGGCAAGAAAGAAAAAGAACAGTTCTTTCCAGACAACCATTACATAATACCGAACAGGCGGTTTCCCTTCTTATGGACTTGCCAGTAGCTTCCAATTGCAATATTTTACTTGCGGATAAAAAAGGCAATATGGTGGTGGTTGAATGTACACCAATTCTCAAAAAAGTTCGGGCAGCAGAAGCCTTTGTGAATGGCAGTATTGTTTGTACTGTAAATAGTTTTACATCTAATGAGATGAAAGCATATGATGATGCAAACGGGAATGATTATGACTCACACAAGCGTTACAGGACAGTAATAGACAGCTTTTCTTCGGAACGCATAAAAGATGAATACATTGAAACTACCGAACATCTCTTAAAAGGTGATTATGGGTTTATGTGCCAATATGATGATGAGCCAGATTTTGAAACAGTTTGGAGTTCAATATTTGATTTAGACAGCTTAGTAATCTATCGTGCAGAGGGGGACCCCAGAAAAAAGAAATTTGTTACAGATAATCGGTTACATGACCTTATAAGGCGAGGGTAATATGCTGAGTATAAATTCCCAATGGATTTTATGTTCTGTTTGTGGCAATAAAACTCGTAACAGGATAAGAGAGGATACAATTTTAAAAAACTATTCACTCTACTGTCCGAAATGCAAGCAGGAAACCTTGATTGAAGCAAAGAATTTGCAGATAACAGTCATTAAAGAGCCAGACGCAAAGACGCAGAGCCGTAAAAAAGCCATTTTACCTGTCCCCGCTGGCTTTTTTTGACTACACATTCAAAAGAAAATATGTTATAATTTGTTTGAGTCAGGAGTCGGATGATCATAATGCATGAGAGTTTGTTTAATGTCTCGATAAAACGGGAAACTTAAAAATAAAGTTTTCGTAGTTGGGGGTAAATACATATGAAAACAAAAGCTGATCGAGAACTAAAAGGTATATCTCAGAAGGCATTCAACAAGACGAATCATATCATAAAGATAATTAGCTGTTTATGTCTGAGCATGTTTATACTATGCCAGCCGTTATCATTTTGTGTTCCAGTGAATGCAGAGACAATAGATGATGATATTGTTATGACAGATAACATATCAAATGATTCAACAAAACAGGAAACAAAAAAGTCAGGCACGCAGACGAATGAATGTAAGGTCATTCGTGTCGGTTCTTTTGAGGATACTTTCAATTATGTCGATGAAAATGGTGTCAGACGAGGATTTGGCTACGAACTCATGCAGGCTCTTGCCGGCTATGCAGGATGGAAATTCGAGTACGTAAAATGTGACTGGTCCAACTGTTTTGATAAGCTTGAAAACGGTGAGATTGATGTCATTGGTGACATCTCTTACACAGACGAGCGTGCACAAGAGATGCTTTTTCAGAGGAACCGATGGGTGAGGAAAAATATATTCTTTATGCAGATATGTCGAATACGGACATAGGGACGTCTGATTTTACGTCTATGGACGGGAAACGTGTAGGTGTGCTTCTAGGTACAGAGCCTGAAAGTATGCTGACAGAATGGGAGAAGAAGAATGGCATACATACAGAGCATGTAAATGTATATGATAATGACGATGTCAAAAAGAAATTAGCTGATAATGAGATAGACTGTTTTGTATCTCTGGAGGAAGCTATCTGGTCTGAACTGGGAATATCATCTGTTACAAGTATTGGTAAATCAGGTATATATTTTGCAATAAACAAAGAGCGCAGCGATATCAAAGAGGAGCTAGACTTTGCTATGCGCCAGTTGGACAAAGACAGTCCGTTTTTTAAGGCAGATCTGTATAAGAAATATTTTACTCTTGATTATAGTCAGATTCTTACAGGTCAAGAAAAGTCATGGATGGAAGAAAAGGAAACTATCCGGATAGGTTTTTTGAATGATGATCCTGCTGTCTTTTTCATGGACGAAGAGACTGGAAAACTTACTGGTATGATGGCGGAGTATATCGCCTATGCAAAAGACTGTCTGGGAAATCAGATACTGAAATTCAATATTCAGTCATATGATGACTATGACGAAATGATTCAGGCGTTGCAGAATTGTGAAATTGACATGATTTTTTATGCCGGCAGAAATCCTAATTTTGCAGAAGAAAAAGGCTTCGCACTTACAAATACGGCTTGGACCTATAGTCTGATGGCGGTAACTGATGAGAAGTATTTTAATGAGAATGAAGTATATACAGTAGCTGTGCCAAAGGAAAAAGAAGCCTTAAAACAGCATATTGCTTTCAATTATCCACAATGGAAGCTTGTAGATTATGACTCATTTAATGATGCAGAAGATATGGTCATTAAAGAAAATGCAGACTGTTTTATCATGGGAACAAGTCAGGTGATAAAATATGATAATAATAAAGATTTCAAGAGTATTCCACTTACAAAAACAATGGAGGCGTGCTTTGCAGTAAGACGCGGAGAGGGAAATCTTTTGTCAATACTGAATAAAACTTTGAAGACCATGCCGTCTGATATGCTTACCAGCGCACTTGCTATTTATGACAGCACGGCAGATAAAGTGACTTTTTTGGACTTTATAAAAGATAATTTGCTTGCTGTTTTTGTCACGACAAGTCTTTTTGCACTTGGAATAATTGGCATTATTCTTGTACTTTTAAGAAAGGCAAGGAAAGCAGAGGCAGCTGCAAAGGTTGCAGCAAAAGATACACAAAAACTCAATGACAAGCTGGAAGTTGCTCTGAAAAAAGCAGAGGATGCAAGTCTTTCAAAGACAAGTTTCCTTCACAATATGTCGCATGACATCCGTACACCTATGAATGCAGTTCTAGGCTATGCACAGCTCATGAAGGATGAACTAAAAGGAAAAGGAATGCCTGAAACATTAGAACATCTGGAAAAACTGCAGCAATCTGGAAACCTTCTTTTGTCAATCATAAATAATGTACTTGATATGGCTCGGATTGAGAGTGGAAGGATGGAGATTGATGAGAGCTATACTCAGATTGAATATATTCTGCAAGATTTGTTTGAAATATTTGATGATGAAGCAAAGAAAAAGAATATTGCATTTAATTACAAGATGAATGTAGAGCATGATCATGTACTGATAGATATTACCAAGATAAAAGAAATCCTTGTAAATATCCTTAGTAATGCTATAAAATATACTCCAGCCGGCGGTTCTGTTATGGTAAATGTAGATGAATTGCCATGCAATGAGCCTGGATATATGATGGTGAGGACTAGTGTTAGCGATACGGGAATAGGCATGAGTCAGGAATATTTGACAAAAATTTTCGATGCATTCACACGTGAGCAGAACACCACAAAGAGCAAAATAGCAGGAACCGGACTTGGAATGTCAATAGTAAAGAAATATGTTGATTTGCTTGGTGGAACAATAGATGTAGAAAGTGAGCTAGGAAAGGGCAGCACTTTTACAGTTACATTAAAGCATAGGATAGCGGATGAAAGCTGCTATGCAAAAAAGCATGTTGAAGAGCTAGGGACAGGTAGCGAAATTCTTAATGGCAAAAATATCCTTTTAGCAGAGGATAATGATTTAAATGCTGAGATTGCAGAAACAATACTTGAGCGTGTTGGTCTAAAAATAGAACGTGTGGAGGATGGCATCCAGTGTGTAAACAAAGTAGAGAAAATGCCAGTGGGCACATACGATATGATACTAATGGATATTCAGATGCCTAAAATGGATGGCTATAAAGCAACACAAGAAATTAGGCACCTGCCAGATAAGGGTAAGGCATGTATACCTATCATTGCAATGACAGCAAGTGCCTTTGAAGAAGATAAGAGAGAGGCTATTGCAGCTGGGATGAATGGTCATATAGCAAAGCCAATCGATGTGAATGAATTGATGGCGATATTAGTGAAAAACATCAGATAGTGAAAAAAGTAGAAAGATATACACTGGCAGTGAATGCAATAAATAGGCTTTAAGTCGTAACCAGAATCAATAGTTTCCTTATTTTGAATTTTTATATGTTTGACTATGAAGTATAATCAAAATGTCAAGCAAGAAAAATTCAGATAAGGAGACTTTTTCTCTACCGAAGACAGTTTCGTTTTTTGGAACACAAAAAGCTTTACAAAAACTGGTGGACATGCGTGGTGAAAAACAGTATAATGAGGCAAATAAAGAGTGGCTTTTAACTCCAATAACCTTAGCAGAAGGGGGATTAAGGAAATGTGGATATTTTATGCAATAGGATCTTCATTTTTTGCAGGAATAACAGCGATCCTTGCAAAATGCGGAATTAAAAAGACAGATTCGAATGTGGCAACAGCAATACGAACTGTAGTTGTATTGTTGTTTTCATGGCTCATGGTATTGATTACAGGAACATGGGGAGGAATAAGACAGATTGACGGCAGGACGCTTCTATTTCTGATTTTATCAGGATTAGCTACAGGTGCATCGTGGTTATGCTATTTTCATGCCCTTCAAAAAGGGGATATCAACAAGGTTGTTCCCATTGATAAATCAAGTACCGTGTTGTCTATTCTTCTGGCATTCATTTTCCTTCATGAAGGTATTTCTGGGAAAAAGATAATATTTGTGCTGCTTATTGGAATAGGAACCATGATGATGATTACCAAAAAAGACATAAAAACAGATTCTGAAAAAAAGAGTGGAGGATGGCTGATCTATGCGGTGCTGTCAGCAGTATTTGCAAGTCTGACTTCTATTTTGGGGAAGATTGGAATTGAAGGTATTGATTCTAATCTCGGCACAGCAATCCGCACCACAGTAGTGCTGCTTATGGCATGGCTCATGGTGTTTGTTACACAAAAACAGAAAGAAATAAATAAGATAGAAAAGAAAGAATTATGCTTTATTTGTTTGTCAGGGCTGGCAACTGGAGCGTCGTGGCTCTTTTATTATCGGGCGTTACAAGAAGGACCAGCAAGTGTAGTAGTGCCGATTGATAAGCTTAGTATGTTGGTAACGATTGCATTCTCATGGATTGTATTTCATGAAAAACTGACAAAGAAATCGGCAGTCGGTGTTTTACTTATTACGGCAGGAACGCTGCTTTTAGCAGTTACAGCTTAAATATCAGGGAGGGGCAAATGATTTTAATTACAGGGGCAAATGGATTTGTGGGGCATAAGCTCATGGAGCTATGCAAGGATACAGCAGCGTCACCGTCTCTTCGGAACGTGACACAGGAAATTGTGAATCGTATGATTAAAGAAAGCAATGCAGATGTTGTTGTCCACACAGCAGCAATTTCTGATATAGGTACTTGCGAGGCAGATCCAGAAGCATCGTACTTTGCAAATGTGCAGATACCTATGTATCTTGCAAAAGCATGTAAAAAGAGCGATAGAAAGCTGATATGCTTTAGCTCAGATCAGGTATATAGTGCTTGTGAGGATGGTGGACCATATGCAGAAGAAAATGTGAAGCCTGGAAATATCTACGCTGCTCATAAGCTTGAGATGGAAAAACGTGTGCTTGATATTCTGCCATCGGCAGTCATGTTAAGAGCAGAGTGGATGTATGATTATTATGAAAAAAGATCCAACTATTTGATGATGATATTAAATGCAATTCATACACAAGATAGTGTTTCTTTCAGCTCAAAGCAATTTCGTGGCATTACTTACTTAAAGGAAGTTGCTGAAAATATGGACAAGGTAATTTTACTTCCAGGCGGTGCGTATAATTTTGGCAGCGAAACAACACAGTCAATATATGAGGTGACAAACAAGTTTGTTGATATGCTTGGAAAAAGGCTTATCGTCAAGGACGCACCCGCAAGACACAATTTGTGGATGGACTGCAGCAAAGCAAGAAAGTATGGCGTGGAATTTAGCAGCGTAATTGACGGATTAGAAAGATGCGCAAGGGATTATGAATTAAATAAGAGAATAGTTTGAAATATTAGGGACAGGGAGAATGTTTACCCTGTCTCTATTACGTGTTGCATTAGAATTTTATAAGAAAACTTTGAAATTCAAGTAAAAAACACTTTTATTCAAGTAACTACAGTGATATAGTGTAGCTATCAAAAGAAATAATACAAAAAAAACAGAAGGAAAAGGAGGAAATAAATGTTAGAAATGGATAAAACAAAGAGTAATGTTCGAACATGCAAAGAGATGTTACTTGAATTTAAAAACTTGAAAAATAGAGATATTTCAAGTAAATTGTTGTTTGATGGAATAGAAAATGAGGATGTTTATAATATTACTGCACCATTTCTATTTGAAGGAAAACGATATTTGGCGGGAAGAGTGGAGAAACGAACAGAGGAATGGTCTCGCGTTGTTTTCTTTATGGAGGAAAATGAAAAGTGGATTGCAGATAATTCAATTCCGTCATTACCACTTCAAGATCCATTTGTAACACAAGTGAATGGTGAATTTATTGTTGGTGGTGTGGAAGTATTTGATGATGTTGAAAATCCAGGAATGTTAAACTACAGAACGAACTTTTATCGAGGAAATTCTTTGCGAAGCTTGACGCTGTTTGCAAAGGGACCAGATCGAATGAAAGATATCAGACTGCTGCAATTAGAAAAAAATCAGATTCTTGTCATGACAAGACCGCAAGGAAGTATTTTTGCAAATGGTAAATGTTATGAAGCTGGCCGCGGGAAAATAGGTTACATGATTATAAATTCTTTAGATGAATTGACACCCGAAGCAATTCTTGATGCAACAATTTTTGATGATCAGTTCATTTCGGAAGAATGGGGTGGTTGCAATCAGCTATTTATGTTAGATGATGGAAATGTTGGAATCCTATCTCATATTGCTAGATTTGATGAGGCAGGAAATAGACATTATTATTCATCAGCATTTTGTATGAATCCACAGACAGGTGAACATACACCTATGAAACTAATTGCAGTAAGAGACAATTTTGCATTAGGAGATGCAAAAAGACCAGATTTGACAGATGTAATTTTTAGTGGAGGTTTAGAGCGAAATAAGAATAAAAAGGCAATGCTTTATTGTGGAGTAAGTGATGCACAAGGACATCGAATTGAAATTGATGATCCATTTGAATAGTAAAAGTAATTACAAACAAACACATAAATTTTTAAGGAGGGTTTTATAATGAAAAGAACACAGAAAAATGCATTGGCAATGGCAGGTTTAATGACTGCTGCAACATTGTTTTCCGCGGTACCAGCGATGGCAGATGATGTTATTACCGTCGATTTTTGGACAGCACCGCAGCAGGTGCAGTATAATTACTGGGAAGAAAAGGCTCAGGCATTTAATGAAACCAAAACTGAGGTAAATGGAAAAATTGTAGAGGTGAAGGTACAGCAGATGCCAGAAACACCATCCTCAGAGGCTGGTATTCAAAATGCGATTGCTACAGGAACTGCGCCAGCAGTTTCAGAGAATATTAATAGAGGTTTTGCCGCAACTTTAGCAGCATCTGAAGTGGTATATGACTTATCTGAAGAAGATTGGTTCCAAGATGTTATCGAAGCCAGAGCAATGGGTGATGCAATGGAAAATTGGGCAATTGATGAAAAACAGTATGTATTGCCTGTTTATGTAAATCCAATGGTATGGCAATGGAATAAACCAGCTCTTGATGTTCTTGGATTTGAAAAAGCCCCTGAAACAGTAGATGAATTTAATGCTGTTATTGCCGCTTTTTCAGAGAAGAAGGATGAATTAAAAGAGATTGGAGTAACTCATACTTTTTATCGTCCATCATTAACTAGACCAGACCAGTATTGGGATCGTTGGTTTGACTTTATGATGATTTATAATGGATTATCACAGGGAATGCCGATTTTGGAAAATGATGAATTGGTAATGGATAAAGAAAGTGCAATTGAAGCAATGGAAGTAATTGGAACATTTGGAAATTCAATCCAACAAGGAGAGTTATCTAGTATATGGGTTGAGGAACAGCCATCAATTCTTGTATCAATTAATGCACCGTGGGAAATTTCATTATATGAGGAAAATAATAAGGTCTATGGTGAGGATTATGTATATGGACCATCGCTTGTAAAAGAAGAGGGCGATATTCCTTATAATTATGCGGATTCAAAGGGACTGACATTCTACAAAACAGATAATGTTTCTGAGGATCAGCATGAAGGTGCTGTTGAATTCGTAAAGTGGGTTTATAATGAGGACAATTCTGCACAGACCGATTTAGATTGGTTGAATGCAACAACGATGCTTCCGGTAAGAGGAGATTTAAATGATAACGAAGTATTTGCGGACTCAATGAAAGAAAATCCAGCACTTGCAGCGCTTGCAGAATGGGTACCATATGCAATTCCAGGATTAGCAACAGATAAGGATGCTGATATTTGGACTGCATTTACAGAAGTTGGAATGGCACCATACATGAATGAAGTAACAGCAGCAGAGCCATGCAATGCGCCAGATGCAACGAGTTACATTGAAGATGCAATGGACGCAATGGAGGAAGCAGCAGGTCTTAAGTAATGAACTGTTAAGGCCACGTGACAAATAGGCACGTGGCCTGTTTTTAGGAAGGTTATGAAAAAATAGTAGGGTAGAATGGAGAAAGGAGGGTATTGGGGTATGAAGAAAAAATTAACTCCAGCAGCAAGAAAAAGAGGTGTTGTTGGGTGGCTTCTAAATGCACCATATCTCGTGTATTCACTTGTGTTTTTTTTAATTCCATTGATATGGGCGGCTTGGTTGTCAACAATGGAATGGAATTTGATGTCAAAACAAAAGAATTTTGTTGGAATTGATAATTTTGCTAAGCTACTTACTGATCGCAAGGTAAAAGCAGCATTTATTAATTCATATCGTTATCTGGTTCCAATTGTTATCATTTGCTTCATATGTGGTTTAATTGTTGCGTTATTGGTATCACAGTTGCCAGAAAAAATAAAAGGTTTTGTAGCAGTCCTTTTTTTTATACCCTATTTAACTTCTGGTGTTGCAACATCGGTTTTTGTAAAATATTTATTTAATTATAATTCCGTATTGAATGTTTTTCTAAGAGATCATTTTCAGTTAAATATAAATTGGTTGACAGATCAACGTTTTGCATTTTCTATTATGGTGGGAATTGTAGTATGGAAGATGTCTGGTTATTATGCATTATTTATTCTCTCTGGAATTGAAAGCATTGGCGCTGATGTAAATGAGGCATGTGCGTTAGATGGATCTCATGGATTCCATAAGTTAATTCATGTGACACTCCCTATGATCATGCCTACGCTGTCGACAGTAATTGTGTTGGCAACCGGTCTTGCATTTGGAATATTTACAGAGCCATTTTTGCTTACAGGAGGCGGACCTAATCTTTCGACAACATCATGGCAGCTTGAAATTTATAATACGTCATTTACACGATTCCAATCAGGTTATGGTGCTGCAATGGCGATTGCTGCAGCAGTTCAGATATTTATAACTCTACGAGTGATTAATTTCGGTACTGATAAGTTGAATAAACGTTTTGGATTTTAGAGGAGGAAGAACTATGAAAAGGAAGTTACGGATAAAAACAAGAATATTAACCGTCATAACGTTGCTCCTTCTTGGTGTATCACTGTTTCCTTTCTATTATATGGTGGTACAATCATTTACTCAGTGGGATATGGTGGATAAAGTGTTAATACCGCAGGGTTTTACACTACGTAGCTATGAATATTTGATTAGTAAAGGCGGAGCTTCTAATTCAATGATGTGGGTTAGGGCGTTGGTAAATTCTTTTATTGTATCATTACCAACAGCATTAATTTCTGTTGCAGTTGGATTAGGAATTGGATATTCGGTTACTAAGCTTAGATTTGGCGGTAAAAAATTTATTATGAATACATTGCTGTTTCAAATGTTTTTTCCAGCAATTATTTTACTGGTGCCTAGATATATGATAGCAAAGCCTATGGCCAATAAGTATGTTGGAATGATTATTCCACTTAGTATTTCAGTATGGGCGATTTTTATGTACATTAATTATTTTAGAACGCTTCCAGATGCAGTTTTTGAAGCAGCAAGAATTGATGGAGCTAGTAATTTGAGAATTATTGCGACGATTGCTTTCCCTATAACGAAATCTGTAACAACAATTGTTTTTCTGTCAATATTTATGCAGCGATGGAGTGAATTAATGTGGGATATGTTAATATCACCAAGTATAGAAATGCAGACATTAAATGTATTGATTTCTACTCAATTTAAACCAATGGGAGCATTTCCAGGTCCAATGTATGCCGCATCGGTAATTTTAACATTGCCAATTATAATTCTGTTTCTTTGTTTTTCAAAGTATTTTAAGGAAGGAATCAGCTTTATGCTGAAATAAAAATCAGTGAAGTGAGGTAACATATGAAGATAGAACGCTGTGTCTGTAATCCATTACTTACACCGGCAGATGTAAAACCAAGTCGTCAGGATTTTAAAATTGATGGTGTATTTAACTGTGGAGTAACAGAGTATAAGGGTGAAGTTATTCTGCTATGCAGAGTAGCAGAATCTGTAATTTGTAAAAATGAAGATGAGGTATGTATTCCGGTAGTGAAAAAAGTGGATGGTAAAGACGAAATTCAGGTAATTACGTATCGAAAATCAGAATGTCCGCAACTTGACTTTTCAGATACACGTCATGTATCTAAGCGAGGAGAAAAAAAATCTGATATTTTAAATTTGACATCTCTATCGCACTTGAGAATTGCAAGAAGTAAAGATGGAATTCATTTTGAAATAGATGAGCATCCAGCAATTTTTCCATTAGCAGAAGAGGAAAGTTGGGGGATGGAGGATCCTCGAATTACAAAAATTGATGATATATATTATATCAATTATACGTCTGTCACGGAGAATGGAGCAGGAACATCGCTGATCAGTACAAAAGATTTTTGTACGTTTGAACGCCACGGAATTATTTTTGCACCGGAAAATAAGGATGTAACAATTTTTCCACAGAAAATAAACGGAAAGTATGTTGCATTCAATAGACCAGTGCCAGGTGGAATTGGTAATCCTCAAATGTGGATAGCGAAATCACCAGATTTAATTCATTGGGGGGAGCAAAGACATTTTTGTGGAATTTCGTCTGATACAGAAAGCTGGGATGATGGCAGAATTGGAGGCGGAGCAGTACCGTTCTTAACAGATAAGGGCTGGGTGAAGATTTACCATGCAGCAGATCGAAATGACAGATATTGTTTAGGCGCATTTCTTCTTGATGAAAAAGATCCATCAATTGTGTTAGCAAAGACAAAAGATCCTATTCTTGAACCACAGGAGAAATATGAAACTAATGGATTTTTTGGAAATGTTGTTTTTTCATGTGGTTGCTTAGTAAATGATAACAAGGTAATTATATATTATGGTGCAGCAGATGATAAGATCTGTAGAGCGGATTTTGAGTTGGATGATCTGTTTGCAGCAATGGAATATTTTGATGTTTGAAAAAATAATGCCCGGATCAAAAAATTTTGACCCGGGCATCTTGGTATGTTATAATAAGAGCATTAAGAAATATGCATACAAGGCAGGTAAATAAATGACAAGAAAACGCGTAACCATGAAAGATATTGCAGATAGGCTTAATCTTTCTATAAATGCAGTATCGTTGGCTTTGAACGATAAAACGGGAGTTGGAGAAGAAACAAAACGTTTGATTTTAAATACTGCAGAAGAAATGGGATATCTGGATCAGTCTGTAAAGTATATGCAAAACTATTCTAATAAAAATATTTGTGTTCTCTTAAAAAATCGTTTTTTCAGAGATTTTAGATTTTACGGGAGAGTCTTGTTGGGAATAGAAGAAGAAGCAAAGAAGGCGGGGTATGATGTCTTTTTCAGCTCGTTTGAAACGGAAGATATTCCGACATGCGTGGAAAGTCGGAAGGTTGCAGGAATTATTGCAGTTGGAAAGATAGGAGATTCATTTCTTCGACGTTTAAAGGAATATGGTGTTCCGATTGTATTAGCAGATTATAACTCACTTGAGGAGACAGTAGATTGCTTAATGTCTGATAATAAATTAGGTAGTTATAGAATGGCGTCCTATCTATATAAAAAAGGGTTTAGAAAAATAGGGTACGTGGGAGATCTGTCATATTCACCTAGTACGAGAGAACGTTTTTATGGATATCAGGAAGCAATTCAGAACTGCTTTGGTTTAGGAATAACCAGTGAAAGCATAGAGTATATTCAAAAATATTCAATTCTTACAGAAATAGAAGATATGGTAATTCACCAAAATAAAGAAAATCTATATAAAAAGTTTATGGAGATACCAGAAAAACCAGATGCGCTGATTTGTTCAAATGATGAATTGGCAATTTTATTGATGAAAGTACTGCAGGAACACGGATATATGGTTCCAGAAGACGTTGCAATTGCAGGATTTGATGATATAGAACCAGCAAAAATGGTGACACCGAGTTTAACAACTGTTCATGTTAAAAGAAAGTTAATGGGGCAGAATGTAACAAAGCGTCTTCTATATCGAATTGCAAATCCAAAGGCTCCAATTGAGAAGGTGATTATGGGAGTTGATATTGTCGAACGTGGTTCAACTGCGAAGTGAGTTGTGAATGTAGCGTGCCATTTAGTTTGCTTGAAATTTTTATAGCGAATTAAACTTTAATTACAAGTTGGAGGTATCTATGATAAAAATTGCTTTTTTTGATGTTGACGGAACTTTGATCAAGTTGGGAACAAAAGAGTTATCTGATAAAACAGAGAAAGCGTTAACTAAGCTGCGTCAAAATAATGTTCTTTTGTGTATGGCTACGGGAAGAAGTTATCCAACGATTCCTCATTTTCAAGGGATTGATTTCGATGTTCTGTTAACATTTAATGGTTCTTATGTGAAGTCTGGGGAAAAGATTATTTTTAAAAATCCATTACACAATGAAGATAAGAACCAGATTATTCAGAATTTAAAAAATATGAAGAGAGCGATTGCCATTAGTAATGAAAACTTTATTGTCACAAATGGTACAGATGAAGATTTGGCACAGTACTTTGCAATTGGGAATGAAACTATGATAATTTCGGATGATTTTGACAAGTTATCACAAAACGATATTTATCAGATTATGTGTGCTGGCAGGAAAGAAGAATATGAGAAAATATTGCAAGGTACAAAGAATGCTCAGGTCGCAGCATGGTGGGACAAGGCAGTTGATATTATTCCGGCGAATGGCGGAAAAGGTAATGCAGTAAATGCGGTACTTAAATATTATGGCTTTTCAAAAGAAGAAGCAATTGCTTTTGGTGATGGTCAAAATGATATTGAAATGCTGGAAGCTGTTGGTACTGGTGTAGCAATGGGAAATGCAAAATATGAAGTAAAGGAAAGAGCAGATGTCGTATGCAAGTCAGTGGAAGAGGACGGAGTGTATTATTATTGTTTGGAAAATAAACTCATCACAGAGATTTGATGAGCTTTGAATATGAAGTATGGGATGGAGCCACAAAACTCCATCCCATTTCCTGTTCTTTATTAAAATTCAATTTCTTTTAAATATCTTGCAACTGCATCCTGCCATGTCGGAAGTGGAGTAAAACCATTTTCAACAAGCTTGGACTTATCCAGACGGCTGTTGAATGGTCTTGCAGCCTTTGAAAGACCATACTCAGCAGTAGTAACAGGAAGAACAGTAACGTTATCCTCGCTGTACTCAGTGCGTCCAAGAAGGGTAGCCTGACGGAAGATTTCCTTTGTGAAATCATACCAGCTGATGTAGCCGCCCTCATTTGTTACATGATAGTAGCCGTATTTGTCGGTCTCAATCATATCTACGAGCAGTCTTGCCAAATCAAAGGTGTATGTCGGTGTACCGATCTGGTCATTAACTACCTTTAAGGTACTGTGTGTCTTGGCAACGTTTAACATTGTCTTGATGAAGTTCTTTCCGTTCTTGCCAAATACCCATGCGATACGCACGATAAAGTAGTTGTCAAGAGTACTAGAAACAGCAAGCTCACCGTCAAGCTTAGACTGACCATAAACATTAAGTGGCTTATAATCCTTGCAATCTGGTGTCCATGGAGTAGTACCCTGACCGTCAAATACATAGTCGGTGCTGATGTAAACCATCTTGCTGCCAGTCTTCTTGCAGGCCTTTGCGATGTTTGCAGTACCATCCGCATTGATTGCGTGCACCTTATCCTTTTTGTCCTCATCCTCAGCCAGATCAACAGCTGTCCATGCAGCGCAGTGAACGACAACATCCGGCTTCATCTCGCAGATAACACGATCAACAGCATCAGCATCAGTGATATCTAAAGAAACATATGGCATAAAAACAACAGCAGTACCGTCAGCAGCGCCAGAATACTCTGGTGCAATATCAGTTCCGATTCCCTCATAGCCGCGCTTTGCAAGTTCATTCATCACATCATGTCCAAGCTGACCGGCAACTCCGGTAACAAATACTTTCATAACGACCTCCATTAGCGGTTTGCGTACATCTTCTCGTAGTAGTTCTGATACTCACCAGAGATGATGGTCTCCCACCACTCCTTATTGTCTAAGTACCACTGAATGGTCTTCTTGATACCGTCAGCAAACTTAGTCTCTGGCAGCCAGCCTAACTCATTGTGGATCTTGGTCGGGTCGATTGCATAACGCATGTCATGTCCCTTACGGTCGCCTACGAAAGTGATCAAGCTCTCTGGCTTTCCAAGCTCCTTGCAGATGATCTTAACGATGTCGATGTTCTTCATCTCGTTGTGTCCACCAACGTTGTAAACCTCACCAACGCGTCCCTTGTGGATGATCAGATCGATTGCACGGCAGTGATCCTCAACATACAGCCAGTCACGAACATTCTCACCAGTACCATAAACTGGAAGCGGCTTGTCGTTTAATGCGTTAGCGATCATAAGCGGAATCAGCTTCTCCGGGAAGTGATATGGACCGTAGTTATTTGAGCAGCGGCTGATGGTAACAGGCAGACCATAGGTTCTGTGATAAGCAAGAACTAATAAGTCAGCGCCAGCCTTAGAAGAGCTGTACGGGCTGCTTGTGTGGATTGGAGTCTCCTCAGTGAAGAACAGGTCTGGGCGGTCAAGCGGCAGATCACCGTAAACCTCATCGGTGGAAACCTGATGATAACGCTTAATGCCATACTTGCGGCAAGCATCCATTAAAACAGCAGTTCCGAGAATGTTGGTGTTTAAGAAAACTTCCGGATTCTCGATGGAACGGTCAACATGACTCTCAGCTGCGAAGTTAACAACGATGTCTGGGTGCTCCTCCTCAAACAGTTTGTAAACAGCCTCACGGTCAGTGATGCTTTCCTTAACAAAACGGAAATTCGGGTTGTCCATAACCGGTGCCAGAGTGGAAAGATTTCCAGCGTAGGTCAGGCAGTCTAAACATACAATGCGGTAATCCGGGTAAGTATTTAACATATGGAAAATAAAGTTGCTTCCGATAAATCCGGCTCCGCCGGTAACGATAATGGTCATAATAATCTCCTTTCTAATGGGGACAGGGATGATGGCTTTTTATCTGTCCCTAGTGGTTCAAAAATAAAATCAAATTTCGTATATACATGATGTCGCGTGTCAAAACATTTTTTCTTTGACACGCACAGTATATAAGGTGACGTAACGTCACCTTCAAGCACTTTTTTTGAGAAAATCAAAGTTTGTGAAAAGTGCACAAGAGCCAGTGGTTCCATGGCAACTACTTCGTGCAGCAAAACACTCCAGCATCTTTTGTGACAGAGAATCCAGCATCTGTTTTTTTCTTGACGAAGCTTCGAAATTCTGCAAAGTGGTCAAGCAGATATTGATTTTGATTGCCATGGCAGGATAGGATGTAAAGAATAAGAGGTTCGGCATCTGGCACAAGAAGCGAGTCCTCATAGGAGAGCCATTTTACATCACTAAAATATGGCGCTAGAATCTCGGCTCCATTTTCACGCCCAAAGCGTTCATAAAGACAATCTGCCGACAGCACAATGCGTGAATCAAAATCAGACACGAGACGGCTGATTTCTTTCATGTGGTCTGCACCATAGGTGCTGCATAAGAATCGTCCGCCGGGCTTTAATACTCTAGCGGCCTCGCGGCATGCCTGTGTCACATCACTGCAGTAAAAAAGAACATGGTTTGCCAAAACAAGGTCGAATGATTCATCTGCAAACGGAAGTGCTTCACAGAAGCATTCACGAAATGAAAATTCATCGCCATCGCCTATTGCACGTCTTGCATCACGAAGCATTCCCTCTGAGATATCAGTCAGCATAATTGAGCAGGTTTTAAGAAGATCTGGCTGCTGATCATGAGCTTTGGTGTGATCTTGACAATTATTCTGGGAAAACTGTTTCTTTGCCTCACACCAGAGTGTGCCATCACCGCAGCCAGTTTCTAAAATATTCATCCCTGACGCCAGATGGCAGTTTTCCAGAATCCATGGAAACCAACCCTGTTTATTTTGGGAATAAAGGCGGTGAAGATTGATGCGGGCAGAGATATTCGAGGCATTTTGATACTGCTTTTTTAAGCTTTCCTCCATGCCCGTCAGATGGATCAAATTTAACATGCGGCTCCAGTCAATGCTGTGCTGCTTGTTTATGGCATCTGATGTTTCAAGGATCGCTTTTTCTACAAGCTGCATTTGCTCAATACGGTCGCGCACAAGATTTAATTGTATGTTGAGGGAATTTTGCATGTAGTGAAGATCTTTTGTGTCTACGATCATTTCACGAATATCATCAAGTGAGAAGCCAAGATATTTTAATAATAAAATTTGCTGGAGACGCGCAAAATCTTCATCAGTGTAAAAGCGTGCACCAGATTCATTTACAAAAGAGGGCTTTAAAATACCCTGCTTGTCATAATAGCGGATAGTCCGCAGGGTGACATGAGCCATCCCTGCGAACTGTCCAGAAGAATAGTAGCCTTCTTTTTTCATAAATTAAAACCTTATATTTTTTTGCGGGTCCCAAGCTCAAAGCCTTTAGTGCAAGCACGAACGGCTTTTGGAGTTTTTGACCCTGGTATCATTTCACAAAAACTGTTTTGCCTTCTTTTACGAATAATGGAACGCGGTTAATCGGAGCATCTACAGTAATTGTGCAACCGCCATCATAAACCTTACCTGTCTCATATTCACACCAGCGTCCCTCTGGCAGATACAAAGTACGTGTGCGCTCACCAGCATAAAGAACTGGAGCAACAAGAAGATCATGACCAAAGAGAAATTCGTCTGCAATTTCCCAGCAAGTTTTGTCTGCCGGATAATCGTAGAACAGCGGCTTCATAACAGGAGTACCTTTTTCGTGAGCTTCCTTCATAACAGTTGTCATATAACCCTTCATTGATTCACGAAGCAGGATATAGTAACTCATCATATCCTGAATTTCAGGTGTATAGCTCCAGATTTCATTGTCTGCACCAGATGCAACCATGCCGCCGCCAGTGGATCCGAGTGGCTTATAGTGAGGATCACGATCACCGTGCAGACGCATAACAGGGCAAAAAGCACCGAACTGGAACCAGCGCATCAAAAGCTCCTGGAAGGCTGGATCGTGTACATTTCCTCCATGGAAGCCGCCGATATCTGCTGTCCACCAAGCAATTCCGGCAAGCCCCATGTTTAAGCCTGCTGTCAGCTGATAGCGAAGATAAGTAAAGGTCGATGGTACATCGCCAGACCATACAAGGGAGCCGTAGCGCTGGGAACCAGCCCATGCGCAGCGCACCAGATTCAGAGGATTTTCAATGCCTTCTTTTTTCATGCCGTCAAAGAAAGTCTGAGAATAGCGAGCTGGATACTCATTTGCACATTCATTTGCCGGACCATCGTAGTAACGGTAGATATCAAAATCCTGAACAGTGTATTCTGGCTCAGCCTCATCCAGCCAGAATAAATCAACACCAAGTGTGCGATAATTTTCCATTGCCTTTTGCCATACAAATTCGCGTGTTTCTGGATTTGTTGGGTCAATAAAGCACTCCATGCCGAAACATTCCATAGTGACATTTAAGCCGCGGTCAGTACGGATTAAAAGATCGCGTTCCTTCATCTCTTCATAATTTACGCTTGCACGGTCGACAGTCGGCCAGATGGAAACCATCACGCGAACCCCCATTTCATGAAGTTCATCGATCATTGCCTTTGGATCTGGGAAATACTCTGGGTCAAAACGCCAGTCACCCTGCTGTGTCCAGTGGAAGAAGTCGATAACGATAACAGACAGCGGGATATTTAATTTTTTATATTTACGTGCAATAGTTAATACCTCATCCTGTGTCTGATAGCGAAGCTACACTGCCAAAAGCCCATAGCCCATTTTGGCATCATCGGGACACGTCCGGTAAGCTCTGTGTATTGCTCTACAAGTGCTGCAGGTGTATCAGCTGCATTAATCCAGTAATCAATCTGGCGTGTAGATTCAGCAGTAAACTCTGTTACGTTAGCACCAAGCGTTGCGCGTCCAATTGCAGGATTATTCCACAAAAGACCATAGCCCTTGCTAGATACAAGATAAGGAACGCTTGCCTGAGTATTTTTCTGAGCAAGCTCAAGTGTACAGCCCTTTAAATCAAACTGTGGCTGCTGATATTGGCCCATACCAAAGAGTTTTTCGTTATCATCTGCCTCAAAACGTACACTTAATGCATAGTTGTCGCCTCCGACAGCACGGTAGGTTCTTGCAGCAGCACGCTGCATAATGATGGTATCAAGATCTTTCCAATCCTTTGTTCCATACTCCCAGCAGCGATAATATTCCTTTAGTAAAAGTTCATCCTTTTCATTATAGAAACTGATACGTCCAAAGTCTGTAACAACAGCGTAGATACTGCCATTTCTCACGATTGCATGATCGTCAAAAAGCTCAATTTTTCCGTCTGCCTTTGCAGGAACATCGAGTGCCCAATCCTTATCAGAAAAGCTTCGATTTTGTGTAGCGCGAACACGAAGTCCGGCACCCCATGGACAAATTTCCATAATTTCCTGGCGGCGCTTAAAGAAAAGTGCACCATCCTTTATTTCAAAAAATTTCATATGCTATACCAACCTTCCTTTTCATTCTCGTCAAGTTTTTGAGATAGTTATATTTTACTATATTATGCAAAAAAAGCAATGTACAAAACGAAAATGATGCTTGCTTTTTGTGGAATGTTTTGTACAATAAAGAATAGGAGTCACCGTGGAAGTCGATGACTCCAAGATTGTAATATATTGGGGGACAAACCATGGGAATTGTAGTAATCGGCGCCGTATTTGTAGATATCAAAGGCTTTCCTGAGGATATATATGTGCCGGAGGGCCGCAATGCGGGACGGATTGAATACATACACGGAGGCGTAACGCGAAATGTCGTGGAGGACATTGCAAATGTTGAGCTTAGGCCTACATATGTAAGCATCGTAGATACATCTGCGCTGGGTGAAGATGTTGTACGCAAATTAAAAAGACATAAGGTAGATACAAGCTATGTGAAGAGTGTTCCAGGTGGAATGGGAACATGGCTAGCCGTATTTGACAACAAAGGTGATCTGGCAGGGTCTATCTCACAAAGACCAAACTTGTATCCGATTTTGTATACTCTTGAGGAAAAGGGAGATGAGATCATTTCTAAGGCAGATTCCATCGTACTGGAAATGGACATTGATAAGGAAATCATAAAAAAGACATTCCAGCTTGCACAAAAGTATAATAAGAGGGTGTATGGTGTTGTCACAAATATGAGCATTGCCGTGGAACGGCGTGATTACTTAAAGCATTTTGACTGCTTTGTATGCAATCAGATTGAGGCAGGCATTTTCTTTGCAGAGGACTATGAGGGAAAGACACCGCAGGAACTTTGCGAGATTATTTCAGCAAATGTTGTGAGCGCTCAGATTCCATCAATTGTTGTTACGATGGGCGGTGAAGGCGCCGTGTATGCAGACTGTAAGGGAAATAAAGGTATTTATCCGGCGCGCAAGGTAATAGTGCGCGATACAACAGGAGCAGGAGATGCCTTCTTTGCAGGTGTTGCCATTGGCATGACATATGGCAAAGAATTAAAGGAAGCAGTTGAAATCGGTACACGTCTTGCTGCATCTGTTATCATTACAACAGACAATGTATGTCCGCGTTTTCTGCCGAAGGAGCTTGGACTTGACATTGATGTAGAGCAGTAGCAAACAAATAAATTGAGAAAGGCAGTAGAAAACAATGAATATTGTGTGTTTGGATTTAGAAGGTGTATTGGTACCGGAGATCTGGATTGCATTTGCTAAGGCAAGCAACATCCCAGAACTGAAAAGAACAACAAGGGATGAGCCGGATTATGATAAGCTGATGAAGTGGAGACTGGGCATCTTAAAAGAACATGGTCTTGGCTTAAAGGAGATTCAGCAGACTATAGCACAGATTGATCCAATGCCTGGTGCTAAGGAATTTCTTGATGAGTTAAGAAGCATGACACAGGTAATCATTATCAGTGATACATTTACACAGTTTGCAGCACCGCTTATGAAAAAGCTTGGGTGGCCAACAATCTTCTGCAACACTCTTGAGGTCGCAGAGGATGGAGAAATTACAGGCTTTAAGATGAGAATTGAGCAGTCTAAGCTGACAACAGTAAAGGCACTGCAGTCTATTGGCTTTGATACAATCGCAAGTGGCGACAGCTATAATGATCTTGGCATGATTCGTGCGAGCAAAGCGGGATTTTTATTTTGCAGTACTGATGCAATCAAAAAGGAAAATCCTGATCTGCCGGCATTTGAGACATATGATGAATTGATGGCAGCGATCAAGAAGGCGCTTTAAGCAAAAAAATATAATCGGGGAGAATATTATGGAAAAGATTAATTCAAGGTGGTCAAAGCTCGCTGTTATTATTGCAGGTTCATTTTTATACACCTTTGGTATGAATTATTTTTTGATTCCGTATGGTCTTTACAGTGGAGGCGGTATTGGAATTGCACAGGTTATTACATATTTGCTTGGAAAGGTTATAGATTTTGGCGGCAAAAATGTGTATGGTATTGTTTACTTTTTGATTAATATTCCGCTTCTTGTTTTGGCGTGGAAGGGAATTGGAAAGAGCTTTCTTATTAAGACACTGATAGGCTCAGCAGCGATCAGTATATTTGCAAGCATTATTCCGATTCAGAAAACGCCAATCGTTGACTCTGTTGTTGCATCTGTTCTAATCGCAGGCATTATCAATGGTTTTGGTGTAGGTTTGCTGCTTGTTGCAGGCGGAAGTGGCGGCGGTGTAGATATCATTGGTGTGTGGGCAGCTAGAAAATTTAAGAATGCATCTGTTGGAAAGATTTCACTGTATGTTAACGTGGTTGTATATGCAAGTCTTCTTTTGATGTTTGATATTGAAATTGTTATTTATTCTCTTATCTATATGGTATGCTTCACACTTATGATGGATAGGGTTCATTATCAAAATATCACTGTTCGACTGATGATTTTTACAAAGCAGGAAGGAATTGATCAGAAGATTTTAAAGCAGACAGGACGCGGTGTAACAGAATGGAATGGTGTGGGTGCCTACACAAAGGAAGAGACAAAAATCATGATTTGCTGTATCAATAAATTTGAGACAGCAGAGTTTGTCGAAATTATTCACAGTATTGACCCGAAAGCGTTCGTAATTGCTGACGAAGGTGTTTCTGTCATGTCAGGTAACTTTGAAAAACGACTGTGACAAAAATAAATCTCAACAAAAATCTGAGGCGTTTACTAATGTAAAGTTGGGCAAAACGCAGAAATATATGTCTACTATTGGCGAATACGCAAAAAAATGGTAGTATAAAGATATGTAACATCACGTAGAACGATGTACTGTAAACACGCCCATAGTATGCCCTTTTTAGGGATAGGGCAAAAGGAGGAATAAAGAAATGACAATTAATGAGCAGTTTAAAGAGTATGGTGTTGTTCCAGTTGTAGTACTGAACGATGCAAAGGATGCACTGCCGTTAGCAAAGGCTTTAGTAGAGGGTGGTCTTGCTTGTGCAGAGGTTACATTCCGTACTGATGCAGCAGAGGAGTCCATTCGTCTTATGAGCGAGGCTTATCCGGAGATGTTAGTTGGTGCAGGTACCGTTCTGACAATTGATCAGGTAAACCGTGCTGTTAAGGCAGGTGCTAAGTTCATCGTTAGCCCGGGATTTGATCCAGAGATCGTTGACTATTGTTTAGAGAACAACATTCCGGTACTGCCAGGCTGCATCACTCCATCAGAGGTTGCACAGGCTGTTAAGCGTGGACTGAAGGTTGTTAAGTTCTTCCCGGCAGAGCAGGCTGGTGGAATTGCTATGATCAAGGCTATGGCAGCTCCGTACACCATGGTTAAGTTCATGCCGACTGGTGGAATCAATACAAAGAACCTGGCAGACTACTTAAGCTGTGATAAGATTCTTTGCTGTGGCGGAAGCTGGATGGTAAAGGGCGACATGATCAAGGCTGGTGAGTTCGATAAGATCACTGCTATGACCAAGGAAGCAGTTGCAAAGGTTAAGGAAATCCGCGGCTAAGTGTAATTCGAGGGTCGCAGAGCAACGGAGCAATTCGTAAGTATTAAATATACAGAATGTAGAAAAAAGAAAGGTATGGTTCACAGAAAATGAATTTAAATTTAAGACCAGCAAGCGAGTGCAAGTTTGATGCAGTATCTTTGGGCGAGGTTATGCTTCGTCTTGATCCGGGCGAGGGCAGAATCCGTACTGCAAGATCCTTCCGTGCATGGGAAGGCGGCGGAGAGTACAATGTTATCCGTGGTTTAAGAAAGTGCTTCAAGATGAATACCGCTGTTATCACTGCATTTGCTGATAACGAAGTTGGTATGCTGATGGAAGATTTCATTTGCCAGGGTGGTGTAGATACTTCCCTTATCAAGTGGATGAAGACTGACGGTATTGGTCGTATCTGCCGTAACGGTTTAAACTTCACTGAGAGAGGATTTGGAATCCGTGGTGCTGTAGGTTGCTCTGACCGTGCAAACACTGCTATTTCTAAGGCTACTCCAGATGATTTTGATTTTGAGTACATCTTCGGAACATTAGGTGTTCGTTGGCTGCATACCGGCGGTATCTACGCTGCACTGTCTGAGCAGTCTTGCGAGACTGTTTTAGCTGCAATCAAGACCGCTAAGAAGTATGGAACTATCGTATCCTACGACTTAAACTATCGTCCATCTATGTGGAGCGCTATCGGCGGACAGGCTAAGGCTCAGGAAGTAAACAAGGAGATCGCTAAGTACGTTGACGTTATGATCGGTAACGAGGAAGACTTCACCGCTTGCCTTGGCTTCGAGATCGAAGGAAACGATGCAAACTTAAAGACTCTGAATCTTGACGGATACAAGAAGATGATCAATGAGGCTGCTAAGACTTACCCGAACTTCAAGGCTGTAGCTACAACTCTTCGTCAGGTTAAGACTGCAACTGTTAACGATTGGAGCGCAATTTGCTGGGCAGATGGTGAGATCTACAAGGCTAAGGATTACAACGGCTTGGAGATCATGGACCGTGTAGGCGGCGGCGATTCCTTCGCATCTGGCCTGATCTACGGTTTAATGACTACTGAGAATGCTGAGATGGCTGTTAACTATGGTGCAGCTCACGGCGCACTGGCTATGACAACTCCTGGTGATACCACTATGGCAAGCAAGAAGGAAGTAGAGGCTATCATGGGCGGAGCTGGAGCTCGTGTACAGAGATAAGTAATAATTCAATCCGGTAAGTAATGAGATCCTACTCGTGAATTTTACGAAAAATAATAGTAAAAATTTTCCCCTCGAAATGGTGTATAAACATCGTTTCGGGGGATTTTTGTATCTTAGGGATTGTGTATAAAATCTTGTTTCTTGATAGATACTGTGGAAGAGAGAAGCTTTTTAGCGAAGCTTTTTGAAACTATCCGTTATTTACAGGAGGAAAACAAACTGATGGATGATCAGACAAAAAAGCTTTTAAAGGAGTGTAATGTAGGCTGCAAGATGGCGCTTCAAAGTATGACACAGGTAGAAGATTATCTTGAGGACAGTGAGCTAGAGCGCGCCGTAGAAGATTATCGCAGAGAGCATGAGCGAGTAGAGAAGGAAACATCGCGTCTTTTAATGGAGGCGGGTGTATCAGAGAAGGATCCAAGTCCTGTGGCATCTGCATCTTCATGGATTACAACAGAGATGCGGCTTATGATGAAGGGAGATTGTCATCAGGTAGCAAAGCTGATGATGAATGGATGCAACATGGGGATTCAAAGCATTGCAAAGTGTCAGAATGAGTGTAGTGATGCAAGCCGGGAAGCCAGACAAATTGCAAAAGATTTGATACACACTGAAGAAGATTTTATGGGAAGAATGAAGGAATTTCTGTAACCTAGGCGGGGCGCTTATGCGCCCTCGCTAAAATTATGTGTCGCATCACATCATCATAAATTACTAGGACAATATTTTCCAGTTGCATATCAACACCTAAATCGCTATAATGAGGGAAAATACATAAAGAAAGTAGAGGAAGACATGAGAAAGATAGAGAAGTGGTCATTTACGCAGGTTATGGTATTTGGCTTTCTGGTGCTGATACTTGTAGGTGCATGCATTTTAATGCTGCCTATATGCAATGCCAATGGAAAGTGGCTCAATTTTCCAGATGCACTGTTTACATCATGCACCTGTGTCTGTGTGACAGGACTAGTAACTGTTGTCCCAGCATTTCAGTTTACATTTCTGGGAAAGCTGGTCATGTTGTTTTTAATTCAAGTCGGAGGATGGGGCGTTATTGTCTGTGTGACGTATGTGCTTGTTCTTATGAAAGTCAAACTCACCATTCAGGAACGCGTGATGCTGCAAAATTATTTTAACCGCGACAGTATGCGTGGTCTTGTCGGAATACTGCAGTATGTCGTAAAGGGATCACTTGTGGTAGAAGGCATTGGTGCGTTAGGATATGCATGCCGCTTTATTCCACAGTTTGGACTGCTTCGAGGCATATGGTATGCAGTGTTTCACTCAATATCAGCCTTTTGCAATGCAGGAGTAGATTTACTAGGCGATTCTAGTTTTGCGATGTATGCAGATGATGTACTGATAAATACAGTTACAGCTTTTTTAATTATAGCAGGCGGAATTGGCTTTATGGTATGGAGGGAATTGGTTGCTTTTATAAAAAAGGCAGCTAAGAAGGAGACAGGAATCAGACAGGGTCTGAGAAAGCTATCTCTTCATACAAAGTTAGTGCTTTTAATGACAATCAGTTTGTTATTGGGCGGAACTTTATTTTTCTTCATTGTAGAATATAATAATCCAAATACATTAGGATCTATGGGCTTTTTCCAAAAGCTGATGGCATCATTCTTCCAGTCAGTGACAACAAGAACTGCAGGATTTTTTACTGTGCCGCAGGATCAGCTTAGAGAGGTTTCGAGGCTGTTTAGCTGTTTTTTGATGTATATTGGAGGCTCTCCTGTAGGAACAGCAGGAGGTGTGAAAACAGTTACAGTAGCTGTTGTGCTACTTAGCTGTGGTTCTATTCTGGCAGGTCATGAAGATACAGAGTGCTTCAGGCGTTGTATTCCAATGAATATTGTTCGAACAGCATTGTCAGTTTGCATTGGAGGTTTATTGTTGGTACTAGTAGGCACCCTTGCATTAATGGTTGCAGAGCCAGAGGCAACAATTATGCAGGCTACATATGAGGTGGTCTCTGCAACGGCGACAGTAGGTCTGACAGCAGGTCTTACGCCGAAACTTCACATTGCTGGAAAATTTATTATTATTGCGCTGATGTATATGGGTCGAATTGGACCTATTACAATTCCTCTTATGATTGCAGGAAGTATAAAGAGAAGAAATGAAAAGAGAAGACTGCCAGAGGAACATATCATGGTAGGATAAGATTATTTTAAATGCGAGCTTTGAAAAGCAGAAGGGAAAGTCATGAAAAAACAGCAGTATATTGTATTTGGTTTAAATCGTTTTGGCACAAGTGTAGCGAGAACACTTGCAGCAGCTGGAAATGAGGTAGTGGCAGTGGATCAGGATGCAGACCGCGTGGCACAGATCGCTGATGATGTCAGCTATGCAGTGCAGGTTGATGTGGCCGATGAGGATGCCATGAGCGGTCTTGGAATGGAGCATATGGATGGTGCAGTCATTGCTGTTGCCAGCAACATGGAAGCAAGCATTGTGATTGCAATGAAATGTAAGGAGTATAACATTCCACAAATTATTGCAACTGGAAAAAACGAAGTGCATGGAAAGGTCTTGAAAAAGCTTGGTGTCACAAGAGTCGTATTTCCAGAAGTGGAGATGGGTGCGCGAGTTGGAAAATATCTTACGGCACGTGATTTTTCAGACTGGATTAATCTGTCAAATGATTACAGTATGGTCGAGATGGCAATTCCATCAGCGTGGGTAGGAAAGACTCTTCGTGAACTTGATCTTAGAAATAAATATGGAATGAACATTGCAGGTATTCGCATTAATAACCACATGAATTTGCAGTTTTCACCAGATGAAAAACTACAAAAAGATATGCAGATGTATGTCATTGGAAAGGACAAGGATCTGCAGCATTTCAATGGTTAAGGCATGACAGATTTGTCCTTTTGACAGATATTCCTATTTTTACACGGAAAACTTCTATATATTACTCAATTTACAGATTAGCCTGCGAATGATATACTTTTCTTGAAAAAAGAAAAGGGAGGTATCTGTTGTGAAAACATCATACAGATTATCAGAGGCAGCTTTCCGCCTTGATGGAAAAATGCCGCTGAAGCAGGCAATCCCGCTTGGCTTACAGCATGTGCTGGCTATGTTTGTGGGAAACTTAACGCCGCTTTTGATTATCACCGGCGCATGTGGAATTGCAGGCGGTGAGTTTGCAGATTTACAGCTGCAGCTTTTACAGAATGCAATGCTGGTAGCAGGAATTGTTACTTTAGTTCAGCTGTTCGCTATCGGACCGGTCGGAGGAAAGGTTCCGATTATTATGGGTACATCTTCTGGTTTTATCGGAGTATTTAACTCAGTTGCCGCAACTATGGGCGGAGGCGTTCTTGCCTATGGTGCCATTATGGGAGCATCCATAATCGGTGGTTTGTTTGAGACTGTTCTTGGTTTATTCTTAAAGCCACTTCGTAAATTCTTCCCATCCGTAGTGACAGGTACAGTTGTTATGTCCATCGGTCTTAGCTTGATTTCAGTCGGCATCAATTCTTTTGGCGGCGGAAATACAGCAAAAGACTTTGGTTCCATGGAAAATCTGCTTTTAGCATTGTTTGTTCTTGTAATGATTCTTGTTTTCAAGCATGCGACAAAGGGCTTTGCAAGCTTTTCTGCAATTTTACTTGGAATTATCTGTGGTTATGTAGCAGCATTTATCATGGGTTTTGTACTTCCGACAACAGGTGTTACGGCAGATGGTGTTGAGTATACAAAGGCATGGGTATTAAATTGGCAGAAGGTAGCAGACGCGTCTTGGTTTGCAATTCCGACATTGATGCCGGTAAAGCCAGTATTTGATCTGCGTGCGATCCTCCCAGTATTGATTATGTTTGTCGTAACGGCAGTTGAGACTGTTGGTGATATCTCTGGCGTTATGGAAGGTGGTCTTGGACGTGAAGCTACCGATACAGAGCTTTCAGGCGGTGTTATGTGTGATGGTCTTGGATCTTCCTTTGCAGCACTGTTTGGTGTGCTTCCGAATACCTCCTTCTCACAGAACGTTGGTCTTGTAAGCATGACAAAGATTGTAAACCGTTTTGCATTGTCAACAGGTGCTATTTTCCTGATTCTTTGCGGACTCTGTCCAAAGCTTGGTGCAATCGTTTCAATTATGCCGCAGTCAGTTTTAGGCGGTGCAGCAGTTATGATGTTCTCATCAATTGTAATTAGCGGTATTCAGCTGATCACAAAGGAGCCATTGACAGCAAGAAATCTTTCTATCGTTTCTGTTGCTCTTGGTGTTGGCTATGGTATGGGTGCAAATGCAAGCATCTTAAATCAGGCACCACAGGCAGTTCAGCTGATCTTTGGCGGTTCAGGAATCGTTCCGGCAGCACTTGTTGCTATTGTATTAAATATTCTTCTTCCTAAGGAAAAGAAAGAGGATGCAGCAGCGTAAGCAAAGATCACATAAGCTGATATTTGAAGCGATTAAGAAGTATAAGCAAATCTTTTTGTGTATCAACATCTTTTAGTTCATATTCGTCCTGAACGGGTACTAATTGTATCCGTTCAGGATATTTTTTTGCAACAAAACCGCCGCCCTTTCCCTCGGGCAGAAAAAAAAGTTCAGAAAATGCCCAGCTTGGAAAAAGAACAGGGGCACCAGGAGTGTTTTGAAAGGCAGGGCGAATAATTTTTTTGTTGTCAGCTAAAAAAGCATCAATAAGATTAATTATAGTTTCACGGCTAAGAAGCGGCTGATCGCCAGGACAAAACAGGCATCCGCTTATATCACCATTACGCGTAACCTCGTCCAAGCCCAGACGTATGGTATCATTTCTAAAGGGCTTATCATGCAAAATAACAGGAACATTTTGAGCATGGCACAGCGAAGCAACATCTGCATGGCGTGTCACAACAACGCGGTGTGAAAAAAGACCATCTGTAACAGTAAGTGCGCGACATATCAGGGGCTGCCCATCAAAATCAGCCATCAGCTTGTTGCCGCCAAAACGCTTTCCAAGCCCAGACGCCATAATGACACAGCCAAGATGTGGGGTAGTAGGGGTAATCTGCATAGTATATTCTCCGTTTTAGTTATGTTATATGAAAAGTATATCAAAACTGCTTTTCAAAATCAAATTGGATTGGTATAATGAAAGTGATGCTTACAGCATAGGAAAAATGCTGTGACAAATGATAATGGCAGTTTGTTAAAACGACGTAAGGAGATGAGAGGATGGTAACGATACAAAAATATGTTAAGGCGCAGAGTCTTGAGGAAGCATGGAAGCTTAATCAAGGCAAAAAGAATAGGATTCTTGGCGGTATGCTGTGGATGCGTCTTGGAAATGGTACTATAAGTACAGCGATTGATTTGTGTGATCTTGGACTTGACACAATTGAAGAGACAGATGAGGAATTTTCCATTGGCGCACGCGTGACGCTTCGTGAGTTAGAGCAGCATGTAGGATTGAATACATATACGCATGACGCTGTGAAAAATGCAGTAAAGGATATTGTCGGTGTCCAGTTTAGAAATATGGCGACAATCGGCGGAAGCATCTGGGGACGCTTTGGATTTTCAGATGTGCTGACTGTTTTTCTGGCTATGGACAGCTATGTGGAGCTTTATAAGGGCGGAATTGTTTCAATGGCAGATTTTGTTTCAATGAAAATGGATAATGATATTTTGATTCGCGTGATTGTAAAAAAGCGTGCCTGTCAGATCGCATATATGGCTGTTAGAAACCAGAGCACCGATTTTCCAGTTCTGACCTGTTGTGTATCAAAACTGGATGGAACGTATCGCGCTGTAATTGGCGCTCGTCCGAAAAGAGCAAAACTTGTTAGTGATGAGAATGGCATAATGGCAAATGGTGTCACGAAGGAAGTTGCCGCTGCATTTGCTTCATATGTCGCAGAACAGGTGCCAACTGACAGCAATTTGCGCGGCAGCAGTAATTACCGTACACATTTGATTCATGTATTGACAGAACGCTGTGTGGCACAGATTTACAATCAGCAATAAATAAACGGCCCAAAATAGAAAGGGAAATGAATGGAAATCAAGGTTAAATTAAATGGAAAAAATGTAATCGGCAATGTGGAAGCAGATACAGTGCTGTTAGACTGGCTTCGTGAAAAGGGATGCCTTAGCGTTAAGCGCGGATGTGACACATCAAACTGCGGTCTGTGCACGGTATTTATGGATAATAAGCCGATTTTATCATGTTCAAAGCTTGCTGTGCAGGCAGATGGTCATGAGATTAAGACACTTGAAGGTCTTCAGGAAGAAGCATTAGAATTTGTAGGATTTATCGCAGATCAGGGAGCAGACCAGTGTGGTTTTTGCAATCCAGGTTTTGTTATGAATACAATTGCACTTCTTCGCGAAAATCAAGATCCAACGGATGATGAAATCCGCGCATTTCTTGCCGGAAATCTTTGCCGCTGTTCTGGCTACGAAGGCCAGCTTCGCGGAATCCGTAACTTTCTTGACAGCCGCAAAGCTTGTGCAGACGAGAAAAATAGCAACTGACAAAGTAGAGCTAAAAGCTCATATAAATAGAAAAGGACTATTTTATGCAGAAAGAATATAAATCAATAAATAAATCTGTCCGGAAAAAGGATGCGATGCAGCTGCTTACCGGAAAGCCTGTTTATACAGATGATGTAACACCAAGCGATGCACTTGTGGTTAAGATTCTTCGCTCTCCTCATGCAAATGCCATTGTGCAGGAGATCAATACAAAGGCAGCAAAGTTAGTTCCAGGCGTTGTCGATATATATACTTGGGAAGATGTGCCGAAGAATCGTTTTGCGATTGCAGGTCAGACCTTTCCTGAGCCATCGCCATATGACCGTTTAATTCTGGATCGTCATGTGCGCTTTTCAGGAGATGCGGTGGCGCTTATCGCAGCTGAAAATGAGAAGGCAGCCATTAAGGCAATGAAGTTAATCAAGGTAAAATATGAGGTGCTTGAACCTGTTCTTGATTTCCATACAGCAAAGGACAATTCTGTGCTTGTTCATCCAGAAGAGGACTGGTTTCCACCGTGTCCTGTCGGAGGTGATAACAAGAGAAATCTTGTCGCAAGCGGATGTGACTTTGATGGTGATGTAGAAGGCATTATGGCAGACTGTGATATCACCATTGATCATACTTATCATATGAAGGCATATAATCAGGCAATGATGGAGCCATTTATCTGCTATACAAGTCTTGACCGTTATGGCAGACTTCACGTTATATCCTCAACGCAGATTGTATTCCATACACGACGTATTCTTTCCAATGCGCTCGGCATTCCAAAGAGTCGTATTCGTGTGGAGAAGCCTCGTATTGGCGGAGGTTTTGGTGCAAAGCAGACAGCAGTTTGTGATGTGTATCCAGCTTTTGTCACTATGAAGACAGGTCGTCCGGCAAAGATCAATTACACAAGAACAGAAGCACAGATCGCTGGTTCTCCGCGCCATGAGATGGAAGTGCGCGTGCGCCTTGGTGCAAACAAGGATGGAAAGATTCGTGTGTTAGATCTGTACACCTTATCAAACTCAGGAGCCTATGGTGAGCATGGTCCGACAACAGTTGGTCTGTCCGGCCACAAATCCATTCCGCTTTATACAGGATCACTTGAAGCATTTCGTTTTTCATATGATGTTGTGTACACAAATCATCAGGCAGCAGGTGCATATCGTGGTTATGGAGCAACGCAGGGAATCTTTGCACTGGAATCTGCTGTCAATGAGTTAGCTGATAAGCTTGGCATGGATCCAACTGTTCTTCGTGATAGAAATATGGTAAGAGAAGGCATGGTTATGCCGGCTTACTACGGAGAGACAGCAAATGCATGTGCGCTTGACCGCTGTATGGAGCACTGCAAGAAGATGTTTAACTGGGATGAAAAGTATCCTGTTCGCGACATGGGCAATGGCAAAGTGCGTGCAGCAGGTGTTGGTATGGCAATGCAGGGAAGCTGTATTTCAAACTTAGACGTTGGCTCTGCAACATTAAAGCTAAATGAGGACGGCGGCTACAATTTGCTTATAGGCGCTGCCGATATGGGTACTGGATGTGATACTATTCTTGCACAGATGGCAGCAGAATGCATGGACTGCAGCGTAGATGATATTGCAGTATTTGGAGCAGATACAGATGCTTCACCGTATGATTCTGGTTCATATGCATCATCAACTACTTATATCACAGGAAAGGCAGTAGAAAAGGCATGTGCTGACTTAAAGAAAAAGATCTGCGAGATTGCAGCACAGATGATGAACTGCGAGAAGGAAGATGTTGCATTTGAGAGCAGTCGCGTGCGCTGTATTTCAACTGGACAGACAGTGTCATTGTCAGAGATTGCATATAAGACACAGCTGGCAAGCAACAGCAATGCAGAGGCAACAGCGTCTCATTTTTCACCTGTATCACCGCCGCCGTATATGGTTGGAATGGCAGAGATAGAACTTGATAAGCTGACAGGTGAGGTTAAGGTGCTTGACTTTATGGCTGTTGTGGACTGTGGTATTCCGATCAATCCGGCACTGGCAAGAATCCAGGCAGAGGGCGGAATTGTGCAGGGTATCGGTCATACTTTAATGGAGAATGTCACCTACGATAAGTCTGGCCGTCCAATTGAGTCTACCTTTATGCAGTACAAGATTCCGACACGTCTTGATATGGGCAAGCTGAAGGTAGAATTTGAACACAGCTATGAACCGACGGGACCGTTTGGTGCGAAGTCAATAGGCGAGATTGTAATCAATACGCCGGCACCGGCCATCGCTCATGCGATTTACCGTGCAACAGGCGTATGGCACAGAGAATTGCCTATTACACCAGAAGATATCGCAATGTCGATTGTGAATTGAGCCATAGGGACAGGTACGGTGGCACCGTACCTGTCCCACAATGGTTCTTGGAGAAATAGTTACGATGAGAAATATAAGTTTGCTGATAAAACCGGTTTCAGGAATATGCAACATGATGTGTGATTATTGCTTTTATTGTGATGAAGCAAAAAAGAGAACACAGCATGTATATGGGATGATGAATGAAAAAACACTTGAAACCATTATAGAAAAAACAATAAGTGAGGCAGATGCTGTAGCAAGCTTTACTTGGCAGGGGGGAGAACCTACACTTCGGGGTATAGATTTTTTTGAAAAAGCAGTAGCACTTCAAAAGAAATATAAACAGCAGTATCAGCGAAACAATCTTCATATAATGAATTCCTTCCAGACTAACGGGTATGAGCTAGACAGACAGTGGGCCAAATTTTTCAAAAGAAATCAATTTCTGGTCGGGTTATCAATAGATGGCTTACCAGAAATTCATGATTCCTTTAGAAAAGGGAAAGATGGATCAGAAAGCTTTTTTAGAGTAAAGCAGGCGGCAGAGCTTCTTGACAAATATCAGGTTGATTATAATATACTCACTGTTGTAACATCACAGGTTGCAGAGCGTATTAAAGAAATATATCCGTTTTATAAAAAATGCGGATGGAATTATCAGCAATATATTGCCTGCCTGGAGCCGTTTGGGGAAAAATCGGGAACAAAGCCGTACTCTCTTTCGCCAAAACAGTACGGAAACTTTCTTTCAAATTTGTTTGAATTGTGGTATCATGATTTACAAGGCGCAAGTCAGCCATATATTAGACAGTTTGAAAACTATGTGGGATTGGCCGCAGGATATATGGCAGAATCTTGTGAGCAAAGGGGATGCTGCGGAGTACAGTATGCAGTGGAAGCAGATGGAAGCGTCTATCCGTGTGATTTTTACGTGATGGATGAGTACCAAATTGGCAATTTTAATACAGATTCGTTTGATCAGATGGATCAAAAACGAAGTGAAATTCGATTTATCGAGCAGTCTTCTCAGGTTGAGGAAGCGTGCATAAGCTGTCCTTATTTTTTATTATGCAGAGGTGGATGCCGGCGAAACAGGGGAAATGGGATACAGACAGAACCAACAAGGAACAATTTTTGTGAAGGATACAAAATTTTCTTTGAAAAATGGTATGATACGCTGATGCAGCTGGGAAAATTGGTGCAAAGATAAATAAGAAACATTATCCATGGGAATGGAAAGGAGAACATGAATGAAAAAGCAGATTGTAGTATTGATGACAGACACAACAAGAAAAGATATGGTTGGCTGTTATGGAAATGAAAAGATGAAGACACCTAATCTTGACCGATTGGCGCAGGAGGGAATCCGTTATGAGAATGCCTATACTTGTCAGCCTGTATGCGGCCCAGCACGAGGTGCAATTTTTACTGGAGCATTTCCACACACCAATGGAGTTGTCACAAACAGTATCGGAATGGGAGATAATGTAAAAACAATCGGACAGCGCTTGCACGATAACAAGATCGAATGCGGCTATATCGGAAAATGGCACCTTGATGGATCTGATTATTTTGGAAATGGTATATGCCCAGATGGATGGAACCCCAAATATTGGTATGATATGAGAACTTATCTTAGTGAGTTGAGCGATGAGGATAAACTTCGCTCTAGAGATTCACAGACATCATACACAGAGGGCTTTTCAGAAGAATTTACATATGCGCATCGCTGCTCCGACAGGGCAATTGCATACTTGAATGAATTTAAGGATCAGGATTTCTTTTTGACTGTTTCATATGATGAGCCGCATGGACCATCTCTTTGCCCAGCTCCATTTAATCATATGTATGATGACTTCTGTTTTGAAAGTTCACCTAGCTTTCAGGACGATCTGTCAAAGAAACCAATGCTGCAGCAGCTTTGGGCAGGAAAGAATTTACATGCACCAGAATCAGAGATAAATAAGGCGTCAAAAAAACTGTCATTGTTCTTAGGCTGTAATTCATTTGCAGATTATGAAATGGGAAGAGTATTGGATGCAATTTACAAGCTTGCACCAGAGGCAATGGTAATTTATACATCAGACCATGGTGATATGCTTGGCGCTCATCGTCTGGCATCAAAGAATGCAGCAGCATACAAGGAAGTAGCTAATATTCCTTTAATTATTAAGGGCGGTGCAAAGGGTCAGGTAGTACATGAGATGGCATCTCACATTGATATTGCACCAACAATTATGGATTATTTTGAACTGCCAGTTCCAAAAACAATGGAAGGAAAGAGTATGCTAGCACAGATTTATGATCCAAGTGTGAAGATAAATGATGCGGTATTTACAGAGTTTACAAGGTATGAAGTTGATCATGATGGTTTTGGTGGTCTGCAGATGATGCGTGCAATCACCACAAAACGCTACAAGTTAGTTATTCATTTGCTTGATACAGATGAGTTTTATGATCTTGAAACAGATCCATATGAGGTAGAAAATAGAATCAACGATGAAGCATATGAAGCTGTCCGTAACGAGCTGCATGATAAGCTTTTGGCGCATATGATGATACAAGAGATCTGTACCGAGGCTATCAGTGGAAAATGAGACCATGGAGAAAAAATGTCACACCAGATTGGAATAATGGTGGCTATACAAGACAGAGAGAAAACGAAGAATATGAGCCAAGACAGCTTGACTATGACACTGGACTTCCTATGGAAAAAGCAGTGAGAAATAAAAATTTGTATTAATGTACGAAATGGGCGCTGCGCATATTGACGCAGCGCCTTTTTAAGTGTTTTTATTTTTCAGTGGAAAATGACGCATCTAGTTGTGCTAAAAATTCCTGCGGAATTTGTCGACAAAGTGGAAATACTTCTTCATTTGCCAAATAATCTGCTATAGTGCAAAGAAGCAGTGCACTGCGGCGAAGTGACCAGGCAGAGATTAGATCAATAGTGTCATACTCTGTATGCATGCCGTATCCATCACGGTTTAAGGTCATAGAAGGAACTCGTTTCCATGCAAATGTGTTAGAATCACTGCTCCAGACAGATGATCTTGTCGTCATTCCAATACCGCATTTTTCAGCGAGAGCTTCAAACTGGCGGCAGATTGAAGAATCGCCCGTAATACCTATTACAGTGCCGCCAAGTGATTGTCCGGCAAGGTCAATATTCATGTTAAAGAGGTGATGTGACAATTCAGACTCATGTGCCTTAACATAGGCGCGGCTTCCTAAAAGACCTTTTTCTTCTGCACCAAAAAATACAAAATCAATAGTGCGGCGTGGCTTATGTTCACAAAAATATAAAAACAGCTCCATAACAATTGCACAGCCTGCCATGTTATCGTAGGCGCCAGGTCCTTGTGGAACAGAGTCATAATGAGCAGTCACAGTTAAAATATCATCGCTTTTATCGCTTCCTTCAATGCGGGCACAAATATTTTGTGATGTTTTTTCAACAAGTGTCTGCTCACAGATCATGCGCACGCGTAAAGCACCTTTTTCAACAATCTCTGCTGCGTCCACAAAATGAATGCAAGTGCCAGGAATTTCAGCCAGCGTTTTAGATTGACTAAGATTTTTGGCTGCAGGCAGTCTTTTCTTTCCAGTATCAATTGGAGTACCAGAGAAAGATACAAAGCCAAGCGCACCAGCCTTTACAAGTTTTTCAAGCATTGTACGGCTCATATAATTATTCACCATAACAATCTTTCCATTTGCCTGCTTCATATTAATATCATCAGCATTTTCCAGATAAACAAAATCAGCTTCAAGTCCATTTTCATCTGTGTTGGAACAAAAACCAAAAGTGCAAGCCTCATATACCTTATGATAAGGTGCTGTCACCTCAAAGAAAGAGCGCTTAATCTGCGGTGCAAAAAAAGAAAACTCCTCCGTGCGAATCTGTGCATCGCTGTTTTCTTTTTTTAATTCCTGTAAAATCGTTTCAGCAGCTCTTTGCTCACCACTTGTACCAGCTTCACGCACATAATTGAATTTAGAGACAAAGTCATACTGACGTTCTCCACTAATAAACGTATTCATCATATCTTTTTATTCCTTTCCTTTTTATAAAGGCATCATAGAATATATCAATATCTTTGTCAAGCAGTTGAAGAGGCTGCAGTTCACGGATAAGCTAATATTTATAGTAAAGCCCGAAGGTGAATGGCTTTTGTAACATAGTCCAGTGAATTGTAACAGGGCTATGCTGCAAGTATAAGAAAAAACAAAACTAGAGTTGTTTTGTCGAAGCATTGTGTGGTAGAATAAAAGCACAAAATTCAGATTTAGCAACCTGAAAATACAAGATGTGAAAGGATTAAAAAAATGAAGTGGCAAAGAGTTAAATACCAGCCGAACACACCACTTGGTGCAAACGGCCAGAAGGTAACAGCAAGCAAGGCACATACTGAGCTTTCCAAGCAGGCAGCAAAGGAAGGTATGGTATTATTAAAAAATGAGAACAGTCTTCTTCCATTTGAGAAGGGCACAAGACTTGCCGTATTTGGAAAGGCAAGTGCAGATTATGTAAAGGGCGGCGGTGGAAGCGGCGATGTTACCGTTTCATATACAGTAAGCCTTGATGCAGGTTTAAAGGCACTTAGCGATTATGTAAGTGTATATGAGGGCTTATCGTCATTTTATAATAAGAACGTGCGTGACCAGTATGAAAGAGGCGTGGCTCCGGGCATGACTGTTGAGCCAGAAGTTCCGGCTGAGCTTTTAAAGAAGGCAAGAGCTTATACCGATACAGCACTTATTACGATTTGCCGTTTCTCAGGCGAGGGATGGGATAGAACAAGCAGCTATGATAATGGCATCGAGTCAGGTGAACCCATGTGGAAGGAGTCTCAGAAGGTATTTGAACGAGGAGATTTCTATCTGTCTGATGCAGAACAGCGCATGGTAGAGACAGTAAAGGCTGCATTCCCGAGGTTGTTGTTATATTAAATGTAGGCGGTGTTGTAGATTCCATGTGGTTTGCAGAGGATCCTAAGATTCAGTCTGTTTTAATGGCATGGCAGGGCGGTATCGAAGGCGGTGCAGCAGCAGCCGAACTTCTTTGCGGTATTGGAAGTCCGTCAGGAAAATTAGCAGATACATTTGCAAAGACGCTTGAGGATTATCCATCATCCTATAACTTCCATGAATCACAGGATTACGTGGATTATACTGATGATATTTATGTAGGATATCGTTATTTCGAGACTATTCCAGGCGCAGACAAAAAGGTTGTATATCCATTTGGATATGGACTTTCCTATACGACATTTAAGTGGGAGCTTGAGCGCGTAGATGAGGCAGAGGATGGCACACTTATAGTTCGCGCAGAGGTAACAAATACTGGAAATCATGAAGGAAAAGAAGTACTTCAGCTTTACGGCAGTGCACCAGCAGGAGTCATTGATAAACCGGCAAAAATTTTGCTTTCATATGCAAAGACAAAGCTGCTGCAGCCTGGAGAAAATCAGCTTGTAACTTTAGTTGGAAACGTAAATGATCTGGCTTCATATGATGATCTTGGCGTTCTGCATAAATCTGCATATGTGATGGAGCAGGGAGAGTACCACTTCTATCTTGGAAATTCAGTTAGAAATATAGAGGAGCTTGGATTTATACATACAGAAGAGTCTACAAGAGTGGCAGAGCAGCTGACAGAGTGCTTAGCACCGACATCACTTCCAAAGCGCATGCGTGCAGATGGAAGCTTTGAAGAACTTCCTGTAAGACCGGCACACGATCCAGACAGCGAAGGACTTCTTACAAAGAAGGAAAAGGAAGCAATCGATGGTGTTGCACCAGATGTACGTTTTTCAAAGGGCGAGCATCTTTGGAACAATAACGAGCGCCGCATGCAGTTTGAGCAAGTTGCAGAAGGCAGCGTAACGCTTGATGAATTTGTGGCACAGTTAAGTGACGAGGAGTTAGCTCATCTTTTAGGCGGTCAGCCAAATACAGGTGTTGCAAATACATTTGGCTTTGGTAATCTGCCAGAGTGTGGTATTCCAAACTTTATGACAGCTGATGGACCGGCAGGACTTCGTATTTTGCCAGAGTGCGGTGTTTGCACAACAGCATGGCCATGTGCAACACTTCTTGCATGCACCTGGAATCCAGAGATTGTCTATGAGGTAGGTGCAGCTGGTGCAAAGGAAGTAAAGGAAAATAATATCGCAGTATGGCTTACACCGGCAATCAATATTCATCGTACACCGATGTGCGGAAGAAACTTTGAGTATTACTCAGAGGATCCGTATCTTGTTGCAAAGCAGGCAGGCGCAATGGTACGCGGTATTCAGTCTCAGCACATTGCTGCAACAGTAAAGCATTTTGCACTGAATAATAAGGAGACAAATAGAAAAGATTCCAACTCCAGAGTATCAGAGCGTGCAGCAAGACAGATTTATTTAAAGACCTTTGAGCGTATTGTAAAGGAAGCAAAGCCATGGTGTATCATGTCTTCCTATAACATTGTAAATGATTATAGAGCTTCCGAAAATCATGATCTGTTAGAGAAGATTCTGCGCGATGAGTGGGGATTTGAAGGAATTGTAATGACAGACTGGTGGACGTATGGTGAGCACTGCAAGGAAGTAAATGCCGGCAATGATATTAAGATGGCAGCTAGAAATCCTGACAACTTGCTGAAAGCACTTGAAAAAGGTCTGTTAAAGAGAGAGACTATGGAGTGCAGCGTAAAGAGACTTCTTGGAGTTCTCTTAAAGATTGATTAAACATGTAAATTTGAGGATGCCTGTATAATCAGGCATCCTCATTCTGAGAAAAAAGATACAGGGAAGGACTATTTTTATGAAGACAACTATGTGGAACGCAGATTTAGGAAATGGAATGTATAAAAATCCAATACTGTATGCAGATTATTCAGATCCTGATGCCTGCCGTGTGGGCGAGGATTACTTTATGATCGCGTCAAGCTTTTGCAATGCACCAGGTTTGCCAGTGCTTCACTCAAAGGATTTGGTAAATTGGAAGGTAGTTAATTATATTCTGCCAAAGGTGCCAGAAGAGCGCTATGATAAGCCAGTGCATGGATGTGGTGTATGGGCACCGGCAATCCGTTATCATGACGGAACATTTTTTGCTTGCTTTCCAATGCCAGACGAAGGTATTTACATGAGTACGACAAAGGATCCGTTTGGCATATGGTCAGAGCCAGTCAATATTCGTCCGGGTGCAGGTTGGATTGATCCGTGTCCATTTTGGGATGAAGATGGCAGAGCATATCTTGTGGCAGGTGTTGCAAAGAGCCGCATCGGATATAAGAGTGTGCTTCATATGATTGAAATGCAGCCAGATGGAATGGGTCTGATAGGAGAAGCAAAAGTTGTCTTTGATGGAAATTTAAATGAGCAGGAAACAATTGAGGGACCAAAGCTGTATAAGAGAAATGGATGGTACTACATCTTTGCACCGGCAGGTGGTGTAAAAACAGGATGGCAGACTGTGCTTCGCTCAAGAAATATTTTTGGACCTTATGAATATCGCGTTGTTATGCGTCAGGGAGATACTCCTATAAACGGCCCTCACCAGGGTGCATGGGTAGATACCGTGACAGGTGAAGACTGGTTTTTACATTTTCAGGATGTGTATGCAGCTGGAAGAATTATTCATTTGCAGCCGATGAGTTGGAAAGAGGACTGGCCGATTATTGGTATCGCAAAGGATGGAAATGATTATGGGGAGCCAGTGCTTACTTATCGCAAGCCAAATGTCGGTGAGGCTGCGAAAGAGGCTGAAATCTTTGAGCCAGATGCCTCTGATGATTTTAGTAAAAAAACACTCGGTCTTCAGTGGCAGTGGAATGCAAATCCAAAAGAAGACTGGTATAAACTTACATCAGAAGGTCTTTGCCTGAAAGCGGTGAAGCAAGAGGAAAAAATCAAACATGGTGATTATCCAAATCTTCTTCTTCAGAAGTGGCCAGCACCAGAATTTATCTGTGACACAACACTTTCCCTTGCAGGATTAAAAGCAAACGAAGAGGCTGGTGTGATTTCTATGGGTGTAGAATATACGCTTCTTTCATTTGCAAGAAATGAGGAAGGTGTGGTTGAAGCTTCATTTATCAATGGAAAGCAAAAATATGGAAAGATTCTTGTGGAGAGTACCGAGGAGACAAGTACACAGCTTGGAACACTAGTGTTTGCAGATGATAGTGAAACTGTAACAGTCCGCATGAGTGTACACCGTGTTGGAACGCAGGATTTAAGCGAGAAGGAAAAGAATTTCCCACTTGAAGAGGTCGTTTTTGAGTACAGCACAAACGGCACAGATTACAAGAGGCCGGAAGCTATATGGCAGCTGCCGGACGCTGGGTTGGTGTAAAGAGTGGTGTTTATTGTGCAGCCAATCATAGTGAGGCTGTTGGAAGCTGCCTTGTAAAAAAGACAGTTTATAAAAATGTTACTGTTCATGGATAAGCCAACATTGCGGCTTTCGTAGCATGACGCATGAACAGTAACATAAAAATCTGTAAAGCCAATATTAAAAAGACACAAGGAGATTTTCAATGACAAGAACATACAAAAATCCCGTACAGCGCGGCTTTTTTCCAGATCCATCAGTTGTTCGCGTGGGCGATGATTATTACATGGTCAATTCAACCTTTCAGTACTTTCCGGCAATTGCAATAAGTCACTCAAAGGATATGGTGCACTGGGAGTTAATCGGACATGCCATTACAGATCCTGATGAATTAGATCTAAGTGATATACGTGATTCACATGGAATTTGGGCACCTGATATTTCCTACAGCAATGGTCGTTTTATCATAATGGCAACTCTTCGTTTAAATGCAGATGGAAAACGTGATAATAATGTTATGCGCCGTCAGGTAGTTGTCTCATCAGACAGACCAGAAGGTCCTTATAGCAAGCCATCATGGTTGGAGGTAGACAGCATTGATCCGTCTCATTTTGTAGATGACGATGGAAAGCACTACATGGTTATAAGTCCTGGAATAAATCTTGTCCCAATTTCTGATGACTGTACGCGAGTGATAGGCGATCTAATTTCTGTCTGGCCGGGAACGGGTGAGCGCTGTCCGGAAGGACCTCATATCTTGCGCCACGGTGATTATTATTATGCAATTCTTGCAGAGGGCGGAACTGGATATGGTCATGGCATAAATGTGGGACGCTCAAAAAATTTATTTGGCCCGTATGAAGCATCGCCATATAATCCTTTAATGAGACAGCTTGATCAAAACGCACCTATTCAGAGAACAGGTCATGGAAAGCTAATCGAGGATGCAAATGGAGACTGGTGGGTTTACTATTTGATGGGACGACCAAACCGCGGCATCGAAGTCGCAAATGGCAAAGCACCAAAGCCGGGAGAGATACGAGTGCCGGGCGCTTATACGACAGTGGGCAGAGAGACAGGTCTTGATCCAGTAAGATGGTTAGACGATGGCTGGTTTGTTATTAATGAGGGCAAAGGTCCAAGCAATGAGCAGACTGCGCCAGATCTGCCAGAGGTAGTTTATCCAAAGTGGCAAAGAGATGACTTTGACAGCGACACACTAGATGTTCACTGGCAGTTCGTTAGAAGACCAGCACCGGGAAATTATTCACTGACAGAACGTCCAGGTCATATGCGAATCTGGACTTTGGATGGGCAGCTCTTTGAGATCCGCGCAAAAAATACGCTGCTTCGAAGAGAAGAAGAGTTATCATACACTGCAGTCACAAAGCTTTCATTTGACCCGACAAGAGATGGTGAACAGGCCGGACTTACATGTTATTATAGTACAGCGACATATGCACGCTTCTCACTTTGCTTTGAAGGCGAAAGAAAATTGCAGCTTGTAATAAACAGAAACCACGGCGAAGAGCTGATTGCAGAGGTAAATCAGGTAAAAGATGGACCGATTTGGCTAAAAGTAGAGGTAGATCGTCTGACAAGACGCTTTTTATACAGCTACGACGGAGAAGATTGGAGCGAGGCAGGTGTATTAAATGATTGCATTTACCTGTGCGATGAGGGTGTGCCAGACGATCCAAAGCGCCACACCGGAACACTAGTCGGCATCTACGCCAACAACGGTGGCTGCGGAAGCCGCATTCCGGCAGATTTTGACTTCTTTGAATTTCAGGGAAGAGACGTAAATATATAGAAGAAAGAGTAGTAATTTATGGAAAACCGTGATCTGAAAATGGCAGAAAAAATTGCCGCATGCGTAGCAGATAAGGGAGGACGAACATTTCTTGTCGGCGGCTACGTGCGTGATCTTTTAATGGGAAAGCATAGTAAGGATATTGATATTGAAATCCATGGTGTACAGCCAAAAGAGCTAGAGAATATTCTTGATGCGCTTGGCTCTAGAACTGAGATGGGTGCAAGCTTTGGCGTGTATGGTCTTAGAGGATACGATATCGACATTGCCATGCCGCGTCAGGAGGAGGCGACAGGACGAGGACATAAAGATTTTAAAATATATGTAGATCCATTTCTTGGAACATATAAAGCCGCAATGCGCCGCGATTTTACAATCAATGCCATGATGCAGGACGTGCTGACTGGAGAAATCATTGATCACTTCGGCGGTCAGGAGGATCTAAAAAAAGGAGTGCTTCGTCATGTAAACCCTCATACATTTGCAGAAGATCCGCTTCGTGTGCTTAGAGCTGCGCAGTTTGCCGCACGCTTTTCATTTTCTATTGCGCCAGAGACAATTGAATTATCTCAAACAATGGATTTGACAACATTAGCCCATGAGCGTGTGATGAGTGAGCTTGAAAAAGCTTTATTAAAAGCTGCGCATCCATCCATTTTCTTTGAACAGATGCACAAAATGAATCAGCTTGACGACTGGTTTTTACATTTGACACAGCTTATTGGAGTAAAGCAGCCTAAAAAGTATCACCCTGAGGGAGATGTGTGGAATCACACTATGCAGGTACTTGACAGTGCTGCCTTACTTCGAAGCAAGGCAGAAAATCCTCTTGGATTTATGCTGACAGCAGTAGTACATGATTTTGGAAAAATCATATCAACAACAGAAGAGAATGGAGAAATTCATTCTTATGATCATGCAAAAAAGGGCGATCCTCTTGTAAAAGAATTTTTAGAGCGCATTACAAATGAGACAAAGCTGATCCGTTATGTGAGAAATCTTGCATCACTTCATATGAAACCTTACGAGCTTGCCAGAGAGCAAGCTGGGAAAAAGGCAACAAATCAGATGTTTGACAGTGCAACAGTGCCATCTGATCTGATTCTTTTTTCAACGGCCGATCAGATGGGAAAGGGAAAAGGGCAAGTTATTCCAGAATATGAAGACTTTTTAAAGGAGCGTCTTGACTGGTATCAGTACACGATGGCGCAGCCATGTGTGATGGGAGCTGATTTAATTAAGGCTGGATTAAAGCCGGGACCAAAATTTAGTGAAATTCTCGCATACTCACATGATCTTCATCTTTCAAACGTGCCAAAAGAGGAAGCGTTGGCCCAAACGCTTGCATTTGCGCGAAAACTCGTATAAATGTTAAAAATGACACAACAACTTGTGCAATATGCACAAAATATAAAGGGTGTTGTACTGCAAAAAGACAGAAAATAAGAAGAAACTTTACATTTTTACAAAAGTCAGATATACTAACGATAGTGCAAGTTTTATAGCGCGGAAAGGAGGAATAGTAAGTTGATACGATATTGTGAAGAGAAAAAGCTGTTTCAGCTGGACACAATAAACACAACTTATGTAATCGGTTTAACACAAGAAGGATATGTAGGTCATGTATATTATGGAGACAGACTTTTTGGTGAAGCAGTCAGCACACTGCTTCGCACAGAGGAGCCGCCATTTACCCCATCGAAAAATTTGAGAGAAAAGTCTGCTTTTCTTGATTTCTTTCCAATGGAATATCCGACTGGCGGGATCGGTGATTACAGAGAGAGCTGTCTTGATGTGCGAAATGAAGCAGGAAGCAAGGCAGCAGAAATTCTTTATTTCTCCCACGTCATCACAAATGGTAAGCCTCGCTTAGAAGGTCTTCCAGCATCATTTGGAAATGACGACGAAGTACAGACACTTGTGATTACTTGTAAGGATTTGGTACTTGGTCTGTCCGTTGATCTAATGTATTCTGTTTTTGAGAAGGAAGATGTAATTGTCCGCAGTACACATGTCACCAATGAAGGTTCACAGACGCTTCGTTTGGAGAAGGTTTACAGCGCTTGTCTGGATATGGACAATGAAAACTTCGAACTTTTAAATCTGCATGGCTCATGGGCAAGAGAGCGCCACATTCAAAGACGTGAGCTCGCTTACGGAAAGCAGCTGATGTCCTCATTAAAGGGAGAATCCAGTCATCAGGAGCATCCGTTCCAGGCACTTGTCACAAAGGGGTGCGATCAGGAACACGGTAAGGTTTACGCAATGCATTTTGTGTATTCTGGAAACTTTATCGCGCAGACAGAACGTACACAGTTTGACATGGTGCGTATGGTCATGGGAATTTCAGCTGAGGAATTTTGCTGGCAGCTTACGCCTGGTTCATCATTCCAGGCACCAGAGGTAGTTTGTGTTTACTCCTCAGAGGGTCTTGGAAAGATGTCCAGAAGTTATCACGATTTTTATCGAAGCCACATGATTCGCAGTCCGTATAACCATAGCAAGCGTCCGATCCTGATCAATAACTGGGAGGCGACATATTTTAATTTCGACACACAAAAGCTTCTTGCAATTGCAAAGGAAGCAAAGGCGTGCGGAATTGAAATGCTCGTCATGGATGATGGATGGTTTGGTCATCGAAATAATGATGACAGTTCACTTGGCGACTGGAAGGTAAACACAGATAAGATCAAGGGCGGCCTGAAATATCTTGTTGATGAGGTTAACAATATTGGTCTGGAGTTTGGTATCTGGTTTGAGCCGGAGATGATTTCTCCTGATTCAGATCTGTACCGTGCGCATCCGGATTGGGCAATCCATATCGACGGCAGAGCTGCAACACAGAGCCGCTGCCAGTATGTGCTAGACTTATCACGAAAGGAAGTAAGAGACTATGTTTACGATCAGGTTTCTGCTATCCTTCACAGTGCAAATATCCGCTACGTTAAGTGGGACATGAATCGTCAGTTAAGCGACCTTGGAAGCAGCTATCTGTCAGCAGATCATAAAGAAGAACTGTTCCACCGCTATGTTTTGGGCGTTTACGAGCTGCAGGAGCGTCTTGTCACAGAGTTTCCAAATCTGCTTTTAGAAAATTGCTCTGGAGGCGGTGCAAGATTTGATCCGGGTATGCTGTATTACTCGCCGCAGATCTGGTGCTCAGATGATACAGATGCAATCGAGCGTCTGCTGATTCAGGAGGGAACTTCACTGATTTATCCGCTTTGCTCAATGGGTGCACATGTAAGCGACTGCCCGAACCATACAGTCGGAAGAGTTACCCCATTTGAGACAAGAGGTCACGTGGCACTTGCCGGAACCTTTGGATACGAGCTTGATGTAACAAAGATTCCGAAAGAAGACCGGGAACAGATTCCACAGCAAATTGCGATGTACCATAAATATCATGAGCTTGTTCGTGAGGGTGATTATTATCGCATCGCATCCTATAGTGAGAATCATCTGTACGATTGTTGGGCTGTATCGGCAAAGGATAAGAGCGAAGTGCTTGTCACCTATGTTCAAGTTCTTTCAACGCCAAATGCACACAGCAGAAAACTTTATTTAAAAGGCTTTGAGCCACAGGCCGTATATCGTCTCGAAGAGACAGGAGAAACCTTTACAGGAGAAATTCTGGAAAAATACGGCTATCTGATTCGTCCATTATGGGGCGATTTTCGCAGCAAACTGCTGCACTTTACAAAGATTTAAACGTAAAACAGAAACTAAAAATATTGCGAATGCGTACTATGATACAAAAAGTATCAAGTGGTAAATGTGACACTTGTCTTTTTATTACTGGTGTAGTAAATTCTAGGTGTGAAATTCCTATTGGAGGAGACAGGTATCTGGTACGCGTAGAAAGGTGTGTCAGAATATGGAGAGAGAACCATTAAGTGCTTGTGAAGCTATGATTATGAAAGTAATCTGGGATCAAAAAGGAGATATTTCAGTTCCGGAGCTGATTGATTTGATCCAGGAGCGTTACAAGAGAGATTACAAGAGAACAACAGTAGTAACCTTCCTTACCCGCTTAAACGGAAAGGGTTTCATTAGCTCTCGCCGTGCAGGCAGAATTTCTTATATTCACGCAGAAAAGAGCGAGGAAGAATACAAGGCAAAGCTCTCAGCGCGCGAGGTTAATTTCTGGTTCGACGGCAAGCCGGCCGAGTTCATCGCAGCACTTTCAAACAACCAGTCTCTTTCTAAAGAAGATATCAAACAGATAAGAGGCTTGTTGGATGAAATGGATCAATGATGTAGTATTTGCAATTTTGGCAGCACATGTCTGGGGCAGCCTGATGCTATTTGTTTGGCTGCGGGTAGTAAAAAAGCTTAGTAAAAGAGGATATTCGCGAGCACTTTTTTGGTTATTACGATGTGTTGTAGTCGCGTATCTTTTACCATTTGGATTTTGTTTGCTTATAGCAGTTGATGGCTATTTTAGAGGTTGGGATGGACGCTTATTTGAGTGGACGCCGATTATTACAGTGGTCAATCATGCACTTTTTATTGCATGGCTGATAGGTCTTTTCTTTAACTTTGGAAAGATCTGGAAAGAATGGCGTGTAACAAGAGCTTATTTAAGAGATGCATTTCCAGCGGATCTAAAAAGTCGGGCGCGTTTTCGAGAGGTTTGTAATGAAATCAAAAAACGTCCGGGTCGAGTAAAGCTGTATCAGAAGTTTGGACTTAGGTGTGGTATTGCTACAGGAATACTAAGGCCAAGAATTGTGTTGCCAGATGACAAATTGAATCCGATTGTGGAGAAAGTAACTATGATCCACGAGCTGATTCACTACAAACGCCGAGATCTTTGGTTTTTATATGCATCAAAAATCATTGAGACAATTCACTGGTTTAATCCGTTGTCACGTTCACTTTCTGAGTACATGAATCAATGGAATGAATATGCATGCGATTACGAATCATGCATCGCGCTTGGCAATTCCAAGATGTATGCAATTGTTTTGTGTAATGTCGCAGAGCAGAATCAGCAAGGTCTGTTTTCTTCAATAGGAACTGAACCTATGACATTAAGCAGGAGGATTGAGATGATGGTAAATATGCAGAAGGCAAGAAAGAAATCAAAGTTTTTGGGCACGATCGCAGCAATCGCAGTTTCGTTTGCTTCCGTAACTTCAACATTTGCAGCAACAGGTGTAATGGCAGAAGGATATAAAAGATTATATGATCTTACAATGGTCGAAGATGTTGAAAAAGGAGTCTCAGCTGTTGTAGGAGATATGGATCTGGTCAATGAGAGCACAGAGACACCAGAATACCCTGACAACAGTAATATTAATCCTGCTGATTACGTCAATACAGGCATTGTGTTTAACGATGTTCTCCCAATTGATGGGTATACAGTAGTAGAAGGCGAAGTGGATAATTTAGCAAGGGGAACAGGTGCTAATTTTAACTGGACACTTACATATGATTATCTGCAGACAAGTGGATATTTTAGAATAAAAAAAGGTCAGGTAGTCACTATTAGTGGAGATATTACTCCTGCTGGAAAAGTTATCCGTGTAGGTATAATCGAGCCAAATGGAGCGAGAAGATGCGTCTATGCAACTGGAAGGTTTGCACAGAATTTTGAGGTTAACCATACTGGAGATCATAAGGTCTATGCTATTAGTGACAACAGCGAAGTAGTAAACCTGACAGGCGTTTATGCTACATATTAACTTAACCTTCGCAGAGTCAAAAGAGCATACAAGCAGGGGGGAGCGCAGCAAATAGGGCAAAGTTTAGACATAGGGCAACGTGACAGCAAAAAAGCTGCGGGATAAAATATAATAAAGCAAAACAGCCATCTGGTATCAAAAATGATATGCCCCCTGTCAAGTAGACAAGTTAAATATCTAAAATGAGGTGCTGATGAACGACCGTACAAAATGTGCGGTCGTTTTTCTATGCACACCATCTTTTTTTGTAT
>QUFP01000025.1 GCA_003478935.1 Firmicutes bacterium AF25-13AC
AATTCATAATGAGTAAAATAAAAACTGATTAGGTTCATTATGCTATTTTTGAAAATTTCTGCAAGATTCTTATATAAAAAACAAGATTAAATGATGCAAAATGCAAAAACACATGCTATTATAAGATCATAAAAATTAAGTTAAATTAACTTAACAAAAACGGAGGTAAATTTATGAGAGTAAGAAAAATGACTGCACTTATGTTAGCAGGAGCAATGACAGCATCTATGGGAACTTTTGCATTTGCAGATGAGGCAAAGGAGCTGCCAACAATCGATTCCATTAAGCTTGGTGAGGATTACACAGATCTGACTGCTTCAATCAAGGTTTTAACACACAGAACTGATATTGTAGACACCACTTTCCAGGATTATATCAAGAAGTTCAATGAGTCTTATCCAAACATTACGATTGAGTACGAGGCTGTTACTGATTATGCAGAGGACATTAAGCTTCGTCTGACAACAGATGATTGGGGCGATATCTGTGGTATCCCAACAAATCTTCAGAAGAATGAGCTGGAAGATGAATTCATCAGCTATGGTGATAAGAAAACTCTTGATGAGAATTATGTTCTGTTAAATAATTTCGCTTATAATGGAAATGTTTATGGAATTCCTTCTACCGGTAATGCACAGGGTATCGTATATAATAAGAAGGTATTTGAGGAAGCAGGAGTTACAGAGCTTCCAAAGACACCAACCGAATTTATTGAAGCACTGCAGAAGATTAAGGATAACACAGATGCAATTCCGCTGTACACTAACTTTGCAGCAGGCTGGACCATGGGTGCATGGGATGCTTATATCGGCGGATGTGCAACAGGTGATCCTGACTTTATGAATTACGGTATGGTACATGGTGAGAATCCATTCGCAGATAATGGTGATGAGACTGGTCCGTTTGCAGTTTACAACATTTTATATCAGGCAGTTTCACAGGAGCTTGTTGAGGATGACCCGACAACAACAGACTGGGAAGGCTGCAAGGGTATGATCAACAATGGCGAGATCGGCTGCATGGTTCTTGGTTCCTGGGCAGTTGTTCAGATGCAGGAGGCAGGCGATAATGCAGATGATATCGGATATATGCCATTCCCGATCACAGTAGACGGCAAGCAGTATGCATCAGCAGGTCCTGACTATTGCTATGGTATCAATGTTCATTCTGATTATGACAATCAGTTAGCTTCCATGATCTATGTAAAGTGGCTGACCGAAGAATCCAACTTCTCATATGATCAGGGCGGTATCCCGATCTGTGTAGGCAATGAGTATCCAGATGTACTTGCTGCATTTGATGGCGTAGAGCTTGTAGTAGATAATCCGGCACCAGAAGGTGAGGAAGATCTGTTTGGTGAGATCAATACTGAATCTGAAATTTCCCTGAATGCTGATAATACACATGTACAGGATGTTCTTGAGCATGCGCTTAATGGTGACAAGACTATGGAAGAGATCGCAGATGAGTGGAATCAGGCTTGGACAGATGCTCAGGAAGAGTATGATATTACTCCTGCACCATATGTATACGGATCTGGCGTAGCTGCTGAGTAATAAAGTTAGTTTTAGAAAGAAAAAGTAAAAAATAGGGTGCAAACCTTACACAAACGGCACATCTGAGTTTTCAGGTGTGCCGCGTATGATAAAAGGGTGCGTTTTTAAGAAGGAGGAAATGCAATGGCTGCTTCCGCTACAAATATGAAAACAAAGAAAACATTTGGGCAGTGGTTTAAAAGCAGAAAGGTTCAGCAATGGCTGGTAATTGTATCATTTATGATTGTGCCTGTGCTGTTACTTCTTGTTTTTTCATATGTTCCGTTTGCCAAAATGTTTGAATTTAGTTTATATAAGATGAAATCTTACGACAGCAAAAACAATACATATGTGGGATTTAAAAATTATATTGATGTATTTACAAGAGATGATTGTTTTAACTCATTAAAGCTAGCTGGATATTATATCGTGGCATCATTTATTCAGCTGGCAATGGCATTGTATTTTGCAACAATTCTGTGCTTCAAGGTAAGAGGAAGCTCTTTATTTAAGGGACTTATCTTCTTCCCATATCTGATTAGTGGTATCGCAATTGGATTTATTTTCAAATTTTTCTACACAAGAGGCTTCGTACTCGATACTGTTTTGTCATGTATAGGATTAAATCCAGAGAATCTTCCATACTGGTTAAAAGATACAAGAATCAACAATGCGTCCCTTGCGGCAACATCTGTATGGCGTTACATGGGACAAAATATGGTACTTTTTCTTGGTGCAATGATGTCTGTTGATCCATGTCTTTATGAGGCAGCTTCAATTGATGGTGCAAATGCATGGCCTAAATTCCGCTATATCATGCTTCCAAGTATTAAGTCTGTTATCGTATTAAATATGATTCTTTCTATTTCAGGTTCATTAAGTGCATTCGAGCCGCCATACGTTATCACAGGCGGTACCTTTGGAACAGCAACATATTTCGTTATGATGAACAGCTTAGCACATGAGAAGGGCAAGATTGGTCTGGCAGCAGCTATGGCAGTTGTATTGATGGGTCTGATCTTTATTGTAACGATCTTCCAGCAGGTAGTAATGAAGCTGATTGATGAAGATGCGAGAGAAGAGAGAAGAAATCGTAAAATACAAAAACAGATTAGAAAACAGGGTATCAAATAAGGAGGAATTGACATGACTGCAAAAAATCGTATTGCGAAATATCTGTGGACGTTTATTAAATATTTTTCGCTGATTCTGGCAGGCTTTATTGCCGTGCTGCCGGTTGCCAGCTGTGTGATCACCGCCTTTAAGACACCGGAGGAATATGCGTCAACTAATGTTATGACGCTCCCTGGAAAATTTTATTTTAAAAACTTTACAGAAGCATTTCAAAAGGCAAACATGGGAGTGGCATTCCTAAACAGCTTGATCATTCTTGTTGTTGTATTGTTCTTCTCAATCATGTTTGGTGCCATGCTTGCCTACATCTTAAATCGTTTCACCTTCCCAGGCAGAGGCATAATTAAAAATCTGTTCTTATTTGCCAGCCTTCTTCCTGGTATTGCAATGCAGGTTACTGTTTACAAGATCATGTACAACATGCATTTGATCAACTCCATCCCTGGTTATATCATTCTTCTTTGCGGAACTGATATTATTTCCGTAACGATCTTTATCCAGTTCTTTGAGAATCTTCCAAATTCACTGGATGAATCAGCTATCATGGATGGATGTACATATTTTGGTGTATTTTTTAAGATCTTACTTCCGCTGTTAAAGCCGGCAATTGTCACCGTTATGATCTTAAAGGGTGTTGGTACTTATAATGAGTATTACATGGCAAACTTATATCTGCAGGACAAGTCACGTCTTGTAACAGTTGCAACTTCACTTTACAAGTTTACAGGTCCTCTTGGAAATCAGTATAACTACATCTGCGCAGGTGTTATCATCACACTTCTTCCGGCATTGATTATCTTTATTCTTTGTCAGAAGCAGATTTACGGCGGACTTGCTGCAGGTTCAGTAAAGGGTTAATGGCAGCAGTTTTACCTAAAAGCTGTAACGAAAAACAAATATATAAGGTGCGCGGCTTTGTACGTGTGCAGAAATGAGGGAAATATGAGCAAAGTTAAAATGATTAGTCCAGAAGTAAAGAACGTACCATGGCAGGAGAAGCCAGAAGGGTTAAAAGGGGCTCCGATCTGGAGATATAGTGAAAATCCGATCATTGGAAGAAATCCAATCGAGGGCGTTGCAAGAATATTCAACAGTGCAGTAATGCCATTTGAGGATGGATTTATAGGTGTATTCCGTGGCGAACAGACAAACGGTATCCCATATATTTATTTAGGCAGAAGCAAGGATGCAATTCACTGGGAGTTTGATTCAAATAAAATCCCATTTGTAGATGAGGATGGAAATCCGTTTATGCCGATCTATGCATACGATCCTCGTCTTGTAAAGGTTGAGGATACATATTATATCATTTGGTGTCAGGACTTCTACGGTGCATCTATTGGAATGGCAAAGACAACTGATTTTAAGACATTTGTTCGTCTGGAAAATCCATTTATTCCATTTAATCGTAACGCTGTGCTCTTCCCGAGAAAGATTAATGGAAACTTCATTATGCTCTCAAGACCAAGTGACAGCGGACATACACCATTCGGTGATATCTTCCTTTCAGAGAGTCCGGATATGGTTTACTGGGGCAAGCATCGTCATGTTATGGGACGCAGCAGTGAATGGTGGGAAAGTGTAAAGATTGGCGGAGGAGCAGCTCCGATTGAAACATCTGAAGGATGGCTGTTATTCTATCATGGTGTTTCTGGTACATGTAATGGCTATGTGTACAGCATCGGTGGAGCAATCCTTGATATTGACAATCCGTCTATCGTAAAGTATCGCTGTGAGAACTTCCTTTTGACACCAGAAGAGTGGTATGAGGAGAGAGGCTTTGTTCCGAATGTAACATTCCCATGTGCAACGATCCATGACAGTGTTTCTGGTAAGATTGCTGTTTACTATGGATGTGCAGACAGCTATGTAGGACTTGCCTTCACAACAGTTGATGAGATTGTAGATTATATTAAGACACACAGTCATGTAACAGAGTCTGACACTGAGATCGGAAGAAGATAAAAGGCAAACAGGAGGCAGCGTGTCATGCAGGAAATAAATAAAATGAAACAGCAGATACAGGATCATCTCGATAAAGTCATCCTGCCGTTTTGGGAAAGTTTGAAAGATGATGAGTACGGCGGATTTTATGGCTACATGGATATAGATCTGAACGTGGACAAAAAGGCTGTCAAGGGATGCATTTTAAATAACCGTATTCTTTGGTTTTTTGCAAATGCGTATTTGAACCAAAAGCGTCCAGAGCTTCTTTCTTATGCAAAGCATGCCTATGAATTTTTAAAGGTGGCATGTCTTGATAAGACATACGGCGGTGTTTATTGGTCTGTTACATTTGATGGAAAGCCTGAGGAAGATATGAAGCATACATATAATCAGGCATTTGCGATTTATGCACTTTCTTCCTATTATGATGCATCAGGTGATAAAGAGGCGCTCGATATTGCATTTAGCATTTATGATGTGATTGAGGCACACTGCAAGGATGATAAGGGATATTTAGAAGCGTTTGACCGCAATTTCCAGCCAGTAAGCAATGAAAAGCTCTCAGAAAACGGCGTCATGGCAGAGAAAACAATGAATACGCTGCTTCATGTATTTGAAGGTTATACGGAGCTGTATCGTGTGACAAAGGATAAGAGGGTAGGAGAAAATCTTCGCTGGATGTTAGACATTTTTGCGAAAAAGGTATATAATCCAGATAAGAAGCGTCAGGAAGTGTTCTTTGACAAGGACTGGAATACACTGATTGATCTGTATTCATATGGTCATGATATAGAGACATCATGGCTTATTGACAGAGGACTGGAGATTTTGAATGATCCGGCTGTGACAGAAAAGCTCTCCCCGATTACAGATACACTAGCAGAGCAGATTTACAAAATTGCTTATAAAGATCATTCTGTAATCAACGAATGTGAGAGAGGTGTAGATAACACAACGCGTGTATGGTGGGTTCAGGCAGAATCTGTTCTTGGTTTTATGAATTATTATCAGAAGCATCCAGAAAAGACAGAGTACTTTAAGGCTGTACAGGATATCTGGGAATATATTCAAACGTACATGGTTGATAAGCGCCCTGGTTCTGAGTGGTTCTGGGATCTTGATGAAAATAAGCAACCGTCAGATAAAAAGCCAATTGTAGAGCCATGGAAATGCCCATATCACAATGGACGTATGTGTTTTGAAATGATTAATAGGCTTTAATAGCAGTGAAGAAGACAGGAGGAGATAATACAATGAAGCTTCATGAACAGTATTATGTGGAAAAAGCAAAAGTAGAGAAGCTGATTGCAAAGAAGAATCAGAAGTCAGATTTTTATAATGGTATTTATGATCGTTACACTGATCCAGTTTTGACAAGAGAGCATATCCCGGTTGAGTGGAGATATGATGTAAACCCAGAGACAAATCCATATTTCATGGAGCGTCTTGGCGTGAATGCCGTGTTTAACTCTGGTGCTATTGAGTTAAACGGAAAATATTATTTGATTGCCCGTGTTGAGGGAAATGACAGAAAATCCTTCTTTGGCATCGCAGAGAGTGATTCACCGGTAGACGGTTTTCGTTTTTGGGATTATCCAGTGCTGCTTGATGATATCTGTCCGGAAGAGACAAATGTTTATGATATGCGTCTGACAAAGCATGCAGACGGCTGGATCTATGGTGTATTTTGTTCTGAGAGTAAAGATACAAAATCAAGTGATCTTTCAGCAGCAGTTGCAGCAGCAGGAATCGTGCGCACAAAGGATTTAAAGCATTGGGAGCGTCTGGACAATTTAAAGACACTTCATTCTCCTCAGCAGAGAAATGTTGTGCTTCATCCAGAGTTTATTCATGGCAAGTATGCATTCTATACCCGTCCAATGGATGATTTTATTGATACTGGAAGTGGCGGCGGAATCGGATTTGGTCTTTGCGAGGACATTGAGCACGCTGTTATTGACGAGGAGATTATCACTAGCAAGAGAAAGTATCACACAATCACTGAGGCAAAGAATGGTGCAGGTGCTGTTCCGATCAAGACAGACCGCGGATGGATTCATATCGCACATGGTGTAAGAAATACAGCAGCAGGTCTTCGTTACGTTATTTACGCATTTGCAACTGCACTTGACGATCCATCTAAGGTAATCGCAGAGCCATCAGGCATGTTAATCGGACCAAGAGATTGGGAGAGAGTCGGCGATGTATCAAACGTTGTATTCACAAACGGTGCTATTGAGAAAGATGGAAATGTGTATATTTATTATGCAGCAAGTGATACAAGACTTCATGTGGCATCTACAACAATAGATAAACTTATAGATTATGTATTCTCAACTCCATCCGATCCAGGCAGAAGTGTTCTTTGCGTACAGCAGCGATGTGATTTGATCAGAAAAAACTTAGAATATATCAATAAGTGTAAAGAAGAAGAGTAAAAAAGGAAAAAATTAGGATATGGACAATATGACACGATTAAAAAATCTGATGAAGCGAGCTGCAAACGGTGAATCTCTTGTAATCGGGTTTTTAGGTGGTTCTATCACGCAGGGAAGTTTATCGTCAACACCAAAGACTTGCTATGCGTATTTAGTCTATGAGTGGTGGAAAAAATCATTTCCAAACGCGTCATTTTCCTTTGTAAATGGTGGAATTGGTGGTACAACTTCTCATTACGGCGGTGCGCGTGCATGGAAGGATGTACTATGCTATCGTCCTGATATTGTGACGGTTGACTTTTCTGTTAATGATGATGCAAATGAATTTTTTGAGGAGACTTATGAGGGAACGCTTCGTCGTCTGCTTGCGGCACCGTCTGATCCTGCAGTAGTTGTGTTAAACAATGTGTTCTACGATACAGGAAAGAATGCTCAGGATTATCATAACCGCATTGCAGATCACTATGGTATCTCGCATGTCAGTATTAAGGACACTGTTTATTCTGATGTGGAAAGCGGTAAGATCGTGCGTGCTGATATCACGCCTGATAATTTGCATCCAAACGATAAGGGACACCGCCTCGTTGCAGATGAAATCTGCAAGCTTCTTGATTCCATAAAGGCAGAGGTGGAAGAAGAAACGATTGCGGGCAAAAGCACGAAGACAGAGGCATCAGCATTGCTTCCAGCAGCACTCACAGAAAATGCTTACGAGCATAGCCGCTTGATTCAGATTCAGGATAACGAAGCTATTCTGGATGGCTTTTTGGTTGATCCAATTGAGAAAAAAGGAATGCTTGATATTTTTAAAAATGGATGGACAGCAGCGCATACAAATGATAAAATTAGTTTTGAGATCGAATGCAGCTGTCTGGCTGTTCAGTACCGTAAATCGGTACAGCAGCCGGTACCAAAGGCCAAGGCAGTAATTGACGGCGATGAGGCACATGCGGTGATTTTGGATGGAAATTTCACAGAGGACTGGGGTGACTGCCTTTATTTAGAACCACTTCTGCATCATGCAGAAAAGAAGGTTCATAGGATTGAGATTACAATAACAGACGCAAAGGATATCGTGCGGCCGTTCTATCTGGTATCGCTGATTGTTTCATGAACGACATGTAAACTTGTGACGAAGACTGTGCTGAGCCACAGCGCATTCGAGAAGTTAATTTAGAAAGGACAAGAAAAACATGGACGAGAATGTTAAGAAAAATTATGAGTACTGGTGTACATCCCCAATCTTTGATGATGCCACAAAGTCAGAGTTAAAGTCACTTGAGGGCAATGAGGATGAGATCTTTGATCGTTTTTATAGAGAGCTGGAGTTTGGTACAGGTGGTCTGCGCGGTGTAATCGGTGCAGGTACAAATCGTATGAACTTCTACACTGTAGGAAAGGCTACACAGGGTCTTGCAAACTTTATCAACAAGCAGGGTGCTGCAGCAAAGGGCGTTGCAATTGCATTTGATTCTCGCCGTATGTCTCCTGAGTTTGCGGATACCGCTGCATGCGTATTAGCTGCAAATGGAATTAAGGCATATATTTTTGATAGTCTGCGTCCAACACCAGAGCTGTCCTTTGCACTTCGTACACTTGGATGCACAGCAGGTATCGTTGTAACAGCCAGCCACAATCCACCGGAATATAATGGATACAAGGTATACTGGGAGGATGGCGCACAGATCACAGCTCCTAAGGATGCACAGATCATTGGCGAAGTAAATGCAATTAAGGATTATGCAGAGATCAAGAAGATGACTACAGAGGAAGCAAAGGCTGCAGGACTCTATGAGGTAATCGGAAAAGAGATCGATGACAAGTACATGGAAGCATTAAAGAAGCTTGTTCTTCATCCAGAGGCAATCAAGCAGATGGCATCTTCCTTAAAGATCGTTTATACTCCACTTCATGGAACTGGAAATGTGCCGGTACGCCGCGTATTAAAGGAGCTTGGCTTTGAGCAGGTAACTGTTGTTCCAGAGCAGGAGCTTCCAGATGGCAATTTCCCAACAGTATCCTATCCAAACCCAGAGGATAAGAAGGCATTTGCTTTGGCACTTGATTTGGCAAAGAAGATTGACGCTGACCTTGTTCTGGCAACTGACCCAGATGCAGACCGCCTCGGTGTCTATGCAAAGGATACTAAGACCGGCGAATACAAGGTATTTACCGGAAATATGTCTGGTATGTTAATCTGTGAGTATGAGATGTCTCAGAAGAAGGCACTTGGCATTCTGCCAGAAAACGGTGCACTTGTTACCACAATCGTATCTTCCAACATGGCTCAGGCTGTTGCAAAGGAATACGGAATGAAGTTTATCGAGTGCCTGACCGGATTTAAGTATATCGGTGAGCAGATCAAGTTCTTTGAGCAGAGCGGAAGCAACGAGTATGTATTTGGTTTCGAGGAGAGCTATGGTTGCCTTGTTGGAACACATGCAAGAGATAAGGATGCTGTTGTTGCAGTTATGGCACTTTGCGAGGCTGCTGCTTACTACAAGACTCAGGGCATCACACTTTGGGATCAGATGTTAAACATCTACAACAAGTATGGTTACTACAAGGAAGATCTGTTCACCATGACCTCAAGGGTGCAGATGGCGCAAAGAAGATGCAGGATATGATGGATGCATACCGTAAGAACACACCAAAACAGGTTGGTGCATATAAGGTACTGCGTCTGCGTGATTACAAGAACGATGTCATCACCGATCTTGCAACTGGCGAGACGATACCGACTGGCCTTCCAAAGTCCAATGTACTTTATTTCGAGCTTGAGAATGATGCGTGGTTCTGTGTTCGTCCGTCTGGAACAGAGCCAAAGATTAAGTTCTATGCAGGTATTAAGGGTAATAGTCTTGATGATTCTGCAAAGAAGCTTGATGAGCTGATGGAAGCAATTAAAAATGCATAATTAAACCGTGTAAAAAAACAAGATTGCTGCAGACTGGCTTTAGGTTGCTAGTCTGCAGTGTGTGATGTGAGGAAAATAAAATATGAAGATACTGCCTAATAATAGCAGTCTCATATATAGTGGAAGGATCGACGTGAGCGATCCTTTTGCTATAGTATGGACATATCCGGGAACATTTGTAAGAATGAAATTTAAGGGCACACAATTATTTATCCATGTGCGCAATAAGCATAATTACTGGAATAACTATCTTGGCGTTGCCGAAGGTGATGCACAGACAAAGCTTCTGCTTCCAGAGGAAGGTGAGGCAATGATAGAAATTCCTTTGCAAACAACACAAGACAACATTCATGAGGTGACGATCTTTAAGCGTCAGGATGCCTGCCATGAGCTGATGATTCTTGGCTTTGAAATTAATTGTAACACTGATGATGAATGTGAGCTTCTTGAGGCATCGCCATTGCCGCCGCGGCGCATAGAAGTGTACGGTGATTCTGTATCTGCAGGAGAAGTATCAGAGGCAATTGACTATGTCGCAAAAGCAGATCCAGAACATAACGGAGAGTATTCAAACAGCTGGTATTCCTATGCGTGGATCGCAGCACGAAAACTTGATGCACAGCTGCATGACATCGCTCAGGGTGGTGTAGCACTTCTTGATAATACAGGCTGGTATCATGAACCGGACTATATTGGTATGGAACATGTATGGAATAAGATGCGCTATGATTCATTATATGGTCAAGTGACAGAGTGGGATTTTTCAAAGTATACGCCAGATATTGTAATAGTAGCCATTGGTCAGAATGATTCACATCCAGATGACTATATGAAAACTGATTATGAAGGTGAGAAGGCTAAGAATTGGAGAACGCATTATAGACAGTTTTTGGCAAAGTTAAGAGAAACCTATCCAGATGCATGGATTGTCTGCTGTACAACACTGCTGCAGCATGATATCGGATGGGATATGTCCATCAGTCAGGCAGTTCAGGATCTTGGCGACAAAAAGGTTTCTCATTGTGTCTTCCAGAGAAATGGAAAGGCAACGCCAGGACATCTTCGTATTCCAGAGGCAGAGGAGATGGCAAAGGAGCTGTGCCAACATATTCGAGCTCTTGGAATTGAAGGATACGAAGCTTAAAACGAAATTGATGTCGATGAATTGCTTGGTCGTCTAAGAACCTAGCAATTCGAAAAAAACAAAGAAGGGAAGTGTGATCATATGGAGTTTCCAAAGAACTTTTTGTGGGGAACAGCGGCAAGTGCTTATCAGATTGAGGGACGCGATACAAATGATGGTAAGGGCGACCATATCTGGAATATCTATGAGCGCGAGCCGGGTCATATCTACGAAAATCAGACAGGTGATATCGCCTGTGACCATATTCATCGCTTTAAGGAGGATGTCGCAATCATGAAAAAGATGGGCCTAAAAGCCTATCGTTTTTCAATGGATTGGTCACGTCTTTTGCCGGAGGGAACCGGACGGGTCAATGAGACAGGTGTCAAATTTTACAGCGACTTAATTGACGAGCTTCTTGCAAATGGTGTTGAGCCGTTCATCACGATGTATCACTGGGAGCTTCCATATGAACTCTACAAAAAGGGCGGTTGGTTAAACCGCGATATTGCAGAGTGGTTTGGCGAGTATGCAAAGCTGATTGCTGAACGTTTCAGCGACCGTGTCAAATATTTCTTTACACTAAACGAGCCTCAGTGCTTTGTAGGACTTGGATATCTTCGCGGTGAGCATGCACCGGGCGTAAAGGCTCCGCTTCGCGATACCTTCGAGATGGCACACAATGCCCTTCGCGCCCATGGACGCGCTGTTCAAATGCTTCGCGCTTATGCAAAGCAGCCAATTGAGGTGGGATTTGCACCAACCTGCGGCATGTGTTATCCAGAGACTGAAAAGCCAGAGGATATAGAGGCGGCCAGACAGATGATGTTTTCGATGTCACTTCAGCCGTCAGATAACTGGACCTGGAATGTCGCTTGGTGGTCCGATCCGGTGCTTCTTGGACACTATCCAGAGGAGGGGCTTCGACTTTATGAGCCGTATCTTCCAAAGATTACAGATGCTGATATGAAGCTTATTTCTGAGCCGCTTGACATTTACGGACAGAATATATATAATGGCAGGTGTTTTCGTATGGGACCTGATGGAAAGCCACAGGAGGTAACACGCCCGCTTGGCGCACCAAAGACAGCAGTAGGCTGGCCAGTAACACCAGAGTGCATCTACTGGGGATTAAAATACTTAGACGAGCGCTATCATATGCCAATGTATTTGACTGAGAACGGCATGTCATGTCATGACTGCATCTCACTTGATGGCAAGGTACACGATCCAAATCGAATCGATTTTCTGGCACGCTATCTAAAGCAGGTAAAGCGAGCTGCATCTGAGATAGATTTAAGAGGCTATTTTGAGTGGACACTTCTGGACAATTTCGAGTGGAACAAAGGCTATGCAGAGCGTTTTGGACTGGTCTATGTGGATTTTGAGACGCAAAAGCGTATCTGGAAGGATTCTGCATACTGGTATGCAGATGTCGTGAAGGAGAATGGAGCAAACCTCTGATTCGATTTTCCATACGAAGTTACGGTTTGCGAGATGATTTTTTGAGTTTAAAAAATACAGTCGTGAACGAAACTAAGAAAAATAAAAGATAAGAGGTGCCATTATGTATTATGTACCAGACGGCACGACAAAGTGCGGTTTTTATGAGTGCAAGAGCTGTAAGAGTCGTTTCTTGTCGCTGCAGACAATGAAAAAAATTCCCTGCCCGTACTGTGAGCAGGATGCAGATATGGAGATTGGACCAGATGAATCAATGGAGGAACTGACTGATACGGCAGAGCTTCAGGAAATCGTTGAGGGCGAAAATGTGGAGAAAATGGATCGACTGCTCAGCCTTGCAATTACAGGCGGGGACTACGAGTGGCTGTAATCAAAAGAGACATTAAATGGATGTCAGAGAGGTGTCTGAATGAAAAAACTGTATGAACGCGCCTATATATTTTTTCAAAAATATCCATTGATGATATCAATTGGATATATGTGTATTTATTTTCCGATTTTCTCTTTGCTAGAGCAATTTTGCGAGCCGAGGTATGTGATTCACTGTGCGTTAGATGATATGATTCCATTTAATGAATGGTTTGTCATCCCGTATGTTGTATGGTTTTTGTTTGTGCCGGGAATGGTGCTGTTTTTTCTTAGAAAAAGTAAGGAAGATTATATTAAATGCTGTAAAGTTATTTACGGCGGAATGTCAATCTGCCTTCTGATTTATTATCTATTTCCAAATGGTCTTTCTCTTCGACAGCCGCTTGAAGATAAGAATATTTGCTGCATGATTGTTAACCAATTAAGAAGCGCTGATACGCCGGCAAATGTTTGTCCTAGTATCCATGTTTCTAGCACAATCGGCATTTTGTTTGTCCTTTTCCATTCGGAAAAGCTAAAGAATTATCGAAAGCTTAAAGCAACTATGCTAGTACTAGGAACCTTTATTTGTATTTCCACTGTTGTGATAGATCAGCATTCTGTAGTAGATGCTGTGTGCGGTATGATGCTAAGTGCTGTTTTGTTTTATTTAGTGCAGCTGTCAGAGGTGCCAGATCAGGTTACTGTATTTGAAGAAGTTAAGCGATAATAAAAAATGCTGTGTACATTTATTTGGTGTACACAGCATTTTTTGATAGATTAATTAATCCTTTGGCATAACAATTTTAGGCATCTTGTGCGGTGGCTGATTCTTTGGACCGCCATTTTTTCTGGTCGGATCTGGCTTGCCAAGGAATTTTTCAAGATCATCTGGCATATAGGTTTTTAATTCTGTCCATGCAGCAGCAAGGGAGAGTGCAGCAATAACAATGTAGATAATCTCGCAGACAGCAACGCTTTCGATGACTCCGGTTGCACGTACTGCAAAGAAGATTCCGAAAATTAGCTGAACGCAGACAGCCTTGAACATACTTGTCTTTGCCTTGCGATTTAGGAAAATGCCAATTAAAACAGCAACGCCAAGGAAGGTGAGCAGCTGGAATACAAGATCAGTTCCTAAAAACAGAAATTCCAGTGATGGTGTCTGGATAAATTCAGCCATAGAATTAAGTCCATTTTGAATCTCAGAAGGCTCCATACCCTCAGCCAGCATAGAGGAAACACTAGAAATAAGCTGTCCCTGATTGATTGAGATGGCAGCGGAAAGATAGCTCATCACATAGGAAAGACCCTGTGTCACGATTGGAAGAAGTCCAACACCTAAGCCAAGAAGCACAGAGCTTGCAAATGCATTATTTTTGTTTTCTGGTAAGTTTGCTTCCTCAGGATTCATATTTTTTCGCATTGAGTGGCGCATAGAGAAGCGTGAGCATACAAATATTGCCAAAAAACTAAATACGATTAAAAATGTGACGTGCATAACATCTGCCGCAACTGTGTTGGATGATAAAAACTCCTTAACAGGTGCAATTTGTGCAGCTAAAAGCTCGATGACAGTAGGAATGATACCAACACCAACCATGTAGGCAAGAAGACCAAAGGTCAATGCATACACGTCAAAGCGGAAACGGTTTTTCATACGGATGATCAGATACACTGGAACAGCAATCATAACAGCAAGTGCGATCACCATAAGAATGATTGACAGAACTGGCACGCGCATGGTATAGTCGAAGGCAAAATCCTCTGGCACCATGGATGTGACAGCTCCACCCTCAGCAGCAGTTTCAGCAACCGTTTCGGCTATGCTTTCAGCTGCAGATTCAGCGGCAGTAGAGGCCGCTGTGATGATAGATAAGAAACTCATAATTCCTCCTTAATTGCTTCAATATTCAGTACAGAAGCGTATAAAATTAACTATATCAAAGATAAAAAATAGTGTCAATACAAGCTGTTTATACTTCATTATTTTTTTAGGATTTCATTGACAATGTTTGGTCAATGTGTTATGCTAACCGTGTTGGCGCGATAGCAGAAGCTGCAACGCTGCAATTTATTTTTTGGAGGTATCACCATGAAGGGTACAGTTAAGTGGTTCAATAATCAGAAGGGTTATGGTTTTATTTCTGATGAGTCTGGTAAGGATGTATTCGTACACTACTCCGGACTGAACATGGAAGGCTTCAAGTCTCTGGACGAGGGCGCTTCTGTAGAGTTCGATGTAATCGACGGAGCTAAGGGACCGCAGGCTGTTAACGTTACAAAGCTGTAATTGAAACAAGCCGCCGCGATTAATTTCAATTATACCATGTACCTATTCTTTTTTAATAAATGAAATATCGTATTAGGTAGTGAGATTAAAAGCAAAAGACATAACAGTTCGCTGTTATGTCTTTTTCAGCTTAAACACAAAAATCTGCGCGTTTTGTTCGCGCAGGCAGACAGAAAGGTTTGGTTATTAAAATGGCACAGAATCCAGTAGTTACTATTGAGATGGAAAATGGCAGTGTGATCAAGGCAGAGCTGTATCCACAGGTTGCCCCGAACACAGTAAACAACTTTATCAGCCTGGTAAAGAAGGGATTTTATGATGGCGTAATCTTCCACCGCGTAATCAGCGGTTTTATGCTGCAGGGAGGAGATCCGGACGGCACAGGTATGGGTGGCCCAGGCTACAGCATTAAGGGTGAGTTTACACAGAATGGTTTTCAGAATGATTTAAAGCATGAGCCGGGTGTACTTTCCATGGCAAGAACTATGATGCCAAATAGTGCAGGCAGCCAGTTCTTTATTATGCATGAGGCAGCGCCGCATTTAGACGGTGCATACGCCGCATTTGGTAAGGTAACAGAGGGTATGGATGTAGTTAATGCAATCGCAGCAGTACCGACAAACTACAACGACAGACCGCTTGAGACACAGCGCATGAAGAAAGTGACTGTTGAGACTTTTGGTGAGGAATATCCAGAGCCAGAGAAGTGCTGATTTTAAGGAAGTTAAAAGTTCTATGCGCGTGACTTTTGACCCTGGTATCATAATATGAAAAAAACAAAAATGACAGAAAAAGGCGAAGTGGTTCTCACCGATTCGCCAGAAGAGGCCCGCACTCTTCAAAAAAGCATTCCTGTCATCGGCATATGTAGTCCCGGATCAGATAAGGATTGGTCCGGGATTTCTTTTTTAGCTGATGATTGGGAAGATGTAGATGATGAATATGCAGAGCTTGCGTACTGCAGATATTATCATCTGCCAAGGGTATTGGTTTGTGGAGAGTGGTCAGTGGCAAGTGAACAAAAGTTAGTGATTGGTGGCCAGAATTTTGAAGAACAAACACATACTTGGTTAATTCGAGAGGCAGACAAAAAAGATGTGAAAGCATTTGAAACACTCTATAATGACGATGAAGTAAAGCGCTTCCTACCTTATCCACTAGAAAAACAGGCGCAAACTTGTAAAGACTGGGAAGACTGGATTGAAAGCCTGCACCAGTATGTTTATCCATCGGAAGAGCCGTCTATGTGGGTATTAGCAGATGAAAATGATGATATGATAGGGCGGATAGGGCTCGAATACAAAGAAGAAAATAAGGAAAATGGCACACCAGACGGATATTATCTAGGTTATGCGATATTGCCAAAATGGAGAAAAAAAGGACTGGCCGCGAAAGCAGCCAGTCGATTATTAAAATATTGTTTTGAATATTGGCAGCTAAAAGAAGTCTATCTTCTTTGCAGCAGCGAAAACATGGCATCTGTAAAAACAGCACTTGCGTGCGGATTTACAAAAATGTCATCTATTGAAGTGCCGATACAAAACTCAGTCTTCCTTCAAGATATCGTCGAGCATTGCCTGAATGATTGTGCGTGTGTAAGCACCAGCCTGCTTTTTTTGTTCGCGAGGAAGGCTCTTTAAGTCAATCGGCTCACCAAAGCGAATTGTGATCGCGGCACGGCGGATAAATGGAAAGTGATTTTCCAAAACATCTGCTGAGTGCGCGATTGCAACAGGAACAACAGGACATCCGGCCTTGTCAGCCATCTTTAAGCTGCCTTCCTTAAATTCAAGCATACTGCCTTCTTCACCACGGTTTCTAGTGCCTTCTGGGAAGATCCATATAGAATGACCGTTTTTAAGCTCATCGACACCAGCGAGGATTGTTTTTAAACCCTCTTTTACGTTGCTTCTGTCTAAGAACAGGCAATGAATATAGCGCATCCAAAGACGAAGAAGCGGAACCTTTGCCATTTCTTTTTTAGCCACATATCCGGTAATACCTGGAAGCAGGCGATAGGATGTGATGATATCAAAGTAGCTTCTATGGTTGCCTACATACAGCACGGCGCGATCCTTTGGAATGTTTTCAAGGCCCTCTGCCTTGACCTTGGTGCCGCTTACAAAGAGAAGCACACCAAAGATCCACTGAATCATGCGTCTGGAAATCCGATCTTTAAGATCGGGATTTTTTTTGCCAATTAACCATAAGATAAATGCAGGTATGCATCCAATTACCAGATAAAGAATGGCAATAAGCAAAACTAGTATAAGTCTTATCATGGAAACCTCAATTCAATTTATTCCTCTGGAGCAAGTCCAGGTGCAGTCTCACCAGGCTTAATGGAGCCTTCTGGTCCTTCCTCCTCCTCGATTGGCTCAAGCGGCTCGCATCTGCCAAACAGCTCAGTCATCTTGCGAAGATTTGCTGCTAACTCAGGAGTCAGGTGATCCTTGCGGAAGCGGAATGCCCAGTTGCCGCCGGCAACAGATGGCGTGTTCATACGACAGTCACTGCCAAAACCAAGAAGATCCTGAACAGGATAAATAGCGTAGCGTGCGATAGAACCCATAGCCGCACGAATCATATCATAATGAATGATATTTCCATCAGTATTTAAGTAGCGGCGAACACGATCCTGCAAAGCTGGCTTAAGAGTCTGATACCAGCCCATGGTGGTGTCATTGTCATGTGTTCCTGTGTAGCAAATGCAGTTTTCAGTGGTGAAACGATGCGGAAGAATGTCATTGTCTTTTGGATCACCAAATGCAAACTGTAATACCTTCATGCCAGGCAGGTTAAAGTCATCTCTTAACTTCTCAACGCGAGGAGTGATGATGCCAAGATCTTCAGCCCAGATAGGAAGATCCTTGCCAAATACTTCCTGCATACGTAAAAACAGATCCTCATTTGGTCCCTTCTTCCATTTTCCGTGCATAGCAGTTTCTTCACCATATGGAATTGCATAGTACTGCTCAAATCCGCGGAAATGATCGACACGGATGTAGTCAACCATATTTAACTGACCCTTGATACGACGCATCCACCAGTCATAATGTGTCTTTTTGTGGTAATCCCAGTCATACAGCGGATTGCCCCAAAGTTGTCCTGTAGCAGAGAAATAATCCGGCGGAACTCCGGCAACTACTGTCGGATAGCCATCCTTTTCAAGCTGGAACAGTTCACGGTTTGCCCACACATCTGCACTGTCAAGTGCAACAAAAATCGGAATATCGCCGACGATCTTGATGCCATTTACATGTGCATAATCGCGAATTGCGTTCCACTGACGGAAGAAGATGAACTGAATGTACTTGTAGTATTCGATGGAATCAGCCAGACGCTCACGCCATGCAGCTTTAATCTCCTCATCAGGGTCACGCAGATCATCTTCCCACTCCAGCCAGCATGCACCGCCGTGTGCGTCCTTACCTGCCATGAAAAGTGCATAATCGTCCAGCCAATCCTTTTCGTGCTCACAGAACACATCAAATTCCTTAAGCATACACAGATCAGCTGATTCCTTAAAGATCTCATAGGAACGATGCAGGATGCGCAGCTTTGCTGGAATAACGTCGCCATAGTAGATGTGATCTGGATTAAAGTGCGGATAATCGCGTAAATCATCACCATAAAGAAGCCCGTCCTTGATCAATTCATCAGGCTGATTAAAAGCGGCTGTCCTGCAAATGCTGAGAATGCCTGATAAGGAGAATCTCCATATCCTGTGTGGCCTAACGGCAAAATCTGCCAGAGGCTTTGTCCGGCACCAGTCAGGAAATTGATAAAGTCATAAGCACCCTTTCCGAAATCACCGATTCCGTATGGAGAAGGGAAACTTGTCGGGTGTGCAAGCACACCAGAATAACGCTTGGATAATGTTTTTTTTGCCATAAAGATACCCAAACCTTTCTCTGAGATTGTAGTGTAGTTATAGTTTTGCAGCAGTTAGAAAGGTCATGAACTTTCATACTACTGCGTTTACATGAATACAAGTATAACACTAAAAGACAATATTTACAAGATCACATGATTTGTGTATAGTCAATTTTTTCTTGAATTTGGAACGTGTATCGGGTATACTGAGAACGTAATAGATAAGTAAGGAAAGAAGCAAAAAGAAGGAGAATGAAATGAGCGTCAGAGGAATTCACACCGATGTAACAGATATGCGTGAAAAAATATTCACCGAAGTAGCAAGACTTGCTTACGAAGGCGGAGATTATTCCCGTCTGGAGGAGCTTCCATATAAAATTGTGCCGGGAGAGCTGGCTAGCTTTCGTGAAAGTGTATTTACAGAGAGAGCTATTGTTGGAGAACGTCTTAGACTTGCAATTGGATTGCCGAACCGTACACTGGCTGAGCATGCGCCAGTGGCAGACGGTGTAAATGAGAGTGCAATCACAGAGCGCTACTATGAGCCACCGCTGATTAACATCATCAAATTTGCCTGCCACAAATGTCTGGACAATCAGACAGTTGTCACCAATATGTGCCAAGGCTGTACTGCACATCCGTGTGAAGAGGTATGCCCGAAAGGAGCTGTTGTTGTAAAGCAGGGTGGAAAATCAAAGATTGACCCGGAAAAATGTATCAATTGTGGACGTTGTCGTGATGCATGCCCATATGGTGCGATTGTTAAGATGGAGCGCCCATGTGCGAAAGCTTGTGGCATGCATGCGATTCACAGTGACGAGTACGGAAGAGCTGATATCAACTATGACAAGTGTGTATCCTGCGGTATGTGTCTGGTAAATTGCCCGTTTGGCGCGATCGCCGATAAGGGACAGATCTTCCAGACAATCTTAGCCATGAAGGCGGGAACGAGAGTATATGCAGCTGTAGCTCCGGCATTTATCGGTCAGTTTGGACCGAAGCTGACACCAGAGCGCTTTCGCGAGGCGATGAAGGAGCTTGGATTTGCCGATGTTGTTGAGGTAGCAGCAGGTGCTGACCTTTGTACGATTCAGGAAGCAAAGGATTTCCTTGAAGAAGTGCCTGATAAGATTCCATTTATGGGAACATCATGCTGTCCGTCATGGTCTGTTATGGCAAAGACTGAATTTCCGCAGTATGCTAACTGCATTTCCATGGCTCTGACACCAATGGTATTTACAGGCCGTATGATTAAAAAGGCAGATCCTGGATGTAAGGTAGCTTTTATCGGACCATGTGCAGCTAAAAAACTTGAGGCAAGCCGCAGAAGTGTGCGAAGCGATGTTGATTTTGTACTGACCTTTGAGGAAGTTATGGGTATGTTTGAGGCAAAGGGCATTTCCTTTGATGATATCAAGGCAGGAGAGCCGCTTCATCATGCAAGTGGAGACGGAAGAAACTTTGCTGTTGCGGGTGGTGTTGCAAATGCGGTTGTTAATGCAATTCACCAGATTGATCCAGATCGCGAGGTCAATGTAGTTTGTGCACAGGGACTAGACGAGTGCCGTAAGATGATGCAGATGGCAAAGGCTGGAAAATATAATGGATATTTGCTTGAAGGCATGGCGTGTCCAGGAGGCTGCGTAGGCGGTGCCGGAACGATTCAGCCAATCAAAAAATCAGCAGCAAATGTAGCAATGAACAAGAAAAATGCTCCATTCCCATCTGCGACACAGAGTGAATATAAGCAGATGATTGAGTTTTTGGAGGAACGCCCAAATAAGGACTGATGTGACTTCGTATCAAAGGTGACTTCGAATCAAGAAGCTTCGCATAAAAGGTAGCTTCGTGTCAAAGAAAAACGGAGGGGCAAATGAATAAGAAACAAAAGGGAAGTGTATGGTTACTTGCACTTGTTGCTATGATTTCCATTTTTGTTGTCAGCGGATGCGCAAAGCTTGCATCCGCGATCAACGATATCAAGGGCAGCTTGATCGGAAATCAGTATACGATCTATACGTACGATAACTTTGGCAATCTCGTGCTAGAGACCAGTGGAAAGAAAATTGATATCGCCGGAAATCCGGTCAAGACAACCAGCTATGATGAAAACGGCAAGGTCATCACCGGATATGAACTTTCGTCCGTGATCACGATTACAATCGACGGAAACGAGATTGAGTCCTGTGGTGATACCTGTATTTTCGTGCAAAAAGGATTGACTCCGGATGTTGATTTCACAACAGAGACAATCAAAAGTTCAAGTGGGATTTTCGATATAACATCGATTTCGGCAAAGCTCAATCAGTACAAAAATAAATTTGGAAAGGCAAGAGTTGTCGTTATCAAATCGCAGCTTGGAAATCCAATCATGGCATTTTCAGGTGACAGCGTTTACTGGGAAATTCCAGAGGATCTGCCGAAGATGACAAAGCTTATGATCGACGGAAAGGCACTCTATATTCACAGGGCAAACTTTCAGATTGTTGATAAGGAACTGATTGAATAATGGAGAAACGACAATCAAAAAAGAATGGAAATACTGGGTTTTTTAGTATTTTCGTACTTGCAAAAGTCTGTCATATCCCATATAATCCGAATTAAGATTAAGAGCCATGGGTGTCCCCGTGGCTTCGTGATAATATAAGGAGGAAAGTTATATGGCAGGAAATGAGTTTGAACGTATCACACCGGCACAGGCAGGGCTGGACCCACGCTGCATCATAAACATGATGGATCGCATGGAAAAAGAAAAGATTAATATCACAAGCTTTGTATTACTTCGTCATGGAAAGATTCTGTGTGAGGCATATTACGAGCCGTATGAAAAAGATCAGTTGCGAACTGTATTTTCGCTCAGCAAAACCTTCACTTCTATGGCAATCGGAATTGCAGATGGAGAGGGAAAGATTAATCTGGATGAAAAAATTACAGACTTGTTTGCAGAGGAGATTGAGAAAGGTCAGATTCCGGTAGGAAAGGAATTGGCATCACTGACCATTCGTCATCTGCTTCGGATGTCAACTGGTCAGGAGCACGAGCCAAACAGAGGCGAGAGTGATTGGAATGATATGGCAACCGCATTCTTGTCAACACCATTTCACGAGATGCCTGGAGAGGTATTTCGCTACAATTCAATGGCGACCTATATGCTGTCTGCATCATTAAAGAAAAAGGGAATCGATCTAGAAGAATATCTGGAAGAAAAGCTGTTAACACCGATGGGTATCACAGGTACACGTTGGCTTCGTGATCCAAGAGGCATCTGCACGGCTGGATTTGGATTTTCCTTGTATCCAGAGGTTATCGCAAAGCTTGGCCAGATGATTTTGCAGGGTGGTATGTGGAATGGAAAGCAGTTGGTTCCAAAGACGTATATCGAGATGGCAACCTCAAAACAGATTGAAAACGGTGATGATCCGGCTAGTGATTGGGCGCAGGGATATGGCTATCAGATGTGGAGATGCAAAAACAATGCAGTGCGCGGAGATGGCATGTATGGCCAGTTTTGTATGATCCACAAAGAGACCGACACGGTACTTGCAATGACAGCAGTCACTGGAGATATGCAGGGCGAGATGAATGTCTACTATGAAGAAGTACTGTTACACTATCAGGATCAGCCACTAGCAGAAGATGAAGAGGCAATGAAGGCACTTAACAAGCGTTTGGCTGCTTTGCATTATACGCGTCCGCTTCCAGAAGATGATGGATCTAAGCTTCCAGAAAAGCTGAAAAAGTTGGAACTGCCACTTGCTGATTTCTTCGATCTAACACTTAGCTGTGAGAATGACCTTATCACACTCACAGACAAAGAAGGAGAAATTCGCTATCTGGCAGGCAGAGCAGAGTGGAAGAAAACCTGCCGCAAGGTTCACTGTACTCCTCTGTATACCAAGAAAGATCAAGTAGATACTCTAGTCATCGGTGCATGGGGTATGAAAGCTGGTTCGCTCGTAATTAAGGTATATGAGATTGAAATGCTAGAGGAAGATACGCTGACACTTACACCAGAGGAAGATGGCGTACAGGTAAAGCTAGTAAATACAACCATTCCAAGTCAGCCAAACGAGTATATTTCGACAGTGATTCAGTGATTTATTTTTGGTATTTCCAGATTTGGAAAAATAGATTTAAAAAGGAAAAAATTAAGGAAAAACAAGCAATAACAGCTAGTAACACGGCATTTTTTAGGGGAATGCCGTGTTTTTTTACCCTCCATTTTTGTTTGGAAATGGCGGTTACGCAAAGAGGATAAATATGATATGCTGAATATAAAGGATAACGGAATTTTCAAAACTGAAAGGAGGAGACAGGATGGTTGTAGAATACGATTATAAAGATCCGTTTAGACAGTGTCGTATCAGTAAGGCAGATATTGTAACGAATTTTTATCTATTCAATGGAAGGTGCGGAATAAGTATTTCGATGATTTTAGTTAAGGAGGGAGAACTATGAGGATAAAGAAAAAGATATTCGCTATGCTGATGATGCTATGCATGGTGCTCCAAATGCTTCCGAATACTGTGCTTGCGGAAACCGTGGAAACTATAAGTGGTGAAGGTAATACTTATAGAGGACCGACAAGAATTTGTCCTAATAGCGACCTTGAATTTTATTTTACGACAGATAATGTAGGACCCGATGGGCGTGATGCATGAATTCATAAAAATGCTTTTAACAGCAGCTTTCTAAGGTAATACAAAATTGGGGGAGAAATCATGCAGAATGACTTCTCCCTGATTTTTTTTGAACTTCTCCTTGCAAAACATAAGTCTGATGCTATAATTATTTTGAAAGGAAACCTACTTATAACGTGCAAAAGAGAAAATGATCGAGGTATCTGTCAGAAAATACACCAGATAAAATCCACAATTTTGGAAATACATAAAATAAATTGGAGGACTTTTGATGGTACAACCAAACAAAAAGCAATCAAATGCGAAACTACAGTGGCATCCTGCTTTCTGTGCAGCGGCAGAGCTTGAATTGCGTTTAAACAAAGCAGATCTTGAGTTTAAGCGAGAATATAATTTAAGCAAGAAGCCATTACAGATGGATCTTTTGATCATTGAGAAGCGAAAAAATGTGCAAATTCAAAATGAAATTGGCCGTATTTTTCGTAGACACAATGTAATTGAGTACAAGTCTCCAGATGATGGTATGACGATTGATGACTTTTTCAAAACGCTTGGTTATGCATATTTGTATAAGGGATTAGGCGAAAAGGTAGAGCAGATTCCGCTAGAGAGCTAACGATTTCTCTATTTCGAGCGACAGTACCGAAGCAATTATTCAATAAGCTTGCTGGTTATGGATATCTAATTGAAAAACATGTATCTGGTATCTATTATGTACAAGGACTTGCCATTCCAGCGCAAATTATTGTAACGAGTGAATTAGAATCACAAAACCATGAAAGCTTAAAGGTATTATCCAAAAGTGCAGAAAAAGAGGATATCCAAAAGTTTACAGAGATGGCAAAGAATTTCAAAGAGCCAGGCGATAAAGAAAAGGCGGATGCTGTGTTACAGGTAAGTGTGGCAGCAAATAAGGAAAAGTATGATGAGGTTAGGAGGTCGACAGGCATGTGTGAAGCATTACGAGAGCTTATGAAGGACGAAATTGAAGAAGAATTAAAGAAAAATCGAGAAAAAAGCTTGGAGGAGGGTGAAACTCAAGCTAAAAAAGAGATGGCTTATGAGCTTTATCATGAGGAAGGCTTTACGATTGAACGAATTGCAAAGTTGGTAAAGATGGATCAAAAAATTGTAGAAGAATGGATATTACAAAAATAACGTGCACACCATCGTCTTGAATTCCTCAATCTTTTTTTTCGAGAAGATGGAAAGGCACTCTATATCCACAGGGCAAACTTTAAGGTGATTGATAAGGAATTAATCAAGTAATAAGTATATAGCAACGATTTAAAGGTGCGCCGATTACTTTCCTCGGCGCACCTTTTTCATAATGTTTTATAAATTTTCAAGAGCAATCTTCATCATGTTAGTGAAGCAAGTCTGACGTTCTTCGGCAGTAGTGATCTCCGGGCTTATAAAGCTGTCAGAGATTGTTAAAAGGCAAGCTGCTTCTTTGCCTAGTACAGAAGCATTTGCAAACAGTGCAAAGCTTTCCATTTCAACAGCCAGACAGCCGCGCTCGTCGCGAAGCTTTTCCCAATAGGTTGGCTTTTCATCAGACGGCTGGCGGTAGAAGACGTCACTAGAGTGAATTGCACCCTCAATCATATTAATTCCAAGACGCTTTGCAGAAGCGCGAAGGGAATCATTGAGTGCTTTAGATGGGTAGCTCTCATCCTTATCATAGCCAGACTGAACCTTTGCATAGGTGGACTCACTGACTGCGGAAGTAGCAAGAACGACATCATAAATCTTGGCGTCCGAGCTGTAGCTTCCAGCGCTTCCGATACGAATGATACGGTCTACATCATATTCCTTAAATAACTCGTAGGAGTAGATACCGATACTTGGCATACCCATTCCGCTGCCCATAACGGTAACTGGTTTTCCATTATAAGTTCCGGTATAAGCAAGCATACCACGTACTTCATTTACAAGAACAGCATCCTGTAAAAAGGTATCAGCGATAAATTTTGCACGCAGCGGATCACCAGGCATTAAAACAGTTTTTGCGATCTGACCTTTTTGTGCATTATTATGTGGTGTTGGCATAAAAAAACCTCCTGTCTTTTCTGAAAAAGTGTTATACTATATACAGTATAACATAAATTAATGGTATGCCAATATAAATTTGTGCAGATGAGAAGGGAGAATATCAATGTTTGAACGAAAAAAAGCATTAAAGGAAATCGAAGAAAAATTAAATACAGTTCAAATGTATTTGGAAAATAATTATAAGGATCTTACGCTGCAGTCATATAAGGATGCAAAAGAAGTGGTTGAGCGGTATGAGAAAAGCGGTCTGCTAAAACAAAAAGATAAGGATATTATTCAGAAAAAGATGGAAGAGTTTGATGCTAAGCTTGTTCACTACGGACATACGAATGTATCAGAGTTTTTAAAAGAGCGCTATTAGTTTTCGTAAGGAATTTGTAAATAATAACGTGTTTTATTAAGGTGACATTGCAGAGAACGGCTGTTATACTGAAAGTAAAGAAAAGGTGAGGGAGAACGACCCTGACCGGACAGGAGGTCCGATATGATGAAGATGAAACGACAAAAAGCAAAATGGAGTGCCGTGTTGACATCAGCCGCTATGCTCATGATTAATATTCCAGTATCGGCAGAGGAACAAAGCCATATATAAATGGAATTACTCAGATAAATGGATATACAGAATTTGAGCAGCCGCAGGTGATTGAAAATCAGGATATGGCACAGCTTGGCTACAGCGATATTCGTGCATATGAGATTGAGAATGCAGGAGAACTGGCATGGTTTGTTCAGCATTTTTATGCAGGAGATTTAGAGACACAGAATGTAAGCTTAGCCGACAATATTGACATGAGCGCGTTAGCAGCGTATTCATGGACACCGCTTGGATATTATAATGTCGAGACACAGACAGGAAAAAGCTATGACGGTGTATTTGATGGAAATGGTTACAGCATAGCCGGTATTACAATGGATCAGATTTCGGGGCAGGATCTTGTAAGCACGGTATCAGCTGCACAGGCAGAGGCAACTGGTGTGCCGGAAACGGAAAATCTGACACAGAATGCACTAGCAGCTGTCTTTGGCTATATTGGAGCGAGTGGCTATGTAACCGAGTTGAAGTTAGAAAATACATCGATTACATCAAATAATAATGCAGCTGTTTTGGCAGGTCGAAATGAAGGAAGCATTAGTGCCTGCGTCACATCAGGCGCATCAGTGACTTCTTCAAAAAGTGACGCGTTTGTAAGTGAATTTGCTGCTGATAATGAAAACAGGATTGAATCCGTTTACTCAAGTAATTTCAACATTACAAACATGTTGGAAGAAGATGCAGTTACGCCGATTCTGTTAAATTATGCGCCAGGATATTCAAGCACAACAGGAAATGGAAGCGTATCAGCTGCATTTACAGAGCATAAGGAAAGCGTAGAAAACAGTCTTTTTGTGACAGAAGCGCCAGCAGGTGTAACAGTACTTGACACGTCACAGTTTGCAGATGGAGCAGCAGCATGGTCATTAAATTCAGGTTTTACAGATCAGAAGTTTTCACAGCTTATAGGAACGGATCAGATGCCTGTATTGATTAAAAAGACAGATGAGAGTTACTCACGTGTCTATAAATGGACACTTGATTATGCGGATGATTCAAGAGAGGATTCTGTTGTCTATACAAATGGTATTGTGCCAGACAGCATTTTTACAGATGGATGTCAATGGCAGATAGCAGGATCAGATGGTACGCTGACTGATGTTGTATCAGGTATGGCAATTGAAAATGATGTAACGTTAATTGAAAAGTCAGTTGAACCAACGCCAGAACCAACTCCAGAGCAAACGCCTGAACCTACACCAGAGCCGACACCGGAGCCAACGCCTGAATCTACACCAGAGCCGACACCAGAACCAGTTCAGAAGATGGATCCGGTTTACACAACTCCAGTTGGACTTGAAGGATATGTGACAAGACCATTGTCAGAGATTGAGCTTCCGAGTGATTCTAATGGTCATTTTGAGTGGCAGACTGATCCGGCAACGGCACTTCCAGCACAAGAGGAAGCACCAGCAGCAGTTCGTTATGTTCCAAATGATACTGAAAACTACAATATAGTAGAAAATATTGTAGTTACAATCAAGATCAATAAATTAGATCCGGTACCGCAGACGCAGTGTCCAGACAGTATCAGTATTGATGAGGGACAGTCACTTGCAACTGTTGAATTGCCTGAAGGATGGAGCTGGCTTGAAGCAAACATTATCCCGGAAAATGGTGTTTATACAGCAGTTTATACACCAGAAGACACGTCCATCTATAATACGATTACTGCATCAGTAAATGTGACTGTAAATCCGACAAAGCCAGCTGATACAGAACCGCCTGTTATCGCAGGAATTGAAGATGGAAAAACATATTGTGAAGCACAGACAGTAACAGTGACAGATGAAAATGCTGTTACAGTTACAGTAAACGGACAGCCAGTTTCACTTGACGAAAATGGAAGCTTTACATTAGAGCCGGGAGAGAATCAGTTAAGTGTTTCAGCAGTAGATGAGGCAGGAAACATGACAACTGTAAATGTAATTGTGAATAATGGTCATACATTCTCAGAGGGAAGCTGTGTCATCTGTGGAGCATCTGATCCTGATTATGTGCCAGAACCTACAGAAGATACAAGTATTCCTGATATAACGCTCACAGCATCAAATGAGGATGGTACAGCGGCAGACGGACAGGGTACAGATGGATGGTATCGCACCAAATACATTACCCTTAATGCACCAGAAGGCTACAACATTATTGAAAAGCTGTATGACAGATCAGGCAGAATGCCAACTCTTGATATTGAATTAGAGGAAGGCGAAAACCATATCGTATATTATCTGATAAAAGAAGATAATACAACAGTCAGTGAGCAGCGTACAAAGATTTTATATCTGGATACGATTGCCCCACAGATAAATGGTCTTGAAGAAGGAAAGGTTTATTGTGAAGCAGTAACCTTTAGTGTTGTTGAAGAAAACCTTGATCTTGCATCAAGCAGCATTCCGGAGTCAGTAAGTCAAAATTCAGATGGAAGCTTTACTGCATCACCGGCAGCAGGTGTTCAGAAAATAGTATTACGTGATAAGGCAGGAAATGAGACATCAGTTCATATCACGGTAAATGGAACGCATACATTTGAAAATGGTGTTTGTGTTCACTGTGGAGCATCTGATCCTGATTATGTGCCAGAACCTACAGAAGATACAAATATTCCTGATATAACGCTCACAGCATCAAATGAGGATGGTACAGCGGCAGACGGACAGGGTACAGATGGCTGGTATCGCACCAAATACATTACTCTTACTGCACCAGAAGGCTACAACATTGTTGAAAATCCTTATGCAAGATTACGCAGAATGCAGACTCTTGATATTGAATTAGAGGAAGGTGAAAATGAGATTGAGTATTATCTGATTAAAGAAGATAATACAACAATTAGTGAGCTGCGTACAAAGATTTTATATCTTGATACGATTGCCCCACAGATCAATGGTCTTGAAGAAGGAAAGGTTTATTGTGAAGCAGTAACCTTTAGCGTTGTTGAAGAAAACCTTGATCTTGCATCAAGCAGCATTCCAGAGTCAGTAAGTCAAAATTCAGATGGAAGCTTTACTGCATCACCGGCAGAAGGTGTTCAGAAAATAGTATTACGTGATAAGGCAGGAAATGAGACATCAGTTCATATCACAGTAAATGGAACTCATACATTTAAAAATGGTGTTTGCGTTCACTGTGGAGCATCTGATCCTAATTATAAGGCACCGGCTGTACAGTCAAATGATGTACCAGATGCAGTGCCAACGACACCAGATGCAGCAGGAAACTGGTACCGCAAAAACACCATCAAACTGACAGCACCTACAGGCTATTATATTAGCCAGACAAGTGATGAGTCATCATTTGGCACAGCAACTAGTCTTGATCTTACATTGAATGAAGGCGAAAATAAGATTACCTACTATCTGCTAAGCACAGACGGCAAGGTTATCAGTACAGAGAAGACATTAACAGCGAATTTCGATCAGACAGCGCCTGTAATTAGTGGTGTAGAAGACAAAAAGACATATTGTGAGGCTCCGACACTTACAATTAGTGATGCAAATCTTGTACAGGTTACGGTAAATGGCACTCCAGTATCGCTGACTGCAGAAGGAACACTTACAGTTTCTCCAGCAGAGACAGAACAGACCATTAAGGCAGTTGATGCAGCAGGAAATGAAGCAAGCATTACCATTACGGTGCACAACGGCCACAGCTATGCAAACGGCATCTGTACTGTATGTGGACAATATGATCCGCAGTACACTGTAAATGTAGATGCACAATTCTTAACGCAGGGTCTTGGAAGCAATGGCTGGTATCGTGCAAATGCTACGCTGAAAGCACCAGATGGATTCTATATTGCATTTACGAATGACAGAGGATCATTTGGAACAAACAAACAAATCGTAATCACCGAAGAGGGAAGCTACACAATGAAATATTATCTTATGAATATTTCAAGTGGAGCAATTAGTCAGGAAAAGCAGATAAGCATTAAGCTTGACAAGACACCACCAGTGATTAGCGGAGCTGAATCTAATAAGACATATTGCTTAGATCAAAAGATTACACTTACGGTAAAAGATGAAAATCTATATTCTGTTAAGTTAAATAATCAGGAGATTGCATCAGAAAGCAGCTTAAATACAAATGATACCTTTACCCATGAAATTACAAAGGCAGGCACGTATGTATTTACAGCAGCCGATGCCGCCGGCAATTTGGCAAGTGTAAGATTTACTGTGAATGAGAATCATACATGGAATGATGGTGTTGTACAGAAAGAAGCAACAACAACTGCAGTTGGAGAAAAGCTTTATACTTGTACAGTATGTGGTGCAACAAAGACAGAAGAGATTCCGATGGTAACGACACCAGAGGCAACAACGCAGACACAGGCGACTACAACGCCAGAGGAAACTACACAGACACAGGCGACTACAACGCCAGAGGAAACTACACAGACACAGGCGACTACAACGCCAGAGGCAACAACGCAGACACAGGCGACTACGACACCAGAAGTAACAACGCAGGCACAGACAACCACGACTACAGCGCCAAGTACGGCACCAAGCACAGCACCGAGTACAGCACCGAGTACGGCACCAAGTACAGCACCAAGTACGGCACCGTCATCAGCTGCATCAGAAGCCAGCACAACACTTCCAATGCCAACCACACAGTCTGGTCAAATCAACCAGATTCTTGGTATTGAGGATGCCAGCGGAATAATCGGAATTATTCTGGTTGTGATTGGAATTATTCTTGCGGCAGCGGTAGTGGCAATGATCATTCTTACAAAGCGCAGCAAAAAGTAAATAAAAATGATTAGCCCAAAATAAACGAGGCGGTATCCGTAAGGGTACCGCCTTAATTTGCCCAAGAGAGCTGAACACTTATTTGTGAGCTGCATTTTGAAAAGCAGCAAATTCATGATAAAGACGAGAAACAGGAAGGCCAACAACGTTAAAATAGTCGCCTTCAATGCCTGAGACATAGATTGAAAAAGTACCCTGAATTCCATAGGCTCCAGCCTTATCAAGTGGTTCTCCTGTTGCAACGTAAGAGGCAATTTCATCCTTTGTCATTTGGCAGACATGTACATTTGTCTCCTCGTAGAAGCTTTTTTCGCGAAGACTGCCATCAGCGCAGACTTCAATTAGTGTCACACCGGTATAGACCTGATGTGTGCTGCCCTGAAGCATAGAGACCATTCGCACGGCATCTGCGCTGTCCTTTGGCTTTCCCAATATGCGATTTTCAAATGCAACGATAGTATCAGCGCCAATTACATAGCAAGGAGCTTTTTGTGCCTTTGCAATTTCAAATGCCTTTTGATGAGCCAGTTCACATACAATATCACATGGAAGCGTTTTTGTGGTGACTTCCTCACCCTTTGCCGGGCAGACAGTAAAATTGAAGCCGGCAAGAGCTAACAATTCTTTTCGGCGTGGGGAGCCAGATGCTAAAATAACAGGTTTTGTAAGATTCACGATAAATACCATGCCTTTCCATATTCGTTTACTTCGCTGATACTATACCTTTTTTTAAAGTAAAAGTAAACAGGAAAAGAAATCAAATTTCTATGTAAGCATGAAGTTTATCGTCTCAGTTTACTGAGACATCTAGCAAGACGCGTGAATTGAAAAATCAAGTTGTTTAAAGAAAAGAATTATGATACAATAAACAAAAGAAATAAAGGGAAAGGAATTTCTGAACATGAGTCAACAAAGGAAAAACATGCAGGATTATCTGCTGATTTGGATTGACGCGGTTTGTCTCGTGATAAGCTATATTGCAGCTTGTTTTCTTGCATCCGTTTTTCGGAAGTTTATATTTGATTTTTCTTCCGTATTATCATCTCTTTGGATGATTTTGATCAGCTATTTTTTGGTATTTCTGTCGTTCAACATGAATCGCTATTTCATGAAGCGAAACAAATATGAAGAAATTACATATACGATCAAGTTAAATATTATTATGGGAGCTGTGCTTATTGCTGTATTTTATGTTACTAAAAATACAGAGCTGATCAGCAGAAGCGTATGGGCATTAACAGTACTAATCAATATGGTTCTGATGGCGTTGACACATTTGATCTGTAAGAGAATGCTTCGTACTATTTTTAAAAAATAAAAAAGCAGATCATCTTCTTGTATTGACAACATCTGATCGTGTAAAAACGCTTGCAGAGGATCTAAGACGATATAATACTTACGAGAATTATCTGATTACGCTTGCGATTACAGATGGTGATTATGTTGGAGAAGATATCGAAGGCTATCGTGTTGTGGCAAATGGCGACAATGTGATTGAGGTAGCAAGCAGGGAAATTGTTGATGAAGTATTTTTAGTGCTTGATGATCAAAGAAAAAACGAAATCATTGAGTATGCTGAGCAGTTTGCTCAGATGGGTGTAATTGTTCATGTAAATATTGACCTTCTTGATCATCTTGGCGCAGGTTATCAAAGAGAAGTTACTCAGATTGGAAATCACTATGCGCTCAGCGTGGCACCAAGATTTTTTGATTTTAACAAGCTTGTAATGAAGCGTATAATAGACATTGTAGGAGCGATAGTAGGACTGATGATTACAGCAGTTGTGATGCTTTTTATCGCACCAGCTGTAAAGCTAGAGTCCCCTGGACCACTCATATTTAAGCAAAAGCGTGTGGGAAAAAATGGCCGTTATTTCTATATTTATAAGGTGCGCTCTATGTATCAGGATGCAGAGGCGCGCAAGGCCGAGCTTATGGAAAAGAATGAAATGAAGGGCTTTATGTTTAAGATGACGGATGATCCTAGAATCACAAAGGTTGGCAAATTTATTCGTTCAACTAGTATTGATGAGCTTCCTCAGTTTTGGAATGTACTAAAGGGTGATATGAGTCTTGTTGGAACAAGACCACCGACAGTAGATGAGTTTAAACAATATGAGGCGCGTCATAAGAGACGTCTAAGCATGAAGCCTGGTCTGACAGGATTGTGGCAGGTCAGTGGACGAAGCAACATTGAAGACTTTGAGGAGGTTGTTCGTCTGGATTGTGAATATATTGATAACTGGAGCATTCAGCTTGATATTCAAATTATCTTAAAAACTGTTGTCGTAATCTTTAAGAAAGTTGGATCAAAATAAAAGATAACAAAAAAGGACCGGTGTGTGGGAGCCGGTCTTTTTTTGTACAAAGAAAGTGTGTAAAATAAGAAACTAACCAACTAATGTGTGTGAAGCAATGTTGATGTAGTACAAAAAATTTAACGCTTTTATGCGAAAAAGTCAATATAGTATGAACGAAAAGCAAAATTTATGAATGAAAAGCAAAAATCAAATTTCCAAAGTTTGATCTCGTGTCTTTGAAAAACAGTAGTCACGCCAGGTTTGTTCAATACGCTTGGCATTGCGCAGTGTAACTGGAAGAGTCTGGCCGTTTGAAAGAAGACAGCTGCCAGAAGAAAAGCATTTAATATCATCCATGTTGCACAGGACACCTCTGCTGACAAGAAGAAAATGACGGTCAGATAAAAGCTGTTTTGAGAATGTACCAAAGGCAGCACAAGGATGGTATTTCTGACCATTTCGGTCGGTGATCCATGTATAGTGAGAGTCAGCCACGATGCATACAATTTGTGAAGCAAAAATGCGAACCTCAATTGCATTTACTGAGAATGAAATGAAGGTTTCAGAAGCTGGAAGGTGCAAAGAGGCATCATTCAGACATGCAAAAATCGCATCTTTCTGATATGGTTTTAGAATATAGTGGAATGCATGGACACGAAAGGCATCTGGCATGTAATCAGCAGAGGCAGTCAGAAAAATTAAAATAACATGGCTGTCAATCTGACGCATTTTGCTTGCCGTCTCAACACCGCTCATACCATTCATAAAAATGTCCATAAAAACAATATCGTATTTATCAGACGAAAAGGAAGACAAAAAAGCATCTCCGCTGTCAAAACAATCAGATTCAAATAAAATCTGCTTTTCGCATCCATAGTCAGTAATCAAAGACAGAAGTATCCCACGTTCAATTTCAGAATCATCTACCAGTGCAATGCGCATAACGATTTATCCACACCTTTCTATTATATTTAGCAACGCTTTTTAATGGCTAAAGAAAGCTTCGCATATGTGTCAAACAACGCGAAGCTTTCTTTTTATGTACTATTTAAGTACGATTCATCAGATAAATTACTGTGGCTGCTTTCCAATGTAAGCTAAGATACCACCATCTACGTACAGAACATGTCCGTTTACGAAGTTGGAAGCATCAGAAGCAAGGAATACTGCCGGGCCTGCCAGGTCCTCAGCTTCTCCCCAGCGAGCTGCCGGAGTCTTGGCAATGATGAACTGGTCAAACGGATGACGGGAACCGTCTGGCTGAATCTCACGAAGCGGAGCGGTCTGCGGAGTAGCAATGTAGCCAGGTCCAATACCGTTACACTGAATGTTGTACTCACCGTACTCAGAGCAGATGTTTCTGGTTAGCATCTTTAAGCCACCCTTAGCTGCTGCATAAGCAGATACGGTCTCACGTCCAAGTTCAGACATCATTGAGCAGATGTTGATGATCTTTCCATGACCCTTCTTGATCATGCTCGGAATAACAGCCTTTGCTACGATAAACGGAGCATTTAAGTCAACATCGATAACCTGTCTGAACTGAGCAGCGGTCATCTCGCACATCGGGATTCTCTTGATGATTCCGGCATTGTTTACGAGAATGTCGATTACACCAACCTCAGCCTCGATCTTTGCAACAAGCTCGTTTACAGCGTCCTCATTAGTAACGTCACAAACATAGCCATGAGCCTTGATTCCAGCTTCTTCGTATGCAGCAAGACCCTTATCAACTAACTCCTGCTTAATATCGTTAAATACGATTGTAGCACCGGCAGCAGCCATACCCTTAGCGATAGCCATACCGATACCATAGGAAGCGCCAGTAATCAGCGCAATCTTACCTTCCAGAGAAAAAGAAGACATATCCATGGTAAAAAAACCTCCTTAAATTTTTTGACGGAACATACAAAAATATGTCCGTCTAATTGTGTATAGTATACCATATCAAAAGAAACCAGTCAACAATAACGCGTGTTGTAAAATGTAAGATATTTGTAAGCGTAATATCTTTGCAAAAAAGGGCGTAGTATGGTAGTATTGGTATGATAGAGCTGCGTAATGCAGGAGAGTAATGTTGGAAATGAAAGTGGCAACATATAGTGTATGGAGGGAACGTTTCATGAAAAAAAGAATGATGCTGTTTGCGGCAGGGATAGTGATTTTTGTCAGCACGGCACAGAATACTTTTGCAGAAGAGGAAACGGGTGGAATAAGAAAGATTGCAGATATGGTCACAGAAGCACGGCGGATAAAAGAGGGAACTGAAATGTTTTCAGCCTCAATGACGTTTGGTGATATGGAAGTATCGGCCGGAATGACGATCCGTATGACGCCAGACAGTGCATCTGTGGACATGCTGTATTTAAGTGCACCAAATGGTGATGGAACTTTTTTTGATTTTGTATCAGAGGATGTACTTCGTGTATTTGGTACTAAGGCATATTTAAATACAGAATCGGTTAAAGAGATGATATCGGAATTGACAGAGGAGAACCGCATTGACGAGGAAGAGAATGAGAATGTGCTGCAGGCAGCAGATTCAATTACAGAAGACTGGATTGGTCTGGTAGGTTCTTCAATAGGTCTGGATGAGTTTAAATATGATGATTTGATAGGAGTGTTTTCAGGTCTTGCGGCGGCACATGATGCAGGCTCTTACACGATTAATCTGAAAAATGATCAGATAGGGCAGCTTTTGGAGCGCATCGATATGCAGATTGAGCAGGGACAGTTAGATAAAACATTTGTCATTGACTGGGAGCCACTTCTTACACCATATGTGGATGCAGTAATAGAAGGAATGAAAGAAGCTGATCCGGAAAATGCTTTTGATCAGGATAAAAAGAAAAAGCAGATATTTGATACTCTTCAGACTACATTTTGTCCGCATGAAGATTATGAGAAAGAACCATTAGCTGTGCAGTTTGAGAATGCAGTTTCAAAAGGTCTTGAAGTTAATGCATCAATCTGTGCGGGAAAAGATGGCGCAGCAGGCACATATGCATTTGAAGTGACAATTGAAGCAGAGATTTCAGACAAACTTCAAGAAGAATGGGGAATTGAAGAGCTTTCACCAGTTGTCGGTGAGACGGAAGGGCTTTTGACACAGACAGATGAGCCAGATATAAAGAATGCATTATTTAGTTTTGTAGTAAGCATTGAGCCAGCAGAAGAACCGATTGAAATAGAGGAACCAGGGGATGGTATTTTGTGGATGACAGACTTACTGAGAGAATGGGCAGCACAGGGTTTGATTTTACAGTAAAAATGGGGATAGGAAAATTTTCCTATCCCCGATTATTTTTATAAAGTTACGCCGTTTTTCTCAAGAAGTTTTCTTGCAGATTCAACAGAGTCTACACCAGTCGGATTTTTAACAGGTGCAAATGCTTTCTCACGCTCAACCTCAAATGGACAGCAGCTGTCCATCATATGGATCATGTCGAGAATTAATGATTCAAACTTATAGCCATTTGGTGTAGTTGGCTTAATCAGATTGCCATCACCATCAATGTAAGGAATCTTCTTCTCAACGATATGTAACGGAAGACGTTTGCTTTTGATCTCAGTTAAACGATCCAAATTAAACATGTAGTTTAAGATAACACCAAAGTTGTAGAGCAGATTTCCATTCTCATCCTTTAAGTGAATCATATCATCAGTCATCTCATAATATTCAACGATGGAAGGCTTGCCATCCTCAGTACAAAGAACGCCGACACGTTCATTTGGGTCAGCCTTTCTTACAACCATACCGCCGCAGTCACAGCCAGAATCAATGACAGCACCGACAAATGCCGGATCATTAATTCTTTGAAGAACATTGTCAACAGCAAATGCAGTCAGCCATTCAACACCAGCTTCCTTCATCTGCTTGTCATATCCGTAGCGGCAAAGAGATGAGAACCATCCGCCATTTCCATTTGGAGAGAGTGACAGGCGATCAGGTGCTTCCATAAGAAGCTTTCCATTGTAATCTACGCTTGGTGCCATCTCTTGCTTGAAGAAGTGAATATATTCGGCATTATAGCCAAAATAATTTTTCTCCTTCAAAAAAGCAGTAGTATCATCATAATTTTTGTCACTTGTCATGATATAAAATGGAATCCAGGCACCGGCCTTTTTTACAATCTCCATTACATTATTGATCAGACACTCAAAAATGTAAAGCTCTCTTGTGACGCCGATATTGTACATACCCTTTGGCTTATCAAAACCAAGACGTGTACCCTGACCTCCTGCAAGTAAAACGGCAGCAACCTTGCCCTCGCGGATTGCCTGTAATCCAACTTCTTCAAGATGTGCGCGGTTTGCGTCAATCTGGGACAGCTCCATAGCAGACAGCGGTGCAAATGTGCCGCGTGCATTTACTGTTTCATGTGTCTTTAATACATCAAGCAAGGACCAGTCAATTCCTTCAATCTGAGCAAGGAGATTTTCTTGCTGCTGTGGTGTAAGAGTGTCATAAAATGAAAGCAGCTGCAGCTGATCCTTCTGTGTTAATAAGTTAATAGCGTCCTGTTTAGTCATAATACGAACCTTTCTTCAAATATTGAATTTGGACAATTTACAGAATGCCGATGCCCACGGCATGTGTGGGATTAAAGGACATCCCTATATTTGTAACTTTACGATAACACAGAGCCAGAAAAAAGTAAAGGTCATAATCGTCCGAAAAATGTAAGAAATTTGAAATGTGAAAAACTTTGAAAGTATGGTATGATAAGAAAAACACTGTTAATTTATGTACTCAGATGTATAAAGAAAGTTTGAAAAGGTATTGCAAAAATACCATATTATTATGTATAATAAGAATCTGGGCGCATGAATAGAAATAGAAAGGAAAAAGGCGGATGTTTTACTACAAAAACAAGAATGATAAGAAAAAACGCATCCTAGCAGGTGCAGTTGCAGTGATTATCGTATTAGCCATGATTGCCTCTATGGTCGTCTCTGCTTTTGCAGAAGAGACGCAAGGCCAGGTTCAGGCAAAGTCCTACGATCTGACGTTCAATAAAAAAACAACAGGCGTGTTTGGACGCGGCGTCAGCTATGAGGGAATTAGTCTCGAGGGAAAGACGTATGATGAGGCTGTATCAGAGATTAACGAATATGCTAATGATCGTCTGACAAGATACATGCAGTGGGATGTGCTTGGATATAAATATGATTATGATGGAAGCTCCTTTTCAACTACATGGACAAATCCTGATGTAGTCAGCCAGCTTTCGAATATGACATTAGAGGGAAATCTTGTAGAGCAGTACAAGAAGCAAAAGGATCTTGATCAAAGCCCGATTGATCTTGATTTACAGTTTACAGTAGATGAAGATGCAGTAAGAAGTACTGTTGCAGAGTACACAAGTCATTTTTATAAGGATCCTCAGAATGCAACTGTAACGCGTGAAAACGGACAATTCGTTGTAACTGACGGTGTGACTGGAGTTTCTTTTGATACAGATGCTATTGCAGCGGAGCTGTTGGCAAAGATTGAGGATTTCTCTACTGCTGATTCTATTCAGTATAGTTTTCCATTTACAGAGACACCGCCGACATATGACAGCTCATACTTTAATTTCTCACCGACCCCACTCGGAAGCTACACAACCACTCGTCTAGGTGATGCACCGAGAACCAATAATATCCGGATATCCGCACAGAACCTGAATGGCAATGTAATTTATCCTGGAGAGACTGCTTCAACGCTCAAGATGTTCCATGATGTAACAGAGGAAAATGGCTACCAGATGGGTCTTGGCTATGAACTTGGAAAGGTTGTGCCTAGTATGGGCGGCGGTATCTGCCAGACAACGACCACATTATATAATGCCGTCATTCGAGCAGAACTTACCGTTGTAAGCAGAAAATCTCATTCCATGATCGTCAGCTACGTAGAGCCGGCGCTTGATGCTACCGTGGATTATAAGTCAGGTCTGGATTTTACTTTCACAAACACACTCAATTATCCGATTTACATTGAATCTTATGTAGACGGAGACAGCGTAACCGTCAACATCTGGGGCGTGGAGGAACGTGCGGCAAACCGTACCATTGCATTCACAAGTACGAGAACAACAGATTTTGTATGGAAGGATCCGCTTTACGTTCAAAGAGTGGATGATGTAAACTGTAAGGTTGGTAATGTAAATGTAGCGTATAAGCAGAAGACATTGACCGATCCACATCCAGGATTTACCGCACAGTCTTACAAACATGTGTACATTGATGGGGTAGAACAGTCTGTAGAATTGCTAAATACATCTGTCTATGGTCCGGCGTCTGGTGAACTGATTCATGCATCAGACTGTACCATTCAGGCAAGGCCGAATCCGGTTCCGACTGGTTCTTCCTGGGCAACGCTCCCGAACATTGGCATTGCGTTTACAATCGATACGTATACGCTTTCAGGTCAGCTGTGGCCGTATTATCCATATTAAATTACGATACGCTAAATAGTAGACTTTTGTACATGCGCCGCTTATTGCAAGGGGCGCATGTTTCTACGTAAGAAGGAGTTTCACAGAATGAGATCATTAAAGGAAATGAAGAAAAAGGCAGCTGCGGCAGCGTTTTTGCTGCTTGGAGCGGTTGGAGTGGTATCATATGCATCAGAGGCAGATACTGCTAAGACACCATTTGTATTATCGCTCAATACTAGTACGACTGGTGTATTTCCAAGAGGTGTAAGCTATGAAGGAATAAGCCTTGAGGGAAAAACGCTTGAAGAAGCAAAAAGCGAGATCTCTGATTATATAGAAGACAGGCAGTCACGATATATGGTATGGAACATTGTGGGAAATACTTATGAGTACAGTGCGTCCTCCTTCGGCGTAGCATGTACAAATGCAGAGATTGTATCTTCTCTTGACAATTTAACTATGAGCGGAAATATCGTAGAGCAGTATAAAAAGCAAAAGGATATGGATGTAAATCCCGTGGATCTTGATCTGCAGTTTTCGCTAGATACGCAGACTCTCCATGATACAATAAGTGAATATACATCGACCCTGTCAAGAACAGTATCAAATGCAAGCGTAAAACGTGAGAATGCACAGTTTGTTGTAACAGAGGCAGTAAATGGAATTGCGTTTGATACAGAGGCTATTTATAATGAGCTGACAGGCATGATAAATGATTTTTCAACGGCTGATCCTATAAATTATACGTTTCCTTACACGGAAACACCAGCGACATATACGAGTGCCGATTTTGCATTTAGTGAGCTGCCGCTTGGAAGCTTTTACACAGATGGTCTTGGAGACAAGAACAGACGAAATAACATTTCCCGTGCTGCAGAAGGTATGAATGGTCGTATTTTCTATCCGGGCGAAACAATATCTGCACTTGATTTGTACGGTGCAGTTACGACAGAAAATGGTTACGCAGAGGCACCCGGCTACAATCAGGGAAGGGTAGAGATGGTAGTTGGCGGAGGAGTCTGCCAGGTGACGACTACACTTTATAATGCCGTGCTGCGTGCTGAGCTTGAGGTTGCGTATCGTAAAAATCATTCGATGATGGTTAACTATGTATATCCAGGCATGGATGCAATGGTAGCGCCGCAGGATAACTCTGATTTTAAATTTGTAAACAGCTCAAATCATCCGATTTATATTGAAGCATATGTAGTAGACGACCGCATTTGTATCAATATCTGGGGAATTGAGGAGCGTGATGCAAACCGTTCTGTAAGATTTAGAACAGAGATTTTATCTGTTTCATGGCCAGAGACGCTATACAACATTGTTGTAAATGATAGCGAATGTCAGGTTGGAGAGGTTCGTGTTAACTATAAGCATAAAGTTGAGGTCGAAGTTCATCCGGCATTGTCGTGCGTATCCTATAAGCAGATCTATATTGACGGACAGCTTGTAGAAGAAACAGAACTAAATCGTGACACTTATAAGGCTGCATCGGGACTTATTTACCGAGCTTCAGATTGTAATGTCAGTGCATCAGCTCGTCCGGGAAATGCAGGCGAGGCCATGGTATTTCCATACATCGGCTGGACAATTGATATCTCAGTAACAACGCCTGGCGGAGAAGAGTGGCCATATTATGAATAACAGAAAGGGCAAAAATATGCGAACAGGAAGATATTCGTATAATGCGCAGCAAAGAAGCATTGTACGGCCAATTAAAAGAGTGCAAAAGTTAGCAGAAGGCTTTGCACAAAATTATGATTGCGCAGTGATTTGCCATGAAAAAAAGGAGATTGTCTCAGAAGCATGATGACAGTTTCGGCAAAAGAGGATATCGCACTTGCATTTTACAGAGCATGCAATACAGTTTTTGCGCAGCGTGGATGTACGAAACTTGTAAATGTCAGTTTTCTTTGGCCGGAAGACAGCGAAGAAGCATTTATGGCAGAGTTAACTGGGTATATAGCTGCCTTGTGTCAGAAAGAAGCAGTCAAGCTTGGCTTAGTGACAGCAAGCGTCAGCAGCTTCGTGCAAAAGGCAGTCATATCAGTTACAGCAGTTGGATATGCTAACGCTGACTTCACAGATAATGACGGCAAAAATCAGAACAAAACACTTCAGGCAGGAAGTACACTTTGCATGGCAGGTCATGCGGGAATGGCGGGAATTGGACTGCTTGCGGCTTACGGAGAAGACGCACTGATAAAGCAGTATACGCAGGGCTTTATACGTCAGGCACAGCAGTTTTTGGACACACTTAGTATTCGTCCTGTAAAAGAAGCACTTGATGATATTGATGCTTGTATATATCCAATTCAGGAGGGCGGTGTTTTAAACGCACTTTGGAATTATGCAGATGGTATTGGTGCAGGACTCGACATAGACATGCGAAAGATTCCTATTCGTCAGGAATCAGTTGAAATCAGTGAGTTTTATGGTATAAATCCTTATCTGCTGATGGGAGATGGTGCTTGTCTTATATCTTCAATGCAGCCAGAAAAGGTGTGTGCAGCACTTGCAAAAGCAGGAGTTAGCTGCGTTGTAATTGGTCAGGTAACAAAAGAAAACGCACGTGTGATTCGCAGAGATGATGAAGTAAGATATCTTGATAAACCTGCACAGGATGAGCTTGTGCGTATTAGAAAGTAAGAAGAAAGGCAAATGGTATGAACGTAGTATTATTAGAGCCGGAGATTCCGGCAAATACAGGAAATATTGGAAGAACATGTGTGGCAACAGGAACAACACTTCACCTGATTAAGCCGCTTGGTTTTTCACTCGATGAGAAAGCGTTAAAAAGAGCAGGTCTTGATTACTGGCAGCATCTCGATGTGCGCGTTTATGAAAATTTCAATGATTTTCTCGAGAAGAATCCAGATGCATCTAAAAAGCTGTATTTAGCAACAACAAAAGGACATCACGTATATAGTGATGCCCAGTATGATGAGGATGCGTATCTGATGTTTGGAAAGGAGAGTGCTGGAATCCCGGAAGAGATTTTGCTTGACTATGAAGACCAGTGTTTCCGTATTCCAATGAATCCACAGATTCGTTCCTTGAATTTATCAAATTCTGTTGCGATTGTGCTGTATGAGGCACTTCGCCAGAATCATTTTGCCAGTATGCAGTTAAATGGTGAGCTTCATCGTCTGCACTGGAATCATCCAAACGAGTAAAAACATTATTCGCTTTTTGAGGGTTTTGTTTGAAATTTGTAGCCGACTCCCCATACGGTAGCGATAGACCAGCTGTTTTTGCCTGGAAGCTTTGCGCGCAGGCGTTTAATATGGACATCTACCGTGCGGGTATCGCCTACATACTCATAGCCCCACACATGATCAAGAAGCTGTTCTCTTGTAAAAACCTGATTTGGTGAGGAGGCTAAAAAATATAAAAGCTCTAGTTCGCGCGGCGGCATTTCAATTGTAGCACCGCGGTAGCTGACCGAATAATTGGTCAGATTGATAACAAGGCCAGGGAATGTAATACATTTGGCTGAAGAATCGCTGTCAGCTGACGGTGATGTGCCAGACAATGTAGAGAAGTCTGGTATGTTTGAATGGGAACGGCGGACAATTGCACGGATACGAGCAATAAGCTCACGTGAATCAAAGTCTTTTGTCATAAAATCATCACATCCAATTTCAAGAGAAAGCACCTTATCGACGATATTATCATCATTAGACAGCATTAAAATCGGAATATTGCAGGCATTGTGAAATTCACGGCACAAATCAAGACTATTCATAGTTGGAATCTGACGGTCTACCAGCAAAATATGCGGCTGAAAGGAAAGCAGATTTTTTCTTGCATCAGTTTTATTGTTAACTGTGACTGTTTCATATGCATTTTCTGTCAGGCACAAGATGAGCTTTTTAATCATCTCATCATCCTGACTGGCAATTAAGACACGAATAATGTCGAATTCATGGTTGATCATATTTATTCCCCTCTCTTTTTCTTACTTAAAAGTAACAATGGTAACACCACTGTCGCCCTCACCAAATTCCCCTAAATGGAAGGACTTTACATATTTGAGCTTGCGCAGATGCTGATGAACACCATTTCTAAGGGCACCTGTACCGCGTCCGTGTACGACACGAACCTTTTCAAGATGTGCCAGATAAGCATCATCGAGATATTTGTCGAGTTCTGGAATTGCCTCATCAACTGTTTTTCCAATCAGATTAATTTCAGGAGAAACAGTGGCAGATTTTGACATACGAATCTTGCCGCTTCCATTGCCCTTTTGTTTTGTGCGCATTGCAGGTACGCCATCACCAGAAATAGTCTGCTCATCAATCAGCTCCAAATCATTAATATTGACCTGAGAACGAAGAATACCCATCTGGACAAATAAATCTCCTCTTGCATTTGGAAGAGAACTTACAATACCACGAAGATTAAGTGAAACTACCTTAACGGCATCACCAAGCTTAAGCTTTTTAGCATCTGGCTTTTTAGATGGAGAAGCCTTTGGCTGTGAAATCTGTGCCTTTGATGCTGTCTTGTCAAGCTTAGTACGAAGCTTAGTACGCTCTTCCTCAAGAAGACGGCTAACCTCGCCTCCATCAGTCTTTTTGTTGATAATTCGTATAGTCTCATCAGCGTAATCTTTGGCATCCTGAAGAACCTTGCGTGCTTTTTCGTTGGCATCCTGTAAGATTTTTGCCTTTTGCTGCTCAAGCTTTTCTTTCTGGGCAGAAAGCTGCTTCTTAAGAGACTCCATTTCCTCTTTATAAGCCGCAATTTGTTCCTTATCCTGCTCCATTTGGACACGTGAAGCCTCAAGGTTAGAGATTACATCCTCAAAGCTCTCATCCTGACTGTCTATATGCTTTTTAGCATCGTCAATAATAAATTCTGGAAGACCAAGCTTTCTTGAAATTGCAAAAGCGTTACTCTTTCCTGGAATGCCGACTAACAGACGGTATGTCGGACGAAGTGTTTCCACGTTAAATTCACAGCTGGCATTTTCGACACCAGGAGTGGAAAGAGCAAAAAGCTTTAATTCGCTGTAATGTGTGGTTGCCATTGTGCGAACTTTCATGTTGTGAAGGAAGGATAAAATTGCCATTGCAAGTGCGGCACCCTCAACAGGGTCTGTACCAGCACCAAGCTCATCAAACAGAACCAGAGAATCCTTATCAGCCTTGTCTAAGAATTTAACGGTGTTTGTCATATGAGATGAGAAGGTACTTAAATTCTGCTCAATGCTCTGCTCATCGCCAATGTCTGCGTAAACCTCAGTAAAGACGCTTAGAGTTGTTCCCTCAGCAGCTGGTACGTGAAGTCCGGCAAGACCCATAAGTGTCAGAAGACCAACTGTCTTTAATGAAACAGTCTTACCACCAGTATTTGGTCCGGTAACGATCAGAAGATCAAAGTTCTCACCGAGCGTAAGTGTAATAGGCACAACGCGGTGCGGATCAAGAAGCGGATGACGTGCATTTTTCAGGCGGATGATGCCATCTTTATTTAATCTTGGCTCACAGCCGCGGTAATGGCGGGAGAGAGTAGCCTTTGCAAAGATAAAATCAAGCTCTCCGATAAGTTCAAGATCAAGTGTCAGCTCATCTAAATGATCACATGTCTGATTGCTTAGAGCTGCAAGAACAGCCTCGATTTCCTTTTGTTCACGGATCTCCAATTCGCGAAGCTCATTATTCAGTTTTACAACGCTTAATGGCTCGACAAAAATGGTAGAACCACTAGAGCTTTGGTCATGTACCATTCCTGGCACGTTGGATTTGTGCTCAGCCTTTACAGGTACACAGTAACGGCCATTTCTCATTGTGATAACGCCATCCTGCAGATAAGTACGTGAGTTTACAACAAGACTGTTTAACTGCGTGCGGATCTTCTCGGCAGCAGTTTTCATGGCACGGCGCACAGAGCGAAGTCCGTTGCTTGCATCATCAGCGATCTCCTCCTCAGAGAGGATACAGCGGTCAATTTCCTTTGCAAGAGAAACGACAGGTGCAAGCTCACGAAACATTGCGTCAAGTGCATCGTCCTCCTCGCCAGGTTCATGGTCGCGCTTGCCATAGTCGCTTGCGCGAAGTGCAACGCGAAGAAGTGCGCTTACACGCAAAAGCTCAGCGATGCTTAATGATGAGCCAACCTTCAAACGAAGAAGTGAGTCGCGAATATCCTTTGCACCAGAAAAGGAGATGCTTCCCTTTCGAAGATGCGTGCTAGTGCATCGCTTGTCTGCGCCTGCGCAGTTTTGATCTCTTGAAGATCATTCATCGGAACGAGTTCGCGACAGCGCTTTTTGCCCATTGAGGTAGATGCATATTCCTCAAGCTGGGCGATTATTTTTGTATATTCAAGTGTTGATAAAGCTTTTTGATTCATAAATTTTTCCCCTTAATAAAAAATACAATAGAAGTATAATAAAAAATACAATAAAGTGCAAGAAACTTTCGCTGATTCTGGTGTGTTACAGTTTACAGGCAACTTCAGTATACTACAGAGGAAAAAGAAAAACCACAGTTTTTTTACTTGTAAAAGCATTTACAAGCATTGCGAAGTTGTTTATAATAAGATAAAAGGGGGATAATCCCCTTAAATAAGTATCAAAAAAGTGAGAGAGGTAAAAGATTATGAAATATATTCAGGAGCTGCGTGAGGGAGAACGCCTGTCGCAGATTTTTTTCTGTAAAAATAAAACGATTGCAACGACAAAGGCAGGAAAGACATATTATTCGCTGACTTTGCAGGATAAGACAGGTGTGCTTGATGGCAAGGTATGGGAGCTGTCTGGTGCAATTGAGCATTTTGAAAATCTTGACTTTATTAAAATTGATGGCGATGTCACTCTGTTAATGGCAGTCTGCAGTTAAATTGCCGCCGCATTCGCAAGGCAAAAGAGGGCGAATATGATCAGAAGGATTATTTCCCAGTTTCTGAAAAAGATCCGGCTGTAATGTTTAAGGAGCTTGATGGCTTTATTCAGAAGGTTAAGGAGCCGCATCTGCATGCGCTTCTTTTGAGCTTTTTTGGCGATAAGGAGTTTGCAAAGAATTTCTGTCAGCATTCAGCAGCAAAGTCTGTTCATCATGGCTTTATCGGTGGTCTTCTTGAGCATACTTTGTCTGTTACTAAGATTTGTGATTTCTTCTGCACGCTTTACCCAATGATCAATCGTGATCTGCTTTTGACTGCAGCTATGTTCCATGATATTGGAAAGGTGAATGAGCTGTCTGATTTTCCAGAAAATGATTACACAGATGATGGTCAGTTGCTTGGTCACATTGTAATGGGCGTTGAAATGATTGGAAGTCATATCCGTGAGATTCCGGGCTTCCCACCAGTATTAGCATCTGAGTTAAAGCATTGTATTTTAGCACATCACGGTGAGTTTGAGTATGGTTCACCGAAAAAGCCTGCTATCATTGAGGCAGCGGCGCTTAACTTTGCAGATAATGCAGATGCAAAGCTTGAAATTATGAAAGAGCAGCTTGCATCAGCAACACCAGGTGAGTGGATTGGATTTAACCGTTTAATGGACAGCAATATTAAGAAAACAGTATTGCAGTAACAAGAAAAAGAGTTGGAGAAGTATGGAAGTGAAAAAAAATCAGGATTACATTGTAACAATCGAAGATTTAAGTGTGGAAGGTGAAGGCATCGGCAAGATAAGCGAGGGTGAGCTTGGCAATGAGAATGGATTTCCTCTGTTTATCAAGGATACGGTAATTGGAGATGTTGCAAAGGTCCGTGTCATTAAGGCCAAAAAGAATTATGGCTATGGACGCCTGATGGAAATCATCACGCCATCGCCAAATCGTGTAAAGCCGCTGTGTCCTGTCGCGCGTCAGTGCGGCGGCTGCACGCTCCAATGTATGACTTATGAGGAACAGCTAAAGTTCAAGCGCCGTAAAGTCGAGAATAATCTGCGACGCATTGGAGGATTAAAGGATATTGAAGTGCCAATGACGCTTGGCATGGAAAAGCCGTGGCGTTATCGCAATAAAGCACAGGTGCCATTTGGTTTTGATAAGGAAGGCATTTGCGCTGGATTTTATGCAGGACGTACTCACACTATTATTGACAGTGAGGATTGTCTGATCGCACCAGAAATCAATCAGACTATTATACGAGAGATCAAGTCATTCATGGAGGAGTATCACGTTGCACCATATGATGAAGAACGTGGTACAGGAATTGTGCGTCATGCGCTGATTAGAGTGGGCTTTCATACAGGACAGATTCTTGTATGTCTCGTCATCAATGCCGACAGTCTGCCTCATGCTGACAAGCTTACAGAGCGTTTGATAAAGATACAGGGTATGACATCTGTATGTTTAAATATCAATAAGAAAAAGACAAATGTAATTCTTGGCGAAAAAGTTGTCAATTTATTTGGACCAGGATATTTAGAGGATAAGATTGGTGAAGTAACATTCCAAATTTCACCGCAGAGCTTCTTTCAGGTAAATCCGTCCCAGACAGAGGTGCTCTACAAAAAAGCACTCGAATTTGCCGGTCTTACCGGACAGGAAACAGTGTGGGATTTGTATTGCGGCATTGGAACGATCTCACTGTTTTTGGCACGCAGTGCAAAGAAGGTTTACGGAGTAGAGATTATTCCGGCAGCCATTGAAGATGCACGTGGAAACGCAGCGCGAAATGGTCTTGACAATACGGAGTTCTTTGTTGGAAAGGCAGAAGAAGTGCTGCCAGAATGGTACGAAAAGCGTGACAGCAAAGAAGAACGCCATGCAGACGTTATCGTCGTAGATCCTCCGAGAAAAGGCTGTGACAGCGTACTTTTAGACACCATCACAGCTATGCATCCAGACCGCATCGTGTATGTAAGCTGCGACAGTGCAACACTTGCTAGAGACTTAAAGTATCTGACCGAAAAAGTGTGCAACGAAGGTAAAGAAAGCGAGTACCGCTATCAGGTAGAAAAGGTACAGCCAGTCGATATGTTCCCGTGGAGTGCACATGTGGAGACGGTTGTTCTGTTGTCAAAACTGCAGCAGAAATAAAAAGAGTCTGATAGAGCGGGATTTGACGGAGGTAATGAAATGTTTGAAGAATTAGGAATTAGTTTTGGCACAGCACTAATCGTTTTACTTACATTGTATTTTATAGTTAAGTGGGCTGTCAAAAATGGAATAAAAGAAGCCTATAGAGATATTACAGGGAAAGTCACTACCGAAGATATTGAGGCAGAACAAATATGTAATGAACTAGGTCTTAACGAAGAAGAGAAATAGTTAATAAAGAGAGGTGCATATGCTATGCCAGGTATACTCGTGTTGAAGATGATGAAAATTTAAATCGTGGAATTACATTCTCACTGAAAAAATCCGGATATGAGGTTTTTTCAGCAGAATCAATGAAAAAAGCGAAAAGAATTGCAAGTGATAATAATGTGGATGTTACCATTTGTGATGTGAATCTTCCGGATGGGAATGGACTGGAATTTGTAAGGTGGATGAGATGCAATTATAATACATACATTATTTGTCTTACAGCACTAGATCAGGAGATGGATCAGGTCATGGGATATGAAGCAGGGGCAGATGATTATATTACAAAGCCGTTTAGTCTTTCGGTACTTCTTTTGAAAATAGAAGCACATTTCCGCCGCAGACAGGAGAAAACGGAAGCCGGAAAGATGATTTCGGGAGATATCGTATTTATCGCAGGAGAAATGAAAGTCCTGATAAAGAGTCGTGAAATCAGTCTGACAAAAACGGAGTTGAAAATGCTGACTTTTTTTCTTCAGAATCCGAAACAGATTCTTTCAAAAACACAAATATTGGAAAATGTGTTTGATCTGGAAGGGGATTTTGTGGATGAAAATACAATCGCTGTCAATATCAGAAGACTCCGTGAGAAAATCGAAGACAATCCAGCTGCACCGATCTATATAAAGAATATCAGAGGTCTTGGGTATATATGGAATCAGGAAGTAAGGCAGTGACAAAGAGATATCGCAAGAAGATTACAGTAGTGCTCTCCTTGGTATTACCTGTCATATTATTGTTTGCAATATTAAATTGCTTTACCACGTATGTGTTTTATGAAGATTATAAATATAAAATGAATCTTATGACAGAAATTGCAGCAAAGGAAAAATTTTCCGGGCTGGATGCTGCTTCGGAATTGCTTAAGGATAAGGATATTGAAACCAACGAACAGGGAAGGCGATTATTGGAGCAATATGGATACTGGGGAAATAAAGGGAATGTGTTTTATTCGCAATTCCGGCATCAGGTTATGGTGACCGGTGCTGTAAGCACTGTGATATGCGTGCTTCTTTTGATTATTTTATTTTATTGGAAGAAGACAGAAGATGCGTGTCATCAGAAAATTTTAGACCAGTTAGAAGAAATTCTGATCAGATTCCGTGAAAATAAATTTGATGATTTACTGAAAACGGAAAATCACGCTGAGCTGGAAAAATTGGATGACCAGCTTGAAGCAATCGGACATCATATTCAGTTGCTAAAGGAAGAAGCACGGGAAGAAAAAGAGAGCACGAAAGAAATGGTTTCTGATATCTCTCACCAGTTAAAGACACCGGTTGCAGCTTTGGATACATGTTTTAGTGTGCTGATGCAGAATGACTTAAGTGCCACAGAACAGGAGGAGTTTCGTATTCGTTGTCGGAGTGCTCTGGATGGACTGGAGACATTATTGCAGTCGCTTCTTGAAATATCCAAGATGGAAACCGGACTGATTCAGATTAATAAGAAAAAACTTCCGCTTATGGATACTGTCATATCTGCTGTGAACCGTACTTATCCAAAAGCGGATGAGAAAGAAATTGAATTCGTTTTTGACTATGCAAAAGAGCTGGAAACATGCATGGTTGTGCAGGATAAAAGGTGGCTTGGTGAAGCTGTGATCAACGTTTTGGATAATGCAATCAAGTACAGTCCGGGTGGTTCAAAAATATTTATCCGGTTACAAAAAAGAAACGATCTTGTAAGAATGGAAATTGAGGATCAGGGAATCGGTATTCCGCAGAATGAGTATCACAAAATTTTTCAACGATTTTACAGAGGAGGTTCCAGGGAGGTCAGGGAAGAGAGTGGCACGGGAATCGGACTTTTTCTATCGAGAGAAATTATCGAAAAACACGGAGGTATGATCACGGTAATCTCCGGCAAAAAGAAAAAAGGAAGCACGTTTGTGATTCAATTACCATATGTTGGTTAAATTTTAATTGGGCAGAAATCTTACAATTCTGTAAGATTTCTGCCCAATTTTTGAAAGTGAAATGAAAGATTATATTGCTACAATCAGCATGTAGGTTGAAAAATGATATATAAACAGGCAAAGAAAGTGTGCTGAAAAGGTATGCTTTACAGAATTGAAAAGGAGGCAACACATGAGTGTGATATTAGAAACCAGGCAGCTTTGTAAGTTTTATGGTGCAGGTGAGAATCAGGTCAAAGCGGTAAATCAGGTGGACATTCAGATTGAGCAGGGAGAATTTGTCGCAATTGTTGGAAAGTCAGGTTCCGGTAAAAGTACATTACTTCATATGCTTGGAGGGCTTGATACCCCGACAAAAGGCAGAGTTACTTTAGCGGGGAAAGATTTATACAGGATGAAGGAAGATGCCCTTGCTGTTTTCCGCAGAAGAAAAATCGGATTTGTTTTTCAGGCATTTAATCTGGTTTCATCTGTTAATGTCTGGGAAAATATTGTACTGCCACTGGGGCTGGATGGAAGAAAAGTGGATGAAGCGTATGTAAATGATATTATTGCAACTCTGGGGATCGAAAACCGGATTTATAATCTGCCAAATCAGTTATCCGGAGGACAGCAGCAGAGAGTAGCAATTGCAAGAGCACTGGTGAATCGTCCGGAAATTATATTTGCGGATGAGCCGACAGGCAATCTTGATTCTAAGACCAGTGATGAGGTAATCGCTCTGCTTAAGATGACAGCAAAAAAATATGGACAGACAATTGTAATGATTACCCATGATGACGAAATTGCACAGGTCGCTGACCGTATTCTGATGATTGAGGACGGACAGGTGGTGGATTTCAGATGAAGACAATAAGCAGGATTGCATATAGCAATGACAAAAGGAACAGGACAAGAAGTATACTGATCATGATGGCAATCTGTCTGGCCACGATGCTGCTTGTTATCATCAGTACTGTGGGAAATGGGGTAATTCATTTACAGAAAAGTCAGGCGGCAGGATCATATGGAAGCAATTATGGTCTGTTTGTTTCCGTAGACGGATCGCAGTTAAAAGAAGTAAACCGCCGTGCGGAAATAGATGCTACAGGCACTATGTGCACCGAAGGTATCATAAAAGGCAATGAAAAAGGCGGGTTTGTCTGCATGGATGAGACTGCAAGAAAAATGCTTCCTTATAATAAAGAATATGAGTTGAAGGAAGGAAAGTATCCGAAAAAAATGCAGGAAATTGCCGCAGGAAGAGCATTTTTTCGTGCAATGGGGTATGGTGATGTAAAGATCGGAGATACGGTTACACTGGATTACCGCGCAGGGATGCAGTCAGAATATAAGCCGGAAGAATTTGTTGTCAGCGGAATCCTATATGATCGGGATGAGTATACCATCGAGGCATCTTATGTTGCTTTCGGGTCACAGGAGTTTTATGATGAGCACGTCGCAGAGAATGACAGACAGTATAATATTTATTTTACTTTAAATGATTCTGCAAATGTATCTATGAATAATATTGATTCGGTTATAAAGCAGATTGCAGCAGCTTGTGGGATCGAAGAAAAAAACGTTATAGTCAATGATCTCTATTTGCAATGGGTCTTGCAGCCGAGTTATGAAACGATTGCGGTATGCGGGGTTTTGATTCTTGCAATTGTACTTTTCTCTGTTGTGGTCATTTATAATATTTTTCAGGTCGGTATTGCCAACAAGATACAGGAGTATGGAAAAATCAAGGCTCTGGGAGCAACAAAAAAGCAGATGAAACAACTGATCTTCAGAGAGGGCATTTTTTTGACAATTTTTTCAATACCGGTTGGATTGCTTTTTGGCTTTCTGATTGCAAAATGCGGTTTTAACTGGCTGGTAGAACAGGGGAATCTTGTATCAACCCAAACTGACTCTATGGGAGTCCAAAATCAGCAGGTGTCACTGTTTTCCCTGCCTGTTATGCTTCTATGTATTTTCGTATCATTTCTTACCGTTGCTTTGGCACTGCGTAAACCAATGAAAATTGTTTCACGGATTTCACCTATCGAAGCAACACGGTATTTAGAAAATGCAGAAACACACAAAAAAGGAAAAAGAAATGGCAGAAAAAATGTCACCGTGTTTTCTATGGCAATGGCAAATGTAACGGGTAATCCCAAAAGAACTATTGGTACTATCCTTACAATGGGTTTTTCTTGCGTATTGTTTGTGATTATCTCTAATTATGTGGGAAATATTGACACGGAGCATGAAGCACGTCTTTCCGTTAATCATGGACAATTTGAACTGCAGCTTGACTATTCTGCTGAGTATGATGAAAGATATCCGGAGAATAATCTGGATACGATTCTGACGGATGATCCATTGAATGATTCGCTGATTGAAGAAATCAAAAGCATTCCGGGAGTGACAGATGTCATGACGAGAGAGATTGTCTCTGTAAATCTGAACGGAACAAGATTTCCGGCTACTATTGTGAGTAAAAAGGATTTTGATTTTATGCGCCAAGAAGGGGATATTGGCTCTATGGACTATGATCAGGCAGTAAAGAATGGTGATATTTTCTTTGGCTGGTCGACGTGGATGGAACAAGATGGATATGCTCCGGGTGAATCCATTGCATTTGACTTTGAGAATGGAAGTGGAACCTATACCTATCAGGGAAAGATTGCAGGATCCTTTGTAAGTGCGGACACTTATCTTGTCATTCCGGAAGGTGTATACCGTTCCATGAATCCGAGAGGAACAGCCTATGGCTATTTGTGGGTGGACTGTGATAAAAAAGATGTGGTATCTGTGGAACAGAGTCTGAATACTTTGATTTCTAATACTTCACATATAAAAATGGATACCTATCATGCACAGTTACAATCTGCAGAATTAGCAGCCCGCATGATGAAGCTTGGCTGTTATCTGTTTATGGCAGTTGTAGGACTCATCGGTTTTATGAATATGGCAAACACCATGATCATGAATATTACGACAAAAAAGCAGGAATATGGTGTATTACAGGCTGTGGGTATGACAAATAAACAATTAAATTTATGTCTGCAGTTACAGGGACTGATTTTTACGGTTGGTACCATATGCGTAGCTTTGATCATTGGTCTGCCGCTCGGCTATGCACTTTTTTCCTATGCAAAACATAATGGAATATTTGGAATGAATATCTATCATGTTCCAATCGTACCAATTTTTATTATGATTTTTTTGGTCGGTCTGTTGCAGATTGTACTTTCCTGCGTTTTAAGCAGTAATCTGAAAAAGGAAACGCTGGTAGAAAGAATAAGGTATCAGGGATAGCAAGTAGGAACCAGCGGGACAGTAAAAAAACATTTTACCTGTCCCCGTTGGTTAAATCAGTAACGATTTCAGTCTCAGCTAGCATACGGTATCCAACACCAAGCTCGTTGATTATGTAGCGTTTTTCGCCGGGCGTCACGCCCATTTTCTTGCGGATGTTCTTCATGTTGACTTGCAGCTTCTTGACGCTGCCATAGTCCGAATACCCCCAGACTGCCCGAATAATGGCGGCATACGTCAGCACCTTTCCAGCGTGAATGGACAGGAACGCCATGATATTGTATTCAGTCTGAGTTAGATCGATCTCTTCTTTACCCACAAAAACCTGCCGTGTATCGTAATCAATCAGCAAGTCCTGAAGGCGGAATTTCCTGCCGAGGGTACTTTCATTCTCTTCGCTGTGTCGATGGCTGCGGAGAACGGCTCGGATACGAGCCAACAATTCCTCCGTACCAAAGGGCTTGGTGATATAATCATTCGCCCCCAGATCCAGCATCTCCACCTTGTCCCTCTCGTTGGAACGAGCGGAGAGCACAATGATGGGTACAGTGTTCGTCTTTCGCACCTCTTGAATCAGATTCATGCCATCTTGGTCCGGCAGGCCAAGATCCAGAATGATGAGGTCTGGATGATGGGAAGCGTACATCATTATACCTAGCGCACAGGTCTGCGCACAGAGCACCTGATAGTCGCTGGTTTCTAGATTGGCTTTAATAAAGCTTAGGATGTTAGCCTCATCCTCTACAATCAGGATTTTGAATTTGTTATTGCCCATCGTCATCTACCTCTCTTTCCAGAGCAAAGCGGAATACCGCACCGCCGCCACTTTTATTTTCTGCAGTAATTTCACTATTGTGCGCCTTGACGATGGCGGCGCACACAGATAATCCGATTCCCATATTGCTGCGTGTCCCGTCCACCGGCGCGGCGGACTTTTCATAGGTTCCAGTAAAAATTTTTGAAGCGTATTCTCCGAGATGCCGCAACCGTTGTCAGAAACCTCAAATACCGCCTTGTCTCCCACGAGAGAAACGGAAAGCGTCAGTTTAGTCATGCCTTTTGCGTGGAATACAGCGTTTTCTAGAAGATTCAGTAGTACCTGCTCAATAAGGAGTGAGTCCATGGGAATGTCCACAAACTCGTCCGGTATTTGCGTGATGACCTTCTGATTCGGATGCTTTTTGGAAAACTTAATCAAAACGGAGTCGATCAGCTCATCCAGAACGATTGGTGTCTTCACGATCTTCACTTTCGAGCCGTCGATCCTTGTGACAGACAGGAGATTCTCAACCATGCGGATGAGCCATTCGCTGTCCTCCTGAATTTCTCCCAGCAGCTTGAGCTGCTGCTCCTTTGGCAGCGCATCATACTTGGAAATCAGTGTGGAGGATGACCCGTATATAGAAGTAAGGGGCGTACGCAGGTCATGGGAGATTGCTCGAAGCAGATTGCCGCGCATTTTCTCTTTTTCATTTTCTGAGCGCAGCTTCTCCTGGTTGCGTATACGAATGTTTAGCGTACTTGTTGAAACCGCGACGATCAGCATGATGATGGCGGATAGGATGCTTTCCTCTACGAAAAAGTCAAAAGCATAGTACGGATAGGTGAAAGCAAAATTGACCGCAAACACGCTGACGATGGCAGAGGCGATACCATAGCAATACCCATGAGTTTTCAGTGAAATCAAAAACACACCGAACACAAAGATCATGGGTACCAGCGTCTGCGTGGTAAAGAGTTTCTGAATAAGCATATTGATGGCAAAGGCACTGCAAAAAATAAGGACCGAAAATAGAATATCCTTTTGTCGTTGACGGTTCTTCATCATGTTTCTCCTAAACAATATTATGGCATTATTATACCGCATAAGCGTAAAGGCTTCAAGATTTCTCGCAAAAGACATTGCCCCCGAACTTGTTTCTTTACTGAATCTACACCGGAGAAATGCTATGATATAAGCACACAGTAAAAAGGAGGAAGAAATCAGTGAAAAACGATAGTAGCGACGACAACGGTAACTACTCTTATATGATCTGTTCGTATGTGGCATATCTACGCCTTTTGTTGTAACATCAGGTATAGGTGTGTCTTTTTTTGTATGAAATGATCGAATGAACAGAACATAAAGGAGTTTGAAATGAATTATTTTGGAAGTATTTTCGCAATGGTGGTCTGCATCGCCATGTCCGCCTATTTTAGCGCCACAGAAACAGCGTTCTCGTCTCTGAATAAGACCCGCCTCAAGGTGTTGGCGGACAATGGAAACAAGCGGGCAGCGTTGGCACTTAAGCTGTCCGAAGATTATGACAAGCTGATCTCAACCATCTTGATCGGCAACAATATCGTGAATATCATGGTGGCATCCATCGGCACACTTCTGTTCGTAGGGCTTTACGGGGATATTGGCGCGACGGTTTCTACGGTCGTTGTAACAATTGTTGTTTTGATTTTTGGTGAGATCACCCCCAAGAGTATTGCGAAGGACACCCCTGAACGCTTTGCTTTGTTCAGCGCTCCGTTTATCCGCCTTTGGATTTGGGTTCTGACGCCGCTAAATTTTCTTTTTTCTCAGTGGAAAAGGCTGGTTTCCCGCTTTTTCAAGACAGATGACGACACAAAAATGTCCCACGAGGAACTGCTTCTTTTTATGGAGGACGTGGAGCAGGATGGCAGCATTGATGAAAACGAGGGCGAACTGCTGCGCAACGCCCTTGAATTCCGTGACCTGACGGCAGCAGAAATTCTGACCCATCGAATTGACTTGGAGGCCGTGAACATCGACGAGAGCCATGAGGAAATAGCCAGAGCCTTTACACAGTCCAGCTTTTCCCGTCTGCTAGTCTACCGGGATACCATCGATCAGATCGTTGGTGTTCTTCATCAGAAGGACTTCTATATCAACGGAAAGATGACGGATCAGCCTATTACGGAGATCATGACGGAACCGTTGTTTGTCTATCAGCACACAAAAATCCGGGATGTTTTGAAAATGCTACAGCATAAGAAGTCACATGTTGCTGTCGTTGTAGATGATTTCGGCGGAACGCTTGGTATTGTTACGATGGAGGATATTCTGGAAGAACTGGTTGGTGAAATTTGGGACGAACATGATGAGGTGGAAGAAGATTTTGAAAAGTTGGACGAGAATACATACCGCGTGGACTGCTCTGTCAGCTTGGAAGATTTTATGGAATTTTTTGACGTCAAACTGGAATCGGACAGTGTTTCCGTTGGCGGCTGGGTCATGGAACAGCTGAATAGAGTCCCCACCAAGGGCGATTCCTTTGCTGTGCAGAATTTGGAGATCACGATCTCCGATCTGAGCGCATACAGGGTATCCTTTATCACAGTCAGGCAATGCGACATGTGTTTGACCTGCGAACAATGAGAACTAGCGGGACAGGTAAAATGGCTTTTTTCCTGTCCCGCTGGTTTTAGCCATTTTTACGCAGAAAACCTCGTCCGACTCGTCGGGCGGGGTTGTTCAAGTTGTTGAAGGAAATGTAGAGAGATGGTATAATGGGAGCATCAAATCAGAAACGATAGGAGAAAAAACTAATGAAAAATATATTGATTATTTCAAGCTCGCCAAGAAAAAAAGGAAATTCGCAAATCTTATGTGAGCAGTTCAAAAAAGGTGCAGAAGCAAAAGGACATCAGGTGAAAATTGTGCGCATCATGGAGCAGAATATAGGCTTTTGCAGAGCTTGTGACGGTTGTATGAGAAATGGTGGTACCTGTGTATTAAAAGATGATATGGCTGAAATACTCAAAATGTTTCAGAAAGCAGATGTACTTGTACTAGCTACGCCGGTTTATTTTTATGGAATCAGTGCCCAGATGAAGACTTTTATTGACCGTACTTATCCTATATGGCAGCATCTTGGTAAAAAAGAGGTTTACTATATTATATCGGCTGGTCTGGGTGAGGACATTATTGAAAGATCGCTTGGTGATCTGAATGGTTTTGTAGAGCATTTGGAAGAGTACAGGATTGCAGGAAAGATATATGCAACAAACGTAATGGATGCTGGATTGGTTAAGAATCAAAGTGTTTTTAAAGATGCTTATGATATGGGATATTCTATTTAATCTATTGGGGGAACCAGCGGGACAGTAAAAAAGCCATTTTACCTGTCCCCATTGGCTACTATATATAAGCGAGGGTGTTACAGCCTTCGCTTTTCCTTTAAGATGAAGGTGATTGGCTGACGGAATTTCCGATTGGGACTCCACGCCCGCAAACAAATGTGTCAGCCAGCCTTCATCATTCTGCATTCGATTCAGCAAGTTGGGACAAATCACTGCTCCCGTTTCACGGACTAATCTGATTGAATCTTGAAGTGCTGGAACCAATCGTATCTCAATTTACGAAGGAGGAGTTTCATGATCGCAGTTGGAATCGACATATCCAAAGCCAAAAGCACCGTTGCGGTAATTGATTCAGACGGTACAGTTCTGGCAAGTCCATTCACAATGGCTCATACGCAGCCGGAGATGGAAGCTTTCGTGACCTATCTGAAGTGACTTGGAGAACCCACGACCATCCTCATGGAGTACACTGGCCACTACCATTATCCGGTGCTCAAGAAGCTTCAAGACGAAGGGTTTCCCGTTTGCATTGTCAATCCATACCAGATGAAAAAATACGGGGATGTCGAGATTCATAAGGCGAAGACGGACAAGAAGGACGCGCTTCGGATAGCAGCCTATGCACTTGAAAAATCTTATAAACTTGTACCGTATAGCTCAATGGAGCAAAAGTATGAGGACTTGAAATTTCTTTCCCGTCAGTACAGCCAGCGTATCACTTATGTCGCGAAACTGAAAGTTCAGCTCATAGCTCTGCTGGATCAGACGATGCCTGGGATCACAAGAATACTGCCACTGAACAGCAGAAACCCTGAAAAATGCGCTCTGCTGCTTTTTATCAGACGATTCAAGTCCTTTGATGAGATTCATCGAATTGGAAAGGCTCGTTTCCTGGCATCCTATGATGTCTTGGCGAAAAAGACTTCAGAACGCAGCGCGTCCAGCAAGGGACTTAGTATCTACGAACTCGCTGTTGACAGCATTACCACCCGCGGCGAAGACCCTTACATTTGGCTCTCACAAAATCAATGCGTTGACCTGCTTTCTACCACACAAAACGCTGCCGACGAAATCATTTCTCAGATGAGAAACATCGCCGAGACAATTCCGGAATACAAGGTACTCCGAGCAATGCGCGGCGTCGGTGACCGTCTCGGGCCAATTATTCTCGCTGAGATCGGCGACATCCGTCGCTTTCACAGCGGCAAGGCATTGAACTCCTATGCCGGCAACGATGCCCCTCCATATCAATCCGGACAATTCGAGAGCAGAAACCGCCACATTTCAAAACGTGGCAGCTCTGCCCTCCGGAAGGCTTGTTACGAGGTAATGCAGGCCCTTAAACTGACAAAACCTCAAGACGACCCCGTGTACCTTTTTATGCTCAAAAAAGAGCAGGAAGGGAAGCCTTTCAACGTAGCCAAGATGGCTGGCGTGAACAAGTTCCTCCGGATCTACTACGCCAGAGCAATGGAGCTCTACAAGTAAACCGATTTGATTCTACATCATTGTTTCAAAGCCCGCAATCTGGTGGGTTCGTTTAGTGCGCCCTTTTTTCTGTGCAACTTTCAGAAAAAAGTCCTTGACAAACATTAGCAAGATTTGTTGTCATCTTCATTATACTTCATCGGCTATCGAAAAGATAGCATATTTTATGAAACTTGTCGGCTGGGAACAGCTTGCAACGCAAGGTGTCCCCAGATGGCAAGTCCACAAAAGGGTAGCTGGCGGCAGCCAGCGCAGGGGAAGCGTAGCGTCCCCTGTTTGATTTGGAGCAGACCATGACTGCGGAAAATCACAGCCCTCCGGCGAGGAGCCTTCGGAGAACGCAATGCACCAACCTCTGGGTGGTGTATAATTGCGCCCTTAGTAAACTAAGGGGTTTCCGGCTTCTCCCGTTCCAGCATTTTTTTCAATAGTTCCTGCGTGTCCTGCCTGTGAAAAATGAGTTTCAACAACAGCATGACATCATCATCTGTTAGGCGTTCCGGCTCTTGCAGAAAACTTTCCAGCATACCGCCACGAGTGCAGAGCCGGTGCGTCCGTTCCTTTCGGGTAAGCTGCTTTAACTGGTGCTGCAATGCCTTTTCATCATTGATGGCTTTCCGCAGTTTCTTTTCGCTTTTCTCCAGCTCCCGGTTGAGCTTTTCCAGCTTCGAGGTATCAGGCAAGGGCAGCGTCCTCCTTTCCCGGTATCAGCACATAAATCCTATTCGGTTCTCCCACGCCCTGACGCACCCGCATGATAAGTCCGGCGTTTTCCAGTTCATTCAGAGAACGCTTGACCGTCATGGGACTGCGGGACAGGACTGCGGCAATGGCTGTGACAGGGAAGCAGACAAACAGGATTCCGTTCTCGTCCTCCTGCTCTTTGGATAGCATAGCGTCCAGCATCCGGCAGTACATGACCTTTGCGGTGCTGCTGACTGGAAATCCTGTCAACGCTCTGGGAAATGGCATACAGGGCGGCAATGGTGTGTCTATCGTCATAAATTCAAAATTCATTCGGTGTGTTCCTCCTTTTTCTTTGATCGTTTGGATAAATAACGGGGGCAGTCAATCACAACCGCCCGGAAGCTCTGCTTGCACCCATGCTGGCATTTCCGGCATAATTCGTTGTAAGTGACACGCCCCCGGTCA
>QUFP01000026.1 GCA_003478935.1 Firmicutes bacterium AF25-13AC
CTATTGCTTTTTTAGTAAAAAGTATTTATACTGTGATCTGGAATAAAAAATATATGATTCTTGCTAATGATCAAACAATGCTGCATTCGCATATTTTTATGAATAGTTACATTTTTGTATAGAAAGGGGTATTTTAACATGGTCAGTACTACTGCAAATTTTTTATCTAATTTTTTGTCAGGTATGACTTCTGCATCAAAAGTTTCCGTATCAGCGATGCGACGTTTAATCGAACATGCCAATCCACTCATTACCCCTCTCTTTGATCCTGAACCGCCGCTTTCTCTTCCTGCAGCACTTTCAATATCAGACATCCGCATTTTTGATGCTAACTTTGCACCGACTGACGGCTATTGCCTTCTCCTCATCACAGAAGGACGAGGTTTTTTAGAGTTCACCAAAAATACCGCACAGAATATAACTAAGGATGACACTGATCATAATAATTTCGACCATTATTCTTTAAAAAAATACTCTCTGTTTTTCTTTCCGCTCTCGAAGCGCTGGCGTCTATACCTAGAAAATGCACCGTGGAAGTTTTATCTATTCTTTCTCTCAGGATCATCTATTTCTTATTATAATAAACTATTCTCCGATTCAGTGAAAGAGCCTTTTGTAATTTCTGGTTCTTCTATGCTGCCTGTACAGCTTTCTCATCTGTATGATGCTCTTTCAAACTGCAAGAATGATCCACTTTGGCTAGACGAACAGCTTACCAGCCTTTTATGCTTAACTATAAAAGAGGCTCGCTGCCATGCGCAGTCGAGCCTCCCATATATGATTCCTTCTTATTTAATTTCTATTCGTAATTCGTTTCATAAAAATTTTGCCAAACCTTTTTCGCTGGCAGAATTAGAAACTCAATACGAAATCAGTCGTTTCCGTATTGCCCATGAATTTACAGCAGCTTTTGGGCAGTCACCAATTGCCTACCTAAATTGTCTTCGCCTGCAAAAAGCATGTGAGCTTTTAACGTGTAGTGATGACCGTATCGGAGAAATCAGCACAGCCGTAGGATTCGAAAACACGAATCATTTTATTAATCTGTTTCGAAGACAATACGGTATGACACCTGGTACATATAGAAAACACCACAAGCAATATATTACTTCTGAGCGTCGATCTGCTTCTGAGCTTCCTCGCGAATGGTCTCCCAACCAGCCTTCTCAAGCTCTTCATTAATGGTTTCTACCATTTCTCTAGGCTCTCTTGCGCCAGTAAACAGTTCTGAATAGTACTTCTCATATACGGCACGGCAGTTTGCAAGCTCTGTCTCGATCTCAGAGGTATCAAGGTTGAAACCGATCATAACAGATGGTTTTGCATTCTCGTTTAACTCTTTTACTTCATCCCACTGATTGAAATCAACATCATCAGTCTGAGTTACGTTGAAGAAAGTACCCTGTGTATATCCAGCCATCTTCCAATCTGTGCTCAGGCGATGTACCTTATTATCCTCGGTGTACTCGAAGTCAACGCCTTCTGCACCGTAGTAGAACCAGTCACGTACCTTAGAATCAGTATTAACAAGATTCAACAGCTCAAGTGCCTTATCTGGATGCTCACATCCTGAGTAGATACCATTGATAGAACCACGAACAGTTGTATTGGATACAACAGTATCGCCGTACTGAACTGCTGTACAGTTTTCAACACCATTGTTTGGTCCCCATGTTGTCTTTGCAGCGCCACTCCAGCCCTGTGCTGCGAAGAATGTTGCATACTTACTGGAATCATCTGCTGTCGGAGCGTCTCCATTGATGATGCCTTCCTGATACATCTGGTGAATAATATCCAGCTTAGAAAGAAGTTCTTCATCATTTAATGGATTTACAACAGTCATAGTCTCATCATCATACTTTACGCCGATTGCCGGAAGACCAGAACTTAAATCATCATAAGATAAATTCAGCAGGAAGTTTGCACCGTTCTTGGACATGAAGTACGGAGATCCGCCCTCACCTTCCTTAATTGTCTTTAATGCTGTGTAAAGAGACTCAAAATCAGTTACCTTCTCAACATCGATCTCATACTTATCTGCAATATCCTGATCCCATACAAAGAACTCTGAAAGGGAGCTGTCCTTGTAGGTCGGTACGCCGTAAACTTTACCATCAATTTCTACTGCATTCCAGTAATCCTCTGGAATCATCTTATACAGCTCTGGTGCATTCTCTTCAAGCATATCTGTGATATCAAGAAGTACGCCTGTGCTTACCTCTGAGCCATAACGGTTCTGATCGGTAAACAGGATATCAAAATACTCACCTGAGTTTGTGATAACATTTCTTCTGTTATCCCAGTCGCCCCACGGTACGATTTCCATCTCTACATTCACACCGATCTTCTCTTCCAGATATGGATTAATCTGATCAAGCCACTCGTCATAGGTCTTTGGCATTCCGCCGCCAACCTGAATCCACTTTAAAGTTACCGGATCCTCTGCAGCGTTTGCACTTACCACGCCTGCCATCATTCCAGTTGTCATAGCAACGGAAAGTCCGAGTGTTAAAATCTGTCTCTTTTTCATTATTGTTTCCTCCTTAAAATTGAAATATATTAAAATATTTTTTTATTTTCAACTGATACCCACGAATTGCTCCGTTGCTATGCAACTTTCGCAATTCTAAAAACATTCGGATTCACTGATTTTCTTCGAAAATCGTTGCATCCTCATGTTTTTGCGGGTTCCAAGCTCAAAAGTCTTATCGTGCAAGCACGAACGGCTTTTGGAGCTTTTGACCCTGGTATCAAAATGTTTCAGTATGATTCTCTTACATTATCCCTTTACTGCACCTACTGTAAGACCAGAAATGAAATATCTCTGGAAGAATGGATAGCAGCATGCGATTGGAATGATGATGATAATAGCCATCGCCATTCGTGCACCTTCCTTTGGCATTGAGTTCATATACTGTGCTGTACTAAGTCCAAGGGATGGATTATTTGCCATAACCTCGATATTTCTCTGTACGTGATCAAGCAATGCCTGTAAGGAATACAGATTTGTATTGCTGATGTACAAGGAAGACTGGAACCAATCATTCCAATAACCAAAGGTTAAGAACAATGCGATAGTTGCCATAAGCGGCTTTGATAACGGAAGTGCAATCTTTCCAAAAATCTGAAACTGCGTCGCACCATCAATCTGTGCCGATTCAATAACTGATTCCGGAATATTTGTCTTAAAGAAAGTCTTACATATTACAACATTAAATGAAGAAACACAAAGCGGTAAAATCAGCGACCAGATGCTGTTCTTCAAATTTAAAAGCTGTGTATTTACAACGTAAGATGAAATCATACCACCATTGAAAATCATCGGGATGAATACAACCATTGTAAAAAAGCCATTCAGCTTATAGTTGCTTCTTGAAAGCACATATCCCATCAGCATTGTCAAAATAACACCAAGTGTCGTACCAACTGCTGTAACCAAAACAGAAACACCAAGTGCTCTAAGGATCATTTCACCCTCTCTAAACAAAAACTTGTATGCATCAAGTGAATAAGATTCAGGAATAAACTGATATCCATTCATCTTAATTGACTGCTCTGAGGTGATCGAAATGATAAAGATGAACACGACCGGAATAATACAAGTCAGTGCCAGAATCACAAACAAAATATTAAAAACAACATTCGTCGACTTTTTAATTTGGTTTAAATTAGAAGAATCTGCCAAATCAAGATCTTTTTTATTTTTTGCCATTTTCGTACCTCCATCAAATAATCGCACTATCTTCATCGAACTTCTTAACAATTGCATTGGCAAGAATGATGGTGATACAACATGCAACAGATTGGAAGAATGCTGCAGCAGATGTCATTCCTATTGTGGAAGAGCGCAGTGCATTGTATATATATGTGTCGATGGTTGCTGTTGTCTTAAAGATCGAACCACTTGCTCCCTGTGAAAGCTGATAGAACAATCCAAAGTCAGAGTAGAAAATCTTACCAACATTCAAAATGAACATCATAATAATAACGTTCTTCAAACACGGCAGTGTAATGTGAAATACCTGCTGTCGCTTATTTGCACCATCCATAACGGCTGCTTCATAAAGAGTTGTATCAATACCAGAGATACTAGACAGATAAATAACCATATTGTATCCTGTTGATTTCCACAAATACATAAAAGTCAAAATAGCCGGCCATGCGCCTGCAGTCATGTACCACTGAATCGGCTGCTGTCCGCTGTTTCTTAACATGTTGTTAATCAAACCGTTGTTCTGATTTAAAAAGGCATCCAAAAAGTATGAAGCTACAACCCATGACATGAAGTATGGGAAAAACATCATCGTCTGATATACCTTTGACGCTCTCTTATTGCGCATCAGGCTGATCATAATTGCAAGTCCTACAGAAACGACCATACCAAGTACAATAAATACAAGATTGTATAAAATCGTATTTCGCAGAATTACGAACAAATCATTTGATTTAATTAAGAACATAAAGTTCTTAACACCGGCCCACTCACTGTGAATCAAATTGTAGATGAAGCTCTTTCCACCAATAACCTTGTAATTTTTGAATGCAATAATCAAGCCGAACATCGGCAAGAAACAAAACAAAATGTACCAGATCGTGGTAGGCAGCGCCATGATTGTTAACTCGGTGTCATTTTTCGTCCAGTGAGTTTTTTTCCTTTTTGTTGGTTTACTCAAGATTTTCTCCTCCTTTTTTCATTCTGGAACTCTTCACTTTTCTCTGTTTTTTTCAAACAGTCTGATTCAAAACCATTGTAAAACATCATTCTGAACATAAACTTTACACTAATTTAGAATTTTGTTTCCTTACCAATGGTTAACTCGTAGCTAAATGTTAACACGTTTTCTCTGTCATGTCAATAGGTTTTTTACTATTTTGCATATTATTTTTTGTTTTTTTTAGTTGTTATTTGTATAGAACGTGTATATATATTTCTCATGCCCATTTTTCCCCCGTCAAAAAGATAGTGTTTTGTTACCTTGTTACTTAACATTTTTATGTTAACATGTTACTTTTCTTTCATTTAACATGTTAACCGTTAAATTTTACTTCAATTTGTAACTTTTCAACAACAAAAGAGCAGGTATTTTCCCATACCTGCTCTTTTTAATATTTTGCGACTATTCAAAACTTTGCAAATTGCATTCCGAATAGTTATTTATTTTTATATTAGCGCTCTTACACTCTCTCCGTCAATCAGATTTCCACTTATGATGCTAAGACGCCCCGGTCCCTTATCGAGTCCTTTAACTCTCGAGATAATGCGCTCTGCCGCCGCCTTTGCCATTTCCGGCATATCAACGCCATATGTTGTAATAGCCACATCGCATACCGGCATAAAGACAAAGTTATCATAACCAACAACTGAAACATCCTCCGGCACACGGTAGCCGTTTCCTTCTAGTTCATGAATAAGCACACTTGCTGTCTGATCACAATTGCATACAAATGCCGTTGGCATATCCTTTGGCAGCTTGGGCTCTATGATCTCCATAGTACCTGGTGTGCGATCCTCAACAATCCATTCTTCACGTTCTTCAAGACCGTACTGGCGAATCGCCTTTAAATATCCAAAGTACCTATCCGCAATGCTGTTACTTGATTTTACGCTTCCGACATAGGCAATCTTTTTATGACCTTTCTTAATTAGATGTCTTGTTGCTGTGTACATGCCATAAAAATTATTTGAAATGACACAGTCTACATCAAACTCTGCTGCAAAAAAGTCCAGAAAAATCATCGGCATTCCAGCTTCTTTCTCAAGCATTCTTAAGTATGCTCTGCTGATCTCTCCCATTATTATAAGTCCATCAATTCTATGATCACTGACCATAACCGGCAGCACTGTATTTTTTTCTTCATCTGGCTTCAACACGCAGAATGCCAAAAGACAATTGTGAGCCGCACACGCAGTGGCAAGTTCCTGATAAAGCCTCCAATAAAACGATGATCCATTTCCCAGATAACGTTCCTGCACAAGCACGCCAATATTTACTGCCGTTTTTGCCATTATCTGCGTTCCTGGTGCATGATAGCCCATCTCAGATGCCATCTCCTTAATTTTTTCGCGAAGCTCTTCGCTGACACCACGCTGATTGGCAAGTGCATTGGAAACTGTTACTGTGCTGACACCAAGCTTTTCTGCTATATCGGACAGACGTACTGCTTTTCGTGCCATAAATACACCTCCACTCTATCCTTATATATAATTATAGTTGTAGCAACACAAATAACCCCGAATCTGTATCGCCACGTCTTTTAATTTATTTTAAGTATAGAATGCTTTAATAAATCTGTCAAGTGAATTTAATTCACATATTTTTCGCACCTTTAATTTTAAAAGTGCCTTTTCCATTTCGTTTCACATCGTAGAGCATGTTGTCCGCACTTCTGCACAGCGAAACAAAATCCTCCCCTCCGCCAATAAAGGCTACTCCTCCTGCACTGGCAGACACCGTGACATGCTCACCGCCCGACATTATCAAATGAGAAATTTCTCTTTGAAATTCGTCCATATATCTATGAGCATCATCTGACGCAGCATTCTTTATGTAAACAACAAACTCATCTCCTCCATAGCGGCCAAGAATACTATCCTTAGGGAAACATTTTTTCATAGCAGCTGCAAAATGCTTTAGGCACAAATCTCCATTAGCGTGACCATATTTATCATTATAATCCTTAAAGTTATCCACATCAATAAAAATAAAAACGCCCGATATCCTCTTTAAAAGAGTTTCATCCACAGCTGCCTGAAATGCTCTGCGGTTAAAAAGCCCTGTGAGTGCATCAGTATCAGACAATCCTTTATAAATTTCCTTATCCTTCTTTTCCATAAGAAGAATTGTCAGCATATACAATATCGTAAATAACACGAGAATGCTTCCATACACACCACCCCAAGCTGAAAAATACTGTGTAATATTAGAAATTTTTTTATTTGCCAGCTGTACTATAATATACCATCCCGGCATACTCGAAATACTTCGATATGAAATAGTTGCATCCTCGCCTCTGACATTTGCTGTAAATCTGCCTTCTTTTACCCCCATGCGCATATCAAGCACCCAATCATTGTAAGAATATCCATCGTAATAGCGAAAATATTTTTGCTGAAGAAGCAGATTATTCCATATACCTGATGTTGATTCTTTACCGCTAATACATGTAATATAATTTTCCGAATCTGACTTTAGCAGATGAACGCTGACTTTGCCCTGTAAAAGCTCATAAATCCCAAGCTTTTTTAAATTTTCTATCATAACAGATACATAAAGTGCATCTATTCTGTCATCATCTGGCGCCATAGCAACAACCGTCATAACCATACCACCATTCTTACTTGACTGATATGGTTCAGAAATAAATGATTCTTCTGCTTTTTTTACCTGTTCATCTAATCCATTCTTTTTAAGATCAGCCACCGCACAGGCACCGCCATAGATCTCACCGTCTTTCATAAAAAAACCTATATCACAAAAAACAGTCTGATCAAGATCGCGCTCCAAACGCGCTAGTATCTCCTCTGGCTTTTTCTCCTCTATATTTCGTACTGTTTTGACATTTTCCTTTGCATAGCTTTGAAGATAATCTATAGTTTCATTCATCTTTTCAGCATATAATCCACTGATTAACTCCAAATGCTCTGTATTATAATCCTTTGCAATCTTCGTTAGATGAAAATAGGCTATTACAATTACAGCAGTACACACTACTAGATATAATATGAGCATTCCTCTTCTCTTTTTTTTGCTCCTTCTTCGATCCTTCACGGTCATTCCCTCCCACTAAGATAATCCGCATCAATCAGTACCACTCCAGTATCAAAATACTTTTGTTCATACCTGCTTCCACTTACAAAATCATATAAAGCAGTAAGACCAAGATATCCCATTTGATCCTGTCTCTGCATAAGTGTTCCTGCAAAATAATCCGGATTTTGAATGATCTGAACCGTAATATCTGCCATGTCAAAACCAACTAAAACAATATCTTTTCTATTTTCTTCTAAAAGCTCACCTGCTATGCCGATGGTTGATGTATTGTTACACCCAAAAATACCTTTCAGGTTTTCATGCTGATCAATAAGCTTCTTCGCATCAGACTGCGCTTTTTCTACATTACCGCCGTTTAAGTAAATGTCCTGTGCAATCTCCCATTTTGCCGGTGAATGCAAAGACCAGTATTCTAAAAAACCTGATACGCGATTTATCATCGCCTGTGACGTATCAGATGACAGCATAATTCCTACTTCAAGCTCCTCTGACGGCAAATTGCCTGCTTCCTTTAATAAACCAAGCATTTCCTTTGCCGCCATCTGTCCTGCATTTACATTATCTGTCATATAGCAGGCATCAAATTCGCATTGATTAATGGAAGAATCAATCAATGCCACATATATCCCACTCTCCCTTGCTTTTTTACAGCTTTCCACAAGCTCATCCGAGGTTGCCGGTGCAAGCAAAATTCCACTCGCACCGCTTTCTATTGCTTCATCAATCAATTTAATCTGACCTTCAATATCAGTCTCATTGTCGATTCCGCCAAGATATACAGATGCATCTATTTCATTTGCCGCTTTTGATACGCCTTCTATCACCGTCTCCCAGTAGACTCCATGGTAATTCTTTAAAATTACATAAAAGCTTTTATCACTGTCAGAATCTGAAATACATGTATACTCCACTATAGAAGACTGTGCTTTTAAGCTTGTATCAACCTTCTTTTGGCATCCGATTGCTGTCCAAAAAAGGATTGTAGACACGACAATCATCAAAAAATATACTTTTTTATAATTTTCGCGCGCATTTTGTTCTGTTTTTCGAGTTTTCATTCCTTCCCCCACACGAATATAGTCTAATTGCACTATTTTTATAATGCAAAACTCTTCTTAACTATTATAGCGCACGGAGTTTTTATGTCAATTTATTTTTTTCGCTCTCCTCGTGCTGTTCACTCGCCCCACTCTAAATTCGCAAAACAAAAAAGCACCGACCCCAGAGCTCATATGTCTCCAAAACCGGTACTTGATGCGCCTCCAGGGGTTCGAACCCTGGACACCCTGATTAAGAGTCAGGTGCTCTACCAACTGAGCTAGAAGCGCGTTTTTATTTTGTATGTTGTTCTCATCAACATGTGCTTAGTATAATACAACACGCGATAAAAGTCAAGCAAATTTGACAAAATCTTACGTTTTCTTTACATATTCATTAAGTTTTACAAAACAATCGGGAAAGATTTCAGATTTTGTCAACATTTTATACAATTAGCTTCATCTGTATTCTTTCCCAATTGACATTTATTATACACCTATTTTCAATTTTTCTCAGAATCAATGGCAACTGTGCCATGTGTACGGAAATAATCCATTATAATCTCTACCATCTCTGTATTAATTTCCTTTACCAATGGGCATGTTGGATACATCGGATAGCCACCTGCACCACTATAACGGTAATTATTCATGCACAGTGTAAACTCATCATCAGGCTGCACTGGCTTTCCCTGGTAACACAGATTCTGAATGCGACTTCCCATCGGTGCCTCTGGGTGGATCTCCCACGTAACACCTGCAAAGTAATCATAATTATAATGCTCGACCTTCGGAGAAGGAAGCTCTTTGCTACTACTACTTTGCCGTTTTCGTCGATCTCGAAATATTCTGCGGCACGTTCCATAGCTGCTCTTAACTTCTCTCCTGTGATACGGCATACTACAAGAGTATTGGGGAATGGATATGTGGCAATTATATCTCTTGTTGTTACACAAGCATTAAAGCCCACAATATCATTTGCAAGTCCAACTATGGACAGCTGTGCCCCAGATACATCAAGCTGTATGCGATTAATCAAATCGGCAATACCACTTCCTTCTAATGCCATTTTCACCTTGTCCTCTGGGTAAAGCGGTCTGCTTAGATGACCAAGCGGCTCATCAAGCCACTCCTGTACCTTAGCCTCCACAAAACTGTACTTCCCACACAATTCCTTTGCATTATCAGGGTTTGGCTGAACCTTCTTTGAATTGATGGAGGTAATTGCTGCCGGATAAACTGCGTTTTCCAAAGCAAATGCTTCCTTCTCAAGATCAATCTCTACATAGGCATATTCTCTGCCATTTGCAAGCGGCTGAAGTGTGTAAGTGCCGTTAACCATTCTTCCTGCCACCGGCATGTGCTGATGACCTGTTAATAGTACATCAAAGCCAAGCTCAGTACAGATTTTGTAACCTATATTCTCAGTCGTCTCTGACAAACGTTTTCCAGTCTCTAAATCACTCTCAAAGCCGCCATGATAAATACATATCGTTAGATCAACCTTGCCCTGTAAATCTTCTAATGCTTTTTTTGCAGCCTCAAACGGATCAACCACCTGAATGCCAACAAGATTTTCTTTTTTCTCCCACACATTGATATAATCAGTTACGATACCGACTAGTCCTACCTTCACACCGTTTTTCATCGTGTGAATCATATGCGGATAAAGAATATTTCCCTCGCTGTCAAGCACATTCTCACATACACAAATACCTTTATGGTTATTGCGGTAAATGGCCTGATATTCCTGACCATAGTTAAAATCATGATTTCCAAGCGTATAGAAGTCATATCCACAGTCATTTACCATCTGTGCAATATATTCGCAGCTTCCAAGAATATTTCTGCTGTAGTAGGCATATGCAGAGCCCTGAAGCATATCGCCTCCATCAATCACAAGTGTATCGTCATCCTTTTTGTATTCAGACGCACACGCAAACAGACCCATCTGTTTTACCTCTTGGTCACCATATGATGTCGGATAGAAATATCCGTGTACATCTGACGTATAATAGATTTTTACTTTTCTTTTTTCCATTATTTACCTAATCCTTTTGATATCCAAGTGCCGCGCAGCGCACAGAACCTATGGATATGAAATTATTAAGAAGCGCACTGATATCAGTACCTTCCTCTGCCTTTTCTGTCATTACACCCTTTGAGCGAAGTGAGAAACTTCCGTCTGCATGATTTGTACGCACATAGTCGTCCTGATAAAACTGGTGCTTTGCAGGGATACGATCACGCAAGATTCCCTTACACTCTGAAATTTTACAGCCTGGAAAGTTCACATTCCAAATGCGATCCATTGAAAGATTTTCATCAAGAAGCTCTTTTACAATCGAAATAAGATATGCGTCTGCAGTCTCCCAGCTTGTATCATTTTTGTTAGAAAAAGCAAATGAACGGATGCCATTTGCAAGCGCCTCCATTGCTGCACCAACAGTTCCTGAGTAAAGAATATCAATTCCAGTGTTATAACCACTGTTAATTCCTGAAAATACAACATCTGGCTTTTCTGGCATCAAAAACTCAAGTGCTACCTTTACACAATCTGCAGGAGTTCCGCCCACACTATAGGCACGCACGCCATCTAAATCATAGCATTCAGGTGTTACTTCAATATCTTCAAATAAAGTAATTCTCTGTGACATCGCGCTGCACTGGCTCTTTGGTGCCACAACCCACACCTTGCCAAGCTGCATAGAAAGTTCAGCCAGCTTTCGTATACCAGGAGCTTTTATTCCATCATCATTTACAATTAAAATTCTCATTTGATGTCGCTCCTATTTTAATTCTTCTTTAAGATCATCTCGCCATTTTCAAAAGCAAAGCAATCACCATACTCTGGCAGGATGCGCTTATCTGCATGTGCGGTATTTACCTGCTCCGGACGGAAGCTGTGAAGCGGAACGAGAATATGCGGTGCAATGGTATCCAGCATAGTTCTTAAATAGTATGGTCTGGAGTGACCTCCGATTCCAATATTCATGTATGGAATGTTCATATGATCTAAAATACGGTGCATCTTTCCAAAAGAAGGATCATAATCGCCAAGCGGCGCACCATCCATATGAATATAAAGTGTAATTACAGAACTTAAATCCATCAACTCATAAAAATTTACGTAGTCCTGCTGTAAAATATATTTTGACGGATTAGAAAGAAGTTCCTCTCTTGTGATAATACTCCAGCCACGCTCCTCTGCCTTCTTAGCATCAGCACCAACGCTGTTTTCATACATCAAAATCTCATCCTCTGGATAGAATGTCTGCACATAATCTGCCTGAATACCGTCCATGACAAGCTTTCTTCCAGTCTTTTGTGCTGTCATGATCAAATGATGAAGACGCTCTACATTTCTATTATATGGGTTAACAATAATAAGTCCCTTCTGCTCTGTGGACTCCTTACATATCATATCTTGTAACCATTCCTCGCTTCTTTCTGGCTCTTCTGGCTTAGTAAGAGAAAGTATATCCACATCATCAAAGCTTACTGTAACACCCTCGGTAATAAGCACATCCACACCCTTCATTTTCTGTCCAAACGCTTTTGTAATCTCTGGATGGAAGCCATGGAAACGATAATCTCCTGTATAGCAAATCGTTCCTCCCGGTGTCGTAATTCGATATCCGCATGCACCGACCACATCATGATCTATTGCCTCTACTTCAACTGTAATATCACCTACGGTAAAGCTTTCACCATATGAGATGCCGATGCAGTTTTTATGGCCCTTTACCTGAATATCACCGCAAGCCTCAAGTCTGCGATATAGCTTTAAAGAATCCTCACTCATATAAACTGGAAGATTCTGATCAAGCATGCCAAGACCTCCCATATGATCGATATGCATATGAGAAATCACAAAAAAGTTTTTCTTCTTGTCGTTTTCAAAGCTTACAAGGCCTAATGTTTTTGCCGTTTCTTCATCATAAATGCCATCCTGTGAAGCTAACACTCCAAGACGTGCATAATCTGCCGCGCACTCGTTATAGCGCACTGCAATCTTATCATCCATGCGATCCATTACTGCAAATCCGAAATCAAACATGCATCTTGCCTCATCTGTTTCAACTACAACAAACGTGCCGCCGATTTCTCTTAATCCATTATAAAATGTTAATGTTGTCATAAATTTTCCTTTCCTTAAAAGATGAAAAAGGAGCTGCCATTAACTGACAGCCCCTGTATGTCCCTACTTTTAACTTATTCAGCTACGGAAGAAGACTCCTCTTCTGCAGCAACACCGTCAACGCCTAACTTATCGTTGAGCTCAGTTACAAGATTCTCAAGAACTTCTTCTGGTTCAAGCTCGTCCAGAATAGAATCCTCTAAAACAGTGCTTACAGTATTCATTACATCATAGCTGCCATCAAATACTGGCTGAGCAAAGAAGTATGGAGACTGCTCATATGCAGACTTATAGTTGTTGGTCTTATCCTCGTCCATGAACTTCTTAAATTCATCTGTCTCATATGCAGACTTTCTTACTGGCAGATATCCTGTCTCTTCAGACCACTGGATAGTGGAATCAACGCTTGTCAGATACTTCATGTATTCCCATGCAGCATTCTGCTTGTTTTCATCGGTGCTGAACATATAAATGTTAGTACCTGCCTGATTAACGGCCTTTTCCTTGTTGCCAGGAACTGGTGCTACGCCAAGCTCCCATCCATCTGCAGTGATGTAAGAAACACCAGTACAAGAACCGATGTAACCGCCGATCATCTGATTGGAGATAACATTGGAGAAGTAGCTGTCCTCACCTACAAGACGTGCATAGCCGCTGTTGTAAAGGTTCATGATATAGGAAACTGTCTCAAGACCTGCCTCATTATCAAACAGAGCGCCGTCCTCACTTACGTACTCGCAGTCATTCTGATGCAGAGATGCCTCTAAGAAGCCTGAAAGATCATCTACACCAAGAATTTCAATATCCTTTGCTTCCTTTAACTTCTTTCCTGCCTCAGTCAGCTCATCCCATGTGGTCGGTACATCAATGCCAACCTCATCAAACAGAGTCTTATTGTAGAAGTAAACGTAAGTACTCTTGTTGAATGGTACACATGCAACAAAGCCATATACTTCGCACTCATCCTTGTAGCTGTCGATCAGATCATCATAATCGAAATCCTCATCGGTAACGAAATCATCCAGCGGAACGATCTTATCAGTATAAGCAGTTACCCAGTTGTTATAGCCCTGTGACAGATCCGGCAAAGTATCTGCAGCTGCATTTGCTGTCAGCTTTGTGCTTAAGTCACTGTAGTTACCCTGATTTACAAGTGTAACAGTGATGCCGTACTCATTCTCCTCATTGAACTTATCAGTAAGAGCTGTCAGAGATTCTTCCTGCTTACCGTTCATTGCATGCCAGAATGTGATCTCACATGGCTCAATGGTCTTTGCCTCGTCTGCAAATGTCGGAACAGCCATTGCACCAACCATAGACATTGACATTAAAACTGCACTTACTTTTCTTAACTTCATGAATTTCTCCTTTCTTTTGCCCGCTTTGGGCATGGGGACTAAATAGTACATTTGTACTCTCTATAGAATCCGGATTTCCGGTTTCTAACATAATAATCACAACAAGTTATCCCTTGATACCACTCTGTGTAACACCCTCGATGACGTATTTTCGAAGAATCAGGTAAACGACAACAATTGGAAGTACTAAAATACAAGATGCTGCCATTATAAGCTCATATGACGAACCGTTCTCTGTCTGAAACTGCATCAGTCCGTATGAAAGAACACGCATCTCCTTGCTGTTTGTAACAAGTAACGGCCACATAAAAGAGTTCCAGCATCCGATTGCATTTAAGATACATACCGTGGTAATCGGACTCTTATTAATCGGAATCATGATCTTGATCAAATACTTAAAATCATTACATTTATCAACCTTTGCAGCCAGATAAAGTGCATCTGGTACCTGTGAAAAGAACTGTGTCAGCAGGTAAATATAGAATACACTCGCTAAATACGGAACGATCATTGCCTGATAAGTATTGATCCATTTTAACTTCGTGATGGTAATGAAGTTTGTAATAATTAACATTTCTCCAGGAATCATAAGTGTAGCTAACATTAACGAAAGCATAATCTTCTTTCCTGGAAAATTCAAACGTGCAAATGCATAAGCAGCAAGTACAGTAGTCACGAGCACTCCTGCTGTAGAAATGATAGTAACGACCAAAGTGTTAAAAATATAGCGTGGAAATGGAGCAGACTTCCAAGCCTCAGCAAAGTTTGAAAACTGCGGTACCTTCGGGAAAAGGGAAGGCGGAATGGCCGTGATCTCCGCTGATGTCTTTAGTGATGACAAAATCATCCACAAAAACGGAAGAAGCGTAAAGATTGCACCTGCAATCAATATGGCATATTTTAACACCTCTGCAACAACATTTACAATTTTTCTTTTATTCATCTTTTCTCTTATCCATCCTTTCTTCCTGTCAGCTTCCTCTGAACGAAGGTAAGGACTAGAATAATTCCAAATAAAACAACTGCTGATGCAGATGCTTCACCATATTCATACTGATTGTAAAACTTATCGTACAAATAGTAAACAACGGTAATCGCACTGTTTGCTGGACCTGCCTTTGAGGCAAATAAAGAATACACTTCATTATAAACCTTAAATGCATTTATCATACCCATGACAAGCGCGTATGATACCATAGGCATAATACCAGGAAGTGTGATCTTTGTAAAGACTCTCCACTTCGGTGTTGAGTCAACCTTTGCAGCATTATACAAATCAGGTGAAATGGTCTGAAGTCCTGCTAAAAAGATTAAAATATCAAATGCCATGCTTTTCCAGATGCTAAAAATAATAAGTGCCGGAAGCGCATACTGCTTCTTGTTCAGCCACGGAATTGCTTTGATGCCAAACCATGAAAGGATCTGATTTAACAGACCATAATGCTCGTTAAATATCCATCTCCAAACAATACCAATTGCAATAACACTTGTAACATATGGCAGAAAGTAAAGTGTCTGGAAAAATCCCTGAAACTTGATCTTACTATTTAATAAAACAGCTATCAAAAGAGATAATGCAATAGAACACGGAACTACAAATGCAACATAAATTCCAGTATTAGTCAATGCCTTAATGAAGTATTTATCCTTGAAAATACTTACATAATTACTAAAGCCCACTGATGAATACGTACCGTTTATCATGTTGTAATCTTCCATGAAGCTCATAATAAAAGCACGAATCAACGGATAAATCGTAAATAAAAGAATGACAATTAATGCGGGCATCAAATAAAGATAGCCTTCATGCTTTTCTTTTCCATAGGGTTCTCCTTATTAATATTTTCCTACTGTCTTTCCTGTCTGGTCAAACAAAAGGATCTGGTTGTCACGAATAGTTACACAAAATTCAGTGCCGACACTAACCTGCATATCGGAATGAACTAACACGCGAAGTTCTTCTTTTGCAAGTGCTACGCGAAGCTGTAACTCTCTTCCTGTCATGCGCACATGAGTTGCCTTAACTAAAATACCGTTTTCTGATACATTAAAGGCCTCTGGACGAACACCAGCCTTGTAGTTGCCATCAGCTGCCTTGCAGCCCTCACGAAGAACGACATCACCACACATAATCTTTCCGCCCTTAACAGTTACATCAAAGATATTGATCTGCGGAGTACCAAGAAACTGTGCAACAAACAAATTACCCGGATTTAAGTACATCTTCTGCGGTACCTCAAACTGCTGTACAACGCCCTTTTCCATAACTGCAATACGGTCAGATATACTCATCGCCTCTTCCTGATCGTGAGTTACAAAAATTGTGGTGATACCAACCTCCTGCTGGATGCGGCGAATCTCTTCACGTGTCTCAACACGAAGTTTTGCATCAAGATTTGAGAGTGGCTCATCTAAAAGTAGTACCTCTGGCTTCTTTACAAGTGCTCTTGCAATTGCAACACGCTGCTGCTGACCACCTGAAAGAGCCTTAGGCTTTCTGTCCATCAGATGATCAAGCTGTACAAGCTTTGCCATCTCCTGGGCACGCTCTCTTGCCTCTGCTTTAGGAACCTTACGGTTAATTAACGGGAACATGATGTTGTCCGCAACAGTCATATGCGGATACAGTGCATAGTTCTGGAATACAAGGCCGATCTCACGATCCTCAGGTGCAACCTTTGTTACATCTTTTCCTCCAAAATAAATGTGTCCAGAAGTCGGATCATTCAAACCAGCAAGCATGAATAGTGTGGTGGATTTTCCACAGCCAGATGGTCCGAGCAGACCAACCAACTCACCATCTGCAATGTTCAAGTTCATGTTGTCAACAGCTTTGAAGTCTCCATATGCCTTCGTCAGATTCTCAATTTTAATCTCCATTCTTACCTCAATCTGCTGCCAGCGCAGCTTTTACCTACAGTTTTCGTGCCATATGCACGTTTTTTAACTTTCTCGTCTATAAATTATAATATATCTTTTGCAAAAAATCTAGTGGTATCCTATAGTTTTCGCTGTATTTTGAGTAAATTTTACTTTACAAGTTCATAATTTCATGCTTGCAAATATGCTTCAATTTTTTCTTTATTAAGCCCCTCTCCTATCGCGATAATGATCTGCTGACCATTTGCGATTGGATTTAGCTGGCGCTGTGCGGCAGTTGCATTTAATTCAAACCAACCATCTGGTGTCTCAAGAAAGCCCTTGATACGATGCACATGACCACAGGATGGATCGCCCAAAATTTGAGTTGCTGCATTCAAAATTTGTTCCTTTGTTAATGGCAGATTCATAAATGAAAGTGAGGAAAATGATTTATCATCTTCGACATCACGCTTTTGCCAGCTCTCGGTGTGGTAGCCACATGTTAAAATACGATTCCAGTCATCGTTTGTAAGCTCATCCCATTTCTTCTTCATAACATCTTCTTCTGACAATTTTCTTGTACAAGAAATAGCTTCCATTGCGCGGTTTATATGCGGCAGAATAGTATCTGACTGTTCTTTTGATGATTCATCAAGCTTGCTTACAAAAACAAGACCTGCATCTGCTGCTTCTGATCCTAGAAGATACTCGGCATCCTTTGACATCTGCTCTGGCAGTCCTGCATCGGCAATCGCGATAACATTTCCTATCTCATACCATTTATCAAGCGGATCTTCTCTCAGTGCATCAAAAAACTCGTCCACATCAAATATACCTGACGGTTCCACAATCACACGGTCATAGCCGCACATCCCCATCGCAATCAACTTTGTCTTTAAACGTCTGCGGTGGCAATCCTTATCGCAGCCGCCAGAAACCATTTCAAGTTCACATTGATCCCCCATCAGATCCTGTAAAAGCATCATATCTACATTGACAGCACCATAATCATTTTCCAAAATTCCAATGTTTTTACCGCTGTCAATCAAATATTTTGCATACTTCTTTATGAAAGTAGTCTTTCCTGAACCAAGAAAGCCTGTAATCAAATCAATTTTAACCATGGTTAGTTCCTCCTTACTTTGTGATGCACCCCTATTATACTTGACTTTTGCTTGTTTGTGGTATAGAATCTATTTAAAATAATTTTTAAATAGATTTGAGGTGATAAGATTGGCCGTTGCAGAAGTGCTAGATGCTCTTGCAGATAAGAATCGGCGCAATATTTTGCTAAAGTTAAAGGAAGGAAAAATCAGCTCAGGTGATCTGGCAATTGCTCTTGGCATAACGCCACAGGCACTCTCCTATCATCTGGCGAAATTAAAAAAAGCAGACTTGATCTACGAGACACGCGAAAAGAACTTTATTTATTATGAACTTGATCTTTCGATTTTGGACGAAACGATCTTGTGGATTACTCAATTGAGAGGAGAGAAAAACAATGAAAAATAAGAAATTACTCACGGCGCTGTATATTATTTTAATGTTTCTTCCACTGATTGCGGTTGTAGTGGCTTATCCATTCCTGCCAGATAAGATACCTGCACACTATGGAATAGACAATCAAGTTACGCGTTGGGGAAATAAATCTGAGACTTTTATTTTTCCTATTATTACAATATTCTTTGGATTTTTTATGTATATTGCAGCCCAAAGTACCGCCGAACAAGAAAAGAAAGAAAGCGGTAGCAAAAAAAATAACAGCACGATCACTTTTATAGCCGGAATTTTAAGTATCATGGTATTTGATATTTTGACCTTCTATTTTCTCTATGCCGATTTTCACCAGGTAGAAAACCTAAATGATGTGCCATTCTCCCTCACGAAAATTTCATTTGGCATTCTCGGAATTGCCTCATCATTCTAGGAAATATCATGCCGAAACTAAAGCGAAATTCCATTATCGGCCTTCGCACCCCATGGAGCATGAAAAACGTTGTCGTTTGGAAAAAAAGCCAGCGGTTCTGCGGTATTTTATTCATGTTGTCAGGTATCATCATTCTGATATTATGTTTCTTATTAGAAGGAACTTTACTAACGGTTGTTTCTCTGGTATTGTTAGTCAGTGCTGCAGTTGTAGGTGGTATTTATTCTTACTTGATAGCACAAAAAGAAGCTTGATTGGAGCCACCGGGACAGTAAAATAGCCAGCGTACCTGTCACCGTGGGCAAAAGAAGCAGGAGAAAATCGTCTCGATTTTCTCCTGCTTCTTAATATACAAGAAAACAACTTACTCGTCTTTCTTGTCCTCTACGATTTTAATATGAACATCTGCCAGCTGCTTCTCGCTTACTGTAGCCGGTGCGCCCATCATAACATCCTGTGCATTCTTATTCATTGGGAATGGAATAATTTCACGAATGCTGTCCTCACCTGCAATCAGCATGATCATACGGTCAACACCTGGTGCAATTCCTGCATGCGGCGGAGCACCATAGCAGAATGCGTTATACATAGCCGGGAATTTTGCCTTTACATCTTCCTCGCCGAGACCAACTAACTGGAATGCCTTAACCATAATCTCTGGATCGTGGTTACGAACAGCGCCTGATGAAAGCTCTACGCCGTTGCAGACTAAATCATACTGGTAAGCAAGAATATCAAGCGGATTCATAGTCTCAAGTGCCTGTAAACCACCCTGCGGCATAGAGAATGGATTATGGCAGAACTCTAATTCGCCAGACTCCTCACCGATCTCATACATCGGGAAGTCAACAACCCAGCAGAACTCATAGCAATCCTTCTTCATATAGCCTTCGAATGAAGTACCGATTGTCTTACGGATGACACCTGCTGTCTTCTGAGCAGTCTTTAAGTCACCTGCAGACAGTGCAACGAAATCACCTGCCTTTAAGCCAAGTGCGCTCACAACTGCATCCTTGTGATCAACAACAAACTTGGAGATTCCTCCAGTCAGCTCGCCCTTGTCATCTAAACGGAACCAATATGCCTTCTGACCGCTTACTACCTCAACATCAGCACACATCTTATCGATCTGCTTTCTGGTACCCTTGAAGTTTTCAGCAACGACTGCCTTTACCTTATTTCCTGCAAATGGACCAAAGCCACATTCTGCAAGCACTTCTGTAGCATCCTGAACGATCAGGCTGATACGAAGATCCGGCTTATCAGAACCATACTTGTCCATTGCCTCAAGATATGGGATTCTCTTAAACGGCGGCTTTGATGCCTCATGGTAAATACCATACTTTGCAAAGATTGGTGGAAGAACATCCTCAAGAATCTCAAATACGTCTTCCTGATCAGCAAATGCCATCTCCATATCAAGCTGATAAAACTCACCCGGAGAACGGTCTGCTCTTGCATCCTCATCACGGAAGCACGGAGCAATCTGGAAATAACGGTCAATTCCAGAGGTCATAAGAAGCTGCTTGAACTGCTGCGGAGCCTGTGGAAGAGCATAAAACTTGCCCGGATGATTTCTTGCCGGAACAAGATAATCTCTTGCACCCTCTGGAGAAGAACATGTAAGGATTGGTGTTGTGATTTCCATAAAATCATGACCAATCATAGAAGCACGAAGATCTGCAACAACCTTGCTTCTCAAAACAATCTTCGACTTAACCTGCGGATTTCTCAGATCCAGATAACGATATTTCAGACGAACATTCTCATCTGCTTCCTTTGAATGGTTAATCTGGAACGGAAGCTCGTTGTAACGGCACTTTCCAAGAACTGTAAGCTTACTTGGAACTACCTCGATCTCTCCTGTTGGAAGATTTGCGTTCTTAGAACTGCGCTCTCTTACAGTTCCAATAATTTCGATTGTAGACTCATAGTTGATAGAAGACAGCTGCTCCATGATTTCCTCTGTCTCTACTACAATCTGTGTCGTTCCGTAAAAGTCTCTCAAAATCAAAAATCCAAGATTCTTGCTGACCTTACGGAGATTTTCATACCAGCCGACAAGCTTTACTTCCTCGCCGACATTTGCCAGTCTTAACTGGCCACAATTGTGTGTACGTCCCTGCATAGGTATTATATCCTTTCTAGACCACCTGTAGATTCTAGCTTTTTTCGTTACGATTATATCATTCACGTTCTTTAAAGTCAATAAGCCTCCGGGGCACGATGTGTGAACTGTATGGCTCACTTCTTTTGTTCTCGTTCTGCCCGAAGTGCCTGAATCGCTTCTTTGACCGCTGCCTCCTCTTCCTCTTTTGCAATCGTTTTTGCAAGACGAACTGTATGGACAAGGTTTGTAATCAATATTGCTGCCAGCGGAATCAAAATGAGCGGAATAAAGATTAACGGATTTGCTGCTAGACGCGAAAGCTTTCCAAGAAAAAGCGATGACCAAATCACTTTTCCAATCAAATAGCGTGACTGCGCATCATATAAATCTGCTGCATTATTCGCATCTCCCTTTGTCGTGTAGATGTAATTGTCTCCATCTTGGCTAATCGAAACCACGCGGTGCGTGTTGACTGCTCCCTCAAGTGCCGGATCAGTTGAGTAAAAGGAGATCACATCTCCCTCCATGATTTCTTTTGGATCTGTTTTTTTTACTACAAGCAGTGTGTCAGTCGCATATGTTGGTTCCATACTTCCTGTCGTGATACGAAGCATTGTAAAGCCAAAAATATTAGGTGGCTTTCCAGGCTCAGTAAAAAGAACCATACACAAAATTACAATTGCTGCCGCTATGACAAGAACAGAAAGCGTATTTATGACACCGCAGATTATCTTTCTTATCATTATTTGTTTTCATCCTCTTTCTGATCTGATTTATCATGCTCGTCATTGTCAGCATTTACAATATCAGTTGAAGTATCTGCAGCCGCTTTACGGCCTCGAAGTGCATTTACAATATAGTGTGACAGTGAGTTTGCCTTTGCTTTTTCAAGTGCTTTCTCCTTGTCAATGCGGTCTTTTTCTGCCTGCTCGAGTGCTTGTTTGAGCTTTGCCTGAAGCTCTTCTATTTTTTTAGCAGACTCAGTTTCGATGTGCTCAATGTGCTCACTTGCCTCTTTGTTGGTGCGGTCAATTGCATCATTGGACTGACTCTGAATCGACTCAATCTGCTCTTTCGACTGACTTTGAATCGACTCGATTTGAGCTGCAGTTTCGCTTTGAATGGATTCGATTCGCTCTTTTGCCTGACGTTCAATCAAATCAATCTGGGCCTTCGACTCGCTCTTGGCAGTTTCAATCTGGGCTGCTGCCTCTTCTCTTGCCTGTGCAACCTGTCTTTCTGCCTCGCTCTGCGTGCTCTCAACCGTCTTTCTCGCCTCGTCCTTGGTTGCCTCTAGCTGCTCTTTTAGACTCTGTGCTTCACTTTTAGCTGCTTTTAATTCTACTTCAGCATTTTTCTTTGCTTCCTCAGCTTCGCTCTGGACTGCCTCGACTGCCTGCTTTGCCTCATTCTCAGCATTGTCAATTGCAAGTCTTGCCTCGGCATCGGCTTTTTCTATTGCCGCCTGAAGCTCTTCTTTTGCTTTCTTCTCCTCGACAAGCTTTGCCTCTAGTGCATTTTTTTGCTCCTCGATCTGGGCACGCTTTTGTTCTAGCTCGTCCATCTGCTGAGTCAGTGCGTCAAGCTGCCATTCTAGATCAGATGCTGACTGCTGAAGCTCAGCAAGGCTATTTTCAAGTTCTTCTCGATTCGCTGTCTCCTCTGCTAACTTTGCCTCGGCATCAAGCTGAGCCTGTGTGACCTCCTCGATAAAGACCTTTCTCACTTCGACATCTGGGATATCACAGTTATCCACAATTTCTTCCTGAATTTTTTTGATAAACTTTGGTTTAACTGGCCTACGTTTTTTCATTGCAATCTCGGTAAGCTTTCTAGGATCTGATTCAAGAAGACTCTTAAATATCGTGTAATTTGTAATCAAGTTGATGTACATCTGAGTCTGATACTCTTCATCAAACTCAAGTGCCGTATCCTGCTCCTCTATGCTGTAGCCCACCTCATCGTAGCTTTCGATAAACTGCCACAGCTTGTAGCAATTTCTATAATCTGGATCCTTCATCATCAAATTTGTTCGCTGAATCGGACTTCTTACCTTCGCACAGCCATTCATAATATCGCAAAAAGAGCTGGCGCGAAGTGTTCTTGACATACGGCGCACACGGTCGATTCTCTTAAAAAGATCCATGTTGTCATTGTCATTTTCGGCAAAACTCTGGCGGTTTTTGACAGTCATCTCAACCTTGTAGGAAATCTCTTCGTAGGCATCGTCTATTTTGCTCTCCATACACATCGTATTGCATGTCTCATCGCCTGTAGACCAGAAAATGACATCCGTTCTCTTATCAACAAATGCAAAGAGACGCTGAATCAGATGATAGACAAAACGATTCTCATACAAATCAAAGCTTTCTTCTGTTGTTACATTTAAAACCTCGTTGGCTGTATGTCGCCCTTTGCATTTGTTGTAATAACTGCGTATTCTGGCTAAGGTGACGCACACTGTCTGCTGTGATCTTCCTGGCCAATGCCACTGGAACAACTTCTTCAGTCGTTGCGATGAAACGGCGCGGCTTATCCACGATATTAAAAATCGACGTCAGACCTTCTTCTACAACTGTAAGCCACCGTTCATCCACCACCTTGTGAAGGACGCGATTGTTTTGACGAATCGTGTTATTTCCTGCCTGAACAATCTCAAACAGGTATTGGAAATACCTGTCATTTTCCAGAGTTCGTTCTACTTTATTCGTATATTTCGTATATAAATCATTGATCGTATTTGCCATCCTGACTCCCCAAAGTTAAAAGAACTGTTAGTACAAATTTTGTATACGTCTCAAGTATGCCTTACTATCCTGCATTTCAGCTTTTCCAAACAGCTTATCAATATAAGTAATCAGCCCTGTAATCTCGTCTCTTACAAATGTGACGTTCATGCTTTCAAATTTCTTAAGAACCTTACGCGCAACGATATAATCCATGCCTCCCAGCTCAGTTCCGCCGCAGGCTACATAAACTGGGATGAAATCATAAAGCTGCTTCATAATACGGTTTCCAAAGGAAAGCTGAAACGTGTGATAAGATAATTATCGAGTTTTTGCATTTTATCCATAAGCTCATCACTAATTGGATAATCCACCTGTGCCTTTTGAAACAGATATTCCAAATGCTCTGCCGTAACATTACAGTGCGGCTGAACTTCACACTCAAATGCATCGGCACGCTCATTTAATTCTATTGGCATCGCACGGTCATATACCTTATCAGTAATCGTGAAGGTGGAATCATCATTATTTGCTGTTCCGATAAACCATGTAGAATCAGCCACATGAATTTTACCGCCATCCATCTTAATTGGATCGCCATCCCATGCTGTAGGCACAAGGTCAAGCACCCACTCGTCCTTATTTGGCATTTCAAGGACAGAAAGCATTTCAGCAAAATAATACTCAATTCGTGCCAGGTTCATCTCATCAAGCACAATAAGCGTTGGGTCTGGTCTGTAGTTCGCCTCATACAGCGCACGCAAAAACTCAGTCTCGTTAAAACGCTTTGAAAACTCATTGAAATAACCAAGCAGCTCCGTGCGATCACGAAATGATGGCTGTACCGATACAATAGTTGACGGATTGGACAGATAACGACTAAACGAATATGGAAGACTAGTTTTACCAGTACCTGAGATACCTTCCAAAATCAGAAGCTTGCTGGCTGCCATACCTGCAACAAAACGGCGCACAATCTCAGGTGTGTAGTAAAGTTTCATCTGGCTGGCTGCATATCGGCGGTATCCTTCTGCAAACTCCTGAAGCGAAATCTCGTTATCATATTCAGGAGGTGTAAGCGCTGCATACTTTTCATCCACAAGTGTTAATTTCGGGAAACGATGCTCAATGTTAAGCTTCGCTTCGGATAAAACAGCCTGAACAATTGGTGCTCCTGCACCACCTGCTCCTGCTGAAAGCTTTCCATGGGACTGTGCCGCTGCCGCTGCAAGCGCTGCAGTTCCTGGAAGCGGCATATTTGGATTGGCTGCGCTTGCAGCAGATGCGCTGTTTGTAACGGCATCAACTGTTGGAATCACATCATCTGTAAGCGCCGATGCACCCATATACGGAATGCGCTCAGTTCCGCCCATCGCATTAACCTTAAGTGCTAAAATGCTGTTTTTCTCATCCATCAGTGACAGAACCTGCTTATTTAAGCGTCCAATCTCCTTGTAAAGCGTTGCATTGTCACTCTTATCTGTTTTAGCTGATGGCGAAGAATCGCATGACGCACAATAATTACAAGAAGTAAAATTGGAATCGCAATTAAAATCAGCATTAAGATTACAGAGAGAATTTTTCCTGTAATGCTAAGCGTTGGAAAATATGTAAAAAAGATATTAAAATACTGTACCCAGCCGGTGATAAATAACGTCAAAAAACCTGCCAGCCATGTCACAATATTGTAAACGACCTGAGACAAAACTTCATAGGCAAATTTTAAGAATTCACTCACAATTACTCCTTCCCGCTTTTGCTCTCATCAGATACTTGCTTTGCTTTTTCAAGGTCTGCCTGCGCCTGTGCACGAATTGCCTCTGCCTCCTCACGCATACGCTTTGCCTCTGCAAGTGCCGCCTCTGCGTCCTTTGCTGCCTGCATATTTGCACTCTCCTGCTCTTTTGCAGTCTCAACTGCAATTGCCTTCTTTAAGTTAATGCTTATAGTAATCAGATGATATACCTGATAAATAAAGAACAGCAACATCGGAAGCACGATTACAATCAAGAAACCTGTACTTCCTGATAAAAAGTCCATTACTTTTCCGATCTTTGGAATACTTGTCACATATTTTCCGACAATATCACCATCGGAAATCACATGCTGATCTGCAATACCATTATTGTTATCACCGATTGTCGTATAGCTTCTTGCATCTCCTACTGCCTCAATGCTCTTGATACGGTGCGTGTTAAGTGTATATTCGTTGTTTATGATTGTGTGGAAACAGATGATATCTCCTTCCTTTAACGTCTGTGGATCGCACTTTTTGATCACAATCAAGTCTCCAGTCTCAAATGTCGGTGCCATTGAATCAGATTTTACTACTAACGGCGTATACCCAAAGAGATTTGATACGTTCTGGTTATCCCTGGTTGCCATTGTCGTAAAAGCATAAAGCGCTGCCACCAAAATAACTGCCCACAGGATCACACTTAATAATACATTTGCTGTTCGTTTAACTGCATTCATTTTCTTTTTTGTCCTCTCATTTTTGTTGCTTCGTAATGTTAATTAGCGTTCACGTGATGTGAACTATATTAATGGTCAAAGGCCTGATTCGAGGAATCTGTTCCTGTGAAACGAAGCCTAATCGCATACTCAGCCGATTTTAATTCATCTGTACATAGCGGGTCTGTTCCTTCTAACCAGATATGTACCAAAACTGCCTTATCCTCACCTTCATTAAGCGAAAACATGGCATTATTTTCATTTAATATCATTTGTTCTGACGGCAATAGACCAAAGGTTCTTGCAGACGTTGTCTTTGTCATCGTATCACCTAATCCCGGATCATACACATAACATATACCGTCAGCCTCAAATGAAATACGCATTGCCTCAGAAAGCGATGATGTATCTGACAAAATTTCAGTTCCGTCTCTGATGTTTTTCGAACTGTCTGCACTCGTCAAATGTACTATCATATCCTTCGCTGCCATAAAGTGAAGCGTAAACTCCAGATATGCACCGCTTTTTGCTGACGCAGCCGCCCCGTTTTCAAAAGTAAAGCTGCGCTGATCAATCGTCGTAACAGGTTCTAGCGGTACTTCCTTCATTGAAAAACCCTTTTCCTTTTGAATGCGCGATGCAATCTCTTCAAATGACAGCGTTTTTTTGTATGCTTCAATTGTATCATGTGCATCAAGATCCATTCTAAGATCCACACCTGATATAATATCAAGACTCATTGTGCGCACCCTCGCTCTATCTGCAATCGAAAACCATGCAACTGTCGTTGCAGTCACTGCAACAAGTGCCAACAATAGTAACAAGATAGATGTGCGTACCCGAGAACGCATAGAGTCAGATTGTTTTTGCGAATTTCTCTCCTTCATTATCTGTCTCCTTTCCGGCCGGAAATGCCATAAAAGGCCAGATACAAATCCGCCTCATTGTGAGTGATTGATTCAGAGCAATCTGGATCGCACCCCTCCAGGTAAAAATAAACATCAACTGTATAAATCTGGTTTAAATTCATCACACAGAGCGGTTTTTGCGGGACACTCATATCTGATGCACTAAATGAAACCGTATAATCGGTGACTAAAACACTTGGATCTGCCACAGCCTGCACACCACTTTTATTCCATGAAAGTACCTGTCCAAAACCAAGCGTGACACCGCCGACAACTGTATTAAAAATCTGCTGTCCTGATGCGTTTTGTGACTCTGACAGACGAAGAATTACAGAGGAAGTGTAGTCGTTGTTAAAAACAAGTCCAAGTCTGGCAGCATTTAACAGCGTTCCATTTACATCTTTTCCAAGAAGACCATCTGTCTGATCAAGATAAAGAGAAAGTGTCGTGTCTGATGATAATCCCTGTGCCAGCGCACGCAGATAGATTCTTCCGTGATAATAATACTGCTCATCAGTGACAGGCTCAAAAGTCACCGCCATATCTGACACAGTCGATGGCGCATAGACAAAATTCGTCAAATCTGCCGTAGAGACAGGCAAAAGATTAGTCAGTGAAGTCTGATTGACCTGCGCAATCGCAACAGGTGACGCATTGGAAAAAGTGCTGCCGTCACTGCTGATTTGAAGTTCTAAGCTCTCTTCTGCTGTGCGCGCCGATGCCCTTGTTGTTGAAACTTCCTGATTAGATGTAAACCATGCATAAGTAGCCGCAGTTAATGAAAGAAGCGCTGCGATTGCTGTGACACACAAAAACCAATTTCGAAACGCCTGCTTCATTTTGCTCCTCCCTTCTGTGATTCATCCACTCCAACAAACGCGAGCATAAGTCCAGCATCCTTATTTTGCACTGGATTAAAGCACTGCTCATCACATCCTTCAAGATAAAGCCAATATTCTACTGATGCCACTTCATCGGTCTCTAGCGAGACAAGAACAGATGCGCCTGCATCATATTTGTCTGAACTATTTTTATAAGCCATATATTGAGAAATCGAGGTGGATGGGTCAGACACGTAAGCAGCCTGTCCGCCTGATGATATCGACGAAACTACAGCGGATGAAGCCGGTATTGTTGCCCTTGACTGTGCTCCTGCAACAGCTCCTAGCTCATCCAGCCAAAAAAGATATGTATTTGTACCAGAATTCGATGTGATACGAATGCCAAGACGCATTGCAGCAAGCGCCTGTGCATCGCTTCCAACATTTAAATTTTCCGCATCAAAATACACATCACACGGTGCATTCTCACACTTTAAGTAAACGGTTCCGTGAAGTGCATCTTCATCCACCTGACTATCCGCCGCTTCATAGAGAACAGCAATTCCGTCCTTATTTTGTGCAATTGCATGGTAAAAATGATCCAGATCTGCTGTCGAGAGTGGCTTTAACGTGTCTGGATTCCCCTCTAGAACTAGCTCACAGCTCTTGTCAAATAGTCCCAAACGCGACGCGGAAATCAAAAGTGACGCATCACCATTACTTATTGACCCACCCATCGGTGTTACATTCGTAGAGACCATTCCTGACAGCGTAAACCATGCATAGACAGAGCCGCCTGCTGCACAAAAAATCAGCACAGTCAAAAATATAACAGCCCGAAGTCGTTTTTTTAATTTTTTGACATCATCATTCATGACCTCTCCCTTCCCTTTTGTTTAATTATTAATCTGTCTTCACTCCGGCAAACGACACTGCCAAATTTCTAAGCGTTTGTCTGCAAAGATTTGAAGTACAATCTTCATCACAGCCTTCCAGCCAAATGTAAAGCTCAATTTCAACAGATTCACCAACACTTCCATCATCAGCACCTGATATCGTACAAAGCCGCAGTGAATCATCCTTGCGCTTCACAGCACCAGTCTCTTTATTGTAGATACAATACTCATCTGATGTATATGGTGTAAATGGCACTGTTGTGCCATCCTTGCGTGAAGCATCAAGCACATAGCCCTCCTGCCCTGTTGCCGTGTTATACTCTGCTTCTGGATTTTTTTTATCGCTTATTGAAAAGATATATTCATTATCATGTGCCTGATGCTCTCCCACTTTATGAACAACTAGTCCCAAGCGAATTGCTGAAGAAATAGGTGAAGCTTCATCACTGTCCTCAAATCCAATATCTGACAGATATATATCAAGTGTTCCTCCTGTTGTTCTTAAAAACAGACTTGTATGATAATAATCATTTTGCTCTCCATTTCCAAAAATGCTTGCTGCAAGTCCTGTTTTTGTCTGATAGCCTGATGCAAACTCCGTCACCTTCTGAAAGCCAGCACTAATTTTATTTGTTGAGACAGGCACAAGCTGTCCTGAAAAGCTTTCTAAAACAGCTGATGAGCCATACACGCCATTATATGCATTACTGATTTGAAGATTGACGCCTGCACCTGCCGCCATACGTACATTTGTCGTATGCTGACTTGTATTATAAATATACCAGGCATATGTTGCAGAAACCACCGCCAGAAATGTAATCAAAAGTGCCAACAACGCCCCTGTAAATTTTCGCTTTAATCTTTTTGCCTCCACAGCATTCTCCCGCTGCTGCAATGTTTCCATTTACTTGGCTGACCCCCTTCAAAATCAAATTTTTTCACGGTATTATGGTATCATAGCCAACTTGTTTTTTCAAGGGCGATGATGTGTTAAGTTTAAAAATATCAAAAAAGATTACAGTTCACGCTTCATGTTACGAAAGCCCATCGGTGTAATGGTTTCGTCGCCGGACCAAACTCCGCAGGTTCCTTTTACACTCTTTATTATCAAACATTATCTTGAAAGACCTGCTCCAAGTGTCCGGCTCGTGAAAGCCATTCACCTTAGGGCCTAGCTGCAAATATTTGGCATGACGCGTAAACGATAAAAAAACGGCCCATGGTTTCCACCCCGGACCGCTTACTTTAATATTCAGTTGTAAAAAATTACCAGATGAACAGCTCGTCTCCTGTCAGCTTCCAGATTGCCTCGATGAAGTAGTAATCTGCGTAGATCATTGGGAAGTTATGATCTGGCTCGTTGTAAGCTGCTGTACATTTCTCAAGAAGCTCGTCTACGTTTGGATCGTAGTTACAGCCCTTCTCATCAATTGCCTTCAGAAGTCTGATTGCTGCATCCATGTACTTCTGCTTCTTCCAGTTCTTTGTTACCTTGCTCAGCTCGATAAGACCACATGCTGCAATTGCTCCTGCAGTATCATCTCTCCAATCACAAGATGGATCCTGATAGAAGTCTACCGGAATCAGGCCGCTCTCCGGAATACAGGAGATGAAGTAATCAGCAACGCGCTCTGCTGTCTCTAAGTAACGCTCCTTCTTTGTATGCATATAGCTTAAGGTAAAGCCGTACAGTGCCCAGCCCTGTCCTCTTGTCCAAGAAGAACCATAGGACATACCCTGTCCACCGTAAGATCCATTACAATCACCTGTTACAGGATCAAACTCAACGATATGGCGTGAAGAACCATCCGGACGGATAAATACCTTTGCAGCAGTATCAGCATGGTTCATAGCGATATGTAAGAAGCTCGGATTTCCACTCTCCTCATATGCCCAGTACAGAAGCGGCAGGTTCATCATACAGTCAATGATTGCCCATCCATCTACCTGATGATCTGGTCTGGAGTTCCATGCAACAATAAATTCACCCTTTGCATTGTAACGGCCTGCCAAGTTGGAGGCTGCAAGCATACCTCTGTTTTTGGACTCCTTAGAGCCAAACAGACGATAGTTTGCTACTGCAGTCGGCAGCCAACGGAAACCACTATCATGATCCATTACGCTAGAATCAAGTAATACAGAATCCATCTTCTTCTCAAGATTTTCTGCAACCTCTTTATAAATCGGCTCTTTTGTTGCCTGATACAACTGCCACATCATACCGCCCCAGAAACCATTGGTCCACCATCCGAGTCTTGTCTCAGAAAGATCATCAAACACACCATTCTTTGCGATATAAGGAACCTTGTTTACACTTCTCTTGATTACTTCAATTTCTTTTTCCTTAATCTTCTTGGCAACTTCCTGTGCCCATGCCTTGTTGTCCATAACGTTTCTCCTTTTTAATCTCTATTTTTTTATTAAAACAACAGCAAGCCTTTCTTCACCAGATGATATCGCTATTGCTTTCTAGCGTAAAAATTTTTACCACCCAGGCAATTACTTATCTGGCTGTTCCAGATAAAAATACATTTTGCAGTCTGCATTTTGTTCATTATGCAAAACTTCCCAGCTGATGCGATTAACCAGCTCATCTTGTGCTTCATGGTTGACGTGCGGCTCTTTTGTAACTAAAACAGCTCCGGCTGCCTCGCCAAACTCAATAACAAGTTTGTGTCTTTCTCCATGAATTACCACTTTATTTTTGTGATCCTGACCTGTGTGTACTGTTACTGGATAGCGTGTTACCAGATTTTCAAGAACCGGCACGCATTCATCACATACAACATGATCTCTTACAGTAAATGAACCTGTTTCTTTTTCAAATGATATTTCTCGCAAAACAGTATCCACACCAGATACGTCATATGCCTTCGCAAAGGAAATTAAAATAGTATTCTCATCCTTTCGCTCAAATGCATCTGCGCGATACTTTGATCCAGCCTTCTGATCTACACCGCCGATAATTGGCATGTTATGGCCTTTTCCGCGTGTACAGAAAATTTCATAGCGTTCATCTGAGAAATACTTCTTTGTGTATTCACCTGAACCTAAATCCTCTAAAAGTTCCTCTCCATCTGCCAGATATAAGAAACTTCCTACATCATTATGGTTATGAGGTTCATCATTATTTCCACCCTTAGCAACCAATGCTGTATTATCTTTACCTCTAAGAATACACCACTGCGCATCTTTTAAAAAATCAGTACCTTCTTCTAAAAGTGGCTTTGGCTCCTCTACTATCTTCTTTTCAACATCTTCCAGATAATTCTTAGTCCAATACCATCCTGTATACAGCTCGTTCCAGTTCCAGCAACGATCTCCTGAAAAGCCTCTTGCGTAGATTGGATCCGGGAACCTAATATCCTTGTAAAGATTTGCCAGACAGCATGTCAATCCCATTGGATATTCTCCATTGCTGCTTCCATCTGAAAAGCTGATCGTGCGGCCATGTGAAAAATAACACATTTCCTGGAAATGAGCAATTTTCTCTACCTTCTTTAATGCCATCATATCATGAGCCGGATCACGTAATCTCTGATCCATAGCAAAGACTACCATGTTCATAAAGCCATATACCCAGTAGCCAAGGCCTTCTTCACAGACACCATCATCGCCAAAACCAGCAAGATAATAAGTTTCAATAGCATAGCGAATACGCTCTAAAAAAGCATCTTTCTCTGGTCCATCCTCTAACAGATATATCGCTGTACTTCCAATATTTCCACAGCAAACTGCATTCCAGTTATTCGTTGCACCCTCCCACCAATACGCTGGTGCCTTCGCACTCATAAACGGTGTCAGAATACGCCGAAATACTTCCTTGCGAATACATTCCTTTGTCTCCTCAGACAGCTCATCTTTAAGCAGCGTATATAGATGTGCCAACGTATGTCCTGTCTCACTTGCAGTAAGATCAATAGTCATACGCCAGTTTGGATTCTCCAGACGCTTTACGTGTGCAGAGAGTGCCCAGCATTCCTCTGAGCAAATTCCTTTTATAACATACTCAAGCTTTTCAATATCTTCTTTCTTATGCCAGATCACACTTGCAAGGCCAAATGTAGATAAAAACTCTCTTCTCTTGAAGTAGCCTTCCTCATAGCGCAGACGATTTCCTGTAATCTCATATTCGTCAAACAATTCTCTTGAAAGCTCTGGCATCATTTCATCTCTTAGCTGATTTGAAATGTCGCGCACTTCGTTTTCATAATGTTTAGCATAATTCTTGATTTTATCAAGCATTTTCATTTTTCAAACATATTCAACACAAGACTGTTGTTTTTATGCATTACATCAATCAACTATGTCCTGTATTTTTCATCCTCCCCTTTTGATTATTATATATTTTTTCCATATAAAGTATTTATATTAGTTATCTGTTTGTATGTTATATTCAAACAGTATTCTTTTTTCATTTTCTTTTATCATACATCATTGACAAACTTGATGCAATAACATAAACTAGTAAAAAAACTAACATATCCTATCATGTAACTATCCAGAAGGAGGTATATGTTTCATGATCAAGGCAATTACAGGAGGCTACATTAACATTCACCCAAGCACTTTTCGAATGAGCCGTCCTAAGGGACTCCCTCATTTTGTACTGCTCGTTATTCGTTCACACGGAAGCTTTGATATCGGTTCAGAGCATTTTTCCGTTGAGCCTCCGCAAATAATTATCTTAGCACCACACACACCAAATTATTATGGAAATCCAGACGGTGATTATGTAAATGACTGGCTTCACTTTGATACTGATGAACCCAAGCTAATTGAACGCTTAAATGCGATCAGCAACCATCCGTTCTCAGTTGAAGACACTGATATTTTTTCCTTCTGCATCCGTCATATTCTACTAGAACTTTCCTTTGGACAGCCTGGCTTAAAGGATGAAAATATGCGTGCTCTGTTTACCTTTTTATTTAACAGCCTTTCTACAGCACATGCATCTTTCAAAAGCCGTACATATATCACACCTCTTGAAAATCAGCTTAAACAGCTTCACCTTGAAATTTCTAATTCACTTGAACAAAAGCATTCGATTGCACGATGTGCCAAGCAGCTTAATATAAGTGAATCATATTTTCAGCTTATCTATAAAAAGCTGTTTGGCATTTCCTTTCAGCAGGATCTGATTCTTATGCGTGTGACACGAGCGAGATTCAATCTGTCTACCAGCAATCTTTCTCTCTCCCAGATTGCTGAATTTTGCGGATATAACAATGAAGTGCACTTCTATCGTCAATTTAAGAAGCTGACTGGGGTAACACCTGCACAATACCGGAAGCATCCATTTTAAGAGACACAAAAGCAGAGGCAAATCTTTTTACCGATTTTGCCTCTGCCTTTTTATCTAATTTATTTTTGTATATTCGTAACTATTCAGAACCACATTCGCAAAATCGCATCTTCGATGCTTCTATTTTGCTCATGTGGTTACCTCGCCATATAAAATTGCTATTCTGTCTGAATGCAAGCATTCACAGAAAGCAATTTTGCATGGCTCTGAATAGTTACATATTCTTTATGCCTGCGGTAAAATTTCCTTTAACGCTGCCTCTAGTGCCTGCATCTGCTCATCAGTACCGATTGTGATACGCAGATAATTATCAATACCTGGTTTATTAAAATAACGAACAAAAATATTTCTAGCCTTTAATGCTGCAAAAATCTCCTTTGCGGGCATGCTCTTGTGTGCTGCAAAGATAAAGTTTGACTTGGAGTCTGGGAAAGAAAAGCCAAGCGCTGCCAATGCTTTCTTTGTCTTTTCACGAGTTTCACAAATTTTTTTTACATGTTCCTCAAAATAAGCTTTATCATTTACAGCCTCAACACCGCAAAGAAGCGCAGCACGGCTCATTGTATAGGAATTAAAAGAATATTTTACATCATTAAGTGCTTTAATCAGTTCTTTATTTCCCATCGCATAGCCAATACGCATTCCAGCCATTGAACGTGACTTTGAGAAAGTCTGAACAACAAGCAGATTTGGATACTTTTCAATCAGAGTGCGTGCTGATGGGCCATCTGCAAAATCCACATAGGCTTCATCGACAATGACAACAACATCTGTGTTCTTCTGTAAAATTTCCTCAAATGTCTCAAGCGGCTCATACACTCCAGTCGGTGCATTCGGATTTGGAATGACAATACCGCCATTTTCTTTGAAATAGTCTTCCTTTTTGATCATCATCTGATCATCAAGCGCACATGTCACATATGGGATACGGTACAAATCAGCCCAAACATCATAGAATGAATAAGTTACATCTGGAAATAGAATCGGTTTTCCAGAATTAAAAAATGTCAGAAAGCTCATACTTAAAACATCATCAGAACCAATTCCCACAAAGATCTGATCCTCTGCTAACTCATAGTAATCTGCCAGTGCTTTTACAAGACAGCCATTTGTCGGGTCTGGATAAAGACGCAACAGATCTGCGTCCATGCTCTTTAACACGCGCGCTACACCAGGTGCAGGTGAATAGGGATTTTCATTTGTGTTTAGCTTTATCACGTTTGGATTTTGTGGCTGTTCTCCCGGAACATACGGCACTACTTTTCTGATATTCTTTTCCAATGCTTCTGTCATTTCTTTATTCCTCCTGCTGTCCTATATGATGTCTTGTCTTTGGCATCTTTGCTTTCATGTTTTTGCTTTGATGCCTTATTTTATCTTATTTTTATATATTACTTTTCTGTCTGCCTCTGCATTTTTCTTGCAAATTTTCTTACTATAAGCACCATGGCCACCAGTGCCAGCAGACATCCAACTGCTGCTCCTGAGCTGTCTATGCACACATCTCTTACCTGCGGGGAACGCTCTCCGGTAAACATCTGGTGAAACTCATCACTTGCTGCATAAAGCGTACCTGTGATCCAAGCAATAAACCAGATGTGGCGTAGGCGAAGCTTCATTATATGCATATTTTCCTTTTGCGGCACCTGAAAAATCTTCGGTCTCCACTCATAATAAAATAAAAAAAGAAGCACGCCCAGAATCATGTATTCTGTAAAATGCGCTCCCTTGCGTACAAAAAATGTGACCATCTCCCGAAATCTGATCTGTTCGCTCTTTGCAAGGCTGTTAAAATCAGGTTTTACTACGGCAATCACCCGTTCTACTACCCGACCGCTCGTCTCAGACGACGCAGCGCCGTCCTGACTAGAGAACATGAAAATCACGCCCATCCATCCAAGCACCAGCGCTGCCAGCAATATCACACGATATTTTCTTTTCATCATTATTTTATTTGTCGATGTACTTTCCATTCATGACATCTAACAGATAAGCACCGTACTGATTCTTCTTATAGATCTCATAAATCTCCATTAACTGCTCCTTTGTGATCCATCCATTTAAGTATGCGATCTCCTCCAGACAAGCAATCTTTCTGTGCTGATGTGTCTCAACGGTACGCACAAAGTTAGTTGCATCTACTAAAGACTCATGTGTACCAGTATCAAGCCATGTAAATCCCTGTCCCAAAAGCTCAACATTTAATTCACCGTTCTCCAGATAAATGCGGTTCAGATCAGTAATTTCAAGCTCTCCTCTTGCAGATGGCTTTAAGTTCTTTGCATACTCAACAACACGGTTATCATAGAAATAAAGACCAGTTACACAATAGTTGCTCTTTGGATGTGCCGGCTTTTCTTCGATAGAGATTGCCTTTCCATTCTTATCAAACTCAACAATACCAAAACGCTCCGGATCGTCTACATAATAGCCGAATACAGTAGCACCGACTTTGCGGTCTGCTGCTTCCTTTAATCTCTTTGTCAGACCATGACCTGCAAAAATGTTATCGCCAAGAACCATTGCTACATTATCATTGCCAATAAAATCAGCGCCGATAATAAATGCCTGAGCCAGTCCGTCTGGGCTTGGCTGCACAGCATAAGACAGCTCGATTCCAAACTGATGACCATCACCTAAAAGTGCCTCAAATCTCGGTGTATCATCTGGTGTAGAGATGATTAAGATCTCGCGGATTCCTGCGTTCATAAGAACAGACAGTGGATAATAAATCATCGGCTTATCATAAATTGGAAGCAGCTGCTTTGATGTTACTCTGGTCAGCGGATACAGTCTTGTACCACTGCCGCCTGCTAAAATAATTCCCTTCATTGTTTCATTTACCTTTCTTTTTGTCTTGCTTTCTTTGACAAACTATAGCTTTTAAGCCAATATTTGCCTGATAGCTTCTATTCGCAGTATAGCATAAGCGTTACTGGTTGTAAAGGAAAACGTAACCACTGAACTACATGTACTTTGCTACTCCATTTGTCACAGTATAACGCAATCCATCATGATATATAATTCCATTATACTTCCAGTTTAAAATTCCCTTTTGTACATAATACCAAGTTCCGTAATAATTCGTCAAACCTGTATAATTCCAGTTCAGTATACCCTTCTGTACATAATACCAAATACCATAATAATTCGTCAGACCTATATATCCCCAATCTAGGCGTCCGCCTTTTACATAATACCAAGTTCCGTAATAATTCGTCAAACCTGTATAATTCCAATTCAGTATACCCCTCTGTACATAATACCAAGTACCATAATAATTTGTCAGACCTGTATAGTTCCAATTGAGTATACCTTTTTCTACATAATACCATGTTTCATAATACTTTGTCAGACCTGTATATCCCCAATCCAAGCGTCCGCCTTTTACATAATACCATGTCCCATAGTAATTTGTCAGACCTGTATAATTCCAGTTGAGTACACCTTTTTCTACATAATACCATGTCCCATAGTACAATGTCAGACCCGTGTAACTCGTACATATCTCACCATTTTTATAATACTTCCAGACTCCATTTTCATCTAATGCCAACCCTTCTGGATATTTTTTCTGTGGTGTTGTTTCCTGCTCTGATGTAGGTTGTTCGACCGAAGAATCTCCCTCTGGTGTTGTTTCCTGCGTACTTGACTCAGTTTCTTCTGACGTTGTCTCCTCTGGCTCTGTCTCTTCTGGTGTTGTTTCTGGAATCGTCTCTGGTGTTGTTTCTTCTGATGTCGTTTTCTCTTTATCCTCAAAAGTTTTAGGTGACATCGGATATAAAGTCATAAATTCGTCAGTACGGTAATCATCCAATCTTACATGGCCTAAAAAATCGTTCTCACTACAAAGAAAATATCCATACAAATCTTTTCCTGCATCCCAAGTTGAATCCAAATTATAATAGACTCCATTTAATTCAGCAATATTCCACGCATGAAGTGCACCATTTCCTGTTCCTGGAATCACACGCACGTCAACACCACTTTCAAGCAGCAATCTGTACAATAGCACAGCATATCCCTGACAAACTGCCGTGCCTTCAACCAGCGCTCCATATGCAGAAAACTGTTTTAAATACTCCGTATTGCCCACATGTGCATAATCATATGAAACATTCTGACAGATCCAATTATAAATTGTTTTTATTTTACTGTAGGAATCCATTGAATTTATACCAAGACTCCCAAGTAGATCGCTTACTGCTGTACTGACTGCTGCTTCTTGTGCACTATCTGTCATATAAACAACATCCATAAAAATAAGATAACAATATCGAGATCCAGATGCTACAAGATACCGCGTGACTTTATACTGCCGATACTGAAACTTCAAATAATCTCCTTCAATCGGATTTTTTGTATGTACAAAAAGTGCATTCTTAATCACATCACCCGCTCTATCAATTGGCTGATCGCAATAAAAACCAAATTCAATATGCGTCTCTCTATTCACAAACGCATTTCTAAGATATGCAATTCCCAAATCAAAATTTTCTAATCTGGGACCTGATGTTTCTGGAACCTTTGTTTGCTGTGCACTTTCAAATGTAACTTCCGTGCTAGTCTCACTATTAAAACCATATAGCGGATTGCTCTCACTTTCCACTGCACATTCTATAGCAAACTCTTGTGTACTCTGTATTTCCTGCGCCTGTATCATACTATTTGGCACAGACAATACTAGCATAACGATTGCCATAATCAGTGCCCACCTCTTTTTTTTCCTCATAAACTACTCACTCCTTCCTTTTGCAGCATATATCTTTCTGATTTTACTGTATCTCAGAGTTGCAAAAAAGTCAATTTCTATATATATTTTACTGCTCATTTTATGCTATACTATTTTTGTTACAGTCAACAAGTTTGCTGCAAAATGCCTCGCAGCAGAATGGAGTCTTATGTTATCTATACAATCTATTTCAAAATCTTATAAAAAACAGCAGGTTTTGCAAAATGTATCGTTTGATGCTGCACCTGGCGAATGCATTGGCTTACTCGGTCCTAACGGCTGCGGAAAGTCTACACTTTTGCATATTCTTTCAGGAACAGATACGCCAGACAGCGGAACTATTCTATTTGATGGAAAGAATCTGTTAAAAAACCCATCTCTGCAGTCCACAAAAATCGGATATGTGGCTCAAAACAACCCACTTTTCCCTGATATGACTGCCATGGATCACTTGAAATTATGGTACAGCGCTACCGAATATTCCATTGAAGATGATTTAAAGGATGGTTTTCTATCCATATTAAAAATTGAACCTTTCCTCCACAAAAAAGCAAAGACACTCTCTGGCGGCATGCAAAAGCGCCTAAGCATTGCCTGCGCACTTGCATCGCGCCCAACGCTTTTACTTCTTGATGAACCTGATGCTGCACTAGATCTTGTCTGCAAGGAGGATATACGCGAATATATTCGTTTATACTGTGCTCAGGGAAATACCGTTCTTCTTGCTACACATGAAGAGGCTGATTTTGATTTATGCAGCAAACTGATTCTGTTAAAGGACGGTCATGCAAGAACACTTGCAGCCGACACACCAGTAAAGGAGATTATTGAATACTTATCATGAGTTTTACTTTAAATTCAAATGATTCAAAACGCGGCAAGCCTTTTTTTGATTCTGATTTACGTCGTTGTTACCTAGCCTTTACCTGGAAACGCTGCTTTGGAAGGCTCGGAAAGCTTTTGTGCGGCCTCGCTCTTTTAGGCATCATCTGCGCAGCAGCCATATATGGCCTTTCATTCGTCAATCAAAAAAATGACACTGCAGCCGCTTCACATTTTAACGTTGTCTTCGTTATGCCCAAAAATGCAGGACTTCATTATTCACTTGCACTCGGCATGGTCTCAAACATGGAAAGCTTATCCTCGATGGTCACAATTAAACAAACCACCTCTGAGGACGAAGCAAAAGCCATGCTCGATTCAGGTGAGGTTAAGGCAGCCGTCATTATCCCAGAAGGCATGATCCACACTATCATGAGCGGCACGAATGATCTTCCTGCCCGCATCATTTATCCTGGTGAGCCAAGCATTGAGACAGTAATCTTTCGTCAAATTGTTGACAGCCTCTCCCAGATGGTAGCAAGCTCTCAAACTGGAGTCTATGCGCTGTATGAAATCTATAATGACTTTGATGCTACCGAAAAACAGCAGGATAAAGCAAATACACAGCTAAACGATTTATATATAAATTCTGTTTTGGAGCGTAATGCACTGTTTCAAATTGTTGGAAGCGACAGCAAAGAGAACAACCTTTTAGATGAAGAAGTCTCTTCTGACACCACACCTGCCACAGATTTCGTTCTTGTTGGCTATCTATGCAGCGGACTGGCTCTTTTGTTCTTGCTGTCGGGCATAAATCTGTGCTTTTTCTTTGTTGCGCCAAACCGCGCCGTCTTACCTGCACTCTCGCGCCTTGGCCTCTCTGATTCGTTTTGCCTTCTTGCAGATTTCTTTGCAGCAGTCATCTGTCAATGGCTCATTTTTTCAATTGGCTGCCTCTTAATCGGTACAATTGGAAGCACAGCACATATTGTTCCTGTCTTTTTGATTGGGCGCGCAATTGTTTCTTGCTTTGTATGCGCATTTTTTTCATGCGCGCTTGAACTTTTTATCTGCCGCATCTGCCATGGCAAGCAGGCCTGTATGATAACCACATTTGCTGTATCTCTTCTTGTAATGTATGCCTCAGGCTGTCTGATTCCTTCTGCATTCTTGCCGGATATGCTTCGCCGCATAAGTGCCGCACTGCCTGGAGGCCAATTAAAAAATATGATATTCTGGCAATTTGGTCAAAGCGTTTCCAGTTTTGACATCATTATTCTGATTATAGAAGGAATCCTTTTGATAATCGTTGCGCTCCTTGCTGGCACGTTCAAAAAAGGTAAGCTGACGCACTCTCTCAGAGAAAGGAGCAAGTATGAAGAAAAATAAAAATTTAAAATTACTTCGTGCCTGGTTCTCATTCCTTGCCCGCTATACAAGAAAGAAAAAATCACTCTGGTGTATGGCCGCTATTCTTCTTGTTATTGGCATTGCTGCGGCACAAAATGCAGACCGCCACGAAATCATCCGCATTGGATTATACTGTGCCAATCCTGATGAAATGACCGAAGCTATGCTTACTAATCTTGAATCACTTGATGATGGATTGTATCGTTTTTACCGATCTTCATCACTAGATTACATGCAGGAAGATATTAATCTTCGAAAAGCAGAGTGCGGTTATGAATTTCCAAATGATTTAGAGTCACAGATGCAGGCTGGCAAAGACGGATGTATCAGCGTTTACACTTCTCCTTCAACTGTTCTTACAGCTGTTGTAAACGAAGCTGTCTACAATGCAATTTTTCAAGAATATGCAAAGACAATGCTTGCTGATTTTATTGCATCTTACGATGTCGTCTCAGTAAAAACAGCGGATGAACTAAAAGCACTTGTCGATGAGCACTATGAATATGAAAAGGAAAATACACCAGTCTTTCATGTTGTGTATGAGGATATTCCAGAAAACTTCTATGACGATCAGGCACTATTTCAAATTCCAGTTCGCGGACTTGCCGTACTTTTTATAATGCTGACTGCACTTGCCGGCAGCTCCCAGTTTCGCCACGACGCAAAAAAGGGACGCTTCCTTCTTCGCCGTCCAGACGAAAAATGGTTTGTCCCTTTTTTGTATAGCTATCTTCCAGCTCTGTTTCTTTCTGTTTTTGGTTTGCTTGCACTTATCATCGGCTCTGTCGCCCCAGTAAATGTAACGCTTATCGCAGAGCTTGCACTTTTGATTGTTTTTTCTGCGCTGTGTAGCATCCTCTGTACACTTTTAGGCCAGATCATAAAATCATCGCTCGCCTTTGATGCGCTGATTCCAGTGATTTTACTATTTTGTCTTTTGTACTCTCCGGTTTTAATGGATCTTGGAGATTTCATTCCAGGGTACAAAGTTTTGTCGTGGCTTGCGCCGACGAAATGGTATTTTACTTTACATGAAGTAATTTTAAGCTAGATTCTGCTGTGCAACCAGATGCTCAGCACCATATTTCTTTCGAAGGGCCGGCTTTTCGATCTTTCCGGTTGCATTGCGCGGCACTTCGGCAAAGATAACTTTCTTTGGTCTCTTATAGCGAGGCAGCTTCTGACAGTACTCATTAATCTCTTCTTCTGTGCATTCCATACCATCTTTTACTTGAATGACAGCTCCCGTGATCTCACCAAGACGGCTGTCAGGCAGTCCAATGACTGCGACATCCTGCACCTTCTCATAGGCACTTAGGAAATTCTCAATCTGAACTGGATAGATATTCTCACCACCGCTGACGACGACATCTTTCTTTCGGTCAACGAGGAAGTAGAAGCCATCCTCGTCCTGCATTGCCATATCTCCAGTGTAGAGCCAACCGTTTTTGAGTGTCTCAGCTGTCGCTTTCGGATCGTTATAGTAGCAAGTCATCACACCAGGACCCTTGACACAAAGCTCACCAACCTCGCCCTGCTTGACCTCGTTGCCACTTTCATCGACAATTTTACAGGACCAGCGATAACCTGGAATACCGATGGAACCAACTTTATCAATGTTATCAAGTCCAAGATGCACACAGCCAGGACCGGTGGACTCAGACAAGCCATAATTGGTATCATACTTGTGGTGTGGAAAATACTGCTTCCAGCGGCGAATTAATGACGGTGGAACCGGCTGGGCACCAATGTGCATCAGTCTCCACTGGTCAAGCTTATAGTCTTCTAGCTTGATATCTCCTCTGTCAAGAGCGGCTAAAATATCCTGAGTCCACGGAACCAAAAGCCAGACAATTGTGCACTGCTCCTTTGAGACAGCATCGAGAATAATCTCTGGTGTGGTACCTTTCAAAAGGACTGCCTTGCTTCCTGCATATAAGCTGCCCATCCAGTGAAATTTTGCTCCGGTATGGTACAGAGGCGGGATGCACAAAAAGACATCATCACGCTGGTCAAATGGTGCTTTTGCTCCATCTGTGCCGCCTGAGACAAGCTCTCGTGATTATGTAAAATGGCCTTTGGAAATCCGGTCGTACCAGATGAAAAATAGATTGCCGCATCATCCTCTTCCTCAAGTCGAACAAGAGGCGCCTGGCTTGAGCAGTCTGCAACCAGCTCCCTATAGCTCTCTGCAAAGGTTGGACAACCATCTCCGACATAGATTAGCAGACGACCTTTTTGCAGCTCATCGGCAATTGACTCAATTCGACCAATAAATTCAGAGCCAAAGAACAGAATATGAACCTGAGCCAAATCGGCACAGTATTGAATCTCGTCTGCTGAGAAACGGAAGTTAAACGGAACCGCAATTGCGCCCGTCTTTAAAATTCCAAAATAAATCGGAAGCCATTCCAGACAGTTGAACATCAAAATCGCAACACGATCTCCTTTTTTGATGCCACGGCTTAAAAGCATGTTGGCAACACGGTTCGCCTTCTCATCAAAAACGCTCCATGTAATCTCTCTTCGATAGGCAACTGGGGAGGTCTGCTGAACCAGATCATACTCCTTCCAAGTTGTCTTTCTTGTATCCTTCATCAGCGGATTTAGCTCCACCAAAGCGACCTCATCTCCGTACAATTTATGATTTCGCTCCAGCAAATCAGTTACAGGCATTTTCTTTTTCCCCTTTGTTTAGTTTTCGCCATCCAGCTTTGTATTTCGTCCCAGAAGGAAGGCTTTCTGGTTGATCTCAAGAAACTTCTTTGGCACACATGCCTCAATCGCAGCCTGCCAATGTTCAAGTGGAATGTCATAGTGTCTTGATAGGCGACCAAGAAGGACCAAATTGACAGCCTTCTCAGAGCCTGCCTCTCTTGCAAGTGTCAGACAATCCATCGCATCCACATTTGCACCAGCTGCTTTCATCTTCTCGATTAAGTCCTGCGGATAGACAGTTGCCCCTGTCACAACCGGCATCGGATCAATCTGCTGTGTGTTGACAACCACTGTGCCATCTGGCTTTAAATAATCCAGATAGCGGGCTGCCTCAAGCTTTTCAAAGGAGACAATCAAATCTGCCTCGCCCTTATCTATAATCGGTGAATACACCTTCTCGCCAAATCTCACATAGGTGACAACACTTCCGCCTCTCTGGCTCATACCGTGCACTTCAGAAACCTTTACATCATAGCCTTCATTTAGTAAAAGCCATCCCAAAAGCTTACTTGCCAGTAACGATCCCTGTCCGCCGACACCGACGATCATAATATTCTTTGTCATTTTGTTACCTCCCTAATGCACCTGGACGACACAACTTACTGCAGACACCACAGCCAACACACTGTGTTGCATCAATCATTGCCTTTTTGCCTCGAATGCTGATTGCCGGACAGCCTAGCTTCATGCAGGCGCGACAGCCAACACATTTCTCCTGATCGACAACAAGAGCCGGCTTATGCTTTACATATTTTAACAGTGCACACGGACGACGACTGATGATAACAGACGGCTCTGGGGTTGCAAGCTCTTCCTTTACGGCGCGGTCACACGCATCCAAATCATATGGATCAACAACTGTGACACGGCGAATGCCCATCGCACGGCACAGACTCTCCAAATCAATCTTTCCGGCCGGATCGCCCTTGATATTATAGCCTGTCGTTGGGTTTTGCTGATGTCCAGTCATTCCAGTAATTGAGTTGTCCAAAATGATGACGGTGGAGTTACTCTGATTGTATGCGATATTCGCAAGTCCAGTCATTCCAGAATGCATAAATGTGGAATCACCGATTACTGCAACTGTTCTCTTCTCGCTCTCTTCTCCGAGCGCCTTGTTAAAGCCATGGATTGCGCTGACAGATGCACCCATGCAAAGTGTCATATCAATGGAAGATAACGGCGCAGCTGCACCAAGCGTATAGCAGCCGATATCGCCAAGCACGGTACATTTATTCTTTGACAATGTATAGAATAATCCACGGTGTGGACATCCAGCGCACATCACCGGCGGACGACCTGGAATCTCCTCATCAAGTTTTCTGCCAGATGGAATCGTTCCTATTAGTTCAGCAAGCTTTGGAAATGCTTTACTTAGCTTTTCTGCAAGCAGATTTTGTGAAAACTCACCTGTCATCGGAAGTACATCTTTTCCGTGAACCGAAAGACCTAAGCTCTTGCAGTAGGTTTCAATCACTGGATCAAGCTCTTCCACAACCAGCAACAGCTCTTTTCCCTTGGCAAAGTCTAATAGTAACTTTTCTGGAAGCGGATTGACCATTCCCAACTTTAAAATGCTGACGTGATCGCCAAAAATCTCCTTCACATACTGGTAGGAGGTTGAAGAAGTGATGATTCCGACTGGCTCACTTCCCTTTTCCACGCGATTTAGCGAGCTAGTATTGGAAAACTCAGCCAGACGTGCCGTTCTCTCCTCAACAAACGGGTGACGCGCAATCGCATTGGCCGGTGTCATGACATACTTCCTGATATTTTTTTCGTACAGCTTTGTCGGTGGACAGACACGCTCTTTCGTATCAACAATACTCTGTGAATGCGCAATTCTTGTGCACATGCGAATGATAACTGGTGTGTCAAACTCCTCTGAAATTTCATAAGCTGCCTTTGCAAACTCACAGGTTTCTGCAGAATCTGCTGGCTCTAGCATCGGCACCTTTGCTGCGATTGCATAGTGTCTGGAATCCTGCTCATTTTGAGATGAATGCATCGCTGGATCATCTGCCACACAGATAATCAGTCCACCGTTTACTCCAGTATAGGAGCAAGTAAAAAGCGGATCTGCTGCAACATTTAAACCTACATGTTTCATACCACAGAAGCTTCTTTTTCCTGCTAGCGATGCGCCGAACGCTGTCTCTAGCGCAACCTTTTCATTTGGTGCCCACTCGCAGTAAATTTCCTCAAACTTGACCGCTTCCTCTGTCACCTCTGTGCTCGGAGTTCCCGGATAGCTTGATACAATACTGCAGCCGCCCTCATACAGACCTCTTGCGAGTGCCTTGTTTCCTAACATTAGCTGTCTCATTTATCTATTTTTCCTTTCATTGCCGCGTTGGCGCGGTAAACTATTGCACTTTAAATCAGTAAATGCCGTTAGATACAATAATACCACTTTTCGCAGCTTGCGTAAAGTGGTATTGAAATTTTTACCTAGATTTGCAAGATTCCCTCTCGATTAGCTCTGGCTCTATGACGATCTGACGGTCGGCGAGGGAGAGTGTTTTTTCCTGCATCAGATCTAACAAAAGCTTTGCTGCGATTTCCCCTAACTTTTCGTGCGGATGAGCGATGGTTGTCAGGCCAACTTGATAATTTTCGGCTAGAAAGGAATTGTCGTATCCGGTTACGGAGATGTCTTCTGGTACGCGAAGTCCAAGCTGAGACAATGTCTGAATTGTCTTGATTGCAATCTGGTCGTTGTAGCAGACAACGCTGTCAAACTTTATTCCTGACGCTGCCATTGCACGCAGTCTTGCAAATGGTTTAACAGCACGATCTTCTGTGTGAAACCAAATGATCCTGTCGGGATCGTAGAAAACTCCGTACTCTTGAAGCGCTTTTGCATACCCGCGATGCCTTTCTATTCCCTGCCTGTCATCTGCCTTAAACATACCAAGTATTTTCCGATGTCCCAAGGAGAGCAAATATTTTGTGATTAAATATCCACCTTTAAAATCGTCCATCATCACATATGGGCGGTCACTTAATTGTTCCATTGTTCCCTGAATAAACACATATGGGATATGGAATTCGTCTAATTTTTTGTATAGAGCAATATGACGACAGTAAATCTCACTCTTACTTGGTTCAATAATCAGACCTTCGATATCCTTTGAAAGAAGCTCCTCCAGGCATTTTCCTTCTGCGCTGGAGGAATTTTTTGTATTCTTTAAGATAATACTGTAGCCATTCTCTGTCATAACTTGATCAATTCCCTGAATAACAGACGGAAAAATATAATCTGACAAATATGTCGTCACAACAGCGATATTACGAGATGTCTTTGTATGACGTCCCATCTCTGAACAAAATGTTCCTTTGCCGTGAACAGCATAAATATAGCCTTCATGCTCCAAAATTGCGAGTGCCTTTCTAACTGTATGACGGCTCACCTGATAAAAAGCAGCCAGTTCATTCTCCGACGACATTTTATCACCTGCCTGATAAGTACCATCTACTATTTTTTGTTTCAGTTCATTCATTAACTTCCAGTATTTAGATTCTTGGCTGTCTGGGTTTGCCATATTATTTTCTCCTTCAAACAATCACTTTTTTCCTAGCTTATCATTTGTCCTTTCTTTTTGCAACAAAAAACACCAAAGACAAACTAAAACCTTACGATTTCACCTGTCTTTGGTGTTTCTTTCATTCATTCTTATGTCTTATTCTTTTTCCTTTTTAACAGGCGCTGTTTATTTTTCCAGCCAACGCTTTCTGATTGCAAATGCTGCTGCCTTTGGCTGACGCTGTCTGGTGAAAATTCCCTTCTTGTTGCCATCAATACGGCGAAGGCCGAAGCTCGTCATGAAATCTGCAAATGCCCAGATCTGCTCACCAGCCACGAAATCGCAGGAATCAATTGCACGATTGTTTTCCTCAAGATAAGTCACCTGATACTCTTCTGAGAAGATTACCTCTGGAAGCTTATGCATTCCGGCAATCGTATCTGCTCCGTACTCAGTGACAATTACTGGCTTATGATATTTTGCATGCCAATCTTCAAGATCCTTCTTCATCATCGGATAGATTGTCTCAATTCTTCCTGTACATATGTACCAAGAGAAGTAACGGTTGATGCAAATCACATCAAACAGCTGAGAGATCTTGTCTTCCTGAACATCTACACACATAACACCTGTAACTGGACGTGTATCATCAAGTGAGCGTATCTGCTTTACAACCTCTGTGAAATAAGGCAGTGCGTTTTCTTCGTTGGAATTTGGCTCGTTTGTCACACTCCACATAACAACACAAGGATGGTTCTTATCACGCTGATAGAGTTCCTTTAGTACTGTCTTATGATGCTCTAGTGTCTTTTCATTAACACGCTCTTTTGTGAAGATATCAGGTGCACCCGGCATAAACATGTTCATACCAACTGCTGGAACTTCATCAATAATGACAAAGCCCTGACGGTCTGCTAGCTGCATCATTTCTTCAGAGTACGGATAATGAGATGTACGGAAGGAGTTTGCACCCATCCACTTTAACAGCTCAGCATCTCTTACGTTAAGCGCCTGATCCAGACCCTTTCCGCGAATATCGCTGTCCTCATGCTTACCAAAGCCCTTAAAGTAGAAGCGCTTTCCATTGATCTTAAACTCTTTTTCAGTAACTTCAATTGTTCTCACACCAAATGGCAGTGTGTAATAATCTGTATTCTCAGCAGAATTTTCCCCATATGTAATATCAAACTGATACAGATATGCTGCACCTGGTTCCCACAGATGAGCATTGTTAATAATAATTTTTCCCTTTCGACCCTCGCCGTGCGCAACTACTTCCCCTTGTTCGTCGCGAATCACAACATGTACTGGCTGCTCACTAGAAGCTCCAGCTGTTTCGATTTCATATGATACAATTCCGTCAACACCCTCGATTGTTGTCTTTACAGTAACGTCTGATACATATGACAGAGGCGTTGTGTAGAGACGAACAGGACGATGGATACCAGAATAGTTAAAGAAATCGAAGAAATATTCCTGCTCCCAATGTCCCTCTGGATAGAGCCAGTTTTTAACAAATTTGTACTCACCGCTTGGAATGCAGCTCCAGTCAAGAAGATTGCTGACAGCTACTGTCAAACGATTCTTTCCCTCATGCACCTTATCGGTGATATCTGCCTCAAACGGAAGGAAACCGCCCTTATGACGTGCAATCTCCTCACCATTTAAATAGACAACTGCATGCTGAGTAACACTGCCAAAACGAATTACAATTCGCTGATCCTTTGTCCACGCACGAGGAATCACAGCATCGGTCTCATACCACACCCAACCGACATGATCGCGTAACTCTTTATCGGTTGTGATATCATTGTAGCTTGCTGGAACTGGCATATCGATAAAATTCGAAAGTGGCTTTTCATACCACTTTTCCTCAAAACCTTCTTCCATGCGATTTTCTTTTTTGAATCGCCATATGCCGTCTAAGCTCTTTACCTGACGGATCTCATTATCAACTGGATATAGCATTTGTTTTTTCTCCTTTCTAAAACAGCTCCTTTCAGGCAATCACCCAAAAGGAGCATTTGTTCGTTAACCCTTTACAGCACCGATCATAACACCCTTTACAAAGTACTTCTGAATAAATGGATAGATACAAAGTACAGGAACCGTTGTCAAAATAATGGTAGAATATTTGATAGCCTCTGCAAACTGATTGACCTGGTCATTTTCTGCAGCTGCTGAGTTCAAAACATTTGAGTTTGCAATTAAGATTGCTCTCATGATATTCTGAATTGGAAGCTTCTCATTGTCCTTCAGATAAATGGATGCATTGAACCATGCATTCCAGTGGCCAACACCATAGTAAAGAAGAAGTACAGCCAGTGTTGCCTTAATTAGCGGAACAATGATACGGAACAGAATGATTACATCATTTGCACCATCAATATAAGCAGATTCCTTAAGAGATTCCGGAACGGATTCAATCGCCGTCTTACAGATGATGGAATTGTACACACTCAGAGCACCTGGAAGAATCAATGCCCACAGAGAATTGTACAGTCCTAAGTCACGAATGTTCAAGTAAGCAGGAATCATACCACCTGAGAAGAACATCGTAAACATAATCAATCCCTGAAGAAGCGGTTTAAACATAACATCCTTTGATGCCATAAAGTATCCGGCAAACAATGTCATCAAAATATTGATCGGCAATGATACCGCCAGAATAATCAGCGTATTGGTATATCCAGAAAGAAGAAGTGGATGAGAAAACGCCAACTTATAAGCACCAAATGTCATTTCATGTGGCCACAGCAAAATACCCGGATGGGAAACCAGATAGGTGTTCGATGTCATGGATGCACAAAATACATACCAGATCGGATACAGAGTGATAATACAAAGACAAATCAAAATCGCACTATTGATAACGACAAATATCTTATCTCCCAAGGAGGTCTTCATTTTTTGTTTTTTTACTTTCGTTCTCATTTTTAAATTCCTCCTCTCATTAGAATAAACCTGCATCAGTTGCTTTCTTACTGATCAGATTGGTCAGCATCAAGAAGCAGACATTGATGATTGTATTAAACAATCCGATTGCAGTCGACTTCGAATACATCGGATTTCCACTTCCACCAAATGACAGACGATAGGTATAAGTAGAGATAACATCAGCAGTTGCATAGGTTGCTGAGTTGTACAGAAGAAGAATCTTCTCGTAGCCGACATTCAAAATATTACCCATACGAAGGATAAACAGAATCATAATGGTAGGAACAAGACCTGGCAGTGTAATGTGAAGCATCTGCTGGAAACGGTTTGCACCATCCACACGAGCTGCCTCGTACTGCTCCTGATCGATACTAGAAAGAGCTGCTAAGTAAATGATAGAGTTCCAACCAATACCAGACCAAATATCAGATAATACATAGATCGTTCTAAAATATTTTGGATTTGCCAAGAAGTTTTGTCCCCTGCCTCCGAACATTTCCACGATCTGAGAGAACATACCATCCTGCATACAGAAGGTCTTTAATAGTCCACATAAAACAACCATAGAAATAAAGTATGGCATATAGGTGATTGTCTGAACCGTTCTCTTAAATGCACTGTTTCTTACTTCATTAATCATCAGCGCCAGAATAATTGGTGCTGGGAAGCCGAACAAAATCGTAAGACCACTAATTAAAAATGTATTTTTCAGTAATCGTCCAAAGTACGGATCTGTAAAGAAATTCAAAAACCACTTATACCACGGATTAGACCAATTTGATCCCTCAATTCCTCTGGTAATCTTATAATCCTTAAATGCGATTACCAGTCCATACATCGGCTTATAACAGAAAAGTAACAGATAAATCAAAACCGGAAGCAACATAATATACTTCCATTTATTTTTATGCCAATCTCTTTTTAGTCGTTTTGATAACGGCGGCTTTGGCCTTTTCGCTACTGCATTTGCTTTCATAAGCGCCTCCTTTTCGGATTTGCAAAAGTCTAATTTTTCTCCTAATAGTACCGGCAGTGGAAAATTACTTTTTCCACTGCCGGAAAAGGCATACTATTTCATTTCAGAATACACTTTTACTCATCCGATCTATTCTGTAATAAAATTAAGTCTTAGATTAACGCTCCAGATATCTGTCATATGCAGCCTGACGAATCTCAAGAACACGAGACAGGTTGTAGGACTCCAGGTCACTCTTATACTGCTCCCATACTGCATCATCATCAATATCCTGAGATCCAGTCAAGAAGGATGCAAAACTCTCAGAAACGAAAGTCGGAATATTCTGAGCGATCTCATCCAGCTCATCAGACTCTTCTACTGTGAAGCTTACACCAACTGGGAATCTCCAACCGCTGGTAACTTCTCTGTTCTTATCTTCATCATCATAGATGTAATACCAAGTATCATTTGCATCGATTGCTGTCTGGCTGTTCTTCTGATACAGAAGGTTTGTAGCCTGAATACAGCAGCTGCCCCATGTCGCGCCATTGTACTTTGTCATAGGGTCAGTATCTGGATCATCCTTTACAAGGCTTGTGAACTGTGGAACACCGTCCTCATCATACTCCCATGATACACCCTCATCGCCATAGTTCCAGTAAAGCATACCCTCTTCTGTATATGCATAATTAAGCATCTCTAAGCAAAGCTTCATGGTATCTTCATCTGCTGTTGTTGTGATAACAATGGTGTGCTTTCCGATTCCAGGACCACCAAAGATACTTGATAAGGAACCATCATCTGCTGTCGGATATGGAATACCAATCCATGTTCCCTCATTGCCTGCTGCTTCCTCTTCCTTGTTCCAGTTATTCAGCTGTCCCATGGAAGTGTAGCTGATTCCGCACTTGCCGTTATGAATCTTATCCTTAATTGTTGTGTCATCCTCAGTCAGCATATCCTGATCAATCAAACCGTCTTCCCACATCTTGTTCAGCCAGCTGACATAATCACGCCACTCATCCTCAGATGCTGCCAAACCTACCTTGCCATCCTTAACATAATAACCATAGTTGGTACCTACACTAACACAGCCATATGCACCGAATGCACCACAGATACCCATATCGTTGAAACGTACACTTGCGGAGGTATCAAATGTTGCGCCATACTTCTCATTGAATACACGAATTACATTCTCAAACTCAGAGATTGTCTTCGGAACTTCAAGACCACACTCATCCAACCAGTCCTTACGAACAACTGGACCTTCGTAGCTGTCATTCCAACCACCATCCTCGCGGAAGAATCCGAAGGTATAGTAACGACCCTGATCATCCTTCATTGCCTTATCGTATGCTGGATTGGTCTGCAAAAATGCATAATAATCAGGTGCATACTCCTGAATATAATCGGTTAAATCCCAGATAATGCCATCATCAATATACTGAGATGCATTCTCCATTACATAGCACTGCATGATATTCGGAAGACTTGACGGATCTGCCATCAATGTGTTTGTGAATGTACCTGCGTCAGAACCAGTTGTTGGGAAGCTCCAGTCAATATTTACACCCAGATGCTTTGCAAGACCTACATGGAATGGAGATTCGGATGCATCCTTAAACTTCTCATGAGGGACAATACCTTCCTGTGCATACCAAGAAACGCTCTCAATATCTGTCTGAAGCGGATAAGTGATGCTGCTTCCTTCCTTTGTCTCTTCTGCTACTGCAGGCATAGCGAACATTGATGCTGCCATCGCTGTCATTGTGATGGCACTAACCATCTTCTTCATGTTTTTTTCATGTTTTTTCCTCCCTTTCATGACAAAACATAATGGAAATCCAATACCAATATCTGCAATAAGAATTGGGCTTGTTTTTCAATTTTTAAAACCATTTTTTTCTATTTCGTTTGATTTTCATTTTGTTATTTGTCACATTTTCATCATTTAAAAATTGCGCTGCAACTATGATTATGAATTTTTCACAATCTTTTCTCATTTTTCCCAAAACGTTTTGTTTGATTATATTATATCAGCACTTTTTTATAAAACATTGCTTTTTAGGTGCAAAATATGTGTTTTTGTGCTCTTAAGAAGCGATAGTCTCATCAATATCAACATTATTGTTAATTTTTAAGCTCTTTATTTATAAATTTAGCTTCATCATGTATGTAGATGCATCTGCTATCACGGTCTATGGCTGCATCGGCTGCATTTAGCTTCACCGTGTATATGGATGCATCATTTTTCCCATATTGTTTTGGCGAGCATCCGAATGTTTTCGTGAAACTTTTTATGAAATGTGCATAATCTTTAAATCCACTCTCATAACATGCCTCTGTTACAGATGCACCTTCTACAAGAAGCTTTTGTGAATATACAAGACGCTTTGATATCACATAATTCCACAATCCATATCCTGTACTTTTTTTAAAAGCATGACTTAAATAATAACGGCTGACATTTAAAGCATCTGCAATATCCTGCACAGAAATATCCTCCGTCATATGTGCATTGACGTACTCAAGTGCTTCACCGACAAGACCTGCCACACTTTCCCAAGCTCCAGACCCTTCTGCCTGACGCATTTTCTGTGAAATCTGAAGAAGCAGTATCTGAAACCACGCAGAACCTAAAAGATCTGCTCCAAATTCCTTTTTCTTCCACATTTTTTTCATCTGCAGCTGATTGCTGACAAACTGTGCCATCTCTTCCTCTGAAAGATGAAGTATATGCGCTCTATTCTTATGAAACACTCTTAAAAGATTTGTCTGTGCCGTTGACAGCTCCTTTAACATGCTGTCTGACACATGAATTACAATGCGTTCATACTCAGCATTATCTAAAATAAAAATACGATGAATCTCACGCGGATTAACAATCACCACATCACCATACTCAAGTTTTTTCCTTCTTCCTTCAATCCAACACTCCGCATTTCCTCGGATAAATACTAATAACTCATAATGATTAGAATGAATATGCAGTCCCCATTGCTGCAACGTTGTAGTAGGATGCTCAATTTCAAAGTTATGCTGAAAATCCGTCACCTCATAGGACTGACATTTCTCTTCAATTTCATATTCATCCATAAAAAAAGCCCCTTTCCTCAAAATTTGCATTCTGTCAACTATATTATGATATTGAGGTCAAAAACTTTTTTGTCCCCAACTAATGCCCAAGATTTTTTTCTAATACGGCACCATATTATGGTTATTATACAAATTTTTGAAGAAAAAGGCAATTTTTTTTAAGTTTCAAACATCATTTAGCATGCTTGAATAGTTGCACTTGCATTTGTAAGTATATTATCTGATGAAGTTACTGTAAGCTTTAGTTCTCCCTTGTTTTGTCCTGCACGAATAACTGCATAAGCCATTCCATTAAATGCATGACGCCCCTTAGTTTCCTTCCACTGCTCATGACACGCTGGATCACCATTGTCAATTCCGATGATCTCGCCGTCACCTTCTAATGCGAAATCAAGCTGTGGGCTTGCATCCAAAACAATACGTCCTTTACTATCTACAATACGAATTTCAGCCTGCACAACACTTCTTCCATCGGCATCTACACTTGTCTTATCAACTGTAAGCTTAATTGCTGCTGCCTCGCCTGTTGTTTCTACATTATAACGGCATACCTCTTTTCCGTCATGGTATCCGACTACCTCAATTTTTCCAGGCTCAAATGGAACATCCCAGCTCAAGAACAGATCATCTGTATTGGCTGGTCTGCGATAACGGTCAAAATGACCATAGCGCTCAGTCATTCCATAACATGGAAATCCCTTTGACTTCACACCAAAAGAACGACCATTTACAAAAAGCTCAGCATCCTCGCAGTTCGTATAACAGATGACAGGCAACACCGTTCCCTTTTCCAGTTTTAAATTCCAATGCGGACACAGATATGCAAATTTTTCATTCTGATTCCATACACTTTTATAAAAATAGAATGCATCTTTTTCAAAACCACACGTATCCAGACAACCACAGCCTGCTGAACGCTGCGGCCAGTTTGCTTCACCCAGATAATCAATGCCTGTCCACATATAATCACCGGCAACAAAATCATGAACCATTGTATAGCGAAGCAGCTTACCTACAGTCACTGCCGCTGTATAATATGGCTTGTTCCAGAAGGATCCAGGATCCACCTCAAAGTTGTAGTCGCTTCGAATATATCCGGCTGACGGATTTTCTGTTCCGATCACACAGCGATCCAAATGCTCCTCGCGGTCAGCATCGTACAAAAGCTCAGCGCGTTCTCTCCATCGGCCTACATAATTGTAGCCGACTACATCTATTTTATCCATAAATGCATCACGAGCCGAATATGGTTCTGCCGCAATCTGATCATGCGCAAGTGTCACCTTTCTGGTAGGATCAATGGTATGACAGTAGCCACTCAATTCGACTGCAAGCTCCTCGCCGCCTACTACGACCTCCTCTGGAATCTCATTTCCAATGCTCCAAAGCACGATGCCCGGATGATTACGATCTCGATACAGCATTGTCTTTAAATCCCATTCATGACATGCATCAAAATACATAGAATATCCATGACTTTCATGAGTATTTGATCCAATTTCCTTTGCCTTCATCAAACGCCACTCATCAAATGCTTCATCCATAACATAAAATCCAAGCTCATCACAAAGATCAAGAAGTGCTTCATCTGGCGGATTGTGTGAACAGCGTACAGAATTAACGCCCATATCCTTTAGCTTTTCGAGGCGACGTCTCCAAATTTCCGGTGGCACTGCTGCACCGACACATCCACCATCGTGATGCAGACAAACACCATTTAGCTTTACATGCTTTCCATTAATTAAAAATCCCTTCTTTGCATCAAATTTGATATTGCGAAATCCTACTTTATCAGTGCGCTCATCAATTACAGTGTCATTTTTCTTTAAAATGGTTGTCAGCTCATACAAATACGGTGTTTCATGATCCCAAAGTACTGGATTTTCAACTTGAATAGACAGTGACGTCTGCAATTGACAAAGTGTCTTCGGCACATCTTCATCCATTCCAGATAAAATAGCTGCATCTAAATCAGCTTCCATCCAATCATTTTTCAGTTCAATATTCTTTTTTGCTATCTCTGCTCCATCATTATCCTTTAATACAAAATTCAAACTTAATGAATCATCATTTTTCATACATTCTGACGTATGAAGCGTTGTGCTGATATTAAGATTTCCTTCATCTGTTGTCAAATACATACCATAGCGAGCAACGTGAATCGGATGACGCTTTTCTAACCACACATCTCTTGTAATACCTGAACCAGAATACCATCGTGAACCTGGCTGCATGGAGTTGTCCACACGAACAAGAATCTCGTTTTCTCCTTCATGCACAAGTGCAGTGATATCCACCTCAAATGGGGTATAACCATAGATATGACCACCTGCATAAGTGCCGTTTACAAAGACACTGCTCTTCATGTAAACGCCCTCAAAATACAAAATAATCTGTCTGCTTTTAATATCGTTCTCTGAAATGGTGATTGTTCTTTGATACCAGCCGATTCCAGCTTTCGCATAACCTCCTGATCCACATGTATCTGATTCTGGATCAAACGGATAATCTGTACTCCAATCATGTGGCAGCGTTACGGCGCGAAAACCCTCAGATGGTGCTGTTTCCTCTTTTTCATTTCTCTCGTCCAGGCAGAATGTCCACCCTGTATGTAATCTATATTTTTCCATATTCCTAACCATTACCTTTCTAAATTTAAATCTTTATATGATAGCAGGGTCAAAAGCTCCAAAAGCCGTTCGTGCTTGCACGATTAGGTTTTTGAGCTTGGACCCCGCAAAAACATGAGGATGCAGCGATTTTCAAGGAAAATCAGCGAATCCGAATGTTTTTAGAATTGCGAAAGTTGCAGGGGGGCGGAGCAATTCGTGGGTATCAGTTGGGGGCAAAATACCTTTTGACCCCAACATCATTTTATTTATATCGCAAACATAACTATCAAGTAAACTGTTCTGTAAGCGTAACCGCCTCAATCCGGCATGCTTTTTTATCATCCATTTTTGGCCATTCCTGCAGGTAGATATGATCACCCTCATGCAGCGGATGAAGTACTGCTGTGATTTTTGTCGGGAAGGCAAAATATCCCAAACTAAAGAGTGCCTTCTGGCCTGTATAGAAATAATCGTTTACCTTTCTGCCATTTACAAAAAGTTCCATGCTTTCACATGCATAATCAAAGGAAAGAATGCAATCATAGCCTTCCTTACGGCCTTTTCCATTTTCCCTTGCATACTGCACGCTGATCTCATAGATCTTTTCGTCACCCTTTAATGTTTCTGGCTGACCGCAGCTGTTTACAAGCTTGCCAGAAAACTCCTCTGGTGCCTGAGCAGACTGCGCAAAGGAAACGCTCGTCTGTACATTTGCATTATTCTTTGCCTGGCTTCTCTTATAAACTGTAAACTCACCCTCGCCTGCAATCTCCTTAAAATCTGACGGAAGTACATCTTTTGAAAGCTTTGGGAATGTACGAATAATCGTCTCCTCACCGCCAACTACACGAAGAGTACCGCTCTCTTCCCACACAAAATTATCTGATAATACAAGATATTCCTGATGATCCTTTAATGTAACTCTTGCTGCTGACAATGCGTCTGCACGGCTAAGATGCATAACCTTCGCAGGTGTGCCATCCCATGTAAACTGCGGATCTTTATCACCGTAGATACGTATACATCCTCATCCTTGCATGAAAGCTTGCATAGAGGTGTTGCAAGTGCACTCACCAAAACTGCATTTTTTAGCTTCATATTATATGGATAGAATGCGTACTCGCCGGACGCAATATTTGTTTTTGGAAAACGAACTGGCTCACCTTTTGTTTTTCCTTCAAGCACAACATCTTTATGATCATCCATTGTCAATCGTCTCTGATAGTTATTAACAAATACATAGCCATGTGTATCATCATGACGAACTGATACACGAAGAGTATGTGTATCTCCCGGCTTAACAAAGTCTGGATCAATATCAGCTGGTAGAACAGCTAAATCAGCGCCAAAGTCCTGCAAAAAGTATGCAAGCAGACGAATTTCACGGTAATTGTCAGAGATCGTTCCATACTGACGAATCGGCGCATTAAAATCGTAGTTAATCTCTGGAAGATCATTTAAATATCCTGTCGCACGGCTCTCCTGAAGTGTGGAAAGCTTGCTGTCTGGATTGCTGCCGCCATGATACATGTAGTAGCCTAGCAGTCCAACACCGCTTCCAAGCTTTGTAAGCGACATCGCACCAACATCATTTCCAGAAACAATAGGACGTCTGTGCTTTGTCACCTGCAAACCGCCGCCAAGCTCTGCTGTAAGATATGGAAAATCATCCTGATTGAATGTAACTGTATCGTCCACATGATGGTCACTTGCAATCAGTGCATCGTTTCTTATATGACTAAATACATAATTTGTGTTTGGCTCAATCTCGGTAATGCGCTGATCCCAAGGTGCTTCGCAGTAGCCACCCATAACAGGAAGAAGTCCTCCAGTCGCAGCACCGCCCCAGCCTGTTGCCGTGCAAAGCGGCAGATCAAAGCCAATCTCTCGTGCCATTGCTGTAAGTGTGCGCATATGCTGCTCACCCTTTTCTCCATTATATCCACCAACATGACCATACTCATTTTCAATCTGCATGCCAATCACCGGGCCGCCATCCTGATACAAAAAGCCTTTTGCCTGCTCATAGACCTTCTCCCAAAGACGTCTCACATATGCAAGATAAGCAGGGTCATCGCTTCTTAAATCAATTTCATCCTGCTTTTTTTGCAACCAGTCCGGGAATCCTCCGTTTCTTGCCTCTCCATGTACCCACGGACCAAGGCGAAGAAATACAGAAATTCCCACTTTCTTTGCTGCTTCCAAAAAATCATGAAGATTTCTATTTCCTGTAAAATCGAATTTTCCTTCCTCTTCCTCATGATGAATCCAAATGACATAAACGGATGCAATCGACAAACCGCCTGCTTTCATTTTACGAAGAGATTCCTCCCATAAATCTGCACGATAGCGGCTAAAGTGAATCTCACCCATCACTGGAAACCACGGCTTTTCATCTTTCGTCAGATATTTATTTGTAAAACCATACGTTGTGCTCATGTTTTCTTTCCTCTCTGTCTTCTATTATTCGTCTTTATATCTATCTTCATCAATCTTCCTTGTACAGCAAAAATCTTCTAACCATACCATAGACTGGAGGTGCACTGATCGTAAGTCCTGCTGTGAGTGTATCTCCTTCTTCAATTGAAAAATTGATTTTGCTTTCTTGCCACTCCTTTGTAGGATGAATCACAGCCTGAAACAGCTCACTGCTTTGAGTGTTAGTGTCCTTTGTTTTTTCTGCAAACAAATGAACCTCTACACCAGTAGTATCAGTTCCAGAATACTGCGCCTTCAATACATATCGTCCTGATGCCAGATTTTTCTTTTTCTGGCTGATATGAAATGTAAAGTTTTTTACACCCTCTACACGCACTGCATTGACAGGCGGCGCTGGAAATGGATCTTCAAATTCTGGATACAGCTGTACATTTACTCCATCCTCACTGCTGCTTGTCTCCCACTGCGTCAGGCCATCATCCCAATTTGCATCTGCAAAAAGATTCTTCTCGCTCATCAGTTTCTCTACAACCTCAATCTCCTGAACTACAGGTTTTGTCCACTCATCATCCAATTCATCAAACCCATCGAATCCATCAATTATGCCCTTTACAAAAATCGTGCCGATTTCATCAGCCTTAACTGCCCCTGCATTTTCCCATTTGACCTTGTGACTTTGAATGTTTCCATCGCGGTAAAGCACTTTTACTTCTTCCGGAAGCTGTACATTTTGGTGTACCTGTACTGTAAGCAGCTGCGGTTTGTAAATCTTTGCTGGAAGTTCTGGCTTTGCATCACCTCTTACAAATTCAAAGGAATGAATTGCCTCCATTGCCTGTCCGCGCTCATCAAGTATTCCCATATTTTCTGCCCATCCGCCTTCATCGCCGCGCGGAATGCACAGTGGTTCCCAATAGTAAATTCCTCTTCCCATTTTATCAGGAAGAGATGCCATGATTGTATTGTCCATATCAAGCACCATACGCTGTCCCAATGGCGATGCCGCAAAGCCTGCAATCTTTTCCTGAGCTTCATCAATAAAGCCATTTTTGCTCTTTCGCCATGCATGTGCAGTCTCAGCAAGAATAATCAGCAAGAATAATCGCTTT